>JAJSLK010000061.1 GCA_021272165.1 Methylacidiphilales bacterium
ACCTGCGCCAGGCCAAGGCCCGCACCGACGAAGAGCTCCTGACGGCCATCGCGCAAGCCCTGCGCCGGGTCAGCCCCGCCGATGCCCAGGGCTTCTTTCGTCATGCCGGTTACATGTGCACTATATGTTAAAATGATCTAGCCCTTGCTACGTGATGAAGAGAGCGACCCTTGTCTACTTTGGATAAGAGTCCTACCCGATGAGGCAAGCGGAGAGGACTTGACAATGATACGTAATAATGGTGGTTACAAACATGCCCGCCAGTTGCCAATTTGCCACCGGAGTCCATCTCCTGGCCCTTCTGGCGCAGAGCCCGGCCGCCTTTCGGACGTCGAACGAGATTGCTGAGAGTACGATGACCCATCCGGTTGTCGTCCGAAGACTCATGGCCAGCCTGCAGGAAGCCGGCATGGCGGAAACGCAGAAGGGGCCCGGAGGCGGCGTGCGACTTTCCCGGCTGCCGCGTCAGATCACGCTGGCGGATGTTTACCGGGCGGTGAAAACGTCGGAACCGCTTCATTTGCCCCATACGCCGCCGAACAAGAAATGTCCCATTGGGCAGGCGATGCATCGCATTCTGGAAGATATCTTTACCGGAGCGGAAGAGGCGATGATCCGCGAACTGGCACGAACCACGCTTAACGATGTGCTCGAAAATGCCATGCACCCGTCATCATCCGCTTGTATCCCGCGCGTGACCTGATAAATCGTAACGACCTTGATTAACCCGTGTAGCAACCCCGAGGAGAAAGAACTGACATGTCCAAGATACTAGCCATCACCGCCAGCCCGCGCGGCGAACGATCTGTTTCGCGCGCCCTCACCACCACCTTTGCCCGGCTCTGGTCGCAGGAGCATCCGCAGGATACCATCCTGCTGCGGGACATCGGCCATCATCCCGTGACGCACGTAACCGAGGCCTGGGTGGTCGGCTCGTTTGCTCCGCCTGAGGCGCAGACACCCGAATCGAAGGCGGCCATCGCCGTTTCGGACCAGCTCGTGGACGAGTTTCTTTCGGCCGACCGCTATATTTTCGGTGTGCCGATGTACAACCTGAACATCCCCTCGACGTTCAAGGCCTATATCGACCAGATTGTTCGGGCGGGAAAGACCTTTGCCGTCGGCCCGAATGGCTACGAGGGCTTGGTCAAAAACAAGAAGGCGCTTTTCATCACCAGCAGCGGCGGTTCATTTCCGTCCGGTTCGCCGATGGGCGCCTATAACTTCCAGGAACCTTACCTGCGGGCGATTTTTGGGTTTATCGGCGTGACCGATGTGACCTTTGTCGTGGCGGACAGCATGAATCAGGGAGAAGATGCGGCAAAGGTATCCCGGGAAAAAGCGGAAACGGCCTTGAAGGAACTTGCAACGAAGTGGTAATAGGGCAAGTTGAGGGATGAGTCCTAACATTAACGATAAAGTTAAGTCATTAGCCCCCGATTTGACCAAAACCTATCCGCATAGCCCCCATGCCATGCTTGCCGGCTATGTCCTGGCGAGACGTGCCTTGGACAAATGCCGGGCCGAACTGGCGGGGACGATTGGCGACTATCACTTCGATTGTCCGCTCGATAACCTGTTCTTGGGTTTTGCAGGGATCAAAGGGTCGGATCTTCGGGATTTCGTTGCGACCGGCGCCGACAATAAGGCCGTGGGGAAATGGATCGAGGAGCAGGCGACGAAACGGCCGCGGATCGAGATTATCCGCTGGAATAACGACCTGCGGTACAAGCGGATCAGCGAATTGCCGGATAAAATGCAGGAATTCATGGAGGATTACATTCCCAAGAACGTCGCACCGGAGGTCATTCGCCATATTCGCTACTTCTTCGATATTTTTGATGCCGAAGAAAAGCGGTTCCGGCCCTGACCACATCCCGGCCCGCAGTTTTCTGACGAAGCGTTTTTCTTTGAACTTTTTCGCGGCCCGTGGCGTCTCTAAATGAAAGCAGGGGAACATCCTTTGCGGCAAGCGAAGGGGCGGGGAGAAAGATTTTTGCCGATTTTAACGATTAGAGTCCTGAAGTCCATGCTTTCAAAATTGACCATTCCACTTGGCGCAGCGGTGGTGCTGCTGGGATTGCCGGTCAAGGCGCAGGACGCTGCGGCAACGTCCGTCAATGCGGGTTCGGGGTGGTTGAGCTACGACTGGTTGAAGCCGACCGGGACGGGGACGCCGGAGGTGAAGTTCAGCGCGACGGCAGGCCAAAATACGACCGATCCATTCGCCGTGGTGTCGACCGATTCGCTCTGGCAGGAGGATTATGGCGTCACTTACACCCGCCAACTGGTCGATACGCTTTCACTGAACTGTGAGTCGAACGCGGTGATGCGGGAGGATGATTCGGAGGAGCTGTCGCATGGCCAGAAGGTTGCGCTTCAGTTTGAGCCGCTTTCGACCCTAACGCTAAGCACGAACCTGCATGAATCGGAATACGACGGGCTGTCGCCGGCGGAGGCGACCGTTACCGATGGCTGCGGGTTTTCCGCGCAGGGGCATCTGCCGTTCAATTCCGTGTTAACTTTTGACATCAACACGGACCGGACCGAGACGGTGGCTGCGCCGTGGACCACCACGATTAGCAATGCCTACGACGCGCAATTCAGCCAGCCGCTGGGTAAGCTCCCGCTGACTGCCATATTGAAGGGGCATTATGACGAATCGAGCTCAGGCGGCGCGACGGCGACGAATTTTCCTTCCCTGCAACAGTCGCTGGTCTGGAAGCCGGGGCAAAGCACGACCGTGGAAATGGGCCTGCGGCAGCAGCAGTACCAGGAATATCCCGGGATCAGCAATCAGTTCAACCAGGCCCTCTTTGCCGATTGGTCGCAGAAGGTGGCGGGAGACTTGAGCTGGCACAGCTATGCGGAGGTGCTTAATTCCAAGGGCTTGATCGACCAGGCACCGGCCGCGCCGATTGCCTCCGGCTCGAACGGAACGCCGCAGGCGACGACACCGGGCACCAACCTCAACCCGGCCAGCTCGCTGCCGATTTCGCTCGACGACCAGACGGTGACTTTTTCGACCGGGCCTTCGTTCCGTTTGCAGCAGGATCTTTCGGCAAGCCTTGAGTACAGTAATCGCTGGGACAAAAACCCAGCGCCGGGCGGCCTGGGCGAAGAGCAGCGGGTTTCGGTGTCGCTGAAGGGGACGTTTTAGCGTCTGAGGGGCCTTCTTGCATAAAGACAGCTCTGGCATGGTTAACAGGCCTTGGCGCATTTATATATCCACGCATCAAGATATGTTCATGTTTTTGATTGCTTAGAGGCCCCTTTAACCGTACTTTTTCACCCATGGCCAAATCCTATATTTTCTCCTCCGAGTCGGTGACGGAGGGTCATCCCGACAAAGTTGCCGATACGATTTCCGATGCGGTGCTGGACGCCTGTCTGGCCCAGGACAAGCACAGCCGCGTGGCCTGTGAAACGATGGTAAAGTCGAACCTCGTGGTCGTCGCCGGCGAGATCACGACCAAGGCTGATTTCGATTACAACAAGGTGGTGCGTGGCGCGATCGAGGAGATCGGCTACACCGACGCGGGCGAGTCGTTCAACGCGAAGGGCGTCCACATCATGAACGCGCTGACGGCGCAGAGTCCCGACATCGCGCAGGGTGTCGATGACAAGGCGGCCGAAGGCAAGGCGACGGCCGAGCAGGGCGCGGGCGACCAGGGGCTGATGTTCGGTTTCGCCTGCACGGAAACGCCGAACCTGATGCCGGCGCCGATTTATTATGCGCATGCGCTGGGCGAGCGGCTGACCAGGCTGCGCAAGGGCAAAAAGGTTTCGTGGCTGCGGCCCGACTGCAAGACGCAGGTATCGCTCCAGTACAACGGCAAAAAGATCGAGCGGATCGACGCGGTTGTGGTTTCGACCCAGCATCGCGATACGGTGAAGCACAAGGAGATCGAGGCATTCATCATTGAGAACGTGATCAAGGACGTGCTGCCGAAGGAACTGCTCGACGCGAAGACGCGCTATCTGGTGAATCCGACGGGCCGTTTTGTCATCGGTGGGCCGGAGGGCGACTCGGGCCTGACGGGACGCAAAATTATTGTTGATACTTACGGCGGCATGGGCCGTCACGGCGGCGGCGCATTTTCGGGCAAGGACCCGAGCAAGGTTGACCGCAGCGCGGCCTACATGGGCCGATACGTGGCGAAGAATGTCGTTGCGGCGGGGCTGGCCGACCGGTGCGAAATCCAGTTCGCCTACGCCATCGGTTATCCCGAGCCGGTGTCGGTGCATATCGATACGTTTGGCACGGGCAAGGTCGATGACGACAAGATCGCCGAGGCGGTTCGGGCCGTGTTTAGCTTCAAACCGGCGAACATCATCAAGCAGTTGAACCTGCTGCGTCCGATCTACAGCAAGACGACCAATTACGGGCACTTTGGCCGCGTGGATGATCTCGACTCGCTGACGTGGGAGAAGACTGATAAGGCGGCGGAACTGAAGAAGGCGGCGGGGGTATAAAAGGGTCTGATGCCGCTACGCTATTTTGACTAAAATGGAAATACTAGTCACAACTTTAGCTGTGGCCACATGGGGGTTTTATGCCGTCATGGTTGTCGTTGTCGTCAGGCTTTTCTTTATCCTGCCGAGGCTGGATCAATTTTTGGGTCGCGCAACAAATTCTGCTTCAGGCACAAAACTGGCGCAGCGTCTTGGCGAGCTAGAGATAGCGCAGCGGGAGCATTTGGTGACGCCGGAGGAATACGCCGCCAAGCGGCAGGAGATTTTGAAAGATTTATGAGCAAGCGGACCCGCGAAATCTTCCTGGAGAACAAGGACCTGGCCTATTGCGGCGTGGTGGTCGGTGTCTTCCTGATCTGCTTCGGCATCGATCTGCATGATCTGGGCGGAGTCGATCTTTATCTGGGTTCGTTGCTCGTGGGCCTGGGGATTTTTGCCCTGGGGCTCGGCGCGCCGGCGTGGGTCTTGCCGGAACCGAAGCGGGAAATGGTGGAAGATTGATACGGAAAACAGCAGACGACGGAACTGATCCTTCGACAAGCTCGGGATGACGGAAAGAGGCAGGCAGAAATAATAGTGAGAGATCCTTCGACAGCGCCGCGACAAGCGCGGCTTGCTCAGGATGACGGGTTAAAAATTTAAAAAGAAAACATAAACGAAAGAAGAAACATGAGTACGGATTACAAAGTTAAAGACATCTCGCAGGCCGATTTCGGCCGCAAGGAAATCACCATCGCGGAGACCGAGATGCCGGGCCTGATGGCGCTGCGCGCGGAATACAAAGGCAAGCAGCCGCTCAAGGGTGCGAAGATCGCGGGCTGCCTCCACATGACGATCCAGACGGCGGTGCTGATTGAAACGCTGGTGGAACTCGGCGCCGAGGTGCGCTGGAGCTCGTGCAATATTTTCTCGACGCAGGACCACGCGGCGTCGGCGATTGCGGCGCGCGGCATCCCGGTCTTCGCCTGGAAGGGCATGAACGCCGAGGAATTCGACTGGTGCATCGAGCAGACGCTGAAGTGGCTCGACGGTTCGCAGCTCAACATGATTCTCGACGACGGCGGCGACCTGACCAACATGGTCCACGACAAATATCCCGAGCTGATTGCCGGCATCCACGGCCTCTCCGAGGAGACGACGACAGGCGTGCACCGGCTCTATGAGCGGGTGAAAAAAGGCACGCTGAAGATGCCCGCCTTCAACGTCAACGATTCCTGCACCAAGAGCAAGTTCGACAACCTTTACGGCTGCCGCGAATCGTTCATCGACGCGGTGAAGCGCGCGACCGACGTGATGATCGCGGGCAAGATCGTGGTGGTTTGCGGTTATGGCGACGTGGGCAAGGGTTGCGTGCAGGCCTCGAAGGGCCTGGGCGCCCGCGTGGTGGTGACGGAGATCGATCCGATCAACGCGCTCCAGGCGGCGATGGAAGGCTACCAGGTCGTGACCATGGACGACGCCTGCAAGTACGGCGACATCTTCGTGACGACGACGGGCAACATCGACGTGATCACCCGCGAGCACATGGACCAGATGAAGACGCAGGCGATTGTCTGCAATATCGGCCATTTCGATTCCGAAGTGCAGGTCGGCTCGCTCTACCACGACAAGACCCTGAAGAAGGTCGAGATCAAGCCGCAGGTCGACCAGTTTACATGGCCGAACGGCAAGGTGCTCACGGTGTTGGCGGAAGGCCGTCTGGTCAACCTCGGCTGCGCCACCGGCCACCCGAGCTTCGTGATGTCGGCGTCATTTACCAATCAGGTCATCGCCCAGATCGAGCTTTGGAGCACGCGCGGCCAGAAGAAGTACAAGAATGAGGTCTACGTGCTGCCGAAGGTGCTTGATGAGAAGGTGGCGCGTCTGCACCTCGACAAGCTCGGCGTGAAGCTAACCAAGCTGACGCCGAAGCAGGCCGAATATCTGGGCGTCTTGGTCGAAGGCCCGTACAAGGCCGAGCATTACCGGTATTAAGAGAGGCGGCCCGTCACCACGGAGCGACGGTCCGCCGATGGGACATCGGCGGCTACCCAGTAACCCGCTTTGCGGCGGGGATCACTTATTCCGAAGTGTGCTTGGGATGCCCGTGCTTTTTGGGTGTCGCAGGATGCGAGGGGGCTGAATTGGTTGCGGGCGCTTGAACCGCCGGGGCATTGGTGGACGGCGGGTTGCTGAGGAGCGCCCGGAAGCGGGGATCATTACGGACGCTGTCAAAACGGGGATCGATTTGCGCTGAATAAAGCGCATTGGTTCCGCCTACCGTGGCCGATTGCGTCAGGTACTTGATCGCGTCGTCCGCGTGGCCGACGAGGCCGTGGAGCGCGGCAAGACTATAGACCAACTCGCCTTCCTTGGGCGTGATCTTGGCCCGGGTTTCGAGGAAGGCGATGGCCGCCAGCGGATTGTGCATCTTGTCGACGTAATACTGGACGATTTCGGCCATGACAGGGTGCGACCAGTCGTTGCTCATCGCAGCCGTCATGCGCAGTTGGGCATTCACGTCATTGAACTTGCCTTCATCTTCGAAGACCCGGGCGAGTTCGAGGTTGAGCAGCACATCGTTGGGAGTCTTTTTAAGCTGGTCTCGAATGTCTGATTCCCGGTTGGCCAGGATTTTGACGGTTTGGGTCCAATCGAGGAGCGAGGCATAGTCCTGGTTGCGGGGATCATCGATTTCGGCCTGATTGACGACGGCGAGGGCATCGTCATAGCGGAACTGGGAGGCATAAAGATGAGCCAGGCTGCTGACGGCGCTGGCCAGTTGCGGACAGAGAGCAAGGGACATTTTCAGCCAATACTCCTGTTCCTTATCGAGTTTGCGATAGCGGTAGAGATCGGCGTGCCAGAAGGCGAGTTTGGCGAAGACGAGCGTGGCGTGGGCATCGGCGCGGAAGCGGGGATCCTGAAGAAGGCGGGTGCTGTAGGTGGCCCAGAATTTTTTGTCCTCGGCTATGTAAGCGGCGAAATGGGCATCATCGACCGGATCGGGGTTGATTTTGAAAATGAGTCCGGACGGTATGAGATAGGGATAAGTCCAGTCCATGGGAATGCTTTGCTCGAGATAAAACGTGCGATCCTTTTTGTTCTTCTCGAAGATTTTCCAGGACACGATGGCATTGACGTCGAAGACATCATTAGTGCCGCTGCGCAGAAGCGGGCCCCCGGCCCGGAGCCGCGCCTGGACATCGTTGCGATTCCGATATTCGGCCCAGGCTTCCTGAAGCTCGTCGTCGCTCATGCAAACGACCGGCTTTGTCGGATAAGCCTTGTCGCGGCCGAGCCATTTCTCGAACGGCGTAAATTGATCGGGCCGGAAGCGAGGATCGTATTGGTCGCGGATGTATTGGCTGTAGTAGGAATCGCAGAGCGCGTTTTGCGTGATGACGGTGACGTCGCGGCGATCGAAGCCGGATTCGCGCTTCCAACGGTTGGATTGCTGGCTTTCGACAAAAGCCATGTAGGTGGGAACGAAGCGGCCGGGATCGGAACCCCCGTAATAAACGGAGTCCTTGTCGAGCGGGCGCATGATGTCAGCGCCGAAGTCGTAGCCGAACCAGTGGCCGGCCTGGCAGCAACTGTCGAAGTTGCTCCAGAACGGCAGGAGGGAGAGGAACAGAATGGGTGCGCCAAAACCGAGCGGGCCTGTTTTGGCGGCGACCTCCGGCATCATGTCATGGAGGTAGGCCATGGCGGCGAGAGCGCCGTAGCTCATGAGGAGGACCAGGATGCAATGGGACTGGAGATGGAAGACGATGTACTGGAGGTTGCGCTCGAAATCGAAGGCCTCCTGCGGCGCGATAAGCTGGAGCATGAAGGCGAGAAAGAAGAGGGCGGCGCCGAGGAAAATAAGCCAATTGACCTGGGGCCGGTCGCAGCGGCGGACATAGAGAAGAAAGGCGAGGGTGAGAAAAACCAGAGGGACGGTGAAATTGTCCAGGAGGTTGGCGATGTAGTAATAGAAGGTCAGGCCCAGCCGGGGAAAATAGTTGGGTAATTCGATGGTGGCGTCGAGTTGCTCGTCGCGGGGGACGACGCCGATGGCCTTGCCGATGGTTGATTTGATCAGGACAGGAAGGCTTTTCGGATATTGCTCGCGGCTGACGGCATAATAAAAGCCGCTGCGTTCCGAGGTGTAGCCCCAGTTCATCGGCGGATGGGTGTTGGAGGCGAAAGGCTCATAGGAATAGGGAATGAGCCCGAGCCAGCCGACAACTAAGAAGGCAATGATGAGACGGCGGTCGAGATTGGAGGTGTAGAGGAGGCCGAGCGCGAGGGCGGCCAGGCCCAGCATGAAAAGACTGACGCCGGAGAGGGTCTGGAGCCAGCCGTCGTGGATGTAACTCCCCGTGCGCCAAAGATGGGCCAAGTCGAACGGATAACGCTGGATTTCGAGTTCGTTGGGGCTCAGCAAATAAAAGCCGTAGGCAAAGATCGCCACCGCGGTGGCCACGCCCAGCAGGAAGAGATGGAGCCGGAACTGTTTGAGGTAAAAGAAGGAGACGAGGGCCGTCATCCCGAGAATCAGCTTGGCCATCGCCAGGCTGATCGTTTGCAGCTCGCCGTCGCCGGAGAGCCAGCTGATGTAGACCAGGATGGAAAGGCTGAAGAGATTGACGGAAAGGAATACGGCCCAGAATTTTCCGGCCCGGATGAGCAGCGCGGCGAGAAGAAAGGCGGGTATGATCTGGACGAGGGTGTGGTGATTGGTGAGGCCGAGGGCGAAGACGAAGACGGTCAGGATCAGCCGGTAGGTTTTTTTTGGGTCGAGCATCCACAGGTAGAAGAGGAGCAGCTCGATATTGAGGATGAGGGCCTGGATGGTGCCGTGAACGGCGGAAATGACGGCCTGGCTCCACATCACATTGCTGAAGCCGATGGTTAGACCGGCGAAAAGGCCCACAAAAAAGACAAAGCGGCGGGCGACGGGCTGGGATTCCGAATCGATCCAGCGTTGCAGGAACCAACGGCCCGAATGGCACGTGAGGAGGGTCAGGACGGCATTGGAAGTCGCGCCGAAAAGGGCGCAGAGGAGGTTGATGCGCCAGGCGAGATTTCCGAAGGGAAAGATGTGGGAAAGGATGAAACCCGAAATAGTCCAGAGCGGATAGCCGGGAGGATGGCCGACGCCGAATTTGGTCGCGGCGGTGATCAGCTCGCCGGAGTCTTCAAGCGTGACGTTGGGCGCGAGCGTGGCGATGTAGACACCGAGGGTGATGAGAAAGACGAGCCCGGCGGCGATGAAGTCGGAGCGCAGGAAGCGCTCGGGATGAGAGGGGGGAAGATTGAGCAGGGCGGCGTCGGGCCGGACCGGGGCGGCAACGGTGGTGAGACTCATGGCCGCGGGGCTCCATTGCGTGGGGCCGGATTCCGCGGGGCCACGGTGCCGCGCAGTGCGAGCCAGGGCACGCGCCAGATCGCTTCGCGGACAATACGTCCCGACATCTTCGAGACGCCGGCCTGGCGATCTTCGAAGACGATGGGAACTTCCTCAATTTTCCAGCCGAGCCGCCAAGCCATGTGGGTCACTTCGATCTGGAAGGCATAGCCGTCGGAATGAATCTGGGAGAGATCGAGGGTGGCCAGCTTATCGGGCCGGAAGGCCTTGAAGCCGCCGGTGGGATCGGTGAAGGGCATTCCCGTGATCCATTTGACATATTGCCCGGCGCCGAGGCTGAGCAGGAGGCGATGAAGGGGCCAGTTGGTGACGCGGACGCCGTCCCGATAGCGGGTGGCGAGGACGAGATCAGCCCCCGCTTCGAGGGCCCGGAGAAATTCAGGCACGGCATTGGGATCGTGCGAAAGATCGGCATCCATCTGGACGACCGCGCTGCAAGGTTCGGTGGCATGGCGCTGGACGGCCCACGCAAAGCCGGCGACGTAGGCCGAGCCGAGCCCGAGCTTGCCGGCGCGTTCGAGGAGAAAGAGGGATTGGTTGTAGCGCGGATGGGCCTTCACCCAGGCGGGCGTGCCATCACCGGAGGCGTCGTCGACCAAAAGAATGCGGGCATTGGGCACGGCCGTCCAGATCCGCTCGGTGAACCGGGGCAGATTGTCCAGCTCGTGGTAGGTGGGGACGACGATGTAGGGAAACGGCATGGGAAAAATCAGATGAGCTCCGAGATCGAACCGTAGTCGGGATCGAGGAGCCGTTTGTAACTGCGGACCGCGTAGGCGTCGGTCATGCCGGAGAGATGGTCGCAGAGAAGACGCGCGGCTTCCGTTTTGTCGCGGGCCTCGAGGACGTTGCGATGCACTTCATCGGGGATGAGGACGGCGGGCCTGGTCCGGGCCTCGAGATAATTCTGGAAGAGCAATTCGCCAAGCCGGCGCAGGACACGCTCGCCCTTGAATTCGATTTGCTGCAGGGCGCTGGAACCGAAGACGAGTTCGCGGCAGAGTTTTTTATGAAGCCGGATGCGCGCGCGCGCGCCGGAAGGCAGGGCGACCCGGTAGGCGTGGCGGCGGGTCCGTTGGGTCATAAAGTTTTGGTGGGGTTTCAAGGAAACGCTCTGGATCAGCTGCCCGATGATCGGGTTCATGCGCGATTGAAGTTTATTTTGTGCCATCATTGCGAGCAGTTCGTCGAGATACTTCCTTTGGATGGCGGTGAGGGAATCGCCCTGAGCCGACGCCCAGCGCGTAAGGCGGTCGGTGGTGAGGAACCGGGCCTTGGCGGCATCGACCACGTCGAAGCATGAATAGGCGATGTCGTCGGCCAGGTCCATGATCTGGCATTCGAGGCTTTGGAAGGCGTTGACGTCGTCGCTGCCAAGCGCGCCGCGAAGGTTGCTGGTCTGGAAGCAGAATTCGAGAATCTCCTCCTGGTCATCGTAGATGAAATGGTTCGTGTCGGCGCCCCGGTCACGGTGAAGCCGCTTGTATTTGAGGACGCCATCGAGGAGCGCGCGGCTGGGGCTCATGCCGCCGCGATCTCGCCCTCGTTGGTAAATGGTGCGCGTGAGAATGCGCAGGGTCTGCGCATTGCCCTCGAAACCGCCATGGGATGCCATCAGGCCATGGAGCACCCGTTCGCCGGCATGGCCGAAGGGAGGATGGCCGATGTCGTGGGCGAGGCAGGTGGCTTCGAGGAGATCAGTGTCAACCTGGACACTGGGATGGCGGGAGCGGAGCCAAACGGCGATGGATTGCGCAATGCGGGAGACCTCGAGCGAATGGGTGAGCCGGGTGCGGTAGAAATCATACTCGCCGGCCTGAAAGACCTGGGTCTTGGCCTGGAGCCGGCGGAAGCTCGGGGTGAACATGATCCGGTCGCGGTCCTGATGAAAGACGCTGCGATAATCAGGCTGCCGCCGTGGATTGAAATCATTGCGCAAATATTCTCGGTCGAATGCGCCATAGAAATTCCGCGGCATCTTTTTATTTAGGGCTTTTGTGGGTTGAGCGCGATACGGTTTTTGGACTCTGCGGCGACGTTGCCCAAACGTAAGAAATTCCCAAAAAGGTGTTGATGGCCATGCTAATTGGGTTTACTTAGCGGAGAGCGGTTATTGGATTGTTTTTATGCTGGCAAAAACGAATTGTGAAAAAGCGACAACAAAGCGCTTCCGGGCAAAGCTGAAGCCCTATCATCATTACTTCAAAAAATGTTCCAAGGCCTTATGCGTGCACAACGGCCTTTCCCGGGACAAGGTCCGGCTGGGTGAACTGGTCACGATTCCCGACAGCGATCTTCACCATATTATGGAGTTCGAGGCGATGGTGGCCATCAGCCATGCGATCGAGGACATTGCTTCTGAAGTGGGCAAAGGCGAATTGATTGCGACGTTTCAGGACTTTAAGAATTTTCTTCCCTATAAGGCCAAATACATGAGCCTGGCGGATGAGCTCGACGCGGTGCGTGTTTGGGGTTGCGGGCCGGTTCCCAAAAATTGCGGCAATATCGATTTCGTGTCGGCGGAGGAATCGCGTTTAAAACGGTACTGGCTGGTGCTCTTTGACAGCGAGAAATCCCGGGCCGTTTTGCTGTGCCGGCAGGTGAACCGTTCCTCCCAGCTCAAGGAAAAGAAGTTCATTGGCTTCTACAGTTTTAACCCTTATCTCGTCCAATCGATCCGCTGGCGGTTTAATCTGATGAGCTGCGGCCTGAGCCGGGTCATTTCCCACTGGGAGCGCTCTTTTCCCTTTCCAGACCTCAAAATGAGGGATATTGACCGCATGATTCACCAACCTGATGTCATTGCAGTTTAGTAGCTTATGTTAACGATGTAACTTTTGAATTTTACTTTGAACAAAAGAAACAAGGTTGTGTCTATCTCCTTGTAAGTTTCATTTATTCTCCTCCTTGGTTACACGCGCTGGTCATTTGATGACCAGCGCCTGTTTTTTTGTCGAAACGTTAGCCGCGTTTGGCCGGAGGGGCGGGGCGCGATTCTTTCGGCGTGACCAGCATCGAGTTTTTGGACAGCCTTATTCTCTATGCGTCATACCATTACTGTCCTGGTCGAAAACCGTTTCGGTGTCCTGACGCGCATCGCCGGTCTGTTCAGCGGGCGCGGGTTCAACATTGAAACGCTTAATGTCGGCCCTACCAATCGTTCCGATACCTCACGCATGACCATCGTGGTCAAGGGGGACGACCGGGTCCTGGACCAGGTGACGCGGCAACTGAACAAACTGGTGGACGTGATCGAGGTGAAGGATTTTCACGAGGGCGAATATGTCGACCGTGAGCTGGTGCTGCTGAAGGTCAAGGTGGACTCGAAATCGCGGGCGGATGTGATGCAGATTTGCGACATTTTCCGCGCGAAGATCGTCGACGTGCAGCCGAAGAACCTGACCATCGAAGTGACGGGGAACGAATCGAAGGTGTCGAAATTCATCACGCTGATGGAGACTTTTGGCATCCTCGACCTGACCCGCACGGGCAAAGTGGCGATTGCCCGGGAATAGGGCTTAATCTCTGCCGGGTTTTATCTTCGATCGGACCTTGTCCCGGGCGAAGGTGTAGATCCGGCGCAAAGCGAGAAATAACAGATAGCTTCCTGTGCTGCTGGCCGGAGAGATGAGCCACGCATAGGCGAACGAGTCCTGATCATTATTCCAGACGGACCACCACCACATGGCGCCGAAGACGGCTGCCGTGCTCGTGATAAAATAAAGTGCGGTCCAGATTCTTCCATAATGAGGAACAAAAATGTAGATGAGCAGAAAGACGAGGCCGAGGATGGCGGGCAGCCCGACAATCATCAGCACATAGAGGGTCGAGACCAGCCGGTTGAGCCCCTCCAGAGGACCGATGTCGCTCATGACCGTTCCCGGAGGAAGCGAATTTCCTCGCGCAGCCGTTCGAGTTCGCCCAGGAGGGAGGCGACCATGCGCAGGCCCTCCGGGTTAAAGTCATATTGCGAGAGGAGATTGGCGATGCGGCGGAGCTGATGGATGGCCTGCTCGTCGAACTGGAGGCTGGATTCGTCCGCAGCCGCGACCGTTGCGACAAGGCCATATTCGTAA
This sequence comes from Methylacidiphilales bacterium, assembly GCA_021272165.1. Taxonomy (GTDB): domain Bacteria; phylum Verrucomicrobiota; class Verrucomicrobiia; order Methylacidiphilales; family UBA1321; genus JABDGH01. The sequence continues at coordinate 13,948 of JAJSLK010000061.1, forward strand.
TAGAGGACGATCCGTTCCTTCGGAATATGGGTGATCCGCTCCACTGTTTCGATGGTGTAGACGGCATCGGCGGGACTGTTCGCGGGGAGTTCGGATTCGCTCATGGGATTTAGCCGCGGGGGTTGAAGTGAGAAGCCTGGCCGAGTTGCTGCCAGAGCTCTTTTTCAGCGGGGCTGACCTGGTCGGGAAGCTGGAGGTCGACGACGACGTAGAAATCGCCCCGTTCCTCCGATTTGGGCTTGGGCAGGCCGCGGCCGCGCAGGCGGAGTTTTTGGCCATTGACGGTGCCGGGAGGGATTTTGACGTTGAGATCGCCGTCGATGCCGTGAAGCCGGACGGTGGTGCCGAGGACGGCTTCCCACGGGGCGAGCGGGAGATCGGCATAGAGATCGGCGCCGAGCGGACGGAAATCGGGATGACTGGCGAGCCGGATGCGGAGGAAAAGATGACCGGGCTCGCCGCCGTTGAGGCCCGCGCCACCCTTGCCGGGGACGCGGATGACCTGGCCTTCGAGCGCGCCTTTCGGGATGCGAACCTTGAACGATTCGGTGTGGACCTCGCCGGTAGCGGGATCCTCGGTCTGGAGGGAGAGGGAACGGATGGAGCCGTTCATCGCCTCTTCGAGGGTGACGAGGATGGAGCCTTCGATGTCGTGGCCGTGACGCGGGCCGGTATCGCGCGGGGCGGCGCGAAAGGTTCCGCCCGAGCCGGAAAAGCCATTGAAACCATGGCCGAAGAACTGTTCGAAGAAGTCGCTGAAGCCGGTGCCCTCGAAATGGAATTCCTCGGCATGGGCGCCGGGCTGCCGGGGTGGGAAGCCGGCCCCCGGTGGAGGAACACCCTGGGCGTTCCAGTTTTCGCCGAGCTGGTCATATTTCTTCCGGTTGTCGGGATCGCCGAGGACTTCGTAGGCCTCATTGATTTCCTTGAACTTGGCCTCGCCTGCCTTTTTGTCGGCGGCAATGTCGGGATGATATTTACGGGCCAGTTTGCGGAAGGCCGACTTGATTTCATCGGCGGTGGCGGTGCGCTTGACGCCGAGGATCTCGTAATAGTCCTTAAACGCGGCGGGCATGAGACAAATTAGGTGATGATCGGACGGAAGAAAAGGGGTGCTTCAAACATGCGGCCATTTCTTCGAAACGCCCGAATACCAGACTCAGGGGGTGGTGGGCGGAGAGGCGGGCGTGTACTTGGGCATCTTGCCGTTGCTGACGTCGGGCGCGGGACTGGAAACGGCGGGAACAATGCTGGAGGGACGGGTCTGGATGATGGTCGTGGTGGTGGTGGCCTGCGGCGCGGCGCCTTCCGGCAGGGAGCCGGTAGCGGCGGCCTCGGCTTCACGGCCGAGGATGGTGCGCTGTTTTTCGGCCTCATTGGCGGCAATCTGGTCAACATCGGTTTCGACGACGGTGGGCTGGATCATGATGATGAGCTCGTCGCGTTCCTTGCTCTTGGTGGTGTCCTTGAAGAGGTAGCCGAGGAGGGGCAGGTCGCTGAGGAGCGGAAAGCCGCTGGTGTCGCGCTTGGTCGTGTCGGAGATCAGGCCGCCGATGACGACAGTTGATTTGTCGGGGACGGTGACCTCGGTGTTGATTTCCTGGGTCAGAATGGTGGGAACATCGTTGCCGCTGATGACGTTGTTGGCGCCGAGGCTGTTGTTGGTCTGGCGGATTTTTAGGGTGACTTCGTGATTGGCATTGATGAGGGGAATGATGTCGAGCTGAAGCAGAACGCCTTCATAGGCGACGCTGGCGGTGGTGGTAAGGGTGTCGCTGGTCGAGCCGGTGAAGCCGGAGGTGATGTTACTGGGCACCGGGACCTGGCTGCCGGAGGCGATGACGGCGAGCTTGTTGTTGGTGGTGTAAACGCTGGGACGGGAGATGATCTTGAACCGGTCGGTGGTTTCAAGCGCACGGACGTAGGCGTCGAGCGTGCTGCCGATGGCGCCATACAGGGTCAGGCCGGAGGGGAGGGGAAAACCGGCGGCGCTGGTCAGGCTGGACGGTTCGGGGACTGCCGATGAACCCGCCGTATGGGTCCCAGGCGTGATCAGGCTGCTGGCCAGACCGCCTTGGCCGACCTTCTGGAATTTCTGAAGAATGTCGATGCCGAACTCCTCGCCTTCGGAAACGGTCAACTGGCCGATGACGGTGGCGAGGTAAACCTGGAGGGGCTTGCGGTCGAGCTGATCAATCATGGTGAAGACACGCTCGACTGCATCGGGCGAGCCGAAGACGATAATCGAATTGGACCGGTTGTCGGCGAGGATCTTGGTCTTGCCGATAGTGACGACGGTGGGGATGTTGTTTTCGTTGGGGGCGGAGAGCTGCGGCGTGATGGGGGCCGTGGTGCCTGAAGCGCCGCCAGTCGTTCCCCCGGTGGAAGCGGTGTTGTTATTGGCAGAAGGATTGGTACCAGAGCTTGGCTGATTCTTCTTGATCTGATCCTCCTCATCCTTGCCCTCGGCGAGAGCGGATTCGATGGCGGGCAGGATGTCATCAGCCGAGACATAGCGGAGGGGGCGGCGCTGGGGCACGGTGTAAATGTCGGGAGCGTCGAGCTGGGCGATCAGTTGCTTGAGGAAAGGCATGTTAACGGGGCGGGTGACGATGAGGATCTGGTTGGAGCGGGGTACCGGAACGATCTGGGCGGGGCCGGAGAGGAGATTGTGTTCGTTAGAGAGCGGATAATCGTTGCCAATGCCGGCAGGGACTCCGGCGTTGCCGCCGCCGGGGATGCCGCCAGGAACGCCTGCGGGAGCACCAGCCTTTTGATCGAGGAGTTTGGTGAGGAGATCGGCGACTTTTTCGGCGTCGGCGCGGTCGAGTTGGACGAATTCGCTGCTGACCTTGGCCGGCGGGACGTCGACGAGTTCCTTTAGAGCGATCAACTGGCGGATGACGTTGACGTTTTCGGTGACGATGAGTGCCTGGGCGGATGGCGCGGGGACATAGGCGCCGTAATTATGGACGGGATTGTTCTGGGCAAAGATGTTCTGGGCTTCCTGCGGGCTGATGTAACTCAGCGGCATGTAATAGCTGACGATCTGATCGTCGGTGGGAAGATCGGCGGCACTGGCGTAGAGCTTGACGCCTTCGCTGCGGGGGTTCTTGTTGGTGGCGACGGTGATGACTTTCAAGGTGTGATCGTCGACAGGGATGATGGCGACGCCGTTAAGGAGAAGATTGGCCTCGATTAATTTCATGATCTCGGCCTTGCTGACTCCGTTGGCGTTGATCGTGATGGGGGCAACGCCGTTGAGGTTGGCATCACGGATGAGATGCTTGCCGGAGAGTTGCTCGTAGGTGTCGAGGATGGTGTTGACCTGGGCGTTTTCAAACGAGGTGAAGCCCTTGTTATCCGCGTCCTGAGCCGAGACTAAAAAGCAGGCGACGGAGGCGGCAAACAGTAGCGCGAGAAGGAGAAACCCTCTCCTGAATGGGGATGGGGTGGTCATGGAGATCGATCCAAAGGTGGTTAGAGTGGCAGATATTGAGGGAAGAGGAAAGCCTGTGCTGACGCTGAGAGAGGGTTATTGGGAGGGGATGTTCTCGGGCGGAGGTTGCTGCTGTTGCTGGGGATTGGGTGGCAGGGAAATGGCATGGCGACGGAACCGGGGGAGGGGCATGGGAGCGCCCATGTTGGGCGGCGACATGGCACCGGGCAGGCTGCCGGGCATGGGAATTTGCTGGGTAAGGCTCCCTGGCATGGGAGGAGCGGCATTGGGTGCAGGGGGAGGGGCGCCGGACGATTTATCGAGCTTGAGGGTGATCCACTTGCCGTCCTTTTGCACGACCGCCTGGGTATCGGAACCATCATGGCCGAGAGCGACGGAGACGAGGGTGAGGCCGCGGGCCGGTTTATCGCTGGAGAGGAGGAAGGAGGAGCCCTGGTTGTTATTGTCGATGAGATTGATATAGGAAATACCGTCAATTTTGACGACGCCCTTGAGCGCGTAATCGCTTGAGCCCTGGGCCGTTTCAGATGCGGCGACGGCAAAGGGGGATTTGGTCCAGAGGACTTCGTAACGGGAGGCTTCAAAGCCGCTGCCGGGGAGAGGTTGATCGTCGGCCCGGATCGGGGAGAAGGCGAGAAGGCCGGAAGCGGTGAGAAGCAGAGGAAGAGATTTCATCACGCGCCTTTCTTATAGTAGCGGGCAACCTGGAGTTCGCAGTCCATCGATTTCTGGTCCTGATCGGCTTTTAATGAGGTGATGGAAATGGCATAAAAGTTTTCGGGCTTTTGGAGGCCGGCGAGCCATTTGCAGATTCCTTCCATGCTGCCCTTGACCTTGATGGTGACATTGAGCCGCGTGCCGGCGGCGCCTTCCTGGGAGTTGGCGCCGAGGCCCTGTTGGAGAATTTCAAGATCGTTGTCGCTGGCGCCTTTTTTCACGTCCTGCGAAAGCTGGGCCTGGGCATAGCCGGCCTCGCCGAGAGGGGGCTGATGTTGCTTGATCCAGGCGGCGCGTTTGGCCCAGAGGTCGGCTTTTTCGAGATCGATTTCGGCGACGGCCTTGTCGGTCTTAAGGCCGGTGAGTTCCAACTGAAGCTTTGATTGCCGCTGCGAGAGCCAGCCATAGCCAAAATAATTTCCGCCGAGGAAAATGATCGCGGCCAGGAGCACCAGCAGGCGTTTTTCGTTGGAGGTTCTAGGGCGCACGGGTTCCTTCGATTTGGAATTGGGTGAGATCGTTGGCGGCGAGAGTGGGCTGGCTCCGTTCCCAGTGGTAACCGGCGAAACGGTTATCGTTTTGGAGCTTGTCGAGGAATTGGAAGGCGGCGGGAGCATTCTTGGCCTCACCCTTGATGAGGAGATGGCTGTCATCGGCCTCGAAGAGGGTGAGATGTAAGTCGTCGGCAGGAATGGCCTCGTTGGTCGCACGAAGGATTTCGAGCGGATAGCCCGATTCGTCGACTACCGGCCGCAGGGCATTCCAGGCGGCCTGGGTGGCGTGGATCTGGGCGAGGGTGGCCGCATGGGCCGATTGCCATTTGCGGAGGGCGTCGCCCTGCTGGGAGAGAAAATAGAAGCGGATAAGGAGAAATCCGGCGATGAGAAGATAGGCGGCGAGGCCGAGGAAGATGCCGCGGCGGCGCCAGCGCCAAACTTCCTGTTGGCGTTGCGCCTCGCTGACCGTGCCGGGAGTGAGTTTCCAGACCGGTGACGGCGCGCGGGGAGGAGGCTTTTGCGGGACGGTAACGGAAAGCTGCAGCGTGGCGCGGAGCGATTCAACTTCGGCAGGGGTGGCATCGACCCAGAGGACGATTTGCCGGAGGTTGGTGAGAATGCCCTGCATGATGAGGGTGGCGCGGAGGCAGGTGAGGTCCTGCAAAACGCGCGGGGTGATGTGCTCATCACCAAGCGCCTGGAAGTAGACGAGATGATTGTCACGGGTGAAAGCGACGACGAGCTGATCCTGCTCGCGCCAGACGGTGATGGCATTTTCCGGAAGCTCGAGATAGCGGGCAGAGAGGTCGAAACGGCGGTAGGCTTCGACATGGAGTTCGGGATCTTCGGTGGCGGGAAGAACGCCGACGGTGACGAGGGTGCGGTTTTCTTCCGTGGCGGCAACGGACCAGTCGGCGACGGCAACGCCGTTGCGGGGTTGGAGTCCGCGGAGTTCCAATTGCAGCGGGATCATTTGGCCGAACTGCTTGGGATCGGTTTCGTTGAGCCAAAGGGGAAGGCAGTAGACCTGTGAGACTGGCAGTGCGAGAGTCGTCTGTTTGCTGAGACGGTTGTCGTTGGGCGATGAGCAGGCCTGAATGCATTGTGGTTCGGCCTGACCGCCCAGAACCCAAACTTCCCATGGCTCGGCACTGGTGGCGCCGGGAAGCAGGACAGCGCGTTCGCCTTTATGGAGGGAGCGCGTTGCTTTTGTTTTTACTGCTCGGACCATAACAAGTATTGGGGAGGATTAGCGTTAAGTCGCGTAACGACTGAAATCATGACGCGGACACCTTGCACTTGGCCAACACTTTCGACACGGCGGAAGGGATCCTGGAAGGAAATTTCGGCCCCGAGGGTCTTCATGGCAAGGTCGGAGATACCCAAGTCGGCCTGCAAGGCCTGAACGTTGGGCACGGGGACATCGTCGGGAGTACCGGGAATACCGTCACGGCCATTGCGAACGGAGGTGAAAAAAGTGACGCGGCTGGGATCGATGCCGAAGACGGCGGCAATGAGGTCGGCTGGAGCTTCGTTGACATTGAGGGCCCCGGCGCTCCAGAGTGTGAAGCTGTCGCGCCAGTTGGGGCGGACTTTTTGGATCAGATCCATGCCCATGACCTGAGTGACTTCGTCGAGTGATGTAAAAGCTTGGTAGGTAGGGCGTTGAGGAAGGCCGGCGGCCTCGTAATCGCTGGCTTTGGCGCCATTGAGGCTGCGGAGGTCACCCGGGGTGATCCAGTCATAGAGGCAGTCGGCGACATGGTCGGCATCGGCGAGCTGAAGACCCCATTGGGTGAAGAGATTGACGAGGATTTCGCGATGACCGCTCTGGAGAACGTAGTTGAGGTTGAGGCGAGCGCCTTCACTTTCGATGTTGACGTTGAACTGCTGGCCGGGACCGGCTTGCTGGTTTAGGAGGGGATCGTTTTTAAGCAACTGCGGATTGAAGCCGAAGGCGAGGCCGCTGAGGGCGAGGGCGCGGGCTTGGAGGGCAGTCTGGTTCTGGGCGGAGTGATCGACGGAAAGCTCGACCATATCGACGACACCGAGAACGGCCATGCCGAGGAGAAGCAGGCACCAGAGGACCAGAATGAGGGCCGAGCCTTTTTTTCGGTGATCGCGGCGTGGGCGAAAGGCCGGGGGAGTGGATGACGCGGGCGGGTTCACGGCTGGTAGATGAGTTCCGAGACGCTGCGGTCGTCCGGCCCCTCGTCGGTGGTCCATTTCACGGTGATGGTGACGCGGAACATGGAGGCGACGATTTGCTTCTTCTGGTCCTGGAACTGGGCGGGCTGGATGGTGACGTGATAGGTGAGACCGGAGCCATCATCGGGCAGATCGCGGTCGGTGGCGGAAATCGGGCCGGAATGAAGGAGGGCCATCTGGTTTTCAAGACCGCGCATGGCGGCGTCGATTTCGAGGCGGGACTTGGCGGCATCGAGAGCGGCATCGAGGGTTTTGACCAAGGAGAAGGCGACGAGGGCGAAAATAGTCAGGGCCGCGATGACCTCAACGAGGACCATGCCGCGCTGGCCATGCCGGCGACGATACAGAAGAAAACGGCTCATGGGATGTAGGCCTCCTCGTCCTCGACGTTCCCGGTGAGCGCGTTGAAGCTCATTTCGATCCAGGCATCGCCGCGGGTGAGGCGGACGCGCTGCGCGGGGCAGAGTTCGCCGGGGGTGAAAGTCCAGGTGGTGTCCGGCATGTCGACCCAGGCGTGGAGTTTTTTGGGATCGGGGGCGAGAAGCTTGTTGGAACTGTCGAGTTGCTGGGAGAATTCAGTGGCCTCGAGGCTGGGAGCGGAATCGGATGCGATGGCGGGGTTGGCCGCGGTCGGAGTGGCGTCGGCGAGGGAATGAAGGCTCATCGAGGAGGCGGTGAGATCGATGACGTAGACGCGTTTTTGTTCGGCACTGCGCAGCATGGCGGTTTTGACCATGAGGGAGAGCTGATGGGCATCCTTGCGCAGACCCTGTTCAACGAAGGCCGATTTCATGCCGGGCATCATCGCGCCACCGAGGAGGGCGATGATGAAGAGAACGAGGCACATTTCGAGCAGCGTGAAGCCGCTCTGGCGTGCCGATGACAATGGCCGCCATCCGCCGGGAGCAAAGGCTCGGGGATTGGCGCCTGGTCTCATGTGGCCTTTCAGTTGCCGGTTGAAGCCGAGTCGGGCCAGTTGCCGATATCGTCGGCCGTATCGGGAATGCCGTCAGGGCCCATGGAATAGACGTCGTAACTGTCGGGATTATGCTTGCCCGGATAGGTGTACTGGTAAAGGTGGCCCCACGGATCTTTTGTTTCCTCGCCTTCGAGCAGCGCGCGGTAGTGGTTCGGGACCGGTTCCGTGCTCGGTTTGGTCCAAAGGACCGAGAGGCCCTGTTCAGTGGTGGGAAGTGAACCGGTTTCCAGTTGGTAGGCGGCGAGGAGCTGCTTGAAGCCGAGGACGTCGGTCTGCGCTTTTTCGCGTTTACCGAATTCGCTGGTGTCGCCGATCTTGTAGATGACCATGCCCATGAGCAGGGCGATGATCGTGAGCACGATCAGCATTTCCATGAGGGTGAAGCCGCGGCGCAAGGCGCGGTAAATGGGTCGTGAGAAGGAGGGGAATTTCATGGCTGGATGTCAGTTGAGGTTGAAGAAGGGGAAGCGGGTGCAGGTGTGGGCGTCGGAGTCGAATCATCCTGCATCGGCCCGGGGTCGGGCGACGAGGTCTGGGACTGGAGCGAACGGGCGGTATCGCCCGGCGTCGAAATGTCGGGAGCAGAGGTGGGCTCCGGCGATGGCGTGGGCAAGGGGCCGGTGAGTTCATCGTAACTGGTGGCTGAATCGGTCGCGTCCGATGGGGCGGGAGTGGGCGGCGGAGTCGGGATGGGGGTTGCGGCAGCGTTGGATGTTGAGGCCGGATAGCTGAGCTGTAGGATGAGATCCTTGAGGGCAAGGGGAGCCGTGGTAGCCGGGGTGTCCGCGGCGGGGGAAGTATCGGATTCGGCGGAGAAGAGAATGGTGTTTTCGCCGGTCTTGAGGAGCGGGGCGGCGACATAGAACGATCCGTTGCGCCAGCCGACATAACCATTTGACGAAAGAGCGGAATCGTAGCCGCCGTCGGCGAGGTCGGGAACTGTGGGGGTGACAGTGCCGGCGCGCTGTTCATTGATCCAGACGACGAGATGCTGCCCGAGGGGCAGGCCGGCTTCCTGGAAATCGAGGCGGCCGGAAAGCGGAACATGGTCGAGTTTCACGCTGAATTCGACGCCCTGCTCAATGCGCTGGGGCTGGTCGGTGATGGGGACGGTGACCAGCATGCCCTGCCAGGCGCCGTTATCGGACGGATTGGGCTGGCCGTTAAACTTCTGCGCGAGCTGGGTGGGGCCGGTTTCGGGCGTGACGAGGAGGTCCTGGACTTTGGGCGAGACGGCGCCGTTCTTCGATTCAAGCCATTCCAGTTTGATTTGGGCAATGCCGAGGTCGCTGCTACCGCATTGGAAGGTGAGGGTGCCATCACCCAAAAGCGTTTCCGGCGAGATGAGAAGGCTGCGTTGATTGCTCATGCCGATACCTTCATAGAAATTTTCGGAAAGGACCTGCGCGCCCTGGGTTCCCTTCCAGGTGATGCGGAGAAAACCGCCTTCCTTTTCCTGGAAGAAGACGGTGACGAGGAGGGAAGCGTTGGTCTCAGGGGTGAGGAGGGGAAGATTGAGCGTGGCGAAGGTGGCCGCGGGCATGTCGGGCTGGCCGAGCCAGGAAGGCGTGGTGAGGCCGGACGAAAGAGGGAAGGTGAGCACGTAGGAAGTCGGAGGGTCCATGGCGCGAAGCAAGGGGCTGGTGGCGAAAATAAAGAACAACCCCATCCAGGCCAAAGGCCGGGAGAAAAATGAGGGCGTCGCCGCAAATTGGCTGGAAGGGGAGTTCACGACACGGGAGTCAATCTTATAACGGGAGAGACGCAAGATTCAAATCGCGATCTTGTAACCTTTCGCGATTTTAATGGTGGGTCTGGAGCCCATGCATGGCGTCATAGATGCCGGTAATCATCGACCAGGCGATGAGGAGAACCATGACGCCGAGCACCGCAATGATGATGAGCGGAACAATGGACATGATGCGGTCAACGCGGAGCTGGATGATTTTGTCGTACCGCTTGCCGATTTTTTCCATGGTTGAGCCGAGATCGCCGGTCTGCTCGCCGACTTTCATTAAGTCACGCAGATTGGGGGGGAAATGGCCGACCGATTTCATGGCACGGGTGAGCGAGGCGCCCTCGCCGACGAGATCGGTGACCCGGAGGACGAGGCCCTGGAAAAAGACATTGCCGGTAGCTCGGCTCATCAGCTTCATCGCGGTGAGGAGCGGCAGGCCGTTCTGGAGCAGGTTGGCCATGGTCTGGCAGAACTGGGCATAGAACGAGGCGCTGAGCAGCGGCCCGATGAGGGGAAGCTTGAGTTTCGCTTCATCCCACCAGCGGCGGCCATCGGGCTGGCGGATCATGACGACAAAAAAGGCCACGCCGACGGCGAGGACGGCGCCGACCCACAGGCCATATTCCTGGGTGCCCTTGCTGAGATGGATGAGGAGGTAGGTGGGCAAGGGCATGGCGCTGCCCGTCTTGGCGAAGAGGCTGGTCATCTGCGGGACGAGATAAGTCATGAAGACGACCATGGCGGCGGTGCCGGCCAGGACGAGGGCGCCGGGGTAGATGAGCGCGAGCTGAACCCGGCCGCGGAGTTCCTGCATGGCGATCAGATGGGTGGCCTGACGCTCGAGGAGGGGGGCGAGCGCGCCGCTGACTTCGCCCGCGGCGACGAGGTTGCAATAGAGTTCGCCGAAATTGGGTGAGGCAATCTTGAGCGCTTCGGAGAAGCTGGTGCCATCGCGAACTTTTTCGCGCAGAAAGGCGGCGACTTGTTTGACCGGCGAGCGTTCCTCCCGGTTTTCCATCAACTGGAGCGCCGGTTCAAGTTGAAGCCCGGAATTGAGGAAGTCAGAGAGCTCGTCGGTGAAAAGAATGACCTGCGCGTTGGTGAGGCGGATTCCGCCGGTGGTCTGCCGATGGGGCTGGACGATATCCTGCGCGCGAGCCCCAGATGCCTTGCGGGGAGCCGCCATGGCCTCGGACTTGGCAATGAGGGTGAGGGGCTGAATTTTGTCCGTTGTGAGCCGGCGAAGCGCTTCGGAGCGGCTGGACGCGACGACCTCGCCCGCGCGGGGTTCACCCCGTTCCCCCGTTCCCTGGTAGGCAAAGACGGCCATAAAAATGGGGCTTATTCGTCGAGCGTTTCGAGATCGGCGGCGGTGACGCGGACGACTTCCTCGACCGTGGTGGTGCCGGCGATGACACGGTTCCAGCCGTCCTGCCGCAACGGAACCATGCCTTCCTGAAGCGCCTTTGCGCGGAGGGCCTCGCCGGCGGCGCCGCGCGAGATCATTTCCTGCAAGGCGGGAGTGACCATGACGATTTCAAAGAGCGCGGCGCGGCCCTGGTAGCCGGTCTGGCGGCATTCCTCGCAGCCCTTGGCCTGGAGGATGCGGTCGGCGTGGGCCATGGGAAAACCGATCTGCTCGAGATAAGGCTGCTTATGGGACGCCGGCGCCTTGCAATGAGGACAGAGGACACGGACGAGGCGCTGGGCGAGAAAGGCGCGGACGGAGGAGGAGACAAGGAAGGGTTGCACGCCCATGTCGATGAGACGGGTGATGCCGCCGATGGCGTCGTTGGTGTGGAGGGTGCTGAAGACGAGGTGGCCGGTGAGGGCGGCACGGATGGCGATTTCGGCCGTTTCGAAGTCGCGCATCTCACCGATCATGATGACGTTGGGGTCGCCGCGGAGGATGCTGCGCAGGGCGGTGGCGAAGGTGAGGTTGATTTCGGGTTTGATGGCGATCTGCATCACGCCGGGGAGCTTGTGTTCGACGGGGTCCTCGACGGTGACGATGCGGCGTTCCATGGTGTTGAGCATGGAGAGGAAGGTGTAGAGCGAGGTGCTCTTGCCGCAGCCGGTGGGACCGGTGAGGAGGATGATGCCATTGGGCTGGGCGATGAGCTCGCGGATTTTCCGTTCCGTTTCGGGGGTGAGGCCGAGGAGGGAGAAGTCGAACCGGTTGCGGGCGAGGAGACGGAGGCTGATGCTTTCGCCGCTGACAGTGGGGATGGTGGCGACGCGAACATCGATAGGCTGGCCCTCCATCTCCAGGTTGATGCGGCCATCCTGCGGCATGCGGCGCTCGGCGATGTCGAGGTGGGCCATGATCTTGACGCGGGAAATGACGCTGGCCTGGAGGACCTTGATCCGGGAGGGGACGGGCGCTTCGTGGAGCACGCCGTCAATGCGGTAGCGGATGCGGAGGTCGTTTTCGAGCGGCTCGATGTGAATGTCGGTTGCGCGTTCGTCGAGGGCCTCGCGCATGATCTGGTTGACGAAACTGACGACGGTGGCCTCGGGATCTTCCTCATCGAGGACGTTGACCTCCTGCTTCACATCGAAGGCGGCATCGTCGACGTCGCGGCCCTCGAGGATGGCATCGAAGGTCTCGGCCCCGACGCCATAGCCGGAACGAAGCGCGGCAAGAATATTGCGTCGGGTGGCGACGCACCAGGTGATCGGTTCCTTCATTTCGCGGGCAACGACCTGCCGCGCGGTGAGGTTGAAGGGGTCGTAGGTGAGAACGTAGAGACCGTGTTCGTTGAGGCGGACGGGATAGAGGTGGTAGCGGAGGGCGAGACGCGCGGGGAACTGGGAGCGGAGCGTGTCGTCCATGGGCGGCAGCGCGGCGTCCCACCAGGGAAGGCCGAAGCGGCTGCAGATTTCGCGGAGGAAGGGGTGCTCGGTGACAAGCTGCTTTTCGAACAGGCCGCCGATGAGCGAGAGCTGCTGGGCGAGGCTCGAGTCGATGGTTTCGTGAATCAGCGCTTCGTCGCCCAGGCGGGATTCGACGGCGAGATTTTTGAGCAACTTGTGTGGCACAAGAGATACACTTTAACCGTAACGGAGACAATAGTCGAGCCGTCAGGCGGTGCCTGGCAGTAGTATAATCTTACAATTCTGTCATCCCCGAGGAACGAGCCGGCGCTTGGACAATTGATGGTCGCGAAGCTATCATGGAGTGACCGATGAAGAAGACCGGCGGTTTCACCCTGCTCGAGATGCTGTTCACGCTTTGCATTTTTGTGCTGCTTTGCGGCGCGGTCTTCGGGCTGATCACGACGGTACTGACAACAACGGCCAGTTTGCAGACGAATCAGAACCGCGCTGACCAGATTTCAGCCTTGAATGCCTTTTTGACCAAGCATCTGAGCAGCCTGCCCGCCGGCGCCGTCCTGGTTTCGTATCGGCGGGGCGATGGCGATGGTCTGAACAACACGGGCATTATTGTGGGCGCGGGAAAGAACCTGCTGGCCATCGACGCGAAGCTGCAAGCGAACAGTTATTATACCTTGAGGGTCGTGCGTTTCGGCAGCAGCGATAAGGACATTCAAATTTTGTCGTCGCAGGTGAACCCGCTGGTTGCATTCCAGAACGAGGTTCAAAGCAGCAGCGAATCACTCAACTGGACGCCGCTGATTCATGACGTGGTGCATGTAGACTGGAAGTTCCAGGCCGCGAACACAACGAAATGGGACGACCAGTGGTTTCTGACGCAGCAGAAGCCGAACCTGGTGGAGATTTCGATTCAGATTTCGGGCGACCTGCAACCCTCGGTGATGGATTTTTGGGTGCCGAATTTGACATCTCTGCCGATTTTCATCGCAACGCCTTCCACACCATAATGGGGCTAAAATTGCATGAAGGATCTTTTCAGACAAAGCAGTTCTATCATGCGCCATGACTTCGCCATTCTTTTATGCGATAGGGGCCCTTGTACTGGATGAAACAGATTTCGCTGCTTTTTCTCGCCCTCTTTTTTGGCGCCTTTCTTGTTTATCCATTGGTTGGATTATTGAGCGGCGCATTCTTTCTGATCGACGAAAACGGTCATCGGACGTTCACCCTTGGCTTCTTCCGGCTTTTGCTGGAAAACCGGCTTTACCGCGTCTCGGTCATCAACAGTTTTGAGATCGCGGTCCTCTCGACGTTCTTCACGGCGCTGGTTTCGATTCCACTTGCGGTGGTCTTTACACGATATCGGTTTCCGGGCCGGAACCTGTGGCGGCCCGCGCTGCTGGCGCCGCTCATTTTGCCGCCATTCATGGGTGCATTGGGAATCAAGCATCTCTTCGCGCGGTATGGGGCGCTGAATCTCCTGCTGGCGAAGCTGGGGGTTCTTTCGCTGGCGCATCCGGTTGACTGGCTGGGGGCAAGCGGCTTTGCCGGCATCGTGATCCTGGAAGTACTGCATCTTTTCCCGATCTTTTTCCTCAGCGTAAGCGCAGCGCTGGGGAATATCGATGGATCGCTGCTCGATGCGGCGGCGAACCTGGGCGCATCGACATGGCGGCGATTCGTGACCGTGACTTTGCCGCTGGCGCGGCCGGGAATTTTCGCCGGAGCGTCGATCGTTTTCATCAGCGCGTTCACCGATCTGGGCACGCCGCTGATCCTCAATTTTTCCACGACGATCCCGACGCAGATTTTCAACGCGTCGGTCGATGCGAACAGCGAGCAGATCGGCTATGCCTTTGTGGTGGCGACGCTGGCTCTGGTGCTGATCTTCTTTCTGCTCGTGCGGCGATTTGGCGAGGGTTTGGGAGGGGGGATGGGGAGGGTGGGGCAGGGCCAGGCGGAAGAGCTCCTGTCTCCCGTGTCTGGCTTGTGTGTGACGGCGGCGGTGGGGGCGTTCCTCTTGCTGGCGATTTTGCCGCACATCGGGGTGATAATGAGCTCGTTCGCGGAGCGGTGGTTTTTCACGATTTTGCCAACGAAGGTTTCGACGGAGTTTTACCGCGAGGTTTTCAGCAACAGCGTGACGTCGGTCAGCATTACGAATTCGCTTTTCTATTCGGGGCTGAGCGCGGCGGTTGACCTGGTGTTGGGGCTGGTGATCGCGCACCTGCTGGCGCGGGAGGTGTTTCCGGGGAAATCGGTGCTCGATGCGCTGGCGATGCTGCCGCTGGCATTGCCGGGGCTGGTTTTGGCGTTTGGGCTGCTGATGAGCTACAACCTGCACGGGGCGTGGGCCTGGATCAATCCGCGGAACAATCCGACGTTCCTGCTGGTGGTCAGTTACGCGTTGCGGCGGCTGCCCTACATCGTGCGGGCGGCCTATGCGGGTTACCAGCAGACGAGCGTGACGCTGGAGGAGGCATCGTACAACCTGGGGGCGGGGCGGTGGCGGACGTTCCGGCAGATTACGCTGCCGCTGATCGCGCCGAGCCTGATCGCGGGGACGATCCTGACCTTTTGCTTTGCCATGCTGGAGGTGAGCGATAGCCTGATCCTCGCCATGGAGTCCCGTTTTGCGCCGATTACGCGCGGTATTTATGAAGTGATGGGCCGGCCGAGTCCCGATTCCGCCGGGCTGGCCTGCGCGCTGGGCGTGTTGGCGATGGGATTGCTGGGAGGCGGACTTTGGCTCGGCTCGCGGCTGATGGGACAGCGGTTGGGAGGATTTTTCCGCGCATGAAGCCGGCGATGGTTTTTGGTTTTTGGGCCGCGACGTTGACTCTGGTTTTGGGCCAGACGAACACGGCGCTGGTTTCGACCGCCGCGCAACCAGCCAAGGCGGCGACCAAGGCTGATCCGTTCAGCGATCCGTTGATCCAGCAGGTGCAGGGGCGGCATTTGAAAGCGGTGGCGGGCGATACGCAGGAGACGAAGGCGCTGACGGCGGATCTGGAGAAGTGGACGAAGGAGCAGCCGCAGAATCATCTGCTCCAGGCTTACCTTGGGAGCGTTTACACGCTGGACAGCCGTGACGCCTGGCCGGGGCCGGGGAAGCTGACTTATCTGCGGAACGGGGGCAAGGAGCTGGACGCGGCGGTGGCGGCCGATCCGAACAACCCGGCGGTGCGATTCATCCGGGCAATTGATTATTTCGAGCTGCCGGCGATTTTCGGCAAGCGGCAGACAGCGCGGGACGATTTTCAGATTCTGGTGAAGCAGATCGAGGGAGTGATTCCGACGCCCTACGCGTTGAACCTCGATACGCGGCAGGCGATTTACTATTATGCGGGGCAGAGCCTGATGCAGCTTTCGGAGCCGGAGCAGGCGAAGGCGGTCTGGGAGCGGGGGATGAAGCTGGCGCCGGCGTCGGACCTGGGGGTGAAGATTGCGGCGGAATTGACGAAGATGAATTGATGGGGTTGGTTCCCAAATGGAATTTGGGAACGAGGGAGGCATCGCCGGTGGGGGACATCGGCGGCTACCCAGAATAGTTAGAGATCCTTCGACAGCGCCGGGACAGGCCCGGCTTGCTCAGGATGACAGGCTTCTAAAATGAATTATAAAGGCAAACGGTGGCGGACGATCTGGCGCAACGATGATCCGAAGGGATCGATCGGGGTGATCGACCAGCGTTTCCTGCCACATGAGTTCGAGACGCTGACGCTGCGGACGATGGAGGAATGCGCGGAGGCGATCCGGAACATGACGGTGCGGGGTGCGCCATTGATCGGTGCGACGGCGGCTTACGGCCTGTGTCTGGCGCTACGGGACGATCCAGGTGATGCGTCGCTGGCTTCGGCTTACCGGAGGCTGCATGAGACGCGGCCGACGGCGATCAATTTGAAGTGGGCGCTGGACCAGATCGCAACGGCGGTGAAGCAGCTTCCGGCGGCGAAACGGTTGGAAGCTGCTTACGCACGGGCGGCGGAGTTATGTGATGAGGATGTGGCGGTATGCGAGGCGATCGGGCGGCACGGGCTCAAGATTTTCCGCGAGGTGCTGGCGAAGAAGCCCTCCGGATCGAAGCTGAATGTGCTGACCCATTGCAACGCGGGCTGGCTGGCGTGCGTGGACTGGGGAACGGCGCTGGCGCCGATTTTCATGGCGCATGACGCGGGGCTTCCCGTGCATGTGTGGGTGGACGAGACGCGGCCGCGGAACCAGGGGGCGTCGCTGACGGCGTGGGAACTGAACCAGCACGGGGTGCCGCATACGGTAGTGGTGGACAACGCGGGGGGGCATTTGATGCAGCATGGGCTGGTCGATTTGGTGATCGTGGGGACGGACCGGACGACGGCGCGGGGCGATGTGTGCAACAAGATCGGGACGTACCTGAAGGCCCTTGCGGCGCATGATAACGGAGTGCCGTTTTATGTGGCGCTGCCGAGTTCGACCATCGATTGGGCGGTGCAGGATGGGCTGAAGGAGATTCCGATCGAGGAACGGAGCGCGGCGGAGGTGACGCATCTACGCGGCAAGACGGCGAGCGGCGAACTGGCGGAAATTCAGGTGACTCCGGACGGAACGCCGGCGTGCAATTACGGTTTCGATGTGACCCCGGCGCGGCTGGTGACGGCGCTGATTACGGAGAAGGGCGTTTGCGCCGCGAGCGGGGAGGGGTTGAGGGAATTGTTTGGGAAGTGAGCCTTTAAAACCAAATCATGGCTTCCCGCGTTTTGTATCTGCTGGTTCTGGGGGCGTGGATCGCGGCGCTTTGGCTGGGGCTCGATTACGCGGCGAAGGAGAAGCAGCCGCCGGCGGCGGTGCCGACGACGCAGGTGACCTGGGGCGATTTTTTTGCGGCGAATATCCTGCCGAGTTTGCCGGTGGCGGATGAATTCGATACGCCGCTGCGTCCGCCGGACGGGGATGGCGTGGTCATCTCGCTGCCATTTTTGGAGGACGAGCACTTGGGCGAGGACTGGACGACGGCGAAGGGCGATGCGGCGCTGGGGGAGCCGGTCTACAGCGTGGCGGACGGGTGGGTGTCGGTGGCGCATGATTACGAGAACGCGTTCGGGAAGGTGGTTTTCATTTGTTACCGGCTGCCGGAGGGGCGTTATCCGCCCTATGTGGAGATGATGTATGCGCAGCTGAATTCGCTGGAGGTGACGTCGGGGCAGTTCGTGAAGCGGGGGCAGCGGATCGGGACGGTGGGGAATGCGAACGGGACCTACAAGGCGCACCTGCATTGGGAGGTGCGGTGGGTGGTGGGGAAGGGGGTCGGGCCGGGGTTCGACACGAACCGGGAGGGATGGCTGGGGCCGAGCGAGTTTCTTTCGGCGCACCGGGGGGACCGGTTCAAGTCGCCGCTTTTGCCGAAGGTATTGGATAAGACGCAGAGGGACGGCTGGGGGAATGATGATTAGGGGAGGTATTTCGCACGGAGAACACAGAGGTCGCGGAGTTTGTTGAAGATGTCCGCCGATGGGACATCGGCGGCTACCAACGGAAGGTACGACGCTACCGTGTTAACTACGGCGTCAGGGTCATGGCGGGGTTGGCGGCGGCGTAGTCGCGGTACCAGCGGTTGTTGGCGAGGGAGGTGCGGTACTGGTCGCGCTTGGCGAGGATGACTTCAACGTATTTGCGGGTGCCGGGATAGGTGATGCGCTGGAGGAAGGCGAGGTGGTCCTGCGGATTGGCGGAGTCGACCCATTTGAGGGCGTTGCTGCGGCCGGCGTTGTATTGGGCGAGGGCGAAGGTGACGGGGTCGTCGGTCTCATTCCACTGGTGGATGGCGCGGTAGAGGTACCAGGTACCGACGCGGATGTTGGTGGCGGGGTCGTAGAGCTGGTCGGCCTGGAAGTTGGGGGTTTTGGTGGCCTTGGCCCACATTTGGCCGACTTCGGGGGTGACTTGCATGAGGCCGCGTTCATCGGCGGTGCCGTGGGTCATGGGATTGAACCGGCTTTCGCGCCAGATGAGGGCGCGGATGAGGAAGGGGTCGGCGGCGGATTCGCGGGCGATGGCGGTGATGATAGGATCGTAGGGATTTTCGCGGGGCTGGTGCTCGAGCCAAAAGAGGTAGGTGCTTTCGCCGATAAGGGCGAAAGTCAGAAGGACAAGGAGGGTGATGGAGAGCCAGCGGGGTAGCACGGCGGTAAATTTTTCAGAGGCTGTCTGAAAAATGGAAACGGGTCACGCCGAAAGAGAGGACTCCGGCATGACGAGATTTGGCGACTCAATGGCCGGAATTGATCAGTCTTTCATCGACCATGGGACTGGAATACATCGTCCAGATATGGGCGACGTTGTGCCAGTAGCCGTACATGAACTCGGAGCCGCCGAAGAGCCAGAGGATGGCGGCGAGGCCGAGGAAGGGACCAAAGGGAATGCGGGTGCCCCAGGCGCCGCGGCGCCAGAAGATGAGGACGACGCCGAGGACGGAGCCGACGAGAGAGGAGAGGGGGAGGATCCAGGTGATGGAGACGCTGCCGAGGAAGGAACAGATGGCGGCGAGGAATTTGACGTCGCCCATGCCCATGGCTTCCTTTTTGAAGAGGAAGGTGCCGATCCAGGCGATGGCGAGGAGGGTGAGGGCGCCGGCGATGGCGCTGGCGAGGCTCCATGAGAAGGCCTGGAGGGCCGTTTTTTCGCTCATGATGGCGGGATGGAGGGTGGAAGCGACGAAGCCGGCGGCGCATCCGCCGAGGCTGAAGCGGTCGGGGATGATGTAGTGGTCGAGGTCGATGAGGCAGGCGGCAGTGAGGCCGCTGACCATGACGGCGTAGATGACAGCGGCGATGGGGTCGGTGGGGCCGTATTTGAGCCAGAGGGCGGCGAAGAGGAAAGCCATGCCGGTTTCGACAAGGCAGTAGCGGGCATCGATGCGGGTGCCGCAACAGGCGGCGCGGCCGTTAAGAATGAGCCAGCTGAGAATGGGGATATTGTTGTACCAGGGGATGGGAGCGCCGCAGGCGGCGCAATGGGAGCCGGGGTGGATGACGGAGCGGTTGAGGGGGATGCGATAGACGCAGACGTTGACGAAGGAGCCGATGCAGGCGCCGACGACGAAGGCGAAGATGGCCTGGAGGTAGGGGTTGGAGAGGGAGCCCATGTGAAATGGGGAGAATGCCCGCAAGTTTTACCGGCGCGAAGCGGAAAATGCGCTTTCGAGGGCGTCGCGCATGATTTTGAGGGGGGCTTCGCGGGCCGTCCAGAGGGAGAAGGCGGCAGCGCCCTGGTGGAGGAGCATGCGGAGGCCATCGCTCCAGCGGGCGCCGGCGGTCTGGGCCTCGGCGCGGAATTTGTCGCAGGCGGAGCCGTAGAGAGTGTCGAAGACGAGGAGATGGCCGGGCATGAGGCGGGCGGGGAGGACGGGCGGGGCTTTGGGGTCGAGTCCGGCGGAGGTGGCGTTGACGACGAGGTCGGTTTCGCGAAGGGCGGCTTCGAGTTCAGGTTCCTGCCAGCGGACGGAGCGGAGGTTCAGTTGGGTGCGGGAGAAGGGACTGGAGTGGAACTGGGCGTTGAGCTGGGAGAGGAGGTCTTGGGCGCGGCCGGGGTTGCGGTTGGCGATGATGAGCTCGGGACATTTTTCGAGAATGGCCTGGGTGGCGATGGCGCGGCCGGCGCCGCCGGCACCGAGGAGGAGGATGCGGAGCTCTCCGGGACGCTTGCCGAAGGCGTCGTAAAGGGCGTGGCTCCAGCCGATACCGTCGGTATTATGGCCGATGAGATGGCCCTTTTCATTGACGACGGTGTTGACGGCGTGGAAGAGCTCGGCCGATTCGGAGCGGCGGTCGCAAAGCTGGTACATTTTGATTTTGTTGGGGACGGTGCAGTTCCAACCGCCGAAAGGGACCTGGCGCATGCGGTCGACGGCCCTGGGGAGGTCTTCTTCGCCGACTTCGATGCGGAAATAGCGGGCCTCGATGCCGGAGTGGTCGAAGGCGGCCTGCTGCATGACGGGAGAAAGGGAATGGTTGACCGGGTTGCCGAGGACAGCGTAGGGGACGGGACGGGACGGGAGGGTGAAGACGGCGTCGGATTTCACGCAGATGAATTGTAACCGGCGGTTATGGAGACTCGCCACAGAAATCGAGGGGTGACAAAAATGCGGCGAAACGGAGGCGAAACGCTTTTCCTTCGGCAGGGATGATGTATAAGTAGGGTGGGCATGAATGTTTCATCAGCGGAACGCTCGATTTTTCAACACCGTCCGAAGGATGAGTGTGGCGTTTTCGCAGTCTTCGGTCATCCCCATGCGGCGGAGATCACGTTTTTCGGTCTCTACGCACTGCAGCATCGCGGGCAGGAGAGCGCGGGGATCGTGGCTTCGGGCGACAAGGAGCGGAAGTTTAAGAGCCATCACGGGATGGGACTGGTGTCGCAAGTGTTCAACGAGCAGCGGCTGAAGAGTCTTCCGGGGACGCGGGCAATCGGGCACGTGCGGTATTCGACGACGGGGTCGAGCACGCTGGAGAACGCGCAGCCGATTGTGGTGGATTGTTCGCGGGGACAGATCGCGGTCGGTCACAACGGGAACCTGGTGAACGCGAACATCCTGCGGGATGAACTGGAGGCGGAAGGGGCGATTTTCAAGACGACGGTGGACAGCGAGGTGATCCTGCACCTGATGGCGCAGCCGGCCAACAACCTGGGCGACAGCAGCCTGGTGCAGGCGCTGTGCAAGGTGAAGGGGGCGTTTTCGCTGGTGCTGTTGAGCGAGCGCGAGGTGATCGGGGTGCGCGATTCGCTGGGGTTCCGTCCGCTCTGCATCGGCAAGGTGGATGACGCGTGGCTGCTGTCGAGCGAGAGCTGTGCTTTCGACATCATTCCGGGGGCGAAATTCGTGCGCGACGTCGAGCCGGGGGAGATCGTGGTGATCGACGAGGCGGGGTTGCGGTCGCTGAAGCCGTTCGTGCCGAAGGACCGGCTGGGGTTCTGTATTTTCGAGTATGTTTATTTCGCGCGGCCCGACAGCACGCTGGAGGGCGTGAATGTGAGCGCGGTGCGGACGGCAATGGGGCGCGAGCTGGCGCGGCTGCATCCAGTGGAGGCCGATTTGGTGATTCCGGTGCCCGACTCAGGCAATTACGCGGCGCTCGGTTTCAGCGAGGAGTCGGGGATTCCCTACGACCATGCTTTTGTGCGTAACCATTATGTGGGACGGACGTTCCTGAATCCGTCGCAACTGGCGCGGGAATTCGGCGTGAAGGTGAAGCTGAACATCATCAAGGAGCGGGTGGCGGGGAAACGCATTGTCGTGGTGGACGATTCGATTGTCCGCGGAACGACGGCGCGGGCGCGGGTGATGAATCTGCGCAAGGCGGGAGCGAAGGAGGTCCACATCCGGATCAGTTGTCCGCCGCACAAGTTCCCGTGTCATTACGGGATCGATTTCCCGGACCCGAAGGACCTGATCGCAAACCAGCTTTCCCACGACGAGATCACGAAATATCTGCAGGCCGATTCGCTGGGCTACCTGGATGAGGCAGGGATGGTGCGGGCGACGGGCCGGGCGGAGGACCGTTTTTGCATGGCGTGTTTCAACCAGAAATATCCGGTCGAGGTGAACCCCAAGCTCGATAAGATGGTTTTGGAGCGGCGCAAAGCCCGGGCTGAATCGCTGGTGTTTGCGGAGGAGTCGGCGCCGCGGTTGTTTAACGGGAAGATATAGCGGATCCCTTCTGACCGCTGTTCCAGAAAACGGCCACCAACTATTTGAGTTCCCATCGGAAGGGTAAGGCCGGCAATCCTTCTTTGTTATAAAGATTGCCGATCGGATTATTCGCCCAGGCATAACGGACTTCTTCAATTTCCGGTAGCTCACGGTTCCAAACCACCATGGTGTTGCCTTGAATTTCCGCCTCGGCCCATAACCAGGGACCGTCGGCGGAGCCACGAACGGCGAAGCCTCTCAGCGGCTCTTGGTTACACGTCGTCAAACCTGATCCGATATGAGTGAAAACAAGGCGGAGCCGGTTCCCCTCACGCTTGGCAACTTGGAAAGCCGGGCCGGAATGGACGAGCTTCTGCTGATAAACCAGCGCGCGTGCAGCAAGCGCCAAGCGATGCCCCACGGTTTGCTTGTCTTTGGGATGAATATCCCGGACGTCTCCCACATCGATGGCGGAGGCGACTCCGGTATGAGGCAGCTTTAAAGCTTCCAATTGGGCCGCTCGGATTTCTCCCCAGCCCGATTCCACCGCCTTTTCCTGCCGGGCCCTGTAATTGGCCAGCAGAACAAAAAGAAAAGGCAGGTCGGAATTCCCAAATGCCTTGCGCCAACTTTGGATCAGGCGCGGAAAAAGAATTTTGTATTGTTCGGGGCGATCATCGTTCGATTCGCCCTGGTACCAGATCACCCCAGAAAAACCGAAAGGCGCCAGCGGGGCGATCATGCCGTTGTAGAGATTGGATGGAGAATTGTGGCCATTAGGGCCATTAAGCCCTTCCCTGACGCGCGGAGGGATGGTGGCATCGAAGGCATATTCGGCCCGGTATTTCCATGTTCCCTCCAGACTGAGGTGTGTTTCTATCGGACTATCTTCAGGATAAATGGCCAACGGGCCTCCGCCGGTAAAGCCGCCCTGGTCAAATTCAACAAAGACGCGGGTGGCAATCGTGTTGACCTGGCCCGGGCGAACCAGCGCGGCAGGTATTTGATGATATCGAGGAGTGCACCATGCGTCCGGCGTTTCTTTGCCGAGTCCGCCCACTTTGGTTCCGTTGAAGTACGATGTATCGAAATCGTGGAGCTCGCCGAGAGATAAAATCAAATCGCGATCGGCCCAGTCTTCGGGAATAACCACTTTTTTCCGAAACCAAACCGCTCCCTGGTGATGTTGATCCGGTTCCTGCCAAATGGCGGGGGCGGAAAAATCACGCCATTCGGATTCATCGGTTTCCAGGTCGGCCCAACCCCAGAAATAACCGCGGTTGCCGGGGTCCTGATAGCGTTCAATTTTCTGCCAATCCAGAACCAACTGGGTTTTGCGCTTCCTTTCCTCTGCTGTTCCCGTGCGTAACATTCTCTGATAGGGTTCGACAAAATCGGCGAAGGCCGGTTCATTCTCCAAGAAACTCCACTCGGTCCACGCTTCCGCAGTCGTTCCACCCCAGCTGCTGCCAATTAGGCCCACGGGTACGTTGAGATTTTGCTGAATGTCGCGACCGAAATAATAACCAACGGCGGAAAAATTCGCCACGGTTTGCGGGGAGCAGATTTGCCACGTTGCCTCGACGTCGGGCTGCGGTTTTTCCCGAGCCAGTCGCGGAATGGCCAGGAGCCGGATATGCGGATGATTTCCTTCTGCAATCTCTTTCTGCGGATGGGCAGATAGAGCAACGGTCCATTCCATATTGCTTTGGCCCGAACAGAGCCAGACTTCACCCGCCAAGACATCTGAAAGAACAATGGACTCCGATCCGCTGGAGACTTCCAATCGGTAGGGCCCACCAGCGGGGGCCGCGGGTAAATCAAGGCGCCACCGGCCTGATGGATCTGCCGAGGTTTTTTTGGTCTCATCCTGAAACCGGATAACCACTTGCGCGCCGGAGGCAGCCCAACCCCAGATGGGATTCGAGCGTCCGGCCCGGAGCACCATATGTTCAGAAAAGATGGCCGGAAGATGGAGGGTCTTCTTTGGCAGGTTCATGGAAACCAGCCTACCGAGGAGGGTTTTGAAGATGCAATTGCTTTGCCAACAGAACCGGCATTGATTTTTTGTCTCAACGGTTACGGACGAGATGGACTTTACCCGAGGTGATTCCGGCGGATTAGGTCAGGGCGTTTTCGATTTTTGTGGTTTCGGTCCGGCAACCGCGGCAGGAGAGGGTCCGGGTATTGAGGCCGTCGAGGAAGTCGATGGCGACCTGGCGGGCGCGGGTGGCGAAATCGGCCCAGGTATGGCCGAGGACGCGGAGGCAGCGGCCATGATCAAGCCAGGCGATGCGGACAGCCAGGAGAACGAGGGCCTGAAACTGAAGCGACCAGAGGGCGCGCTCGAAGGGGAGATACGTTTTCCAGCGGAGACGGAGGCGGTCGAGATGGAAGGCGACATGGCGGGCCTCGTCACGGAGCATGAGTCCGAGGGCGTCGTTGAGCGGTGTATCGTTGGTGCCGGCGTTAACGAGTTCATAATAGGCGGTTCCGACGATTTCGGCGGTGAGGAGCATCTGGATTTCGAAGCGGAATCCACCGGCGCGGCGGGCGAGCTTGAAGAGGCGGTGAGTCCAATGGCGGCAGATTAAAGCCCCGCCGAGGCGTTGGACCATGCGGGCGAGAAGGCGGGCATGTTCCTGCTCCTCGCGGACGAAAAGGGTGAGGGCGGCGAGGTCATCGGCATCGGTTTCACGGGCGGCTTCGCAGAGAAGGAAGGTTCCGCCGCCGGTTTCGCCGAGCTGGAAATGGGAGAGCGAGAGGGCGATGACTTTGCGGAGGTCATCGGGCACATGGCAGGGAAGCTGCCAGCCGGGTTCGGGACGGTTGAGGCGGTTGGATTCGTAATAGGAACGCCAGGAGGATGAGTTCATGCTTTGTATGGAAAAGTATATGGGGTTTGAGTGGTGGTATTCTTTCTTTTGGATAATCGCAGTGTGGTTGCTGAATATTACTTTGTCAAACAAAGTAATGATGAAATGAGCGGAGTTGCGAGAGGCGGACGAAAGAAACGAAAGCATTTAGCCGCGAAAGAACGCAGGGAAATCAAGGAAGGGAAAACAGGAGGTTTTTCCGCCAATAGGACATCGGCGGCTACCCATGGCTGCTTTTGCAATGAGTTCTAGCGCACGGCGTGGGCGAGGTCGCCGGCGATTTCGGCGATGTCGGAGGGGAGGGGAGCGGTGAAGGCGAGGTCGCGGCCATGCCAGTGGAAGCGGATTTCGTGGGCATGAAGCGCGTGGCGGCGAAGGCCGAGGAGGCGCTGATGTTCGGCGGTCCAGCCTTCGGAGATGAATTTGAGGTAGAGATGGGAATCGGGGCCATAGATTTTATCGCCGATGACGGGGTGGCCGATATGGGCGAGATGAACGCGGAGCTGGTGGAGGCGTCCGGTGTGGGCCTGGAGGCGGAGGAGGGAGTGGGTATCGTTGGCGGCAAGGAGCCAGAATTCGGAGCGGGCGTCGGCGGCCTTGCGGCCCTCGGGATCGCCGGGCGGAATGACGCCGCGGCAGAGCCAGATGGGGTTGGCGTCGGAGATGCCGAGGCGGCCGATGGGGGCGTCGATGAGGCCGTGATCGTCCCTGACCCGGCCGGAAACAAGGGCGAGGTAGAATTTATGGATTTCGCGGCGCATGGTGAGAGCGCCGAGGCGGGAGGCGGCATCGGGGGAGCGGGCGGCGAGTATGGTGCCGCTGGTTTCGCGGTCGAGGCGGTTGACGAGGGCGATGAATTCGCCGGGGAATTTTTCCTGGAGCCAGCCGAGGAGGGAGGGCTGGCCGTCGGGACGCGTAGGGTGCGAGATGAGATGGGGCGGTTTGGAAACGACGAGGAAATCGGGTTCCTCGGCGATGAGGAAGGGCTGGGAAGTCATGGGAAGGAGAGGCCCAGAGGGCAATAGACCTCCGTTGCCCGCCGGTGTAAACTGTTTTCATGAACGAACCGATTGCCGCGGTAATCGTGGGGCTGTTGCTGAGCGTGTCGGCGGGCGTGCGGATCACGCTGCCGCTGCTGGCGGTGAATTTGCTGGCGATTTATCAGGTGGTGACGCTGCCGGCAAACGTGGCGTGGCTGGGGAGCGAGCCGACGCTGATTGTGCTGGCGGTGGCGTGCGCGGCGGAGACGGTGATTCATTTCATTCCCGCAGCGGGGACTTATCTGAAGGCGATGGCGACGCCGCTGGCGTTTGTGGCGGGCACGCTGCTGATGGCGGTGCCGCTGGGCGATCATAATCCGCTTTATCAATGGACGCTGGCGGCGGTGTTGGGCGGAGGCATGGCCACACTGACGCATCTGGGCGTGACGGGAGCGCGGGCGGCGTCGGCGCCGGCGAACGTGGCCTCGCTGGGGTTGTTCGGACTGGTATGGAACGTGGGGGAACTTCTGGTTTCGGCTTTGTTGGTGCTGCTGGGGATTCTTTGCGTGTGGCTGGGGTGGGCGATCGGCCTGGTGGTGTTGACGATGGTTTTGGTGCTGGCGGCGATCGCGGCGATCAGGGCTTATGGACGCTGGTCGCGGGCGGACGTGACGGCTTCCTGATGTAGTCAGGCGGGTTAGGAAACCGCGTAACGGACCGAGGACTAGTGAGAGGTCCTTCGACGACGCCGAGACAAGCTCGGCTGCTCAGGATGACGGATTTTATTATAGGCGCTGACGCGCCTTTTCGCCGATGGGACATCGGCGGCTACCCACACTTACGACGAGGCGCTGCCGTAGCGGCGGAGGCCGGCCTGGAAGACGAGGGTGCTGAGAAAGAAAAGAATGGCGGTGGCGGCGCCGAGGTGGAGGAGGTCGCGGGCGTTGAGGCCGTGGAGAAGGGTGCTCGCGGGGACGTTGGCGATGAGGAGGAGGGGAACGGCCCAGGTGAAAAGGACGCGGACGGGGCCGGAGAAGGCTTCGCGTGGCAGGCGGGCGATCTGGAAGACATTGTAGTAGGCATTGATGAAGCCCTGGGCGCGGGTCATCCAGAACGCGAGGCACATGAGCATGAGAAGTAGGGAGTAGTGGATGAGGACGCCAAAGAGAACGAGGAGAGGAAAGATGATGAGGCCGGCGAAGCTGAAGCTCGTTTGAAGATGAGCAATGGCGACGCCGCAGACGATGAGGCTGACGAGGGAGTTGATGACGGAGCCGGGCTCGAAATTGCGGGTGCTGATGAGGAACTGGGCGGGAGCGGGCTGGGCGAGGAAGAAGTCGAGTTTGCCGGTGCGGATGAGCTCGGGAAGCTTGGTGAGATTGATCATGAGCAGCATCTGGAAGATCTGCTGGACGAGCATGTTGGTAGTGACGAGGAGAATCATTTCCCATTTGCTCCAGCCGGCGATGGAGCTGACCTGCAGGTAGAGGAACTGGATGAAGCTGAGATGGAGGCCGAACCAGGCGAGATCGACGATGATCCAGAGGATGAAGTTGGACTTGAACATCATCTCGCGGACGGTGGAGTAGCGGACCTGGGCGAGCCAGATGCGGCCGTAACGGAGGAATGGGGCCATGTAGATGAATAAGCCGGGCTTGTCGTGCGTGTCAAACGGGGATAAGGGTGGAGGAGGTCATGGGCAACTATTCCTGGTTGTGGGAAAGCTGGCGGACGCATTGGCCCTCGCCATGGGTCGATGCGGTCCTGGCCCTGATGGCGGTGGCATGCGGAATCATCGTGGGCGGAGAAAGGCAGCGGCGGGAGAAGGCGGCGGGGTTGCGGACGCTGTCGCTGGTGTGCCTGGGCTCGGCGGTTTTCACGATGCTGTCGTTCGCGTTTACGAGCACGACGGGGGACTCCGGGCGCGTGGCGGCGCAGATCGTGACCGGGATCGGATTTTTGGGCGCGGGAGTGATCCTGCACGGGCGGCGGACGATCACGGGAATGACCACGGCGGCCACGATCTGGGTGGCGGCGGCGATCGGAATGGCGGTGGGCGCGGGATATGGGGTCGCGGGGCTGGCGCTGAGCATCCTGGTGAACCGGATGCTGGTCTTGTTTTTTCTCTATGAAACGCAGTGGCATCCCGATCTGCATCGGACGCGCATGGTGCTCGATTTTGCGTTACACGAGGGACTGACGCGGGTGCGGCTGGAGCGGGTGCTGGTTGACTACAACCTGGTGGGGGCGCGGGCGGAGTGGTCGGAGCCGGAGCCGGGGATTGGGCGGCTGACGCTGACGGTGAGGCTGGGACGGGTGCACTTTTACGAGTTGTTGAGCGAGCTGGTCGATGTGCCGGACGTTAAATCGATCCGGGAAATGGAGCTTTCGCTAAAAAATTTATGAAAACGGATCGAATCAAAATGACGGAAGTGGCCAAGCCTTACCGCGTGAACAAGGGGAGGAAGTTTCATCTGCGGGTGATCGATCCCGGCGACACGGGGGAGTTCAAGAACCAGGAGGAGGCGAAAGAGCTGCTGGCGGAGAGCATCCGGATCATGGCGAAGCTGCAGCAGAAACTTTACGCACAAGACCGGTGGTCACTGCTGCTGATTTTCCAGGCGATGGACGCGGCGGGAAAGGATGGGACGATCAAGCACGTGATGTCGGGGATCAATCCGCAGGGGTGTCACGTGCGGTCGTTCAAGTCGCCGTCGAGCCTGGAGATCAACCACGATTATCTCTGGCGCGCGAACTTGGCGCTGCCGGAGCGGGGGATGATCGGGATTTTCAACCGGAGCTATTACGAGGAGACGCTGGTGGTGCGGGTGCATAAGGAGTTTCTGGCGTCGCAACGGCTGCCGGAGTCGCTGGTGACGAAGTCGATCTGGAAGGAGAGGTTCCAGGACATCAACGCTTATGAGCGGTACCTGGCGCGTAACGGGGTGGTGATACGAAAGTTTTTTCTTTTCCTGTCGAAGTCGGAACAGAAGAAGCGGTTCCTGGCGCGGCTTGATACGCCGTCGAAGAACTGGAAGTTTTCCGACGCGGACCTGCGGGAACGGACTTTTTGGGACGATTACCAGGATGCCTATGAAGACACGATCCGGGCGACGGCGACGCAGTACGCGCCTTGGTATGTGGTGCCGGCGGATAACAAATGGTTCACGCATCTCGTGGTGGCCGGGGCGATCATCGACGCGATGCTGTCGCTGGATCTGGCGTTTCCGGTGGTGACGGAGGAACAGCGCAAGACGCTGAAGAAGGCGCGGAAGCTGTTGCAGGGCTGACGATGATCATTCGCTGGCCCGGGCCTCTTTTTTACGCAGTGATCATCGCGGTGATCGCACTGGACCAACTGACCAAGGCGTGGGCGACGGCGTCGCTGGAGCCGGTGGGGTCGGTGACGCTGATCCCGGGGATTTTCAACCTGACCTACGTGCGCAATACGGGGATCGCGTTCGGAATGTTCGCGGGCGAAGGGCTGCTGGTGGGGCTGTTCGTCGCGGTGCTGGCGCTGGTGGCGATCTATCACTTGCGGGGGATGAGCTGGGCGGGCTGGGAGCCGAATGTGGTGGGCGGCGGCCTTTGCGGGGGTGCTCTGGGCAACATGCTGGACCGGTGGCGGCTGGGGCATGTGGTCGATTTTCTTGATTTCCACGCGGGGCTGCATCACTGGCCGGTGTTCAATCTGGCTGACAGCGTGATTTGCGTGGCGGTGGGGTGGATTGTGTTCCGGCAACTGACCGAAAGCGGGGGGAAGAAAAGGGGCTAAAGTTCCGGGAATAGATCAGTGCTTTTGAACGATCATACAGAGATGCTTTTCGGGAAATTGGTCGAATTCGAAATGGCGGCAGGCACAATCGAATTTAGTCACGTGGTCCAACAGGCATGGAATGCCCAGAGTGCCATAGGCTAGAGGCACGCCCATGTGACCCGAGTCGCCGTGGTCGCCCGGCTCATCAAAGCCGACAGCAGTGAAGAGATAAACGCCGTCGGGGGCGAGATTGGCGCAAATCTTCTTGAACACCGGTTCTTGCTGGTTTAGCGGCAGGTGCCAGATGCTATCCCAGGCAATGATGAGGTCGTAGGAGTGTGGAAAATTCCATTCGCTAATATCGGCAAGATGGAACATGACGCCCGGATGCTGTTGCTTCGCTAGGGCGATCATTTGCTGCGAGATATCGAGACCTTCCGGCTGGAAGCTCTCCTTCTGAAGCAGAGTAATCATCCGGCCCTGGCTGCCACAGCCGATGTCGAGGGCCCGCCCACGGCTTTTTACGAAGCGGATAGCCCGCTCGAGTTGGGCGATGCCGTAGGATTGAATCGGCTCGTTCTGCCATTTGACAGCAATCTGATCATAGCTCTTGCCGATGGCGTTGGGATCCATGACCGTGGTTTGGCAGGATGGTTTTCTGCGGGAAGCTCGGGGATGACGGACTTCCTTACGTGAGATAATCTTCGAAGTGCTTTTTCTGCTCGGCGCGGTCGAAGGCTTCGTGGGGTGAGATGATGCCGTTTTCGACGAGCTCGAGCATCGAGTCGTCCATGAGGCGCATGCCGAGTTTTTTACCGGTCTGGATGATGCCGGGGAGCATGAAGGTCTTGGACTCGCGGATGAGGTTGGCGACGGCGGGCGTATTGACCATGATTTCGAGGGCGATGACGCGGCCGCTGCCGTCGACCTTGGGGATGAGTTGCTGGCTGATGATGCCGCGGAGGGATTCGCTGACCATGGTGCGGATCTGGCCCTGCTGCTCGACAGGGAAGGCATCAAGGATGCGGTCGAGGGTGCGGGCGGCGTTGCCGGTATGGAGAGTGGCGAGGACAAGGTGGCCGGTTTCGGAAGCGGTGATGGCGAGGCTGATGGTTTCGAGGTCGCGCATTTCCCCCACCATGATGACATCGGGATCTTCGCGAAGGCTGGCGCGTAGCGCGGTGCTGAAGGATTCGGTGTGGGAGTGGACTTCGCGCTGGGTGATCTGGCAGCCGGCAGGGGTGAAGACGTATTCGATGGGGTCTTCCAGGGTAATGATGTGGTCGCGGCGGTGACGGTTGATCTCGTCGACCATGGCGGCGAGGGTGGTCGATTTACCGCTGCCGACGGCGCCGGTGATGAGAACAAGGCCGTTGTGGTACTGGGTGAGGACTTTGAGCGATTCGGGCAGGCCGAGGTCATCCATGGAGCGGACCTTGGTGTTGATGATGCGGAAGACGGCGTCATAGCCCTTGCGCTGGCGGATGACGCTGGTGCGGAAGCGGGTCATGCCGGGGACTTCGTAGCTGAAGTCGAGGCCCTTGTTTTTTTCCAGGGTGGCGAGCTGGAGGGGATTGAGGAAGGAGCGGACGAGGGCCTCGGTCTGCTCGGGTTCGAGGGGGCGGGCATCGTGATAGAGAGGCTGGAGGACGCCGTGGCGGCGCATGAGGGCGGGGGCGCTGACGCCGAGGTGGACGTCGGACGCGCCGGCGTCGTAGCCGAGGCGGAGGAGCTCGTTGATGCCCATACCGTTGGGGAAAAGGGAGGCATCGACCGCGGCGCGGGGGGATTCGTGGACGACGGTGACGGTCGGGGCGGCGACGGCGGCCTGGATGGATTGGCGGAGGCCATCGGCCTGCTCGGGCGTGATGATGGTCTGCTCGAGGAGGAAGTCGATGGCGGAGAGATGGGGCATCGCCTTTAGGGCGGCGACGGCGGAATGGTATTGCTCGAGGGTGATCCAGCCGGAGTGATAGGCGGTGGAAAGAGCGTACTCGTTATACTCGGGCGACATGGGAACGAAATGCGGGAAAGGCAATCATGGCAAACACCCCGCAGGGTGGCAAGCCGGGGATTGGCGGAAATGGGGAAGACGTCAGGCTATGGGGGGGCGAAGATCAAGGCTTGCCCAGCAAGTCTTCCCACGAACAGCGAAAGGCAACAGCCAAACGCCTGACAATTTCAACCCTAGGCTCCTTCAGGCGGAAGGACTCAATTTTTTGCAAGGTACGGGAAGTAATGGCTGCCCGGCCGGCACATACTTCCTGCGTCCATTTCCGCGCCATCCTTAACCGATAAACGCGTTGCCCAAATTCCTTCGGGTTCATCGTTAGAGTATCTGAGGAACCCAGAATCATGACACGAACGATCGTTCGTGTTTTTGATTGCTACGGACCAAGCCCTTGTCCTATGCTCGGCCCGCATGAACAGAGCGCAGGCAGCCCAGTTGGGAGAGGCGTTGATCGCCTGGAGCCGGGGGTACGAGATCGAGGTGTGCGATGGCTCGAAGGGGCACGAATCGTGGCGGCCCTTCGAGCCTGAAAGCTATGAGGCGCTCAATGTCGACGAGGCGCTGGAATGGCGTGTGGCCGCTTGGTCGCGGATTTTGTCATGAACCGCGCATGGGCCGATAGCCTGATACCCGGCATTCCTTCCATTCAGGGGCTAAGCGTTGATTCCGGGACTCTTTATTTTGCCGGAATTTTGGTCGCGGCTTCGCTGGGAAGCGCCGTGATCGTGGTTCTTGTTCTGTCCTGGAAAAGAAAGAGCGGCCGAGGGCGTTACCGGAAGTGATACTGAAAGAATAGCTTCCACGAAGCAAGCTATGCAAACTTGGTCACCTAAAGAAATCTGATTCGTGATTGATATCTTTGTATCATGATGTCCGGATAAGTAATCTATTTTGACAAAAGGCGGTCTAGACCATACTTTAATCGCATGGATACGGTAGCTCTACCCCTTATCCGCGGGGGCGAGACG
Source organism: Methylacidiphilales bacterium (assembly GCA_021272165.1). Lineage (GTDB taxonomy): Bacteria > Verrucomicrobiota > Verrucomicrobiia > Methylacidiphilales > UBA1321 > JABDGH01. The sequence goes on from JAJSLK010000061.1 coordinate 46,641, forward strand.
CATACGGCCGCCGCCGCACGAGTAATTCAGACGATTATCCGTGATTATCGCGGGGATACCAACGCATATTTTAATGCCGTGATCGAGGCACAGAAGAAGCGAAGGGTAAACTCCGAATCTCGGGCAATTTGTTTAAATCAGCTTCAAAAATTCGCTGCAAATTCTGCATCAAAGCATTAGAGTTCGCACCTGATGCCAGCGAATAAGGACTACAGGGAAAATCCCTCTCGTTGCGTCTATCTCACTGGACCTATCAACCAAGACTTGGTCAATAGGTTGACGTCGAAGATCAATGAGTTGCGTTGCGCGAGCAGCGATCCAATTACAGTTTACATTGATAGCCCTGGCGGATCGACGTCCCATGCTCATACCATTCGCAGACTGATCAAAGCACCGAATCCCGATGGCGTAAGGTGCAGATTGATTGCAGTTGTTACTGGCAGCGCTGCGAGCGCTGCGGCTGATTTTCTGGCCTTGGCCGATTACGCTTATGCGTTTGGTCACACTGATATCCTATTCCACGGAGTCAGACAAGACCCTGATGCTTTTCTAACTGTTGAGGACGCGCATCTGTTGGCGACCAATTTACAGGAATCCAATGAGTTTTACGCCATGCGCCTCGCGCGCTCAGCTTTCGCACGATTCATCCTAAGAATTTCGCAGCTCCAAGATGAGTTTCTTAAATATCGAAATACTACCGGTGAGCACAGCGAAGCGCTGGATGGTCTGCTGGGAGCCCTTAGAGCAAAGTTAACGCCTGCCAATCGAGAAGCTGTTAAATCTGCTCACCAGAAACAAAAAATAATCGAGGAGCTGAATGTATCCGTTAATAAATCCATTAGGAAAAAGAAGAAGTTCCAAAATTTCTCACAAAGTCAAATGGAAGTCCTCATCTTCGAGGCGATCTTGCGCTATAAGCAGGCCAAGCACGCTAAAGACAGAGTCGAATGGCTTCTAAGTAAGTACGGAATCGAGGAAATTACCCAGGATTTTCGACTCCTTGCGGATTTCTTTTGGGGAAAACCCAAACGCGATATGGCCGAGCTAATGGACATGTACGGTGAACTTCTCCTTTCGGATGAATTGCAGAAAGCATACAAGGAATTGAAGGAAACCGAAGAAAACAGAACTAAATGGCTTTATCAGCATTCCAATAAGCCAATTTTGCCACTCTGGTACTTCATGGTTTCTCTTTGTCGTATTTTGCAAACCGCAGATTTTAGCTTCGATCCCCGCGAAGCTTATTGGCTGGGGTTTGTAGATGAAGTGCCGGGGAGTAATCTGCCCAACATGCGGCAGATGCTGGAATCAGAAGCTCCTGCTCCCGATGCCTCTGCCACCGGCGCTCCACAGCAGCCTTAGCGATCTTTTTCCGTTTTGCGGCGCTTAGGGTTTTGCTCTAGCCTTCCAGCGCCACAGTAGCAGGGTTCTTTCAGGCTCCGTCGAAGATTGGGCAGTAGTAATTTGGGCGATGTTCGCCGCTGTTTGATTCAGATCTTTCTTCGGCATGGTTGGACGGTATCCAGCTTAAGGACATGGGATTTTCAAACTGTACCACTACCCGGTAACGGGCTGGCTTGCCAAGGGGTGGGGGCGGCGATAACTTTAGCATCCCCTTTTCCGTGTTTTCCGATAGGATATGGGGCTCCTCTCCAGTTCTCCGGCTTATGATTAAATGGTTTGTTAAAAAAGTTCTCGGTTCCAAGAACCAGCGCGAGCTGAAACGGCTCTGGCCGCTGGTGGATAAGATCAACGCCCTGGAGCAGGATTACCAGAAGCTGTCGGATGACCAGTTGAAGGGGAAGACGGCGGAGTTCAAGGAGCGGATCGTGAAGGGCGAGACGGTGGACGATCTTCTGCCCGAGGCGTTCGCGGCGGTGAAGAATGCCTGCCGCCGGATGACCCAGAACAAGCACAGGTGCCTGGTGCGGGGTCAGGAAGTGGTCTGGGAGATGGTGCCGTTCGACGTGCAGTTGATCGGCGGGATGGTGCTGCATTCGGGCCGGATCGCGGAAATGGCGACGGGCGAAGGCAAGACGCTGGTGGCGACGCTGCCGGCCTATCTCAACGCACTGAACGGGAAGGGCGTGCACGTGGTGACGGTGAACGATTACCTGGCGGCGCGTGACAGCGAATGGATGGGCGAGGTTTATCGCTACCTGAATTTGACGGTGGGCTGCATCCAGCACGGACAGACGCCGGACCTGCGGCGGCAGCAGTATTATTGCGACATCGTTTACGGGACGAACTCGGAGATGGGCTTCGATTACCTGCGGGACAACGGCATGGCGACCTCGAAGGCCGACCAGGTGCAGCGGGGTCATATCTACGCCATCGTGGACGAGGTCGACAGCATTTTGATCGACGAGGCGCGGACGCCGCTGATCATCGCGGGCCCGGCGACGGTGAGCTCGCACCAGTACGACAAGTTCAAGGGGCCGATCGAGCGCCTCGTGCAGGCGCAGATGCTGGAGTCGAACCGGTGGGCGGCAGAGGCGAAGAAGCTGATCGACGAGGGGAACCTGGAGGACGCGGGGCGGTTCATGTTCAAGATCAAGAACTCGACGCCGCAGAACAAGCAGCTCCTGAAGCTGGTCGAGGACCCGGCGTACCGGCGCGCGATGGACGACGCGGAACTGATGCTGTACCAGGACCCGCGCAAGACGGAGCTCTACAAGCTGAAGGAGGAGGGTTATTTCAGCATCGACCCGAAGACGAACGAGGCCGACCTGAGCGAGCGGGGACGTCATTACATGAATCCGAACGATCCTGATACGTTTGTGCTGCCGGACCTGATCACGCGGTTCCACGATATCGAGACGGATCCGAAGCTGTCGAAGGAGGAGAAACAGCGGGCCAAGGCGACCGAGCAGCAGAACTATGACCAGTCGAGCGAGCGCATCCATAATATTTCGCAATTGCTGCGGGCCTACTGCGTCTATGAGAAGGACGTCCAGTACGTGGTGCAGGACAACAAGGTAGTGATCGTCGACGAATACACGGGCCGGACGATGCCCGGGCGGCGCTGGAGCGACGGACTGCACCAGGCGATCGAGGCGAAGGAGGGTGTGCAGATCGACCGGGAGACGCAAACGCTGGCGACGATCACGATCCAGAATTATTTCCGGCTTTACCAGAAGCTGGCGGGCATGACCGGCACGGCGGAAACGGAAGCGAATGAGTTCCACGACATCTACCGGCTCGACGTGGTGGTGATCCCGACGAACCGGCCCATCGCTCGGGTCGACCTGGACGACTCGATCTACAAGACGCGGCGCGAGAAGTACAACGCCATCGTCCGGGAGATCAAGGCGGCGTACGCCAAAGGCCAGCCGGTGCTGGTGGGGACGATCGCGGTGGAATCGAGCGAGCTGCTTTCGCGCATGCTCAAGCGCGAGGGCATCGTGCACAACGTGCTGAACGCGAAATTTGTCCAGCAGGAGGCGGAGATCGTGGCCAACGCGGGCCAGCGCGGTGCGGTGACAATCGCGACGAACATGGCGGGCCGTGGCACCGACATCAAGCTGGGGCCAGGCGTGAAGAGCATCCAGGGGCTTTACGTGGCCAACGCGAAGAACCGTGTGGTGGAAGAGCTGAAGGCCGAGACGACGATCAACGAGGCAGAAGGCGAACATGCGACGAGCGGGCTTTACGTCATCGGCACGGAGCGGCACGAATCGCGGCGCATCGACCGGCAGCTGCGCGGACGTTGCGCGCGTCAGGGCGACCCGGGCATATCGAAATTCTTCATTTCCTTTGAGGACGACCTGATGCGGAACTTCGGCGATTCGCGCCGGTTGAGCGGCCTGATGACGCGGCTGGGGATGAAGGACGACGAGGAGTTGCAGCATCCGTGGCTGAACAAGAGCGTCGAGTCGGCGCAACGGCGGGTGGAGGAGCGCAATTATGTTTCGCGCAAATACACGCTGCAGTACGACGACGTGATGAACCAGCAGCGGACGGTGATTTATGCGTGGCGCAACGATATCCTGTCGACCGAGACGCCGCGGGAGGAGATTTTCGGCGTGGTGGAGGAGGTCATCAACGACGAGGCGGATGCGCGGCTGACCGGGGCGGAAGCGAGCCCGGAGGATTTCGTTTCGTGGTTGAACAATACGTTCCCGGTGGGTGTGGCGGAAAAGGATTTCGACTTCAATGCCGGGGTGGACGCGGTGAAGAAGGTGGCGCTGCAGCGGGTGCGCGACGCGTACGAGATCAAGATCAAGTTCGAGGACCCGAACGCGCTGCAATCGCTGGAGCGTTACACGCTGTTGGGGTCGATTGACCGTCTCTGGCAGGAACATCTTTACGCCATCGACTCGCTGCGGCACAGCATCAACCTGCGGAGCATCGGGCAGAAGGACCCGGTTAAGGAATATCAGCTGGAGGCCTACGCGATGTTTTCGGATCTGATGGGGCGGATCAACGCGGAGATCGCGTCGAGCCTGTTCCGGACGAGCGCGAGCATCACGGCATTTGAGTCGTTCCTGCGCAACCTGCCACAGAAGTTGATCCATGAGACGCCGGTTTCAGGGCTGACGGCGCCGACGGCGGAGCCGGCCGCGCCCATGGCCCCGCAACATCCGACGGAGACAAACGGGAACGCCGAAGCGCCGCCTGTCGAGCGGAAGCTGCCGATCCGAAAAACGGGACCGACGCCGGGCCGGAACGATCCGTGTCCCTGCGGCAGCGGCAAAAAGTACAAGAATTGCTGCGGTCAATGAGCATGAACGAGTCCCTGGAGCCGTTGCGCCATTACGTTCAGTTTTTGCGCGAGCGTCAGGGAGTTCGGGAGATCAAGCTTTCGCGCGCGGCCCGTCAGGGTTTGGCGCGATTGGCGGCGGCGGTGAAGGCGGCGCCAACTGCGGTGATGCCGACCTCGACCGCTCGGCAGACGGCAGTGAGCGCCGCGCCGATTTCGCGCAGTCCGGTTTCATCCACAGCAGCGAAGTCACCTGTGACGGCTGCGCCGGTCGCGCCTGCAAAGGCAGAGCCGGTGATGGAGATTTCGGGCGCAAATAAGGTTGAGCAGTTAAAGCACCTGAGCGAGCGCGCGGCGGTTTGCATGAAATGCCCGCATCTTGCGGCCCGGCGGCATACGGTGGTTTTCGGTGTGGGTACGCCCGACGCCCAACTGATGTTCGTGGGCGAGGGGCCGGGCGAGGACGAGGATTTGAAGGGAGAACCCTTTGTGGGACGCGCGGGGCAATTGCTGACGAAGATGATCGCGGCAATGGGGCTGACGCGAGAGCAGGTTTACATCGGGAACGTGCTGAAGTGCCGCCCTGACATGCCCCCGGGCGCATCGGGCAATCGTAAGCCGACGCGGGAGGAGATGGAGACGTGCCTGCCTTATTTGCGGGCGCAGATCGACATCATCAAGCCGAAGGTGATCGTGGGGCTGGGGGCAACGGCGCTGGAAGGATTACTGGGAAAAGTGAGTCCGATCAGCCGGCTGCGCGGGTCGTTCCTCGATTACCGCGGAATTCCACTGATGCCGACGTTTCACCCTTCCTACCTGCTGCGCAACCAGAGCAACACGGAGAAGCGGAAGGTGTGGGAGGATTTGCTGCAGGTGATGGAGCGACTGGAGATGCCGATCAGCGAGAAGCAGCGGGGCTATTTTTTGGCGAAATAAAAAACCGATCATCCCGAGCTTGTCGAGGGATCTCTCACTATTCCTGGTACACATCTCTGGCCAAATAGTTAGAGATCCCTCGACAAGCTCGGGATGACGGAGAGAAAACTAAAGCCCGAGTTCGTCCGCGGAAGGGACGCGGTACGCGATGGGCTGGCCGAGGAGCGCGCGGTCAAGGAGGGAGAATTCGAGCGCGGTGTCGGGGCCGAGTTTTTCCTTGAGCGGGGCGATATCGGTCGGGACGGCGGAGAAGTCGACACCCTGGTCTTTGGTGCCGCGGAGCTTGGCCCAGACGAGGAGGCGCAGGGCGGAATAAGCGGCGGCCTTGAGATCGTGGCGCTCGAGCGAGGGCTTGGGATTTTGCGAGATCCATTCCTTGGTCACGTGGCGCGGGCCGCTGATGACCGTGCCGTGGGTGAGCTCGGTGCCGGCCTGGGCGGTGAAGGAGCCGTCGTAGTCGAGGCGCCAGAGGGCGTCATCGGCGGGCTTGGGGCCGAGCTCGGCGAGAATGCCGCGGAAGAGGAGGGGCGCGGCGAAGATCTGCTCGAAGGCGGCCTTGAGGGCGGGAGCGAGGTTGTAGCTGACGAGGCGGCGCGCGCTGACGTCGGCGGGCGAACGGGTGAAGCCGTCGACATGGGCGGCATCGATGACGGTCTGGCGGACTTTTTCGATATCGGCGGGATGACCGAGGGTGCCGAGGGCGAGGTGATCGTAAATTTCGAAGAGTTTCGGAGTCGAGGTTTTGATCGTGAGTAGGAGGATGCCGGGCTCGGTGCTGAGGGCGACGACAGGCAGGCCGGGCGAGAGCTGGTCCTCAATGTACTCGCGGCGATTGGTGATCGCCTCCAACCAACGATAGGGTTCCTCGGTCATGGCGCGTCAGGCGACGTTCAGCTTCACCGGCACGTTGCCTTTGATGGCGCGGGAATAGGGGCAAACGGTATGGGCCGTCTTGATCAGCTCCTCGAGTTGCGCGGGGTCGATGCCGGGGGCCTTGGCGGTCAGCTCGACTTCCAACTGGAAGTTGTTGTCCTCGGTCTGGCCGATGGCGACCTTGGCGGTGATGCTGAAGTCGGGCGGGAGATGGATTTTCTTGAGGCCGGCGACGTACTGGAGGGCGCTGCCGAAACAGGCGGAATAGCCTTGGGCGAAGAGGTGCTCAGGGGTAATGCCCTCGCCCTTGCCGCCGAGGGCCTTCATGAGCGAGAACTTGACGTCGAGTTTGCCGTCGGAGGTCTGGCCCTTGCCGTCGCGGCCGCCGGTGGTGGTTGCGGAAATGGTATCGAGAACTTTCATGGAATTCCTGGGGTTGAAGGTTACTTGTAAGAGGCTTCGAGGGAGGTAAAGCTTTCGCGGAGAGTCTCGACAGAGACGGAACGAAGGCCGTCACGGGTGAGGAACTTGACCTGCGGAAAAACGTGGGAGCGGCGATCGACGCCGCCGGTGGCACTGTCGGACTCGGCGGCGACGTCGAGGAGCTGGAGGGCGAGCTGGACGGCTTCCTTTTCGTCGCGCTGCGAGGTGGGGCGGCCGCTCCAGCGGTTGATCCACTGGAGGACGCTGCGTGCCGCGGGCGAACCGGAACCGGAGACGGCGAAGTCGACGGCCTGGAACTGGGCGCCGAGGGCGTCGTAGAAATAGAGGCTAGGTTCGGGCTGATGGTGGCTGTCGCGGGCGGTGAGGATAGGGACGACCGCGCCGACGCCCTGGAGGGTCATGGGGAGGTTGTCCTTGATGAGCTTGCCGAGGGCGCGGACCTTGGCGCTGAGGCTGAGGGGCTGGAGCTGGCTGCGGCGGTAATACTGGAAGGAGGTCTGGAGGGTGCGGGCCATCTCGAAGGCGACGGCGGGCGAGCCGGCGATGGCGATGATGGTGTCACGGTCGAGCTCGATGACCTTGTCGGCGCGGTCATACATGATGATGTTGCCGGCGGTGGCGCGGCGATCGCCGGCGATGAGGACGCCGTCCTTGTAATGGAAGGAGAGGACGGTGGTGGCCTCAGTCTGGGGCGGCAGGGCGCCGGTGCGGAAAATTTCGGTTGGGACGGGAGAATTCCCGCTACGACGGAGCAGTTCTGTGAAGTCCCCGGTTCCGGTGAATTCCGGCCCGCCGGGGCGAGGTCCAGAAAAGGTCATTGGCCGGTGCGTTGGCGGTAGCGTTTGGCCTGGTCGGGATCGACCTTGCGCATGCGCTTGAGGAGGTCGTCGACGTTGGGGCGGTCGACTTTGGGAGCGGCGGGGCCACCGCCGGGAGCTGGGGACTCGGGACCACCACCGCCAGGGCGCGTCTTTTGGTTTTGATCGGGCATAGAATTAATTTAGGTGCTGTTTCGCTTAGTTCAACCGTTGGCAGTCAGGTTGCAAGTTCTATTCCAGGGAGGCATGACGGAATGGCCAAATTTTCCAAATTAACGGAATACGCCAGAGAGTAAGAAAACCACATCTGCTTTCCATTTCCATTCAAATTCCGTCCATTTGGCTCATTTGGTAATTCCGTCATGGTTTCTCTAAACCGGCTTCAGATTGAGTTCTCGGATGAGGTCGTGGATGGTTTTCGATTTGTCCATGGCGATAATCATTTCCTCGAGGCGCATGCCGGGGAAGGCCTGGCTCATGTCGAGGCGATACATCTGGTCGCCGACCTTGAAGACAAGGTTGTCCCACTGGGCGGTTTTCATTTCGCGGGCGAATTTGAGGACGCTGCGGCCGCGGAGGTAGGCGCGGGAGGAGGCGGGCGGATGCTGGACGGCGTGGATGATCTCGGCCTCGCCGATGAGGGTTTTTATCTGGCCCGAGTTTTCGAGCGCGAAGAAGAGGCCCTCATCGTGCTTGAGGAGATGGTATTCGAGGTCGAGGCTCTGGAGCCACGAGTTATCCCACTCGAGGTTTTCCTGGACGCGGAAAGCGTCAAGGAGCTGGCGCTTGGCGGCCCAGTCGAGGCGGTCGTGCAGCGTGAGGGGACGGCTTTCGAGGGCTTCGACGGTTTCCTTCCAGTCGGCCAAGACTTGGCGTTTCTCGGGATGCTCGAGATCGACGCGCTTTTCGACCCAGCGAATGAATTCGTACTGGAGGTCGACGGCGCGGATCGTTTTGCCATTGGCGAGGGGGACGAGCCATTGAAAGGTTTCGTCGCGGGAAATCTGGCGGTGGGCTTCGAGCGGGTCGGCGAGCGACCACCAGTCGGGCGCGCCCTCGTGTTCAAGTGACTCGAGCATCAACGCGGTGGTGCCGATCTTGAGCCAGATGGCGAACTGGGAAAGATTCGAGTCGCCGATGATGACGTGGAAGCGGCGGAAGCGGGTGGGATCGGCGTGCGGCTCGTCGCGGGTATTGATAAGCGGGCGGCGATTCATCGTGTCGATACTGACGAGTTCGGAGAAGAAATCGGCGCGCTGGGAGATCTGGAAGCCGCCGGTGCCGCCGGAGGTGTTTTCGCATTCCCAGCCGACCTTGCCAGCACCGGCGTAGAGCTGGCGGGCGACGAGGAACGGCGTCATGGCCTGGACGAGGCGGTCCCAGGGAATGATGCGGGGGATGAGGTAATTGTCGTGGCAGCCGTAAGAATGGCCGCGGAAATCGGTGTTGTTCTTGAATAGCTTGACGGTGCGGCTGCCGCGACGGGTGACCTGACGCGCGCATTCCTCGAGGAGGCGTTCGCCGGCCTTGTCCTGCGAGATGAGGTCGAGGAGCGTGGCGCACTCGGGAGTGGAATATTCGGGATGGGCGTGGTCGTTGTAGAAACGGGCGCCGTTGCGGAGGACGAGATCGCTCTTGATCTCCTGGAAGGTGAGTTCGCGGGCGCTGTCCTGCGAGTAGTAGCCGGCCTCGTCGGTGTCCTGAAGGAGTTCGCGAACGCGGAACCCGCGGGCATCGCGATGGGGGTCCTCGGTGGCATAATCCCAGAGATTGGCGACGCCATGCTGCGCGGCGGAGCGGACAAGGGAGATCGATTCCTCGACGACGTCGGCCTCGGGGTCTTCCATGACCGTGATGCCGAGCTCCGTTTCAAGACCAAAGCAGATTGGCCAGGGGGGCGGATGGGTATGCATGGGGAATTTGGACAGGATTAACGAGATTTGCAGGATTCGGGAGAGAAGGGATTAACCGCAAAAAGAAGAATTTTTTTATGCGAGCCTTCAATCCGGTTAATCATGTGAATCCTGTCAGAAAATCTTTCAAATAATGGCGGAGGCCTCGACGCGGCGGGGCTTGACCGGGGAAAGTTTGACGACGTTTTCGGGATCGTAGTCGACCAGCTTGAGCCAGTCTTCCGTGATGTCGTTCGGGGGGAAGATGTCGTTTTGTTTATACTCGACGTTGAGGGCGTCGATGAAATCCTTCACGGTCAGGCCGGTGGGCTCGGGCGAGGAGATGGCGCGCTTGATGGCGGTCTCCTTGGCCCGCTCGACGATGCCGGCGATGATGGCGCCGCTGACGAGGTCGCCGCGGTGGAGATATTCGTGGCGGCCGCTGCGGAGGGTGACCTCGAGGAAGCGGTTGTCCTCATTCTGGCCGAACTGCTTCTCGATGATTTTCGAGATGATGTGATCGACGGCCTTCTGGCGGTCCTGGCCGTTTTCCTCCAGGAGCGCGGGATCGAGCGGCAGGTTGGGCGTGAGGTAGATGCGGTAAATTTCCTCGGAACCTTTCCGGGTGGGACGCGAGACCTTGATCTTCCGGTCGATGCGGCCTGGGCGGAGGATGGCGGGGTCGATCATGTCGGCGCGGTTGGAGGCGAGGATGATGACCATCTGCTGGAGTGATTCGATGCCGTCCATCTCGGCGCAGAACATGGGCACGAGGGTATTGAGGATGCCGCTGGTGCGGCCGGCGCGGCGGACACCGAGGATCGATTCGCATTCGTCGATGAAGATGAAGGGGAGGAAGCCTTCCTTGGCTTTTTCGCGGGCGCGGGCGAAGAGTTCGCGGACCTGCCGCTCCGATTCGCCGACCCACATGTTGAGGATTTCGGGCCCCTTGACGTGCATGAAGTATTCGCGGTGATCGGAGCCGGTCTTTTCGCGGAGCTGCCGCGTGAGATTGTAGGCGGTGGCCTTGCCGAGAAGCGTCTTGCCGCAGCCGGGGGGGCCATAGAGGAGAATGCCCTTCGGGCTGGTGTGGTTGTAGGCCTTGAAGAGATCGGAATGGAGCAGCGGGAGTTCGACGGCATCGCGGACGGCCTGGCGGGCTTCGTCCTGGCCGCCGACTTTTTCCCACGGGAGCTCGGGCACCTGCTCGAGGAGATGATCGCGGGATTGGGCGCCGGCGACGACCTCGAGGGCGACGCGCTGGGAGGAATCGAGGCGGACTTCGAGGCCGGGCTTGAGCCGTTCCTTACCCAGGGCGGCGGAGCGAATGACGAGGGTATTGGCAAGGCCACCTTCCTGGCCGACGCGGAGGCGGCCATCGGGCAGGAGGTCCTGAATCTTCGCGACGGGCCCGCCGTTTTCAAAGCCGAGATCGCCGATGACGACATAGGCTTCGTTGAGGAGGACGCGGGTGCCGATGAGGAGCTTGGACTGGGCGAGGCGCGGGTCGATGGAGCAATAGAACTCGGCGCCCCCATTGACGATGAGGGCGGTGTCGGGCTTCGGAAGATTGAGAAGGGTGCCGACGCGATTGGCGGGAGATGTCAGCTTCGTGACGGCGGCGTCCAGTTTCTCGACAGCCTGACGCGCCTGCTCGTTCATGACCTCGAGTTCCTCGATGCGGCGGCGGAGATAACCGAGCTCGACGCGGCGGGGTGAATCGAGCGGATAGAACTGGGTCAGAAGATCGACGAGCTGCAGCGCGGAGAGCGTGTCGAGATTTTCGTCAAGAATCGGTTCGAGTGAGGGATGCGGGCCGTGCGCGGGAGAATGAACAGGCTGGCCAGATTCCTCAGGAGGATTGGATTTATTTTTTCGGGCCACAGGAAAAACTTAGTAGGGCGCGCGACGCGCGCAAATGAATTTGGATTACGTTCTGCGCGACACTCGTCGTGAGATGCATGAACCTAATGGAGCACATGGCAGGCCAATTCCAAGTGGTATATTTTTCCTTTATGTCATGTTGCCGAAGTTGCGGAACAAAATCCCTTGCGCGCATCTGTGCGGGCCGCGAAGCTAAGGGCGATGAGATTGTCCACCTGGGTCCAGTTTTCCTGGAATTTGAAAGCGTTGCCCGCGGCATCGCCCAAGCTTGATGCCCGTTACCTTGCCGAGTCCGCGTCACTCGACGATCAGGCTTTACTGAAGGCGGCGGTGACGCGTTCACTGTCGATGGAACCGGCCTGGAGCGACGATCTGGCGTCACGGATGAAACTGGCGGAGGAGATCATCGACTCGGCGTTTCCGTCGGGTGAAGTGACATTTATTGCCATCAAGCACGGGGCGCGGATCATCGCCGCGACGGCGATCCGGGATGCGGGCGACAAGGTGAGCAACCTGCCGCTGGGGGTGTGCGTGCTGAATGAATATCGCTGTCGGGGACTCGGTTCATTTTTATTGCACGAGGGATTGCGACGCCTGAAGGAGCGGGGGTTGGAGGAGGCGCGGCTGGTGACGAAAAAAGGTCTGCCGGCGGATCGCTACCTCTACCCGAAGTTCGGCGGAGTGCGGACCGTTTTGTCCGGCGTGCCGGCCTAAACGGAGGTTTTTGCCGCCATGCCGACGCCACTGCCACGTCATGAAAGCGGAGAAACGGTTTCGCCGCAGTGGCAAAGTCTGAAGCCGGCGGAGCCGGAATTCGATGTCGCGGTGATCGGCGGCGGCAGCGCAGGTTATGCCGCGGCCCGAACGGCGGCGGGCCTGGGCGCGCGCGTGGTCGTGATCGAGGGAGGCGATGAAGTGGGTGGCCTGTGCATCCTGCGCGGCTGTATGCCATCCAAGTCGCTGCTCGAATCGGCGCATCGCTGGCACGACATCCGGCGGGCGCGGGAATTCGGGCTGGTGGCCAAGGCGGTCGAGGTCAACATGGAATGTGTGCAGGCGCGGAAAAAGCACCTGATTGGGGGCTTCGCGGCCTATCGGCAGAAGCAGTTGAGGAATGGAAAATTCACCTTTTTGCGGGCGCGCGCGTCGTTCCTCGATGCGAACACGTTGCTGCTGCAGCGGGGACGGAAACAGGAACTGCTGACGGCGTCGGCTTTCATCATCGCGACGGGTTCGGTCATTACGCGCGTGCCGGTGCCGGGCCTGTGGGAGACGGGTTACCTGACGAGCGACACGGCTTTGAATGCCGATTCGATTCCGAAGCGGCTGGCGGTATTGGGCGGAGGCGTGATTGCGGTGGAACTGGGACAGTTTTTCGCGCGGGTGGGAGCGCGGACGACGCTGCTGCAACGGAGCAAGCGGATCGTGCGCAATTACGATCCGGACGTGAGCGCGGAACTGGAGCGGGCCTTCAAGGCGGAGGGGATCGATGTGCGGACGGGTGTGAAGCTGCTCGAAGTACGCAAGACCGGGAAGGGAAAGAAGATCTTTTTTCAGCGGGGACGCAAGCAGGAGGAGATCGTGGTGGATGAAATCCTCTATGCGCTGGGACGCGAGCCGGCCCTGGCGGGATTGAATCTCGACCGGGCGGGCGTGATGCTGGAGGAGGGGAAATTGCGGGTGAGCGGGACGATGGCCACATCGGCGCCGCATATTTTCGCGGTGGGCGATACGGTCGGGCCCTACGAGGTGGTGCACATCGCGATCCAGCAGGGCGAGGTGGCGGCGCGCAACGCGGTCGATCATGTCCGGGGCGATCACGAGGTTCCGGAAAAGATCGATTACCGGCTGAAGGCGGTGGTGACATTCACCGATCCGGAGATCGCGATGGTGGGACTGACCGAGACCGAGGCGGCGGAGCGGAAGATCGACCATCTGACGGCGAGCTATCCCTTTAACGACCATGGCAAGGCGCAGATCGGCGGGCATGAATTTGGTTTTGTGAAGCTGATCGCGGAGAAAAGCCGGGGCGAGATCATCGGCGCGGAGATCATTGGGCCGCACGCATCCGATTTGATCCATGAACTGATCGCGGTGATGCGTTATCGCGGGACGGTGCATGAGCTGGCCGCGATGCCGCATTACCATCCGACGCTGGCGGAAATCATCACCTACCCGGCGGAGGAAATCGCCGAGAAGATTCCGCCCTCGCCGACCCCTGCGGCCTTTTCCGAATTGATTCCCCGGCAGGGTTGAGAAAAGCGGTCAGACGTATTCGAGATAACGCTCGCCGCTGGGAAAATGAGGCACGAGCCGCATGCCGCCGACGAGGGGCGTAACGTTGGTCGCGCCAAGAATCCGGGTGATGGCGCCGCGCGACTGGACGAGTGAATAGCTGACGCCGGCCTGACCGAGTTCCGGGATGGTGGGTGAGAGTGTGCCGTTAAGGGAGAGTTGGATGCTGGAATTGGAGGTTTGGGAGAGAAGCAGCGAGAAGAGGGGCGTGCTCAGGACCTTGGTCGCGACGATATAATTATTTTGCCATTGGTTGGCGGCATGGATGTTAAGGAGGAGGGCCTGGAGGGCGAGGATATTGCCCAGTACGGTTTCGGTGGCCGCGTCGGCGTACATCATGAAGTCATCCTCGTCGGAGAAAGCGACGGAGATGGCGGCGTTGGCCTGGGGAACGGCGGGAAACTGGGAGTTGGTGGCACCGCTGGCCTTGGTGTCGAGCTGGACGCCTGCCGTGCTGACGAAATCGATGGGAACAGAGGCGGGATTGGTCAGGACGTTGGCGACGAAGGCTGAGGTGGGGGCGTAGTTGGCCAGGTTGTCGACGCGGTTGAAGGTGCCGGAGTCGTCGAGTTCGAGGATGTCGCCGACGCGGACCTGTTGCGTGGGGTACCAGACGGGACGATACTGGCCGAATTTGTCATGGATGGAAGAGGCATAATTTTCCTGGGAGGACATAGATGATTCAAAAAAAGGGTTGAGAGTGTTCAAGGGGTTTCGACTTCGCTCCGGGGGAATGAAGGTCTTTTTTCCGGGGAGGGGCGACTTTAAGGCGGAAAGACCAGCACCTAAATATCAATAGAATTGATATTTTTGCTTCGATTTTTGTCAAAAGACGCGCAAAGGTCTTAGCAGGCAAGAGTACCGGGCCATCGGGGGATGGGCCGGTGCGCTTCACCCAACCCCAAAAAGGACTTCATTCCCGTCATGCACCACGTCATTCGATTCACCCTTATACTTCTTTTCGCCATCGCGTTACGCGACGTTGCCTGGGCCAAAACCTCTCCAACGGCGGCGCCGAAAGAGGTCGAGTATCGTCGTGCCGACACGAATTTTTATTGGAAGGGCGACGTGCTGAAGGCCGACCCGGAAGCGGTTATTTTCACCGGCAAATATACCCAGCAGGGCGATTCCTATTTCATCACCCCGAAAGTGAAGGCGCCGAAAGAGCTCTATATCCCGATGACAAACGACTGGATCGAGCCGATTACGCCGTCGAACATGCCGGCCTCGCTCAATATTCCGCCGGACGCGATGCAGATTCGCGAACCGCATGGGGATGTGACCGTGGCGCTTCCCACCGCGCCCGCGAATTTCGTTCCGGTCAATGACGGGATGACGATTCCGAACGGGAGCGTGGTGAAGACCGGCGGCGACGGAACGGCGGCGGTGCTTTTCGGCGGGGTCGATTCGGCCCGGTTGATTCCCAATTCGGAAGCGGCGGTGCAACAGACGGTGACGGAGGCCTCGCGCAGCACGGAGGTCGACCTGACCAAGGGCGCCGTTTTCTCAAAGGTGGGCCAGCGCATCGGCGAGAAGGAAGATTATCAGGTGAAGACGGAATTCGGCGTGGCGGCGGCCCGCGGAACCGATTTTGTGACCGTGGCGATGCCGGCCCGGACGGATGTATGGATTGCCCAGGGCACGGTGCAGTTGAGCCAGCCGGACGGAAAGCTGGTTGGCACGGTGAAATCGGACGGCGGCGGGCCATTGAAGATCATCCGTTTCCCGGTCATTGCCGATCCGCATCAGGCGATGTTGGCGAGCGCCGAAACGATGACGGCGGCGTTTAATTTCATTCCGATGGCAAACATCAAGATCAAGGCGTTGCGCGACCAGATGGCGCAGGGAGTAAAGCTGACGCCGACCGAGCAGAATTATCTGAGCCGGATCAAGAAAGTGCCGTGCCTGATTCATCTGGTCCTGGTGCAACCTCCTCCTCCAGCGCCTGCCCCCGCTCCCCTGCCAGTTCCAGCCATGAAGACAGGTCCGGCTCCCGCCCCGGCGCCTGTTCCCGGTGCGGCCGCTCCGGCTCCGATGCTGAAGCCCATCAATCTTCATCTGCGCGGTGATGGAAAGGTTGGGTTTGAGCGCAATACATTGAATCTGGATGAATTAAAGCCCAAGCTGGCCGAGATCGCGCAGAAGACGCCCGACCGGCCGCTGACGATCAAGCCGGGCAAGAAAGCGACCCAGGAGCAGATCGACGCGCTGACGAAGCTGTGCCAAGCCGCCGGATTCAAGTCGGTCACCGTCGCGCCGCAGCCGACACCCAAGCCCGCGACGCCAGCGGTTCCTGCGGCCAAAACGGCTGAGGCCGCGGCCTTGGTTTCCACCCCGGCGGCTCCGACACCAGCACCTCCGCCCACCCCGACGTCGAAGCCTTTGCCGCCGGCGATGGAATTGCCGCTAAACCTCCAGCTTCGACCAGACGGTAAAGTTGATTTCCAGAATGCGACGCTGAGCCTGGACGATCTGAAGATCAAGCTGGAGGAACTTTCAGTGATCAGCCCGGGGCAATCGATTGTGGTGAATGGGAGTGAGAAGGTGTCGCACAAGGAGTTGAAGAAAGTCCTGGCCCTTTGCCGGGAGGCCAAGCTGAAGAATGTAACGGTGGCGAAGGCCACTCCGGCTCCGGCGGGATCGGTGCCGACACCAGCCGTGGCGGTGGCTCAGCCGACGACGGTGGCATCGAACCCAATACGGGCGAAGCCCTCGGCCGCCATGCATGTTTCTTCCGAAAGTCACGCGCCCGTTTATGGGGCGCCGCTCTCAACCGGCCCTGAAGATACCGTTCCCTGACGATTAGGGCCGCGCCTAAAGCCCGCTATGATGGATCGAGCTCCTGCGCAAAATTCAAAAGGCAGGGCCATCCTCTCTTCTCCCTGGATACCTCTCGGTATCGCGACCGTTCTGGTCATTTTCGGCATCATTCAATTAAGGCAGATTGTCAGTCTGAAAGCGCAGCTTTCAGAGGCTCGAAAAGAAGTTAACCGCCTGAATGAAAGCAATGCTCTGGATGGACTGCGACTCTCAATATTACAGGCGCGCGATCCGGACCCGGCTTATGCCTCGGCCACGGTGCTGGTCGCATGGGATCCGCATCAGAATCGTGGGGTCCTGACGAGCCAAAACCCGTCCGCACCACCGGAGGGACAGAGTTACCATCTGTGGGTGCTGGATCCGACCGCGGCTGCGCCGATCAACACGGGGGCGATCATACAAGCTAATGGATCGGTGCGGTTTGGAGCTGAGATGGTTAATTCGACTTCACCTGGTTTTGCCATTTCGCTGGAACCGGGGACAGGGCCAGCAACGACGACGGGAACTGTTCTTTTTGCTATCTCGCCGGGGGAGTGAAGTGATACGGTAGAGAGAATTAGAGACATGGCTGAAGTAAAGAACATCTGTCTGGAAGCGCTCGAGCGCCGCTGTTCCAGTGGCGAGACGGGTCGTCTTGATTTGCGGCGCGGCCCGCATGAGGGCCAGATTTTCACGAAGGAACATTTTCTGATCCACGCGCAACTGGCGGGGCTGGAGGGCATACCCGCGCTGTTTCGGATGTTCGACTGGGGCGACGCGGAGACGACATGGCAGAGCGGTGTGATGCCGGAGCGGGCGAGCCTGCACCTGACGATGTCTGCAGCCTCCGTGCTTTACGCGGAGCATTTGCAGGAGAAAGCCGAACTGGAGACGCGGGAAAAGGAACGGCTGGAACAGGCTTTCGGCACACCGGAATTCATGGCCGGGCAGGTAGGCGGAATCGAATCGGTTCTGAAATACTACACGATATCGCTCGAGTGCGCCGACCCGGAGATTTTGCCCGGGGGCTTTACTTTCGTCGACGCGAACAAGAGCAGCTATGTGATTGGCAGCTCAGATGAATGCGACGTGATCCTGCGTAATCCTTCGGTTGATCCGCTGCATTGCGGGCTGATTCTGGAAAAGGGCTCGGTGACAATTTGGGACCTTGGTGCGCAGTCGGGAGTCAAGCTCAACGGCTTTCCGGTGGCGCAAGACACATTGAAGGTGGGCGATGTGATGACGCTGGGTTCGCTTGATCTTCATGTCCGCTTTCAATTAAGGCGGCCGACCATCAACCGGCCCAAACCGGTGGCGCCTGCCCCCGGGGCTACGCCGGCTACGACCATGCCCATGCCCAAACTGGGGCCGCCACCGAAGGAGCTGCCTAAAGGCGCGATCGCCTTCGACCGAATTTCAGGCAAACTCAAGGACACGGGCAAGGCGAAGCCCTTTTTGGCGAAATTGGGTTCACTATTTGGCGGCGGGAGCAAAGATCGCCATAAACCCCGGAAATAGAAGTCGACTCGCAACGCTGTCTTGTCCTATTAGAAGAGAACTCCTAGGGTTTTTTCCAGCCTCCGGCCCCATCCAGCGATGCATATTCTCCTGATCGACGACAGTTCCTCCACGCGCAGCCTCTTGCGGACCTTGATCAATTCCGGGCAGTCGGTTCGGCATGAAATCAGCGAGGCGGCCAGCGGCGAGGAATCGCTGCAAAAAGTCGCCTCGGGCGAGATCAATCTGCCCGACCTGATCATCATGGACATCAACATGGGGGGAATGAGCGGCTACGAATTGTGCCGGGAATTCCGGGCTCAGTATGGCAATGGCTCGGACATGATTCCCTACATCATCATCGTCACGGCCAACGAGGGCGTCGACGTGATCAACCAGGCGCTCGAATCGGGCGCGAACGATTACATGCCGAAACCGGTGAACGTGAAGGTGCTCCAGGTCCGGCTGCGTGTTGCGGAACGGCTCCTGGCCCTGGCTCATGCCGGTGGAAACGCCAACGCGGCACAGGCGGCGGCCAATCCGGCCATTGCAGCTGCCCCCGGCGATGAATTATGGGTTCCGCCCGGCACACCGGCGCCGGAGCCCCAAATTGTCGAGGTTCAGGTGCCCATCGGCGATCCACGGCACCTGCAAATCGGTGCTGCCATTGAGCTGGCCGATGCGCCGATTGTTTTGATCGATGCGAGCGGCGAGGAACCCGGTTTTCAGATCCTCTATGCAAATTACGCCTTTTCTTCCACGACGCAGTTTGATCAGCAGCAGTTGCTGGGGCGGTCGCTGGCGGAACTGGAAGCCTGGACGCCCGAGTTCCTGAAGATGGTGCTGAGTTTTGTCGGGCGCGATTCGATCCTGTCGCATGTTCCACTCTGGAGCCATACCCGGCAATCGGTGCCGGTGCACCTGAGTTTCTACCCGGTCCATGCCGAGGACGAATCGCAGCGGCATTACCTGATCATTCATCATTTTTAACCAAGATCGCCGGCATCTGGGCCCAACTTCGTGCGCATCGTCGTCACCGGTCTTCTTGGCCAATACGCCTTCGGCGGGGTGACGTGGGATTACATCCAGTACCTGATCGGGTTCCGGAGCCTGGGCCATGACGTGTGGTATCTGGAGGATTCGGGCGCATGGCCCTACGATCCGGTAGGGCAGACGGTGAGCGAGGATTGCACCTACAACGTGAATTATCTCGCCGGGATGATGAGTGAATTCGGCTTCGGCGACCGGTGGATTTATCGCAACGGGGCCGACGGCAAATTTCACGGGGCAGGTGAGACGGCAGCGCGCGATCTGATCAGGAACGGCGATCTGCTGGTGAACGTGTCGAGCGCCGGCTGGCTGCGCGATTACGATTTTGGTGTGAAGCACCAGATGTTCATCGACGGTGATCCGATGTTCTGCCAAGTGGGGCTGCTCGATCCGAAGAATGCCGATTACGCGGCGCGGGTGCGGGCGCATGACAGCCACTTCACCTTCGGGCTGAATGTGGGCAAGCCGGGCTGCCTGGCACCGGACACGGGTATTCGCTGGAAGAAAACGGTGCAGCCCATCGCGCTTGATTGTTGGCCGATGCAGGACGACGCGGTGCCGGACCGGTTTACCACGGTGATGAACTGGGCGAGCTATGCGCCGATTGAATGGGCGGGAAAACTTTACGGCCAGAAGGATCTGGAGTTCGAAAAGTTCAAGCAACTGCCGCAGCGGACGCCGCAACGGCTGGAAATGGCAATGGGACAGGGGATTGGTTCACGGCGGCCGACGGAAGAGTTGCGCGCGCTCGGTTGGACAATTTTGGAGGCGGGCGAGGTGCTGCCCGATCACCGGAGCTATCACGAATTTCTGCGCACGTCGAAAGCCGAGTGGAGCGTGGCGAAGAATGGCTACGTGCAGGGGCGCACGGGCTGGTTCAGTTGCCGCACGGCCTGTTATCTGGCGCTGGGCCGTCCCGCCGTGGTGCAGGAGACGGGCTGGAGCGAGACGATTCCGGCGGGCGACGGGCTACTGGCGTTTTCGACTCTGGAGGAGGCGGTCGAGGCGATCGCGGACATTAACGATCACTACGCGGAGCACCAGGCCGCGGCACGGGCGCTGGCCGAGCAATTCTTCGACGCAAAAAAGGTCTGCGCCGATTTGCTAGAGCAGGCGGAGTTGATTTAAGCCAGATACGAATCAAGCGCTCCGTCCCAGAGGCGATGGAGGGCGGTGACGTCCCAGGTGAATTCGAGCGGCGTCGAGCCGCTGATTTTCAGCGTCAAGTCACGTCCGCCCACAGTGCCGATGCGCCGGGCCGGGACGCCGCGTAGTTCGAGCAGGGCGACGAGGGCTGAGGCGTTTTCAGGACGGGTAGTGACGATCGCGCGGCTCTGGGATTCGCCGAAGAGAAGGGCGTCGAGGCGCGAGGCGGGTGCATCGAGAGTAATGACAGCGCCGAGGCGCCTGGCTCCGGCCACGGAGCATTCAGCCAGGGCGACGAGCAGGCCGCCGTCGGCGAGGTCGTGGGCGCTGCGGATTTCGCCGAGGCGGATGGCGGAGCGGACGGCATTGTGCAGGTTGATTTCGCGTTCGAGATTGAGCTCGGGTGGTCGGCCCTGTTTGAGATCGTGGAGTTCGCGCAGGTAAAGGCTGCCGCCGAGTTCCGCGCCGGGATCGCCGACGAGGATGATGGCATCACCGGGATTTTGGAAATGGGAAGGGGTGACGTGCTTCGGATCGCGGATCAGGCCGACGATCCCGACGGTGGGCGTCGGGTCGATGGCCCCGGCGGGCGATTGGTTGTAGAGGCTGACGTTGCCGCCGGTGACGGGGATGTCGAAGGCGCGGCAGCCTTCGGCGAGGCCGTCGACGGCCTGCTGGAGCTGGTAGAAATTTTCGGGATTATGCGGATTGCCGAAGTTGAGATTGTCGGTGAGGGCGAGCGGCTCCGCGCCGGTCATGGCGAGGTTGCGGGCGCATTCGGCGACGGCGATGAGCGCGCCCAGCTTCGGTTCGAGCGCGACGTAGTGGGCGTTGCAATCGACCGAGGCGGCCAGATATTTCCAGGTGTTGTCGCCGGTCGGGACGCGGACAACGGCGGCGTCGCTGCCGGGCGCGGTGACGGTGCCGACGCGGACCATGTGGTCATACTGGCGGTAGACCCAGCGCTTGGAGGCGATGTCGGGCGAGGCGAGGAGTTTTTCCAGAGTTTCCTTGATGTTGGCCTCGGGAACCAAGGCGAGATCGAGCTTTTGCTTTGCGTCGAGATCGGCGGGACGGCGGGCTTCGCGTTTGTAGAGGGGCGCTTCGTCGGCGAGTTTTTTGGCCGGGATTTCGGCCACGGTGACGCCGTGATTTTTCACACGCATGAAACCGTCGTCGGTGACCTGGCCGATGTGGGCGCAGGGGAGGTCCCACTTGGCGAAGATGTCGGTGACGGTTTTTTCCTGGCCCTTGCGGACGATGATGAGCATCCGTTCCTGCGATTCGGAGAGCATGATCTCGTAGGGAGTCATGCCCTGCTCGCGCTGCGGGACGAGGGCGAGGTCGATCTCGATGCCGCTGTTTCCGCGGCTGGCGGTTTCGCACGTGGAGCAGGTGAGGCCGGCGGCGCCCATGTCCTGGATGCCGACGACGGCCTCGGGATGCTGGAAGAGTTCCAGGCATGCTTCGAGGAGGAGCTTTTCGATGAACGGATCGCCGACCTGCACGGCGGGGCGGTCGATCTTGGAATCTTCCGTCAGGTCGCGCGAAGCGAAGGCGGCTCCGGCAAGGCCATCGCGGCCGGTGCGGTTGCCGACATAAAAAACGGGGTTGCCGATGCCAGTGGCGGCGCCGCGGCGGATGTCGGTGGTCTTGAGCGTGCCGAGGCAGAAGACATTCACGAGCGGGTTGCCGTCGTAGGAGGCGTCGAAGTAGATTTCGCCGCCGACGGTGGGAACGCCGATGCAATTACCGTAATGGGCGATGCCGGAGACGACGCCGGAAAGGAGGCGGCGATTGGTCGCGGCGTTGGGCTTGCCGGGGCGGATGTCGCCGAAGCGGAGCGAGTCCATGAGGAAGACGGGGCGGGCGCCCATGGTGAAGATGTCGCGCAGGATGCCGCCCACGCCGGTGGCCGCGCCCTGGAAGGGCTCGACCGCGCTGGGGTGATTGTGCGATTCCATCTTGAAGGCGACGCCCCAGCCATCGCCGATATCGACGACGCCGGCGTTTTCTTCGCCGGCCTTGACCAGCACGCGCGGGCCGGTGGTGGGGAATTTGCGGAGTTCGAGGCGGGAGTTCTTATAAGAGCAGTGCTCGCTCCACATCACGGAGAAGATGCCGAGCTCGGTGAAGTTCGGCTCGCGCTGGAGGATGGTCTTGATGCGCTCAAATTCGTCGGGGGTGATCCCGTGCTTGGCGATGAGTTCGGGCGTGATGGCGGGATCGGGCATGGGCGAGAAAAATTTAGACGGAGTTAACGGAATTGCGAAAATCCTTTTGGAAGAAAGTTAACGCCGCGACGGCCGCGCGAAACCGTAACGCGGCGATCTTTCGCGAAAGCCGATTTGCGGCTTGGGCGGATCGGGCGGCGGTTGAAGCAAGGGTAGCAGTTTCTGGTAAATCTCGCGGAGGGAGGCGTTATGTTGAAGCAAGGTTTTGTCAATCTCGGCCAGCTTTTTCAGGATCGTTTTGTTGGCGGCGATGGTTTCGCGTTGCTGGATGAAGGCACGGACAACGTAGACACTCATGGCCACCGCCTGTGCGCTGTTCAAAACATTTGCGGCCATGATCGCACCGTGCTCAGTAAAGGCATAAGGGCGGTATTTGATATTCTCCCCTTTCTTCAAGGTCGCAAATTGCGACCTTGAAGAAATAAGTGTATCAACTTCATCCGCAGTTAGTTGAAACATGAAATCGGAGGGAAATCGCTGCGGATTGCGTCTTACCTGTTCATTGAGCCGCTTGGTTTGTACGCCATATAGCTTCGCCAGATCAGAAGCCAGGATCACCCGTTGACCACGAATGCTCTGGATGAGGGAATGGATGTCTTGCGTGGAAAGGGAGTCGCTCATGTCATGCCGCCTTGGCTGTTGATTGAGCCTGGCTGGCCAGAATGGAGGCGAAGAGGCCGAGGCCGTCATCGCTGCCGAGGATTTTTTCCGACGCGCGTTCGGGGTGGGGCATGAGGCCGAGGACATTGCCGGCGCGGTTCATAATGCCCGCGATGTGGCGCTGGGAGCCGTTCGGGTTCGATTCGGGTGTGGTGCGACCCTGAAAATCGCTGTAGGTGAAGAGGACCTGCTTGTTGAGGAAAAGCGACTCGAGCGTTTCGTCATCGGCGACGTAATGGCCCTCGCCGTGGGCGATGGGGAGGCGCAATACCTGGCCGGTGAGATATTCACTGGTGAAACGGCTGGCGGGATGTTCCACGCGCACTGGGATCGTTTCGCAGCGGAAATGAAGGCTGGTATTGCGCACCAGGACACCGGGCAGCAGACCCGACTCGCAAAGGATCTGGAAGCCGTTGCAGATGCCGAGGACGGTCTTGCCCTGCGCGGCGGTTTCCTTCACGGCGGACATGACGGGAGAAAAACGGGCGATGGCACCGCAGCGAAGATAGTCGCCATAGGAGAAGCCGCCCGGCACCACGACCGCATCGGCGCCGGAGAGGGAGGTATCCTTATGCCAGACGTAATCGACTTCCTGCGCCAGGACGTTTTTCAGGACGTGGTAGACATCCTGATCGCAATTGGAACCGGGGAACTGGATGACCGCCCAACGCATAGTCAGGCCTTCTTCTTTCCCTTTTTTGCCGCTGCCGGCTTGACCTGGGCCAGGGCTTCGGCGGCGGCAAGTGTCAGCACGTAGTCCTCAATGACCGGGTTGGAGAGGAGGTCCTTGCAGATGGTTTCAAGCTGGGTGCGGGCCGCCGTGACATCGTCGCCGTCGAGTTCCAGCTCGATGCATTTGCCGACGTGGGCCTGTTTGACGGTGGAGACGCCGAGGTGCTGGATGGCGCGGCAGACGGCGTCACCCTGGGGATCGAAAATGCTGGCGCGGGGCCGGACGATGACTTGGGCTCGAATCATGATTCCTTTCTATCGCCTTTTGCCGGGGTTGGGGAACTTTTTTTGACCCGGGAGAAGGGATTTTAGAAAGGAGGCGCCTGTCCCAGAGAGTTTCATTTTCTCCAAGAAAGTCTCCCTGTTGGAGTTGGCGTGAATCTGATAGAACCGTGTCATGCTGCCGGAAAATCGTGTCTTTTGGATCCGCGGGGATGACGACAAGGAATATGGGCCCGTTGGGTTGGAGGAATTGCGGGAATGGGTAGTGGAAAACCGGGCGGGCATCGGTACCGTCGTGCGGCTGGATGAACCGGACGCGACGTGGCAGCCATGGCAGAGCTATCCCGAGCTGGTGGCGCTATTGGCTGAAGTGCGTGTGACCGAACCATTGTCCGGGACGCTGGTGATCGCTCCCATCTTCCGGCGCATCCTGGCTTTTATCCTCGATATGGTTTTTAGCAGTCTGTGGGCGACGCCTATTCTCATCGTTATGGCGCTTTATTTCATCCCGGACTGGTGCATTCAGTTTGGGATCGCGGTGGGGCTGCCGGACCCGGTGCCACCGCCAAATTTGCCGCAACACGCGGAACTGGCAGGCGCTCTCATTTCGGATCTCGTGCTCGTCCTTTATTTCACGGGATTTCACGCGGCGCATGGCCGAACGCCGGGCAAGTCAATGCTGCGGATTCGGGTAGTGGATAAGGGGGGGCAGAGCATTTCGTTGGGGCATGCCCTGCTGCGGGCGCTGCTGGTCATCATTTCGATCAGCGCCTATGGGATTCCGCTTCTTTATGCATTCTTCAATCCGCAGCGGCGCACCTTTCATGACGTGGCGACCGGTACCTATGTAGTCGAAGTATGAAAAAAACGGACAAGATATCCGCGAAGTCGCCGCGACTGCGGCTGGCGATCTACGGCGGGACGTTTGATCCGGTTCATCACGGACATCTGCTGCTGGCCCGCGACGCGCTGGAGCAACTGAAGCTGGACGCAGTCCTTTTCATGCCGTGCGTTCGATCGCCGTTTAAAGCGCAGAGGCCGCGGATCAGCGACGCGCATCGCGTGGCGATGCTGCGGCTGGCGCTGAAAGGAAATTCACGCTTCTGGCTGAGTCGTTGCGAACTGGACCGGCCGCCGCCTTCCTATGCCTATGACACGGCCATGGAAATCCGGGAGGCATTCCCGCGCGCGGAACTTTTCTGGCTGGTCGGAGGGGATCAGTCGGCGGAATTGCGTCAGTGGCATCGGGCGAAGGAACTGGCCCGGCTGGTGAAGTTTGTGCTGCTGCCGCGCGGAGCGGCGCCGGAGGGAAGGGTGTCGCGTACGGTTCTGAGCTTGCCGCAACCCCGGCGGATCGATATATCTGCCACAGAAATTCGCCACCGCGTGAAATCCCGCCTGCCGATCGATCTTCTCGTCCCCGCCCCGGTCGCCGCCTACATCCAGCGCCACGGCCTTTATCTCGTTTAGAATCCTCTCATGCCTGAAACCTCATCTGCATCGCCGACCGGGCTCGAACTGGCGCGCCGGTGCGTGCAATTTGCGCAGGACAAGAAGGCGCTGGAGCCGGTGATTCTGGATCTCCGGTCCATTTCGACCATTTGCGATTATCTCGTCATTTGTTCGGCCCAGTCGGAGCCGCAGATCAAGGCGATCGTCAACGGCATTGAAAAGGAATTGAAGGATGTATTCGGACTCAAACCGCTGGCCGTCGATGGATTCCCGGCGAGCCAGTGGGTGGTGATCGATTACGGCGAGGTGATGGTGCATATTTTCCACGAACAAAGGCGGGGCTTTTACGCCTTGGAGGATCTTTGGAGCGACGCGCCGCAGATCAACGTGCTTCAGACCACTTAGGGGTTGGGACATATCGCCCGAGTTTTTTCTTTTTGAAAGCGTCTCGGTCTGGCAAAAACATCGGTTCTGCCATGCGCCATATCCTGATCCTTTCCCTTTTTATTCTGGGCACGCTCGGCGCAATGGCTGAGACCCACGAGGAAATCGTGCTGACCGGCGGCCCGGCGCTGCGATTTATGGAGCACGGCAAGGGAGCGGTTTCGCACGATGTTTACTGGTTCAATTTTGTCGACGCCAGCGTGATCCGGCTGCAGCAACTGAAAAGCCAGTTGCCGGCGGGCGACATTCTTACCTGGCTGGTCTACCGGCCCGGCTACGCGGCGCGCAGCGAGGAAATGGGAATGGACCTGCTGGCGCAAATTGCAGCGAAGGCGCGGCAGGTTGGCGCAACGTTGCACTGGTTCAACACCAAGGAGGAACTGATCGCTTATCTCAATAAGGGCCAGGACCGCGACCAGGTGAAGATCACCGACTTCGATTATATTGGTCACTCGAACAAGGCCTGTTTTCTCTTCGACTACAGCAACACCATTGACACGATGTCGGTCGCTTGGCTGCACGTGAAGGACCTGCGGCTGATCGATGATGATATCTTCGCGCGCCATGCCATCTGCAAGAGCTGGGGCTGCCATTCAGGCGAGATGTACAGCCAATGGTGGAAGGATCATTTCGACGTGGCCATGACCGGCGCCATTGGCAAGACCGACTTTGCCCACGGCGGTTTGCCCGAGCTATCGAATTCAGACGGCCGCTGGGCGCAATAAATTCTGTCATGGCCCTCTTGCGTTTTTTTGTCCCGGGCGTCTTTTTGGCGCTACTGATTTCGGTCGCTCCGCTCTCGGCCCAAAATGAATCCGACAGCGAGACCTACGTGCCGCCCGCAGGCGGGCCGCCGCCGGTGGCGCCGCCCTTGAAGAAAGGATCGCCATTGGACCACCTGGCGAACGATCCGAAGCAGGAGACCCCGACGCCCGGCTACAAGGAAGGCGATACGAAGGGGGACGATTACTGGATCGGGCACCGTTTCATCGATACGCAGGGCGGCGAAGGCTGGGGCTGGATCAAAAAAAACGGAGCCGGCTGGGGCTCGGCGAAATGGATCGCTCTGCAGGAAACGCTTGGGCTGGCCGTGGCACCACACCGCAAATTGCTCAAGGCCGATGCCGATACGGATTGGGAATATAAATTCTGGGGTCATTTTGCCCCTTATAAGGCGTACGATCCACACCTGGATGAGCAACTCCCGGTTTTTGTGCTGCAGGGTTACGAGGTCATCGGGCTGGCTTATCCGCTGAACAACAAGGTCGGGCCGCCCGACCGGATCCAGCATCGGGCCAGCGGCGCTTCGTCCCGGAACAATCGCCCGATTTTGAGCGATCCGGGCGTCGACTAGGTTTCCACGCGGGCCGAGGCCCGGTCGAGGCGTTCATTGATGGCGCGGCCCAGGTCGCAATTAGGAAGGAGCTGCGCATAGATGGCCTGCGTGCGCGGATCGTCATCGAGCGAGCGCATCATCCGAAAGAAATGGGCCGCCGCTTCACGCAGGTCGGAGGAAGGGGAGAGATTGGCCACGATGCCGGGGAATGAATCGGAGACCGGCCCGAAGGCGAGCCAGGCGGAATCGGGACGGACCGGAATTTCGCCCGGCTCGTTGACGAGATGAAGAGGTTTGCGCGGAGCGTAGTGATGCTTGAGCTGGCCGGGGGATTGCGGGCGGGCATCGACCGGCTGGGCCCGTTCAACCGGGCCGGTGATGGACTCGATTTCCTCCAGCGAAATGCCGCCGGCACGGAGCAGGACCGGTTTTTCTCCGGAGAGGTCGAGCACGGTCGATTCGACGCCGACGTTGCACGGGCCGCCATCGAGGATCAGTGGTACCGCGTCGCCCAGTTCGGTGTGGACCGCCGCGGCGTCGGTCGGGCTGATGCGGCCGAAGCGATTGGCGCTGGGCGCGGCGAGGGGACCGCCAAAAGCACGAAGAAGCGCCTGCGCGACGGGATGAACCGGGACGCGCAGGGCGACATTCGGCAGGCCGCTGGTGGCCAGATCGGGAACGATCTCCTTTTTGGCCAGGACAAGGGTGAGCGGGCCGGGCCAGAAACGCTCAGCCAATTGCCGTGCCTGCGGGGGAACGGTAGCGGCGAGGGAGAAGGCCGCCTCGGCCTCGGCGAAATGAAGGATGAGCGGATCGAAGAGGGGGCGTTGCTTGATTTCGAAGATTCTGGCCAGCGCGGCGGGGTTCAATCCATCCCCGGCGAGGCCATAAACCGTCTCGGTGGGCAGGCCGATGACCTGTCCCTGACGCAGGAGTTCCACCGCGCGAGTGAGGGTCATTTCGGAGGCGGGAACGACGTTATTGGCTTGCCCGGTGCGGGCCGGGTCGGGTTTTATGCTAGGATTAGATATGGAACAGTTTGAGTCCTTCAAGGCATCCCGACTTTATTGCCGCAAATGCGGGAAGTCGATGCCAGTGCGGGAGAGGTTGCTGCTCGTTCTTCCGGACAAGGACCTGTATGAGTATCTGTGCACCGGGTGTGGCAGCTCGCTGGGAGAGCGAGAAGTATCGCATACAGAGAAGCGGCTGGCCGCGTTGCGCGGCGCTCGCGGACGGCGTTAAAAGAGATAAACAGGAATCATGCGCATCATTTTCATCGGCACCGGAGAGATCGGCCTGCCTGCGTTTTACGCCTTGGCAAAATCGCCGGACCATCAACTGCTGGCGGTGGTGACGCAACCGGACCGGCCGGTGGGACGCCAGCACAAGCCGGCGGCGAGCCCGATCAAGGAAGCGGCTTTCAAGTTGCACCTTAAAATCTACCAGCCGGAGAAAATCGGTGCGGCCTCGACAGTGGCGCAGTTGCGTTATCTCAAACCCGACCTGATCGTTGTCGCGGCTTATGGCCAGATTTTGACCAGGGACATTCTCGATCTGCCCAGGTACGGATGCCTGAATCTTCATGCTTCGCTCCTGCCGAAATACCGCGGGGCGTCCCCGATCCAGTCGGCGATCATGGAGCGGGAGAAGCAATCGGGCATGACGATCATGTGGATGGATGAGGGACTTGATACGGGGGACATCCTGTTGCAGGAAGCGGTGACGCTGGGCCGCCGGGAAACGGCGAAGAGCCTGCATGACAAGCTGGCGAAGATCGGGGCCGAGGCGCTGTTCAAGGCATTGCCCTTGGTCGAGACGAGCCAAGCGCCGCGGACCAAGCAGGACAGGGCGCTGGCTACGGTGACCAAAAAACTCAGCAAGGAGACCGGCTTAATCAAATGGGACCGCTCGCAAAAGGAGGTCGACGCCCATATCCGCGCGATGACGCCGTGGCCGTCCGCCTACTCCTGGATCCCGCAGGAGGAGGATCACAAGATGCTGAAGATTTTCACGACCATCATTTCCAACCGGGCCAAGGGTAAGCCGGGCGAGGTGTTGCGGGTGGATAAACATGGCATTCTAGTTGCGGCTGGCGTGGGAGGGCTCCTTTTGCGAGAGGTCCAGATGGAGGGGAAGAAGCGGATGCATGCGGCGGACTTCGCGCGCGGGTTCAATCTTCCGGTCGGGCTCATTTTGGAGTGATTAAATCGCGGGAACTTTACTCCTCTGGACGTTTTCCGATTTTGCGTATATTTGTTAACACAAATAAGTGAAGCAAGGCTGGAAGACATGGTTGCCGCCAGGCTTCGAGCGTACTGGCACTATGTTGCACATCCTGCATCTCGAGGACTCGGCGGAAGACGCTTTTCTAATTGAACAGGCCTTCGTTGAGAGACAAATCGAGGCCATATTTAAGCAAGTCAAAGACCGGGCCGAATTTCTTCCGGCGTTAGAGGAGGGCGGATTCGATTTGGTGCTGGCGGACAGTTCCCTGCCCGGGATAGACGGTGTGGAAGCCCTGAAAATGGTCCGGCAGAAATATCCCGAGGTGCCGATGATCGCGGTCTCGGGCGCCATTACCGAAAAGCGGGCCCAGGCGGTTTATGAGGCAGGCGTCTCCCATTACGTTTTGAAGGATGAGCTCTGGCAATTGATTGCGGCGGTGCGTGTCGAGATGGAGAAGATTCGCCTGCAGCAGATCAATCGCGGACGGGCGCGGCTGATCCAGGCGGTCGAGGAACTTTCACTGGCCCGCGACCTTGATGCCATTATGGGAGTGGTGCGGAAAGCGGCGCGCGAACTGACGGGGGCCGACGGCGCCTCGTTTGTTCTGCGCGATGGCGACAAATGCTTTTATGCGGAGGAGAACGCCATCGGGCCCTTGTGGAAAGGGCAGCGGTTTCCGATTGAAACCTGCATCAGCGGCTGGGCCATGCTCAACCGGCAACCGGCGGTCATCAAGGACATCTACGCCGACTCGCGTATTCCCGCCGATGCCTACCGTCCGACTTTTGTTAAAAGCCTGGCCATCGTGCCCATTCGCACGGAGGAGCCGATTGGGGCCATCGGCAATTATTGGGCGAAGCAGCGGATGCCCACGCCGGATGAAGTCGAGCTGTTGCAGGCGCTGGCCAATACGACGGCGGTGGCGATGGAAAACGTGCAGGTTTACGACGAACTCGAGAAGCGGGTGAAGGACCGGACGGCGGAGCTGGAGTCGGTCAATCGCGAGTTGGAAACATTTTCCTACGCCGTTTCCCATGACCTGAAAGCGCCGCTGCGGAGCATCCTCGGCTTTGCCGGTATCATGGCCAAAAGCAGCGCCGACAAGCTGGATGAAAAAAGCCGGGTGCACCTGGAGACGATCCTTTCCTCCGGAAAGAAAATGTCCGGGTTAATCGACGATTTGCTCAAGCTCGCGAAATATTCCCGCACACCGCTGAAGAAGAGAAAGGTCGATCTGAGCGAGATGGCGCGGGAGATCACGGCGCGCCTGGCGGAAGCTTCACCGGAGCGGGAGGTTTCACTTCACATCACGGACGGCCTGGAGGCGGAGGGGGACGCCGGCCTGTTGCAGGCGGTGCTGGAGAACCTGCTTTCCAATGCCTGGAAATACAGCTCGAAGAATCAACAGGCCCGCATTGTTTTCGATGCGATGCCGCCGGAGGAGAAGGCCCGGGTCTATTTCATCCGCGACAACGGCGCCGGTTTTGACATGCAGGCGGCCCAAAAGCTCTTCCAGCCCTTCCAGCGCCTGCACAGCGAGCAGGAATTTGCCGGGACCGGCGTGGGCTTGGCGACGGTCCATCGCATCATCCAGCGGCATGACGGCCATATTTGGGCCGAAGCGGCCGTGGGCAAGGGCGCGACGTTTTATTTTTCGCTGCCGCTTTAAGCGATCTCTGTTCAGCTTTTTCCGACGAGGTGCTCGAGGATCTGCACGGCGTTCCACGCGGCGCCCTTGAGCAACTGGTCGCCGCTGACGAAGAGCGCGAGGCCGCGCGGATGGGAAAGATCGCGCCGGATGCGGCCGACGAGCACGTCGAACTGGCCGCTGGCTTCGAGCGGCATCGGGAAATGGTTTTTATCCCGGTGGTCGACGACCTTGACGCCGGGGGCCCTGGCGAGGATTTCACGAGCCTCTTCGGGGGAAAGCTCGCGCTTCGTTTCAATCACGATTGATTCGCTGTGGGCACGCAGCACCGGCACGCGGACGCAGGTCGCGACGACCGGCAGCGCGGGCTCGTGGAAAATTTTGCGCGTTTCCTCGATGACCTTGTTCTCCTCCTCGTTATAACCGTTCTCGGCGATGGCGGTGTTATGGGAGAAGACGTTGAAGGCAATCTGGTGCGGGAAGACGGCGCGCTGGAGCGGCTCGCCGGCCGCGTAGGCGCGGGTTTGAGCCTCGAGTTCCGCCATGGCCTGAGCGCCCGCGCCGCTGGCGCTCTGGTAGGTCGAGACAATGATCCGTTCGATCTGCGCGGCCTGATGCAGCGGCCAGAGCGGCACGCACATGATAATGGCCGAGCAGTTTGGAACCGAAATGATGCCCTGATGCTTCTTGAGATCGGCGGCGTTGATTTCAGGCACGACCAGCGGCACCTCGGGCTTCATGCGGAAGGCCGAGGAATTATCGATCATGACCGCCCCGGCCTTTTTACAGGCATCGGCGAATTGGCGTGAGCGGGTGGCCCCGGCGCTGAAGAGGGCGTAGTCGACGCCGGTGAAGGCCGAGTCGTTGAGTTCCTCGACGGCGAGCTTTTTACCCTGGAATTCGACCGTTTTCCCAACGGAACGGGACGAAGCGAGGGGCTTGAGCTGGCTGACCGGGAAGTTGCGCCGTTCCAGCGTGCGCAGGATTTCCTGGCCCACCGCTCCGGTGGCGCCGACGACGGCAAGACGATACGAATTCATGGGAAGTTCATTATGGGACAGGATCGACAAGTAATCAATCCGGTCGTAAAAGAGAGGCCAACGCAATGCAGCTTGTGACGCAGTACCTCATCATCGGCCTGGGCGGCGCGCTGGGTAGCATGTTGCGCTTTGGCATCGCGTTCCTGATCGATTCGACCATGACGAGTCCGAGCGCGTCCAAAGCCAGCCCGGTTTTTCCCTGGGGCGTGATCATCGTCAACATCACCGGATGCTTTGTCATCGGCTTCATCAACTCGATCTCCGCGCCGGAAGGCCGGATTTTTCTCAGCCCGCTGACCCGCCAGTTCATCATGATCGGCATCCTGGGCGGCTATACGACCTTCTCTTCCTTCAGCCTGCAGACGCTCAACTTGGCGCAGGACGGCCAATGGTTCAGCGCCGCGGCCAACGTGGTGATCTCGGTTGTGCTATGTTTGGTGGGGGTCTGGCTCGGGGCGATGCTGGCCGGGACGTTGAATCAAATGAGGTAATGATTATGGAAATTCCCCAGGACGCCATTTTGCTTCGCATTTTCATCGGTGAAAGCGACCGTTGGGAGCACCGGCCGCTTTACGAGGCGATTGTGCTGAAGGCGCGGGAAATGCATATGGGCGGCGCAACGGTTTTGCGCGGGCCAATGGGTTTCGGCAAGACGAGTCGCTTGCATACGGCCAAGCTTCTTCAGCTTTCAATGGACCTTCCCCTCGTGATCGAAATCGTCGACAGTGAAGAGAAGATCAACAACTTCCTGCCCGAACTCGACAGGATGATCGGGGGTGGCCTCGTCACCCTCGAGAAGGTGAAGGTCGTCCACTACCGCGGCCAGTCCAAAGGCTGACCGCGTGTTTGCTTAATTTAGTGGTAACGACCACCCGAGCTGACATGGGCTGAGGCCGCATGGCCTGAGGTGTGGCTCACATGAGCGGTGGTACTGCCATGATAGCTGGCGATGTGGCTGCCATGATAGGAACCATGCGATGAGGCATAGTCGGTATGACGGTAGCCGCTGTCATAATGATGGTAATGACCATAATAGCCATGGTGATAGTAACCGCCGTCGTAGAACGCGATGCCGACATCAGGTCCCGCATAATAATCGGGGCCATAATAATAGCCGTCAGGATAGTCCGTATAATAAGGGCCGGTGGCACATCCAGCCAAGATGAACGGGACCAAAGCCAAAGGAAGAAGAAGCGACTTTTTCATATATTTTTGATCGTTGTGAGGCAATAGCCTCTTTCTTTCAATCTAGGCCCGCGACAAGTCGTCGCAATGAACCCTAAATCCGCAGGAAAATTAAATCGCGAGGGCGATCCCGCTAAGTCGATAAGGACGAAGCGATAGGGGAGGAGATTCAGCTTTTTCCGCCGCCGAATTTCTTGCGGAAGAAGGCAACCAGTTCCATTGATTCTGGAACGCGGAGCAAGGTTGTGACGGCAAAATAGATCAGGCCGGCCAGCCCGATGTTAAAGCAGAGAATGATGGCGCCGAGGAACGAATGGGTCGTGCGATGAGCCAGGAGAAGGTGGTCGCCGAAGAAGACGACCAGGCCGCAGATCAGCGTTGCCGCTGTCACGCGGGTGAAGAAGGAGAGCCAGTCGCCGGGTGTGCCGAGATCGATTTTCTTTTGGATGGCATAAACGAGTTGAAGAAAATTGATGATGGCGACGAAGCCGGTGGTGAGCGCCAGTCCGACATGGCCCAGGCCGAGGTAATAATAGAGCACGAAACAGAGCGCCAAGTTCAGCGCGATCCCGATGAGGCTGACGCGGGCCGGCGTGAAGAGGAGAACGTTCCAGATGAAATCGGAGAAGGAGGCCCAGAAACTCCGGCCCGGATGGGATTCGAAGCGGGGGGGCTGCATCGCGTAAAAGCAGGGGACAAGAATCTTGATGCCTGAATAACCGGCGAGGCCGATTGTGTAGGCCTGCAGGGCGAGGGCGGTCTGGGCGGTGCTGACGGCGGTGAAGGTGCCGTGCTCGTAGATGAGCTGGATGACCGGTTGCGCGACCACGGCCAGGCCCACCGAGGCAGGCAGGGTCAGATAGAACCCGAAGCGCAAGGCTTCCTCCACCGTCTTGCCGAAGGCTTTCAGGTCGTCGAGCGCATGCTGCCGGGCGACGGCCGGAAGCGTGACTGTGGCAATGGCGACGCCGAAAATGCCGATGGGCAGTTGCACCAGCCTGAAGGCGTAGTAAAGCCAGGACACCGGGCCGTGGCCGGAGATGTAGGAGGCGAACTGGCCATTCACGAGCACGTTGACCTGCACGGCTGATCCGGCGATGGCGCTCGGAACCATGAGAATCAACACGGTGCGCAACGCGGAATCGCGGAAGTCGAATTTCCAATGGAAGCGGAAGCCAAGGCCCCAGAGCGGGGGAAGCTGAATGGCCAACTGGGCCAAACCCCCCAGTAAAACGCCGAAGCACCAGCCGAAAATGGCCGGTTCCGTAAACTGAGGATGGAGCCAGCTTTTTTGCGGCTCGAACAGATTGGCGAAGATGAAGCCGCTGATGACCGAGACGATGTTGAAAATCGTGCTCGCGCTGGCGGGCAGGCCGAAAATGTGCCGGGCGTTGAGCATTCCCATCACGGCCGCGGCCAGGGAAACGAAAAGGATGAATGGGAACAACAACCGCGTCATCTTCACGGTCAACGCGAAGGTCTCCGGCTGCTTCATGCCCCAGCCGCTGCTGGTGAGATAGACGACTTCGGGGCCGAAGATAATGCAGATTACGCAGATCACGCCGAGAATCAGCGTCAGCGTCGAGAGGACGAGTCGCGCAAGATGCCAAGCCGAGTCGGCGCCCTCCTTTTCCCAGGTTTTGGTGAAGGTCGTCGTGAACGCGGTAGAGAGAGCGCCCTCGGCAAAGAGATCGCGCAGCAGGTTCGGAATGCGGAAAGCTGCGATGAAGGCGTCGGCAAACATGGTCGCGCCGAACATGAAGGCGAAGACCTGTTCGCGGACTACGCCCATCAGGCGCGAGCCCATGACCGCAAGGCCGACGATTGCGGCGGAACGCTTGTTACTTCTTGGCCGATTCATTCAGTTGTTCCAGCAGCCGGTATTTAAGCCAGACCTCGCGCGCGTTGCCGATGGCGATGTCCAGGCCAACTGCGCCGTCGAGCAGGCCGCCCTTGAGAAAGAAGCCTTTACTGAAGCGGGCCAGCGCATGAAGCGGCGCGCTCCACGGCCGAGCCCGGCGGCCTTCCCGATGGGCGGTATGAGCCCAGAGCGCGGCATACTTGGCGCAACGGTTGGCGCGGTCGTCGGCGTTTTCATAAGTGAAATGATGGAGATGACCGGGCAGGATGGGATGCTGCCCGGGAAGTTCAAGTTTCTCATGCACCAGCCCGCCGCTGAACCGCGCCTCCGCCCGGCGAAAGAGCCGCACCAGTCGGTCGGGATACCAGTCGCCATAGCGGATCCAGCGTCCGCGATAATAGACGATACGCGAGACCTGGTAGCCGTTCGGCGCATCCGCGGCGGGATCGGCCTTAAGCTTCGCGATGGCTTCGGCCAGCTCCGGCGAAAGCTCCTCGTCGGCATCGATGCTCAGCACCCACGGATGGGCGGCCTGATCGAGAGCGAAATTCTTCTGGTCAACATAGCCGAGCCATTTCTGTTGAATCACGCGCGCGCCGAATTGACCGGCCACCTCGGCGGTGGCATCCCGGCTGCCCGAATCGACGACCACGATTTCGTCCGCGAGAGGCGCAATGCTTTTCAGGCACCGGGGCAGGTTGCGTTCCTCATTAAGCGTGATCAGGCAGGCCGAAATCTTCATGTCCACAGTGCTTCCGTTTCGGCGATCACCCGTTCCGGCGTGATGCTCGTCATGCAGGCAAAGTCGAGCGGGCACTCGCGCAGGAAGCAGGGGCTGCACGGCACATGATGCCGCACGACCCGCGACTGCGCTCCCATCGGCCCGGTCAGTTCGTGTTCGGTTGAGCCGAAGATGGCGACGGTGGGCCGGCCGAGCGCGGAGGCCAGATGCATCGCGCCGCTGTCATTGGTCACCACGATGCGGGCCGAGGCCAGCGCCACGATGAATTCGGCCAGACTGGTTTTGCCGGTACGATTTTCTGCCTCGGGCAACTGCTTGATGAATTCATCCGCCACGGCGGTATCGCCCGGAGCGCCGAAAACGACGATTTTTGCCTTCCGCTTTTCGGAGAGGTGTTTTGCGACCGCGACGAAACGATCGACCGGCCAGCGCTTGGCGGGCCCATACTCCGCGCCGGGACAAATCGCCACAAGCGGGGCCGATTCCGTCGGCGCCGGTTCTTTTTTTAATTCGGGCCAGGAAACGTCGGCAGGCGCGCCGACGGCAGCGGCGAGATCGATATACCAGAAGCGTTGATGGAGCCGTACCGGGTTGCGCGGAGGCACGGGCACAGTATGGCTCATGAGAAGGCCGCGCGCGCCTCGGGCATAGCCGACCCGCTGGGGAATTCGCGCCAGCCACGCCTCGGCGGCGGAGCGGAGCGAATTTGGCAGCAACACGGCGGCGCCGAATTTCCCGGCCCGCAATTTGTCCGCCGCGCCGCGAAGATTCTTTGGTTCGGGCAGCGCGATAACCTGATCGACAAAGGGGCAAAGCTGCCAGAGCGCCGCGAGTTTTTCGGGTGTCGCCACGGCCAGCGGTTCCTTGCCCATAAGCGTCTTGAGATTGCGCACTGCGGGGAAGGCCATGATGGCGTCGCCGAGCCAATTGGGACTGCGTATGACGAGCGGGCCTTGCAGGCTGAAAGCGGATTCGGACACGCTACAGACTGCGCGAAAAATGGTTTTGGGTCACGCGGAAAGGAATTTTCTTGCTGCGCGGTATCCTTCGGCGGGCGATGATTCTGCGCATGAAGAAGCGTTGTCCCTGGTGCCTGAGCGATCCGATTTACGTCGCCTATCATGACGAGGAATGGGGCCGGCCCGAGCACGACGACCGGCGTCTTTTTGAAAAGCTCATTCTCGACGGCGCACAGGCCGGGTTGAGCTGGATCACGATTCTCAAGCGGCGGGAAGGCTATCGCCGCGCCTTCGACCACTTTGATCCAGAAAAAATCGTACGCTACGACAAAAAGAAAATCACCGCGTTGATGAAAGACCCCGGCATCATCCGCAACCGGCTCAAGATCGAAGCCGCCATTGGCAATGCCAAGGCCTATCTGGCGCTGAAGAAGGAGCTGGGAAGTTTTGACCGGTATCTCTGGTCATTCACCGGGGGCAAGACCCTGCGCCAGCCGCGCGGCACGATGGGCGATCTGCCCACCACCTCGCCTGAGGCCGAGGCGATGAGCCGTGATCTGAAGAAGAGGGGTTTTCGCTTTGTCGGCCCGACGATTTGCTATGCCTTTATGCAGGCCATCGGCATGGTTGATGACCACATCGACGATTGTTTCCGGTCCAAAAAGCGGAAGAGAAATTAGCCGCAAAGCGGATGGGCGCGGATGACCCATTCGTTAATGGGTTTCCCGTTGATGATATGCTCCTGCAGGATGCGCTCGCACCGTTCCGGCGTCACCGTGCCATACCAGGTGCCCTCCGGATAAATCAGCAGCCACGGGCCGCCGACGCAGACGCGGAGGCAGGCGGCCTTGGTGCGCATCACGGGAAGGTTTAACTCGGCGCAGCGCCGCTTGAGGTAATCCCAGGTGGCCTGACCCTCCGCCATCGGCGTGCAATCGGGGCCGAGACAGAGAAAGAGATGCCGCCCGGCCCGGTCGAGTTGCGCCGCTACGAAGCCCTCGTCGACGGAACTATACTTGGCCATTCCGTTCCTGGGCTCGCGCGGGACTTAAAGCTTCAACTTGTCGACGCTGCCGGCGACGTGACTGGCGCTGGCCTGGAGCTGCTTGAGCTCGTCGTCGGTCAGCTTGAGCTCGATGATTTTTTCGACTCCCTTGCGGCCGAGTTGCACCGGCACGCCGACAAACTGGTTCTTGATGCCGTACTGGCCCGTGCACCATGCGGCGACAGGCAGAACCCGCTTTTCGTCGCGGACGATGCTTTGCACCATCTGCACTGCGGCGGCGGAGGGGGCATAATAGGCGCTGCCTTTTTGCAGGAGCTTGACGATTTCCGCGCCGCCGTTGCGCGTGCGGGTGATCATGGCGTCGATCTTTTCCTTGGGCAGGAGCGCTTCGATCCCGATGCCGGAAACGGTCGAGTAGCGGGCCAGGGGCACCATGTCGTCGCCGTGGCCGCCGAGCACCATGGCCTCGACGTCACGGTAGGAAACGCCGAGTTCCTGGGCGATGAAACAGCGGAAGCGGGCCGAGTCGAGAACGCCGGCCATGCCCATGACGCGATGCTTGAGGAAGCCGGTCTTGGCGCTGACGAGGTAGGTCATGACATCGAGAGGATTGCTGACCACGATGACGATGGCTTCGGGCGCATGTTTTTTTACGTTCTCGGCCACGCCGCCGACAATTTCGGCGTTTTTAACCAGGAGGTCATCGCGGCTCATGCCGGGCTGGCGGGCCAGGCCGCTGGTAATCACGACAATGTCGGATCCGGTGTAGTCGGCGGGGTCGTTGGTGCCCTTAACGTCACTGTCAAAACCTTCAAGGCAGGCCGACTGAAGCATGTCGAGCGCCTTGCCCTGGGGCATACCCTCAACGATGTCGTGGAGAACAACGTCTCCAAGTTCCTTTTCCGCCAAACGTTGTGCCGTGGTGGCCCCGACAAATCCTGCTCCGACAACCGTAATTTTCATATAAGAAGAACTCCTGGAATAGTCCGGCGGGCGAAATCCCATACCGGGAATGTTTAGCTTAAGGGCCAGAATTCCGGCGTCAATGCGGGGGTTTTGAATCCCGCGCCTGATCATTTTTTTCTCAAAAACGATGAAGCTTGCGATTTACACCGGCGTCAAACTCGTCACAATAATTCCTCCTTATGAAAAAATCGTTGTTTACCACGGCCCTTCCGGCCCTGCTCGGCGCTGCTTTGGTCAGTCTGCCATTCACCCTTCATGCTCAAACCACCCCGACGGCGACAACCACCGCTCCCGCGG
Organism: Methylacidiphilales bacterium; assembly: GCA_021272165.1. Classification (GTDB taxonomy): domain Bacteria; phylum Verrucomicrobiota; class Verrucomicrobiia; order Methylacidiphilales; family UBA1321; genus JABDGH01. The sequence goes on from JAJSLK010000061.1 coordinate 85,987, forward strand.
CCAAATCAACCGCCAAGTCGAAGTATACTTCCTACGCGGGAAAATTGACAGCCATCGATACGGCGAATAACGACGTCACAGTCACCGGAACGAAGCGAACGCTGATCTTGAACCTGGCGACCACGACCACCTATCAGGTCGACAAGAAGAGCGCGACGCTTTCCTCCTTTGCGGTAGGCGATAAGGTTACCGGTTCCTATCTCAAAAATGCGGACGGAAGCCTGACGGCCCATTCGCTGCACAAGTCGACGGTCAGGAAAAGCGCGGCCAAGGCTGCTGCGACTCCAGCCACCGCGGCGCCTACGCCCGCGCCGGCGACCCCCGCCGCTGCTCCGGCTGCTCAGTAAGCAGCCGAGGCCTCTGCAGAATAGCCGCCGGCCATCCGGCGGCTATTTGTCGACCGTTCGTTCGCCGGTGAAGAATTCCTCCAAATCGCCGCCGATTCCGAGGAACGTATTCTTGACGTCATTGGCGAAGCCGCCGACTCCTTCGCTATCCGAGCTTTTGTGCGAGGAATTGGGCGAGACATAGGCGGCCACGGTGTCATCCACGGCATTTACCATCACGTAACCCTTTACGTTATGGTTGCTCAGCAGGCCGATCTTCCACCGGAAGGGGCGATTGGTACCGGCCTGCTTGAGCAGCGCCGTGACTGAATCGTAGGTAATGTCGTGCTTGGCCGCGTAGCCCTGGGCGGCGCTCAGGGCCGGGCCTTCGCTGGTGAGGCGCGATGGATCGAAGGTCAGGTCGGCCGAATAAGTCATGCCGCCATTAGCCGGATAGGTTTTGACGATCTGGTTGTTTTGCACCAGCACGGCGCGCCCGTGGGAAGGGACGGACGAATCATAAAAGATAATATACCACTTCTCGATCATGGAAGGCGTTCCCACGCCATAGACCGAGACGACCTTGGTCTGGATGTCGGGATTTACCGCCTGCCTCGCCACTTGGAAGGCCTGGTTAACGCTGCCGGAACTTTGTCCCCACGCCGTGGAGAAAATCAGCGCGGCACAAAAGATGGGCAGCCCAAAAAGAAAGCGCTTTGTTTGCATACCTCAATTTTGCGCGGAAATCATAATGCGCAACTCCCAAAGCTTGGCGGATACTTAAGTCGGGATGGAGGTGGGGCATTGCACTTGCACGATCAAACCGGCTTGTTACTCTATTAGTCATGATTCGCGGTATTTGCATCGTTCTTACTTCGTTGGCCATCGTGGGCTGCGACTACGCCGACCGGCAGGATGCCCAGCACGACGACCCGAGCAATCCTTACTACAAGAAAGCCCAGCAGGATCTCGACGACAATAATCCTTCCGGCGCCGTGTCCGACTATGAACAGGCCCTCGGCATCAATCCGAAGCTGGCCGGAGCCCAATATGAGCTGGGGGTGCTCTATAGCGAGAAGCTCAATGATCCCATAGGCTCCATTTTTCACTTTAAGAGGTATCTCGAGCTGGCGCCGAACTCCGACAAGGCCGACCAGGTCAAAGCTCTGATCGACAAGCAGAGCCAGGCCTTTGCCGCCAGTTTGCCTAATTCACCGACCCAAAGCGCGAATGATTACGCCCAGCTTCAGGCCGACAACGCCACGCTGAAAAAGCAGGTCGATGACGCCAGCCATACCATCGCCCAGCTTCAGGCCCAGTTGGTGGATGTGACCAAACATTCGCACGATATGGCGCAGGTGCCGGTGCCGGCTTCGACTGACAATCCGGCTCCCGCCGTTGTGGCGGATGCCTCCACGCCGACTCCAGCTGCCTCCTCCTCTGCTCCGGCAACTTCCGCTCCCGCGAACGCTGATCCGGCGACGCCTGCCACCAATGCCGCTACTTCCACCACGCCGCCTCGCGCCCTGCCCGTCGATACCAATGCGCCGGACGTCAACGCCACGCCTTCAGGCAGCACGGCCGCTGTAGCCGGCGGTTCCGGACGCACCTACACAGTGGTCAAGGGTGACAGCCTCTGGAAAATCGCGCACAAAATGTATCCCGGCGATACGAAGAACGGCGTCGACAAGATCGAGGAAGCGAACAAGGACGCCATCGGCAACAAGCCGCTGAAGATCGGGCAGGTCCTGGTCATTCCGCAATAACCTCTCCGCATGCCCCGCAAATCTCCCGCTGACGATTTTCCCGAAGCCCAGGAATTGCTGCCTTCGGACCCTCCGGTCGACGCCACTTCAACGGCCAACGAGATCAATCTCAAGGTCCAGCGGGTTGAGGAGCAGTTGCTCGATCTCAAGCGGCAGCAGGAGGAGATCGAACGGCAAAAGCGCGAACTCGACGACCTCAGTCGCAAGCAGCGCGAGTTTGACGAAGGCCGTCGCGACATCGTGGAAAAGCTGACCCGCGGCCTGGTCCTGCTCGAGCGCGAGGAATTTGAGGTCAAACGGGAGCTGGAGCAAATCCGAATTGTCCGCGACAGCTTTGCCGAGCACCTTGGCCAGACGGAAAATATTAATCCGGCCGATTGGACCAGCGAGGAGCTCCCGACCGAGCTGACCAAGGCGCTCGCCCGCGTCGACCAGGCCAAGGCGATCTACAGCCAGTCCCGGGCGCGGCTTCTGGCGCTCCGCCAATCGGAAGAAGGGGAGACCGAGGAAATTTCGTCCGATCTGGATACGGAGCCGGCCTCGAATGAAAAACCGTTCGGCGCCATGGTGCGCGAAGGGTTCGCCTATTCCGCGCTGCCGCTGGGTCTCATCAGTATTTTTCTGCTGCTCGCTTATCTTGTCCTTCACCATTGATTCGGTTTAACCTCGGCGCTTCTCCCCTTCGCCTTCATGCCGTGGCATCGCAATGACCATGATCCAGTAGAGGCCCTTCGCCGTCAGTTGGCGGAAAAGGAGCGGCTCATTTCCCAGCAGATGTCGCGGCTGAACGAGGAACTGCACCAGTCCGGCGAAGCGCCTCCCGTCGAGATCAAGCCGCCGGAGCCGCCCGTCTGGCGCCTGGAGGAGGAGGGACATTCCACCGTCCGCCCGGTCGACCCAACGCCCTCACGCAAGCGCCATCTGGCCCGCCAGACCCAGCGCGATATGATCGTCTTTTTCATTTGCGTTGGAGTATTCATCGTCGTTTTGCTTCTTTTCCTCTGGGTGGCCTATGTCCGCAATACGGCGCTTAACAACGGCGCATAAATCGTTCCGAAACGGCATCCGGTAAAAATTGCTGAATGTGCAAGCAGCTTGCAAAAAATAATTGCAAATAGGTTGCATATCTGGCAGGCTTGGGACCATGAGATTCTTATTGGCCATGGCGGCCGCTCTGACGGTCGTGGCGGGAACGACCCGGGCTGGAGAGGTTCGGATTGTGGCGGCGGAAAATTTCTACGGCGGGATCGCGCAGGCGATCGGTGGCAACGACGTGGAAGTGACGAGCATTCTGTCGAATCCGAACCAGGACCCGCATGAGTTTACGACCAGCGCATCGACGGCCAAGGCGGTGGCGGATGCCGACATCGTGATTTACAGCGGAATCGATTACGACCCGTGGGTGGACAAGCTGCTGGGGACGGGAGGAAAGCCGGACCGGACGGTGATTTGTGTGGCGTCGTTGATCGGGGCAAAGCCGGGCGACAATCCCCACATCTGGTACGATCCGCGGACGATGCCGACTCTGGCGGACAAGCTGGTGACGGTTCTGACGCAGCGCAATCCAGCAAAACAATTCTTCTATCAGGTGAACGCGGGCGAGTTCAAAAAGGCGATGGACCCGGTGCTGGTGAATATCGCGAGATTGAGGGCGAGCTTCCAGGGTACGGCGGTGACGGCGACCGAGCCGGTGTTCGGCTATATGGCGGACGCGCTGGGATTGAAGATGCTGAATTATGATTTTCAGGTGAAGATCATGAATGATACGGAGCCGGGAGCGGCGGAGACGGCGGCGTTCGAGCAGAGTCTGCGATCGAAGACGGCGAAGATGCTTTTTTACAACAGTCAGGTCACCGATCCGACAACGGAGCGGCTGAAGGGAATCGCGCGGGATTCGGGGATTCCAGTGATAGGAGTAACGGAGACGCAGCCGCCGGAGTACAAAAGTTATACGGACTGGATGCAGGCGGAGTTGAAGGCGGTGGAGAAGGGGATGAAGGGGGCCGACTGATTATGCCGACGGCCCTCGAGATTTCAGATCTGCATGTGACGCTGGGTGGACACAAAATCCTGGCCGGAATCAATGCGGAGATCGAGGCGGGGGAATTCATCGGGATTTTTGGTCCGAACGGGGCCGGAAAGACGACGCTGGTGCGGGCAATCCTCGGGACGCTGCGGCCGCAGGCGGGATCGGTGAAGATTTTCGGCCAGTCGCCGGGGCGGGCGTCGCGGGAGATCGGTTATCTGCCGCAGGGAAATCCGGGGCTGGAACTGACGGCGTTGAGCGCGCGGGCCGTGATCGAAGCGGCATGTGGAGGCGAGCGCTGGGGCGTGCCGTGGCCGAGTCGGGCGACGCAAGCAGAGATCGATCGGGTGCTGGAATTGACCGAAGCGGCGGCGCAGGCGGACCGGCCCTTCTCAGTGCTTTCAGGGGGGGAACGACAGCGAGTGATGCTGGCGCAGGCCTTGTTGGGCCGGCCGAAGATTCTGGTGCTGGACGAGCCGCTGGCGAGCCTTGATCCAAAGAATCAGGCGTTGTTGATTGAGCGGATCGCGGAGGTAAAGGAGCGGACCGGGACGACGGTGCTTTTCGTGGCGCACGATATGAATCCGCTGCTGCATGTGATGGACCGCGTGCTTTATATGGCGGGGGGCGGGGCTGTGCTGGGCGAGGTGGACCGGGTGGTGAACTCGGAGTCGCTGACACGATTATACGGTTTTCCGATTGAAGTGATCCGGGCCGAGAATCGGATTTTCGTGGTTTCGAAAGAGGGGAATGTAACAGAGTCGGCGCATCATGATTAATCTGCTTTTGACCTATCTGAGCTACGATTTCGTACGGGAGGCTCTGGCGGCGGGAACGCTGGCGGCGATCCTGGGGGCAATCGTGGGTTATTTTGTCGTGGTGCGAAACGTGGTGTTTGCGGCGCACGCGCTGTCGCACATTGGATACACGGGCGCGGCGGCGGCGACACTTTTCGGGCTGAATCCGCTGCTGGGAATGCTTTTCTTTACGGTGGGAGCGGGCGCGACGATGGGAGTGGCGGGCGACCGGCTGCAGAGGAGCGACATGGCCATTGGGATGGTGCTGTCGGTATCGCTGGGATTGGGGACGCTGTTCTTATGGTTGCATCAGGGCTTCGCGGGAAATGCCATGGCAATCCTGTTTGGAAATATTTTCGGAGTGTCGACGGAGCAACTGGCCGAGATGCTGGTGCTGTCGCTGCTGAGCATGGCGGGGCTGGCGCTGTTTTCGCGGAAACTGCTGTTTGCGAGCATTCAGCCGCGGCTGGCCGAGGCGCGGGGACTGTCGCTGACCGGGCTGTCGCTGGCGTTCATGGTCGTGCTGGCAATTTCGGTGACGCTGGCGAGCCAGATCGTGGGCGTTTTGCTGGTATTCACGCTGGTGATCGCGCCGGCGGGAATTGCGTTACGGTTGTGCGGATCATTCTGGCGGGGGATTTTGCTGTCGGTCTCGCTGGGAGTGACGGCGGTCTGGGCGGGAATTTTACTGGCCTGCGTAACCGACTTTCCGGTGACGTTCTGGATTACGGTAATTTTCTTTGTGACTTACGGGAGCGTGGAGGGATGGTGCCGGTGGCGGGGGTAAAAAACTCACCTTCGCTCAGGACGATTGGATATTAAAATTCAGCCTTTACCAAAGAGGCCCTTTTTGGCGGGGGCGGCGGGTTTGATGGCCTGAATGCGATTCGGATCGCGGGCGTTGCCAAGAGCGGTATCGCGGGAGATAAGGCCCTGGGCAAAGAGGCTGGAGACGCTTTCATCGAAGGTGATCATGCCTTCTTTGCCGCCAAGTTCGATCATGCTGAGGATGGGTTGGAAGCGGCGGTCGCGAATGCAGGCGCGAACACCTTCGTTCATGAGCATGACTTCGACGCAGGGAATGCGGCCGATGCCATCGGCGCGGGGCAGGAGGCGCTGGGTGACGATGGCGAGGAGGGAATTGGCGAGCTGCGCGACGGACTGGCCCTGCTGGTCGGCAGGGAAGGCGTCGACGAGGCGGTCGATGGTGCGGGGGGCGTCGACCGTGTGGAGGGGAGCGAGGACAAGGCGGCCGGTTTCCGCGGCGGTGAGGGCGGCGGAGATGGTCTGATAGTCGGTGAGGTCGCTGACGAGGATGACGTCGGGGTCCTGACGCATGACATGATGCAGGGCGTTGGGAAAGGATCGGGTATCCGAACCGATCTCACGTTGTTTGATACGGCAGAGCTTGTGGGAGAAGAGGTACTCGATGGGGTCCTCGATGGTGATAATGATGCCGGAGCGGGTGGAATTGATTTCCTGGATCATGGCGGCAAGGGTGGTGGTTTTGCCGGAGCCGGTGATGCCGGTAACGAGAATGAGGCCCCGTTCGGCGGAGCAAAGGCGCTTGATGATGGGTGGGAGGCCGAGTTTATCGAGGGAAGGGACTTCGTCGGGAATGTGGCGGAAGGCCGCTTCAACGGCGCCACGGTTAAGGTGGGCGTTGGAGCGGAAGCGGCCGAGATTGGCGACCGTGAGGGCGAAATCGAGTTCGAGGGTTTGCTCGAAGCGTTCGCGCTGGATCTCGGTGAAGCAGCTATAGACCAGGGCGCGGCAGGCGTCGGTGTCGAGGACGGTGTCGAGGAGGGGAACCATGAGACCTTGAATTCGGACCATGGGCTGGGAACCGGCGCAAAGGTGAAGATCGGAACCGCCCCGCTCCACGGTGGCGGCGAGGAGCTGGACGATGGAAAGTTCCATGGCCCGAGGCTAGCGGAAAACGGAGTGCGGGTCGCGTGAAAGATTTTTCAGTCAGCTTCTAATCCCGCTTGGAGTCGAATTGCCATTTGTCGCGGGATTTAAGCCATGCGGTGCCAAAGTCAATGCCGAGACCGAGGGAATGATTGAGAGACTTGCGAGGGAGAGTTTCCTCTGCTCGACGTGAAGAGTGACGTAGCCGCGGAATAGGCGGCGGGAGTCGAGGCCGATGAGGAAGAGTTGGTTTTTCGGACGCGGAGCGACATGACGGTTACCGGGGTGTATTACTCGGCGAGAAGCTTTTGAATATAGTCGAAGCTGATGCGGATGGAGTCGAAGGGATCGCCGGCGCAGGTGTCTTGTTCGATGATGAGCCATTCGGCGCCCGATTTTTCAGCGGCGGCGAGGATGCGGCGCCAGTTGAGGTTGCCCTGGCCGATTTCGGCGAAGGCAGCCTTGCCATCCTTAAGAAAGGCGAAGTCCTTGAGGTGGAGAAGGGACATGCGGCCGGACATTTTTTCGATCCAGGCGACGGGGTCGCCGCCACCGTACTGGATCCAGTAGGTGTCGAGTTCGGCCTTCAGATGGTCCGGGCTGGTGGCTTGATAAATATAGTCGAGTACGGTGAGGGGGCCGAAGCGGACGAATTCGATGGCGTGGTTATGGTAGCTGAGGGTAAAGCCGCGCTTGGCGAGGACAGCGCCGGCATGTTCGAGTTGGCGGGCGAGGTTGCGGACGGAGGTTTCGTCGCCGAAATCGACGCCGCTGGGGTAGGGGAAGGCGGTATGCTTGACGCCGGCCTGATGAAGGCGTTCGCAGACGGCTTCGGGGTCCTGGCGGATGAAGTCACTCGATTCATGCGTGGCGCAGATAGTGAGCCCTGCTTCGTTGAGAATTTTTTTGGCCTCGGGGGGCTGGACGCCGACGCCGCTGATCTGGACGGACTGATAGCCGATCTTGCGGACTTTTTGCGCGGTGGCGGCAAGGTCGGTGGGAGTCTTGCAGAAGTCGCGAAGGGTATAGAGCTGAAGGGCAACCTGATCGATTTTAAATGAAGTCATACACTTGTATTTTTTGGGGGAGATGGGATGCGGATGGAAATCAGGCGGCTTGGGCCATTTTTTTTGAGCCAGGCTTCATAGGCGGCCGAGTTGAGGGCCTCGCCGGAGGTGAAGGGTTTCTGGTCGGGATACTTCCGGGCGAAGGCGGTGAGATAGGTGCCGGAGACCTTACCGGAGAGAATGCCTTGGCTGTAGCCGGCGCCGACGCCTCCGATATCGATGAGTCCGAGGCGGACGTTATTCATAAGAGTAATTCCTGTCTTAATAAAGAAGCCGGCGCGATTTGGCGCTTGGACGCAAAGAATAAGATTATGATCTTTTGCGCCCTATCGACAAGTCTGGTGCCGGTGTGATCCGAGAGATATGTAACATTTGCAGGGGTAATGGCGTCTTAAGAAGAGTATGGGTCGTTTTTACGCCTTTTTCTCCCTATCTTGCCGCCTGGCGAGCGCTATTTTGACGTTGAGCATGGCGGGCTTGATTCAAGCCCAGGATGCGACATCGGACCGGGCGGAGATTGTTCATGTGCTGAACCGGATTACGTTCGGGCCGCGGCCCGGTGATGTGGAGAAGGTGGAGCAAATGGGGCTGCGAAATTACATCGAGCAGCAATTGCATCCGGAAAGTATTGACGATTCAGCGGTGGAGAAGGACGTAGCGAGATTTGAGCTTTTACAGATGTCGCCGCAGCAGTTAAGCCAGCTTTTCCTGGAGGACACGAAGCGATTTATCAAGAAACAGAAGGAAAAGCAGGCGGCAGATGCCGGGCAAACGGGACAGGGTGCTCAGGCAGTGACCTCCGAGGCCACACCACCCGCAGGCGGCGGGACGATGAACCTGATCAATCAGGCGAGCCAATGGCGGTCGGTGGCGGCGATTGGGCAGTTGGAGCAGGCGAAGCTGGTGCGGGCAGTCGACTCACAGCGGCAATTGCAGGAGGTGCTGGTCGATTTCTGGGGCAACCATTTTAACGTCGACGTGAAGAAAGGGCCGGACCGGGTTTACAAGATTATCGATGACCGGGACGTGATCCGGCCTCATATCTGGGGAAGTTTTCGCGACCTGCTGGAGGCATCGGCCAAAAGCCCGGCCATGCTTTTTTACCTTGATAACGCATCGAACACGGTGCAGCGGGACATGACGCCGTTAGAGCAGGAAATGCGGGAAATGTATTTCCAGAAAACTCTGGGCATTGCCGATCCGGAAAACACGACCCAGCCGGGCGAGCCGATGAAGACGAAGAAGCAGGGGGGGATCAACGAGAATTACGCCCGGGAGATCATGGAACTGCATACGCTGGGGGTGGACGGCGGCTATACGCAACAGGATGTGCAGGAGGTGGCACGATGTTTTACCGGGTGGACAATCAACCGGATGGCGGGTGAATTTATTTTCCGGCCCCGGCTGCATGACAACGGGGCGAAGGTGGTGCTGGGCCATGAGATTCCGGCCGGGGGCGGAATACAGGACGGGGAGACAGTGCTCGATATTTTGTGCGCGAGCCCGGCGACGGCGCATCACATCGCGCTGGAAATGTGCCAGCGTTTCGTGAGCGACAATCCGCCTCCCTCCCTGGTGGAGCGGATCGCGGGAGTGTTTCAGGCGACGAACGGAAATTTGAGCCAGGTGACGGAAGCGATCCTGACGAGCCCGGAATTTCTTTCGCCTTCCGATTACGGGAATAAAATCAAGTCGCCGCTTGAATTCGCGGTATCGGCGGTGCGGGCCTCGGATTCGACGCTGATCGCGCAACAACCGCCGCCCTTCGACAAGCTCGTCCCGGCCATGGAGGGCGGGGGCGTAATGGGCCGTGGCCAGGTGGCGGACCGGATTTCTCACCGCCCTCGGCAGTCGCTGAACTGGCATATCCTGGAGCTGGGCGAACCTCTTTTTGCCTGCACGCCGCCGACCGGATACAAGGAAGTTTCGAGCACGTGGGTTAGCCCCGGCGCCTTGATCGAGCGCCTGAATTTTGCCATGGCGCTGACGGGGCAGGAACTAAGCGACGTGGTTTTCGATCCACAGAGGATCCTGGACGGGATCGATGTGGATCATCCCGAGGATGTGCTGAACCGGTGCGTGACGACGTTGCTGCAAAACAATATCACCGATGCAACGCGGAAGGTGCTGGAGAAAACCGCGCTGCCGGCGCCAGGCGAGAGCCAGACGGTAAATCCGTCGAAGCTGATCGCCCTGATGATCGGATCGCCGGAGTTTCAGAGAAAATGAAGGAGATGACCGAAAGGAACCTATGAACATCAATCGCCGGATTTTTTTGAAACAGGGTGCGCTGTCCTTTATCTGTCTCGGATCGGGGCCGTTCTGGGGCCCGGGCTTTTTGCGGCAGGCGGCGTTCGCGGCCGATCTCGGTTCATCGATGAGCAACAAGATTTTGATCTGCATTTTCCAGCGGGGCGCGGTCGACGGTCTCTCGATGGTGGTTCCCTACGGCGATCCCTTTTATTACCAGAACCGCCAGGAAATCAGTGTGGGGGCGCCCAGCCAGGCGGCGGGAGATGCCGGAGCGCTGGATCTGGACGGCTACTTTGGGTTGCACCCGGCGATGGCGCCGCTCTTGCCGCTCTATAAGCAGGGACACCTGGCGGCGATCCAGGCATGTGGCTCGCCCAATGCCTCGCGGTCTCATTTCGATTCGCAGGATCTCATGGAATCGGGCGTGGACGAGGACAAGAGCGTGCAGGAGGGTTGGCTGAACCGGCTGTTGGGATGCTGTCCGGAAGACGCGGCAAAAAAAACGGCATTCCGGGCGGTGTCGATGACGTCGGTGGTGCCGCGGAGTTTGCAGGGTCCGGAAGATTCGCTGGCGATCCGCGACCTGGACACTTTTGGATTGGCGGGCGATTCGTCGACATTGCTGGCCGGGCCCACGGGAACGACCGATGGCTTCGAGAGCATGTATGGCTCCGCGGTCGACACGGTCTTGCACGGAACGGCGCGGGAATCGTTCGACGCGCTCGATCTGCTGAAGCAGGCGCGGACGGCGCACAGTCAGCCCTCGAACGGGGCGGTTTATCCGCAGGGCAATTTTGGGCGGAACCTGAAGCAGATTGCGCAGTTGATCAAGGCGAACGTAGGGGTGCAGGTGGCTTTTGCGGAGGTGGACGGATGGGACACGCACGCGAACCAGGGTGGGGCGAAGGGGCAGCTCGCGACCCGGCTGGGGAGTTTCGCGCAAGGGCTGGCGGCGCTACATCAGGACCTGGGTGACCGGATGGCTGACGTGGTGGTGGTGACGATGAGTGAATTCGGTCGGGCGGTGCACCAGAACGGGAATCGCGGCACGGACCATGGCCACGGAACCTGCTTTTTCGCGTTGGGCGGCAGCGTCAAGGGTGGAAAGGTTTATGGCGACTGGCCGACGCTTTCACCGGACAAGCTTTTTCAGGATCGAGATCTGGCGGTGACGACCGATTTCCGGGACGTGTTCGGGGAGATTTGCGCGAAGCATTTTGGCGTGCCGATGTCGGCGATGCCGCAGTTGTTTCCGCATTACGCGGTGGATGCGCAACGGTTCCGGAATTTTTATACGGCGTGAGAACGGCCCGTCGCCATCAGGCGATGGTCAGAGGCCGGCCTCAGCGTGAAGTCGCAATGTTTCGCGGATCACCATCTCACCGACGCGCTGGCGTTTCTTGTGTTCGATGGTGAAAGCACGGGTGCGCTCGGAGATTTCGGCGAGCTTGGCGGGATCGGCCAAGGCGCGGGCGACGGTATTTTCGAAATCGGTGCCGATGAGGGAGAAATAGATGGCGTGGAGATCGGGCTCGAGCTGCATGTAATTCTGGGCGTAAGGCCAGTTGACGAGAGGGACGGCGCCGGCGGCGGCGGCTTCGTAGAGGCGGAAGGTTTCGCAGCCGAAACTTTCGGTGCAGACCATCAGCTTGGAGCGCTGGAGGAGATCGAGATATTCCTCGTGGGGAACGATGCCGTTATAGCAGTAGACATTGTAGCGGTCTTTGAGCTTGAGGCAGCGTTCGTAAATTTCTCGGCGGACGGAATTGAGGGTGAGGTCCGGGTAGGGATTGACATCGCCTTTACTGCGAACCGGAACAATGCTGCCGGTAAAACAGAGGTCGATGTCGCGCTCGCGCATGGGGCGGGAAGTGGCGGGAATGGAATGATGGGCGACGCCGTGAGTGAGCGGATGGAGTTTGGGAACGAGTGGGGTGACGCGGCGGACGCTATAAAGGGTTTCGAGCGGCATGAGGGAGCGCCGCGGCCAGAAATAGAGATTGAGCTTGAAGTAAATCGTGGCGGCTTTGAGGAGCGGGTAGTCCTTGGGCAGGACGTAGGAGGTGTCCAGAAAGTCGATCACGCCAAAAGGGACGCGGCCCTTGAGACCGGCGAGGAGCCAGGGAGCCCAGTAGCTGTCGAGCATCCGATGTTTGTAGGTGAAGAAGCGCAAGGCTTGGGCGAGGCAGGTGGCGAAGCGCTTGGGCCGGGGCCACGCGGTGTTCTGAATGGAACTGCTCAGAACGAGGTCGAATTCGCCGCGAACGAGGCGGCGACGGAGACTCAAAAGACGTCCCCAGGAGGCGGCATGGGGCGAGCGGGAGCGGGAACGGTCGCCGGAAACGAGTTCAAAATCGTGATCGGGATTACCGAGGAGGAGATCGTTGAGGTAGTTGTGATTTTCGGACATGGCCGCACCCCAGAGAACGAGGATGCGGAGGCGCTTGTTCGGGGCTGAGGTCATGCGGCGGGGTCACGCCGGTCGCTGCGATGGGCGATGCGCTCGAGCTCCGACTGGAGCCGGTGTTTGACGTAGGATTCGAGATCGAGCGGATGTTCCCGGACATTGGGGGAGAGATCGCGGTTGGTGTTGGCGCGATCGAAATGAATATCGGCCTCGAGATACTGGCGAAGTTCGGTCACGGCCTTGTCGAAAATCTTGGAGGCGGTGGGGAGATCGGAGCGCTGAAGATTGGGCTCGAAGCTGACCTTGAGATTGGGGACGAGGCGCTCAAGGATGGTGGCGATGTCCCGGATATGGGTGTCGCGGGGAGCGGTGAGGTGATAGGTGTTGCCGAAGCCGGAGGGAAGGCGGGCGAGATCGGCGAGGGCGGCGATGACCCAGTCGCTATGGATCATGTTGAGGTTGGCGCAGGGCTTAAGGCGGAAGACGAAGGGTTCGCCGCGTTTGACGGCGAGGGCGACCGCGTAGGCGGCGGCGTCCATCATCTTGATGCCGCCGGTGCCAGCCTGGTCGTCGACGACGACGCTGGGCCGGAAGATGACGCCGGGCATGCCCGCGGCGAAGGCGCGCAGAACATGGGTTTCCGCGGCGAGCTTGGAGGCCTCGTAAGGATTGCGGAAGTTCTGGTCGAGGGCACTTTCGGTTTCGAGCACGGTGCCGGAGCGGTCGCCGGCGACATAGGCGGTGCTGACGTGGTAGAAGGGGCCGGCACCGCGATATTTGAGCCGGGCGTTGACGAGGCGGCGGGTTCCCTCGACGTTGACTTCGTTGATTTCGCGCGTGATGGTTTCATCCTGCGCGGTGAGGGCGGTGAGGGCGGCGAAGTGCCAGAGGCCGCCGTCGCAGGGAAGAAGCGCGTCGATTTGGTCCGCCTTGAGCTGGCGGACATCGCCTTCAACGAGGGTGAGGCGGCTTTGGTTGGCGGCGAGCCAGGATTGAAAGGTTTCGGACTGGAACGCGGAGGAAGTTTTGCGGACGAGAATCGTGGCCTTGAGCTGCGGATGGGCCCGGAACATGTGCTGCAAAAAGGCAAATCCGAGCGCCCCGGTGGCCCCGGTCAGGGCGAAGCTTTTCGGCAGATAAGTGTCCATGGTCGGTGAAGAATGAACGTTCATGCTAATGAAGTGGCCCGTGCGGGCAATGGCAAAAATGGAACAAGGGCCCCTTTTGCCGTTTTAGCCGGGCTTATGGATCGATGGTTCAGATGGCAGCGGGAAAATAGTCAATCGGTCACGGGATGACCAGCATCGCGGCGTTCCTTGGCAGCCAACGGAGTAGAAAACAGCTCGTTTTCAAATGGAGTCTGGGAATAAGGAAAATTACGTATACAATCCAATTCCAAAAATCGGAACCCGCAATTCCATGAAGAACAGAAAGAAGCCTTTGCGTGAACGGGGATTCTACATCGTCCTTTGGAGCATCCTTGTTCTGCCAGTCAGCGGGTATATGCTCTTTCTGATTATTCTCTTCGGCAGTTACTTTTTTTATCAGACAGATTCAATGCAAGGCATGCCCCAAGATCATGGATTAATGGTCTGGGGAATCATCAGCGGCGTCTTTATGGTGCCTTTTTTTATGGGGCTTCTCCGTTTCCATCCCATCATTAGATCCCGTGACTTGGAGAGGGAGAGGCACCGGGACAGATACATATCCAAAGACTGGTAACCTGAATCGCCGCCCCATAGACGCAGGCGGAAATATTTTGGACGATTGTATCCCGGATCTTTGGCGAAGGGCCGAAGACTGTGCAGCGAGCGTGGTCCTACTCGATGTATCGGGTCAATGGCCCAGTCGCAGGGCGACGGATCATATCCTCCACATGAATGAATAAACGCCCGCTCTCGGTGGTCTCCCGAACGACCTTACGCACGGGCCGGATTTGGCTCGTCTTGGTACTCGGCGGTTGAGGCTTGGATGTCATGGTCGCAATGATTTAGCAAAGCTTATGCCAAGACTATTCGGGAAATTAAGCACGGGTTTATTTTTTTGCAAATGGCTCTTTCTTAACTAATTGTAAGAAAGGAAAATTCTCTATTTTTCACGCGAAAATGTTAAAAATGTTAAGCCCGTTTCACCGTAGGTTCGATTGCGAAGGATTTTCCAACTTGTGTCATCATTTTGCACAGTACCCCCTGCAAAATGTTCCCAGATGAAGACACCGCCTGAGACGAGAAACGGAGTGAGCTTCCTGAGGAGGTGCTCGTTGTTAAGCGGGCCGCGGCTTTTGATGTAGGGGGGATCGGCGAAAATGAGATCAAAACGGGGCGCATCGGGCGGCCGGTCGAGATAGGCGGAGACGTCGCTTTTCACGGCCTCGCCTTGCAAATGGCAATGGGCGAGGTTGGCGCGGATGCATTCAACAGCCTCCGGCTCTTTTTCGATGAAGGTGGCGGAAGCGGCGCCGCGGCTGAGAGCTTCGATGCCAAACGAGCCGGTGCCAGCGTAGAGATCGAGGACGTGCGCGCCGGGAACAACGTCAGCGAGGCTGGAGAAGATAACCTGGCGGATACGATCCTGGGTGGGCCGGAGGGCATGGCGCTTGGGTGATTGGAGATGAAGGCCGCCGGCGGTGCCGGAAATGACGCGGAGAGGCATGACGGCTGAATGTAGCGCGACGGTTTAATCCCACGCGAGAGTGTCGCAGGGTTTGTCGGGAGCGGTGCTGTGAAGGCGGGCGAAGGCGCGGCCGGTTTCCTGGAGCTTGCGGGAGACGGTGTCGAGGGCACGGCGGGGGCTGTTGCAGTCGGCGCTGAGATGGCCGAGGTAGAGGTCTTCCATCTGGTCGGTTACGACTTCAGCGGCAACGTCGGCGGCCGCATCATTGGAGAGATGGCCGTGGCGGGAGAGGATGCGTTGCTTGACGGCCCAGGGGCGCTTGGTGTCCTCCTGAAGCAGGCGGAGATCGTGGTTGGCTTCGAGGACGAGGGCGCGGGCCTGGCGGACGCGCTCGATGACAAGGCGGGTGGCGTAGCCGAGATCGGTGAGAAAGCCGATGTTGCCGAGAGCGTGATGGAACATGAAGCCCACGGGATCGTAGGCGTCATGGGGGACGGAGAAGCTATTGACCTTGAGGTCGGCCAGCTCCACGGTGGCCCCGGATTCAAAGAGGTGCCAGCGGGAAAAGCTGGGCATTTGGGGATGAAGATATTCGGCGGTGAGGCGGTTGCAGTGGATGGGGATGTTGTGACGGCGGGCGATGACGGGGAGTCCGCAGACATGGTCGCTATGTTCGTGGGTGACGAAGATAGCCTGGACATCAGCGAGGGAACGGCCGATACCGGCGAGGCGGAGGTCAATCTGCTTGGCGCTGAACCCGGCGTCGACGAGAAGGCGGACGTGATCGGTCTCGAGATAGGCGCAGTTGCCGCTGCTGCCGCTGCCGAGAATGGTAAAACGCAGCATGGTTATCTATCCGATTTTCGACGGGGAAAGGCAAGCGGGGAAACGCACCATAGAACTATCTTCGATGATACAGAAGGGCCTCAAAGGTTCTTGTTGCTACATAGTTAAAACCCAAGATAAATGGCACGAAGAATGCTTGCATAGAAAAGGTTCCCCGGTAGATTGAGTCTTGTGGCCAGTATAGGACTCCACCAAAACTTCTCGCTCGGGCAGACCCTTTCGCCTCAGATGCAGCAGTCGCTGCAATTTTTGCAGGCGGCGGCGATGGAACTGCAATCACTGGTACAGCAGGAGATCGAGATCAATCCGGTTTTGGAAGAAGCGGCGGAGGAGAGCAAGCCGGAGGCTGACACGGAAGACTGGGACAAGCAGTTGGAAGAACTGCGCCAAAAAGACGAGGAGTGGAAAGAGTATTTCTCCCAAAGCAATACCACGGCGACGAGCTATAACCCGGAGGCGGCGGAGCGCCGGCAATTTCTTTTTGATTCGCAAGTGGAGGCGCCGCACCTCTCGGATCATCTGGAGCGGCAACTGACGCTTTCGACGAGCAATCCGGAGATGATCCGAGTGGGTGAAGAGATCATTGGCAATCTGGATGAGGCGGGATTTTTGAAGATTCCGCTGATGGAAGTGGCGCAGTCTGCGCAGGTGGAATATGCGGTGGCGCAGAAGACGCTGGAGCGGATCCAGACGTTCGACCCGGTGGGGGTTGCGGCGCGGGATTTGCGGGAATGCCTGCTAATCCAGATCAACCGGCTCGGCAAGAGCGGGGAACTGGAGGCGGTGATCGTCGGGCAATACCTGGCCGAACTGGGGCGCAAGAAATACCAGGAGATCGCGCGCGCGCTGAAGGTGCCGCTGGAACGGGTGCAGGCGGCGGCGCAATTCATCGCGACGCTGCAGCCGCGACCGGGATCGAGCTTCAGTTCCGACGACAAGCAGAACGTGGTGCAGGCGGAGCTGGCGGTGCACAAGGTGGGCGACGATTGGGTCGTGGTGATGAACGATGATCCGGTGCCCCGGCTGCGGATCAGCGACACCTACAAGGACCTATTGGTGAACAACGGCCACGACGCCGGGCTGCGGGAATATTTGAAGGAGAAAATCCGGGCGGGGAAATTCCTGATCAAGTGCCTGCATCAGCGCCAGCAAACGATTTTCAACATCGCGACGGAAATTGTGAAACGGCAGCGGGCCTTTTTTGACCAGGGCGTGGCGCACCTGAAGCCGCTGACGATGAACCAGGTGGCCGAGGTGGTGGGCGTGCACGAGACGACGGTGAGCCGGGCGATCGCGAACAAGTATGTGCAGACCCCCTACGGGCTCTTTGACCTGAAATATTTTTTCACGCCCGGTTACCAGACGGCCACCGGCGAGGTGATGTCGAACACGAGCGTGAAGGACGCGATCCAGGAACTGATCGCGCGCGAAAGCGGCTCGCATCCGCTGTCGGACCAGGAGATCGTGAAGATCCTGGGCGAGCGGGGAATTCCACTGGCCCGCCGGACGGTGGCGAAGTATCGCTCGGAGCTGGGACTGCTGCCGTCGAACCTGCGCCGCAGCATCTAGACCTTTTGGGCTGAATTCGCCGAAGACTGGTTAGGCTTGGCCGGAAACGTCCCGATGGTGCCGACAGGCTGGAAAACTTCTGGTGCTTGCTCAAGAGCACCTATATTAATTGCGAGCCGTTTCATTTATTCCAATGCCTCGCTGAACAAACTTTCGATTCACCTGTCGAGGAATCGGAAGCTGATCCCTCGACAAGCCCAGGATGACAGAACTTTTATTTTATACGAAATGGAGTTTGGGAGCGAGACAGGCATTGAGGGAAGTGTTCCGCCGACGAGGACATCGGCGGCTACCCAAAAGGCAGGCTGAACTGATCCTTCGACAAGCTCAGGATGACGGAACAAAAAAGGCGATCCGCCGCGTCTCCCGGCGCCTTGCCCGAGCTCGTCGCAACGCAGAACCTCCGCAGATCGATTCATTCGCGGAATTTTTGACCCGGCATGCGCGGGTGAAGAGCGGATCGGGTTACGCGCCCTATCATTTTGCGGGACGCGAGGCATTGCGGCCCATTGTGGAACAGATCGACCGGATACTGGCCTCGGGCGAACCGGACGCATCGCTGGCGCTTTGCGGCGGGGCGCAGTTCGGCAAAACGGTGCTGATGCTGAATCTGCTGGCTTACCTGGTGGCCGTTCGGTTTCGCAATGTGGGCTACTACCTGCCCGACGACGATCTCGTCTCCGGCCTGGTCGACGGCAAGCTGCGGCCCGATGTGCTGGACCAGGTGCAGTGGCTGGCGCGGCTGATCGCGGTGGGCAAGACACTGTCGCCGACGGGCCGGGCGGTGAACCGGAAGGGAGCGTTCCTTTGCACGGACGGCGTGCGGACGGCGCTGGCCTTCATGCGCGGGCTGGGAAAAATCCCGACGTCGTTTTCGATGGACGTGGTGATCCAGTACGAGAAGGACGACCTGCCGGAGGAGCACGCGCGGTTTTTGTCGGGCCGGATGACAGCCTCGAACCTGCGGCTGACGCTGATCATCGGGACGCAGCGTTATCACGGCGCGGGGCAGAACCTGGCCTTCACGGAAGGGACGCAGCATATCGGACTGGTGACCTGCACGGGTTGCGGACGGAAGCTCAATCCCGAAACGGAATGGCCGGGCATTTGCCGGCTGGTAATGCCGGACGCGCCAATGAGCGAGTGGCCGCGGCTGACGGTGGAGGGAAGTTTTGAACGCGGAACGAAGAATTCAGCTCCTGGAGCGGAACCGGAATCGGCGCAATTCCGCATTCCCTTCGCGCCGGGGCAGAAGTTTATGCTGGCGTGTCCGGACTGCGGCGGAGCGCTGGACCGTTCTCATCCCGAGTGGCACGCCCAGGCGCCGGAACGGGAGGCACAGCGCCGCTGGAGTTACCGGATTTCGCAGCTGCTCATGCCGGCGATTGACCTGGAGCAGATTGTGGCGGCATGGCAACTGGCGATCCGCGATCCAGCGCAGATGACGGTGTTTTGCACGGACCGGCTGGCCTTGCCGAAGTCTCTGACCCAGACGCTGACGCCGCATGATCTGCAGGCGGCGCAAGGGGATTATTCCCTGGCCATGGGCAGAATCACGGAATTACCAAATTTCTCGGAATTAACGGAAAGGCGGAAGAAAAATGATCCTAATGGAGCCTTCCTTAAAAATTCTGTTCATTTGGTAAATTCCGTTAATTCCGTCAGGCTTCCTTTTGTTTCCTACGGAGGATTGGATCTCGGCGACCAGTGCTGGTTTGTGGCGCGGGCGGTGGAGGCGAAGGCGCCGCATGAGGTGCGTTTGTTGTGGATCGAGGCGATTGCGGCGGAGCGGGTGCGGTCGCGGGTGCCGGAGCTGTTCCGTGAGTTGGATCTGCGGGCGCTGTGCGTCGATGCCGGCCCACTGCGGGATCTGGCGCGCGATTTGGCTTTTCTGCTGAACGGCCTGGATGAGGTATGCGAACCGACGTCGACTGATCCGGCGCGGAATATTTATTTTAATCGCAGGTCGCCGGGAGTTCCGCCGATGGGGACATCGGCGGCTACCCATGAGACAAGGCTCGCGGAGACGACATTGCACTGGCAGGCGGCAGCAGAGAAATGGCGGAACGTGCGGTGCGCGCCCGTGGAGTTTACGCAGCGGGAGGGGCAGGGCCTGCGGCACAAGGTGGCGCGGACGCAGGAGGGACGGATTTATCCGCTGCTGGCGGCGCATCGCGACGAAACCATTGGCCGTGTCATTTCGGAATTGCTTGCTCCCGATGCGACGCATCCCCGCCTGACGGAGAACGCGGACGGAACGGCGTGGATGATTTCGGGGCCGCGGTTCCGGTTGCCGAGGCCGACGGAGCAATCGCGGGCGGTGCTGGAGCTCTACGAACGGCATTTGCTGGCGGGTTCGCGACAGGAGCGGAGCGGCGACGGCAAGACGCTGCGCTACCTCGACCATTGCGAAAATCATTTTCTTCTTGCGACGGCCTATGCGGCGCTGGCCGAGCTGGTGACGCCGTCGGTCGCGGGAACAATTTCGACGACGACTGCTTTTCGAGCGTTGCCCGCGCCGCGTTCTCATGTGCGGCGGGAACGGAGCATGGCGGGATGAAAACAGGATTGGCCGCAAAGGAACACAAAGAGAACAAAGATGAAGTTCGATTCCCTTTGCCTTGATCACTTTTAAAAATGAAACCATCGACTTATCTAAAAAATCTTCAGCTCTCCACAAACTGGCGGGCGCAATACAATCCGCTGCGGGGCCTGACCATCGCGCAACTGGTGGCGATGCTGGAGGCCGGCGAGCGGGGCAATTATGCGCGGCTGCAATGGCTCTACCGTTTTGTGGAGAAGCGGAACGCGACGCTGCGGGCGGTGTTGCAGCGGCGGCGGGCGGCGTTGACGCGGCTCGACTGGGACATCCGGTTTCGCGAGGCGGCGCCGCAAGGGCGCGGATCGAGGACGCTGGCGGCGCGGCAAGCGACGGTGCTGCGGGAGGCATACGAGCGGATCGGCAACCTGCGCGAGGCGGTGAGTTTCCTGGCGCTGGCAGAGTTTCGCGGATACGCGCACCTGGAGCGGCATCTGGACGCGCAGGGCCGGACGATCCGGTTGCAGCCGGTGCCGCAGTGGTTCTGGGCGCGGTTGGGGCCGGAGGCGCCCTGGCAGTACAACGCGCAGGCGCGTCCCGGGCTGCCGATGCCGGGTGATCCGGTGCTGGACCCGGAGCGGTTCATCGTGCGCGAGAGCGCCGCGCCGATCGACGAGGTGGCGGTGATCGCGCATGTGCGGCAGAGCCTGAGCCAGAAGGATTGGGACGGCTTCGTGGAGACGTACGGGTTGCCGCCTCTGTTCCTGGAATTGCCGCCGGACATTCCGGCGGAGAAGGAGGCCGAGTACCAGGCCCAGGCGGAGGCGATCATCGGCGACGCGCGCGGGACGGTGCCGCACGGGACGCGGATTCACACGGTCGATTCGGGCGCGCGCGGGCAGAATCCGTTCGCGGAGCATTAGCGTTACCAGGACGAGATGATCGTGCTGGCGGCGACGGGCGGAAAGCTGACGACGCTGGCCGAGCCGGGAACGGGAACGCTGGCGGGTTCGGCACACCAGCGGGCGTTCGACGATCTTACGGAGTCGGAGGCGGCGCTGATCTCGGAGATTTTCCAGGAGCAATTGGATCGTCCGCTGCTGGCCCGGCATTTTCCGGGTCAGGCGCAACTGGCCTATTTCGAGATGTCGATGACGCGGTCGCTGGACGCGGCCGATGTGATCGACCAGGCGCTGAAGCTGGCGCGGGCGGGATACGAGATCGACCCGGCGGAGCTTTCGGAGAAGACGGGTTACCGGCTGCGGTTGCGGAATTATGCGCTGACGCCGATTCCCCGCGCGCCGATGCCGGAACCGGAAACGGCGGATGAGCCGGAGCCGGTGGAACAGGAGATTTGAATTTTGAGCGAAAGACTTTTTATCATGAACGAAACAACTTCCTTTGCCCCGGCGCCGGACGGCTGGTTTCACATCGCGCCGCACGGCACTTTTCCGCACCCGACAGGTGCGCTGCAGGTGATCGACGCGGAGGCGTGCGAGGCGATGCTGGCGACGTTTCGGGAGGAATCGCGGCAGCCGAATTTTCCCGGACTGCTGGTCGATTTCGACCATGCGTCGCACGATCCGGCGCGACCCACGACAGCGGCGGGCTGGATCGGCGCGCTGGAGCATCGCGGTGACGGGCTTTACGCGCAGATCCGCTGGTCGGACCTGGGGCAGCAGGCGTTGACGGGCGGCCGTTACCGGCTGGCGTCGCCGGTGTGGAACCGGGCCGATTGCGATCAGTGGATGGCGGCCGGTTCTGATGGCCGCGAGGTCGCGCATTTGCGTCCGCGGCGGCTGGACCGGCTGGCGCTGACAAACGATCCGAACCTGCCAGGGCTGGCACCGCTGTCGAATCGCTTAATCCATTCAGCGGCGGTCGAGGACCGTCGCCCTTTAGTCAACGAAACCTATTCACCCATGAATCTACGAAACGAAATTCTTCAACATTTACAATTGCCCGCGTCGACGACGGATGCCGAGATCGCGGAGGCGATACGGCATCAGGCGTCCGAGCTGGAATCGTTGCGCAATCGCTGCCAGCGGCTGGCGGAGGTGCAGGCGGAGAACGACCTGGAGCGCTTTGCCGAGGTCATTACGAATCGCGATGTGGTGCGCGCGCAGTTGCTGGCGAACCGCGAGGCGACACTGGCGTTGCTGAACGCGCTGCGCCATCCGGAGCCGGCAGCGCCGTTGCATCAGCCGCATTTGTATCGGCCGAATCTTCACCTGCTGAGTCCGCTGGCGCCGGAACCGCAGTCGGCGGCAGCCCGGAAAATTGCGAATCGCGCGCGGCAGTTGCAGAGCCAACTGAAGATCGGACATCACGCAGCGTTCCGCATGGCGGAGGGCGAGGCGGAGACGGAGGTGGCCTAAAAAATCCGTCATCCTGAGCTTGTCCAAGGATCAGGTCAGTTATCCGATTTAAAACCACAAAACTTCTTACTTCAATTATGAGTCAATCCAATACCCATCAAGGTGACATCCTGGTCACTGCGAACGAGGATCTCTCCGCCCTGGCGGATGTGCTCGTCGTTCCGTACAACAATTCGGGCTCGCTGGTCGTGACACGGCCGGCGGCAAACAACGATTATGCCGTCTACGTGCTGGTTTACGGCGCGACGCCCGGCGGCAAGGCGACGGTGCGTCCGCTGAATCCGGACTGGACGGTGCGGGTGGTCGCGAAGGGAGCGGGCAATCCGGGCGATCTGCTGGTGCTGGCGGACGGCGTGACAACGGCGGCGGACAAAGGGAAGGTGCGGTCGAAGGCAACATTAACGGTCGGTTCCGGGACATATCGGCTGGTGGGGATCGCCGAGGAGGCGTTTGTCGACAGCCAACTGGTGCGGATGCGGCCGACATTCGGGACGGTGACGGTTTAATTTCACTCCGCCGCGGTGTGCGCGGTATTAACGACGAAAATTCCGCGGCGACGATCGCCGCATCATAGAAAAATCATTATGCCTAGTTTATCCGAAATTACTTCCAGCCCAATGCTGCGGGAATTCGCCCAGGGCGCGGCCCAGTCGGCTGTGCAGCCGGTGGCCGATTTTCTCGCGCCGACGGTCGAGGTGCCGACGAGCATCGGCCGCTACAAAATTTACACGGAAAAAAACCGGTTCCTGCCGCCCGACACGTTGCGGGCCATCGGCGGGCGGGCAACCGTGCTGAGCTTTGACGCGACTGACGCGACTTACAACTGTCAGCCGAACGCGCTGGACTTCCCGATCGATTATCTGGAACAGATCGAGGAGGCCGCGCTGACGAACGCGCTGATGGAGGGCGCGACGATCGTGGCCGAGGTGGCGGCGCTGACGCACGAGCAGAACGTGATCAACACAGCGCTAAGCGCGACGACGTCGGGCGCGCTGAGCAAGACGTGGTCGGGTTCGAGCGGGAGCGATCCGATCGACGACATCGACCAGCAGATCCTGAGCGTGATCAAGGCGGCGCGGTACGGTTCGCTGATGGGCGTGGGCGTGCTGTTCGGCGCCGGGGCCTGGCGGCTGTTCAAGAACGCGCCGAACGTGCGGGGCCGCTTCGTGGCGGCGGGTGATTATGCGATTCCGAACGTGACGCCGGCGGAGGCGACGAAGCTTTTCGTGGGCAATCCCGAGGTGCGGACGTCGTACATGGTGGTGGACACGGCGAAGGAAGGGCTGGCGCCGAGCATCAGCTTCCTGCTCGATACGTCGGTGCTGATCTTTGCGCGGCTGCAGAATCCAACGCGGCGCGATCCGTCGTTCATGAAGACATTCCGGTTGATGGGCAACTACATGGTGCCGGGCTCGTACGTGCGCGATGACGGGCGCGTCGAGGTGGCGAAGTTCGACTGGAGTGAGGCGATTGCAATTACCAACAGCTCCGCCGCGCAACTGCTCACCGTTTCCTAATCTTACAACTCCAAAGGCCGGATCCGTCCAACCCGGACCGGCTGCAGGAGAGAAAATTCCCTTATGGCATGGATAACTCCAAGTGAGAGCGATGTGCTGACAGTGCTGTCCGAGACGGAGCTGGCGACGTATCGCGCCGCGGCGACCGCAAGCGGCCAGGCCGATCCCGTGGCGCCGACGCTGGCGCAGGTAATCGACCTGGTGCGTGGTTACGTGGGCGCATACAAGCCGAACACGCTCGGGCTGCCGGGAACAATTCCGCAGAAATTGCTGGCTCCGGCGCTGGACCTGGTGGCGGTGCGGCTGCCGCAGCGGGTGGGTGTGCCGCCGAAGGACGTGCGGCAGATGGCGGCGAGCCGAGCGGTGCGGCTGCTGGAGCAGGTGGCGGCGGGTATTTTCAACATCGAGGAGCCCGACTCCCCGACGCTGGAAACGACGTCGGCGCCGAGCCCGAGCATCGTGGCGCGGCATCGTCACTTTACCCCGCGCAGTGAGGAGGGGGTCTAAGATGCCGAGCGTCCTGACTTCGATCCAACAGGAAATCGCGGACCGGCTGCTGGCCGATCCGTTCTTCGCGACGATTCCGGTGTTGGTGGAGAATCCGCGCGATGTGACCTATGAGCTGGAAGCCAGCGTTTCGGCGGCGGGGACGTGGGCGGAGGTGCTGGTGCCGGAGGCAGTGGTGAGCGCATCGACCGCGCCAGGGCCGATCTTCGACCCGGTGGAGATTGCGATCCGGGTGCGGGAGAATATTCCGGTGGCATCGGGACCGCACGCGCTGGA
The DNA here is from genome assembly GCA_021272165.1 of Methylacidiphilales bacterium. GTDB lineage: Bacteria > Verrucomicrobiota > Verrucomicrobiia > Methylacidiphilales > UBA1321 > JABDGH01. The sequence goes on from JAJSLK010000061.1 coordinate 110,785, forward strand.
GGTGGCGGAGACAGCGCTGGCGCTGCTGCATCTCTACCGGCAGACAACAATCAACGAGGTGTTGAGCGCGGCGCCGAAGGCGTTGGGGCGGATCAATGAGCCGAACGTGGTGGCGTATGAGGCGCGGGTGCGGACGCAGGCGGGCGCAAGTTACGCGGTGCCGCAGCTTGACGCGCCAACGATCAGCAGCGCCGGTTCGGTCTCGCCGCAGACGGTGACGCTGGCGTCGGACCAGCCGGGCGCGGCGATTTACTACACGCTGGATGGTTCACAGCCGGCGCCACGGTCGCCGACGTCGGTGCTTTATACGGCGCCGTTCACGGTGAGCGCGGCGGCACAGTTGCGGACGCGGGTGTGGCTGGCGGGTTTCATGGCGAGCTCGGAGGCGCGGGCGAGCTTCAGCTGAACTGCATGACGGAATTACCAAATTTGACGGAATGAACGGAATTTTTAATGAGTCGCTAACGCGACAGGATGACACCGCCGTCCGGCGTGCGGTACCAAAAGATACGGCGGTCCCAGACCGCCCCCTACAGAAAACATAGATGCCGATCACACGAACGACTTTATTAAGCGGGCCGGCGGCAGCGACGTTCAACGGACACACATTTTTTGCTCGAGACGGAATTCTCGCGACGCCGGCCCTGGAGCTGGACGAGGTGGAGTCAGATGCGAACGGGTGGCTGGATGAGACGGTGGCGGAAGCGCCGGTGACGATCCGGTTTACACCGTCGGCGCCGTTCGCCGATTTGATCGCGCTTTATCCATGGCTGGAGGGCGCGGCGGGGACGGCGTTGTTCGGAACGAGCGATGTGCCGTTAGTTTTGGTGGCGGCGAACGGGGTACGGCTGACATTTGCGGCGGCGGCAATCATCGAGATGCCGGAGCTGAAGTTGTCGGACCGGGGAACCGTGGCGGGAACGGTGACCTTCCTGGCGATTGGGGCGAGGGCGCAGGCGGTGACGGCGGCGAATCGTTTTGTGGCCATTGATATCGCAACACCGCCAACTCCGCCGGCGGGTACGCCGCAACTGACGGATGATTTTGCGATTACCTGGAGCGATTCGCCGTGGGCGAGCCTGAGATCGCTGGAGGGCATAACGGTAAAATTTGCAATGAAGACCAGGCCGGTGTGGTCGGATGCGAATGCGCTGCTGGACGTGACGCTGGAGAAACTAGCGGTGGAGGCGCGATTCACTCCGGCTTCGCCGGGCGGCCCGGCCGAATCGGACCTGGTCGCGGCGCTGCAGCTTCAAGGCGCGAACGCGCTGCCGGGGAGATCGCTGGCGGCGACGGCAAGCACCCTGGACATCGCGGGAGAGCATCTCTGGGTGCGGTTGCCGCAGGCGCAATTGGTTCGGGGAGAGATGGCGTTTGATGCGACGCAGCCGCGGATAGGTGAACTGGTTTTTATGGCGGAACGGGCATGGATGAACTCGGGTGCAGAGGCTCTGGCGTTGTTAACGGAGGGGATGCCATGAAAGCGGGTAGCGGCTTCGTGTGCCCTTCAACAAATTGCTTCGGACTATCTGAACTGATCCTTCGACAAGCTCAGGATGACTGAATTTTGAAATAAGATTTATGCGAATTTCTTTAAATAATATCTGGCTGACGAATGACGGATCGGCGGCATTGCAGACATGGACGGACGCGCACGATGTGCGGTTGAACGGGCGTCAGATGGTGCAGGACGCGGAGTTTCTGCGGGCGGTGGCGGCCCAGCCACTGGCCCGGGGGAACCTGGTGAATCTTCTGCAGTTCACGGTGACACGGCAGCACGCGAGCGTGGCGGCGGCGGCGGCGTTTTTGCTGACAGCGTTCGGATCGCTCCCGACGAGCGGGCAGGCGACGATTGTTTGCGGTGCCTATGGGGAGTCGACGCTGACCTGCACATTTTCGGCGGTGCTGGAGGCGATGCCGGAGAGTGTTTTTCACGGGACGCGGACGGATACGACGTTCGTGTTGCGCGGAGGTACGATCACGTCGCTGTCGCCCCTGGTGGAGAGCGCGGTGGACGGGGCCTCATTTCAGATCGGTTACGGTGCGCCGCAGGGCGGGACGCTGGATGGCGGCAATCTGGCGGATGCGCTGGCTCCGAGCACGCTGGACCTCGATGGAGGGGCGTTTTCGTGAATGAGGAAAATCACGGAATTACCAAATTGATCGAAATTGACGGAATTATTTATGAAGAGGGCGAACGACGGAGTTATGGGAGCAAGGAAAATATATCAGTCGGGCAAGTAAGCGACGGTCGTAGACCGCCGCTACATCAAAAATTTTATGGCTCAAAAAATTCAAATTCGGCGAGGGCTTGAGGCCCAGCGTTCCCTGATCACCCCGGACGTGGGGGAACCGCTTTTCACGACCGACAACAAGCAGCTTTTCATCGGCGACGGCGCGACGGCGGGCGGCCTTTTTGTCGGGGGCGGATCGCCGGTCGGTTATGTGCAGAAATTCCGGGGGACGAAGGCAATCGGAGCGGGGGCCGATTCGGTGGCGGTGACGGGGCTGGGCCTTCCCTCCGTGCCGGCGCAAGTGCTGGTGACGGTGCGGAAGGTGACGGGCGGGCTGAATCTTTTCGCGACCGTGCGGGATGATTCGATCACGACGGACGGCTTTACGGTTGATCTTTCGGCGGCGACGAACGCGGCGACGTACAAACTCGATTACCTGGTGATTCCATGAGTTCGGTGTGGACGATACGCGACGCCACGGGAGTTGAAAAAACGGCGGCGGAGTGGGGGCTGTGCGGCCTGACGCGGGAACGGATCAACCAGCGGCCGGACCTGGTGACGTTTCGCGCGGAGAACGGGGCGAGCGACGCGGACCCGATTTTCGCGCACGGCTCGACGATCCTGATTTTCCGCAACGGGACGCCCTGGTTTTACGGGCGGGTGATTGAGGTGCCGGGGCGGGCGTCGGCGAAGGCGGAGGAGCAGCTCTACCGCGTGGCGGGGCCGTGGTGGTACCTGGAGAACCTGGTTTTTCAGCAGGCGTGGCAGACGACGAACGGCGTGGATGTGACTCTGATTTCGACGAACAAGAGCCGGCTGATTCTGAATCAGAAGGGCGACGGGTCGAAGCTGGCAACGGGGGCGGCGATCCTGGAGGTGCTGAATTACGCGACGGCGCGCGGCGTGCCGATGACGATCGGCTCGGTGACGCCGAACGCGACCGCACCCTACGCGGAGGAGCTGGACCAGTCGTGTGCGGAGGTGATCCGGAATTTCCTGCGCTGGACGCCGGACGCAGCGGCGGCGTTCGACTACACGACGACGCCCTACCCGACGCTTTCGATTTTGCGCCGGGCGGACGCATCGACGTTGATGTTGCCGGCTTACGGCGCGCCGGTGTCAAAGCTGGAGCTGACGCCGCGGCATGATTTGCAGGCGCCGTCGGTGGTGCTGAAGTTTGAGCAGACGAACGACATCGACAACGACACGTTCACGTCGCTGATTGTGCAGCCCGCGCCGTCGACGGCGACGGGTGACGAGCTGGGAGCGATGGTCATGACGCTTGATTTAGCGGGGGCGCGGGAGACGTACCAGAAGCAGAAGGTGCGGACGGCATTCATCCCGCCCGATTCATCATCGGCGGGGGTGGTGGACTGGTGGAAGGGAAAATTTCCGTGGCTGAGCGACTTTGACGATACGGACCTGACGGTGGTGGCGGGATCGCATACGGTGACAATGGAGGACCCGGCCGATTATCCGGGGCTGACGCTGTCGAATGTGCCGAATGAATTGCTGGAGGGGTCGGTGGCGGCTTGGATGAATCTTTACGCGGCGCCGCTGCGGGTGCAGGCGACGATGCAGTATACGGGCGCGGCGACGGATGAGTCGACGGAGGTATTTGGGCCGACAAACCAGCGGGTGTTGTACACGCGGGTGATCGGGACAAACGCGGAGACGCAGACCTACAGCCGGCTGACATCGGAGACGGCGGCGGAGCCGGTACCGGCCGGGCTGGCGCAGGCGCTTTACGATGCGGTGTCGGTATTGCCGTACGACGGGACAATCGAGTTGACGGAGGAGGAGTGCTCGGGTGTGGGTGCGCCGGGAAATCTTCTGAACCTGACGGGAGGGCGGGCGGAGTGGTCGACGATGGCGGCGCAAATCCAGCGGATCGAGGAGCAGATCGATGCGGGGATCACGCGGCTGACAGTGGGGCCGGGAAAACATCTCGGTCACGGCGACCTGGCGGAGCTGTTGCGGGTGAACAGGCAGCGGCGTCCTTCGTGGCGATTGAATGAACGGACGAGCGGAAACGCAGGCGATCACGCGACGAAGGTGCAGGGCGGGGAGCAGTCGCCGCGCTCCGATTCGATTTTCCGACCATCGGCGGGAAGCACGGAGACGAACAAGCCGTTTGAACTGCTGGATGCGTCGGATGCGACGGGGCTGAAAGTGGTGGTGAATGCGAATTCGTTTTTGCAAAAATCGCTGACGCCGAACGATACGGTGGCGGTCACGGGTCTGGGCGCGGCGATCGCGGTGACGGTGGGGTCGCTGATCTGGCTGGAGCTTGATTTTACGTCGTACGCGGTGACAAGTGCGGCGATTGGATCGGGGACGTCGGGCTGGAGCGGTTTTCCGAATCCGTTCGTCTACACGGGGACATCGCCGAACCAGGTGATGACGACGGCCTACCTGCTGATCGGTTACCTGGCGGCGGCGAGTTCGACGCTGGACGGGACGGTGATCACGGGTGGGAGTCCAAGCTCGCCGGTGAGCGCGAAGATTATCCAGTGCGTGTCGCAAAACCTGCTGTTGCGGAACGGCTGCTTCAACGGGCTGCCGGCGATTTTTCCGTTCCCACATCACGCTCCTTACGTATGAACCTTGATTATTTTGAGACGTCGTTTTTTCCCTTTAGCGTGCCGGAGAAGGATTCGTCCTTTGCCAGCAGCGTGGGGGCGCAGACGGTTTACCCGGCGGGGTTCAGTCTCGATCAGGCGCTGCAAATTTATTGGCGGGCGAAGGATTACCTGCTGGTGGCGTCGGGGAACGGGACGCTGGGCGGGTTGAGCCAGTCGCTGAACGTGAACGGATTGTTGCCGCCGCGAAATGCCGTGGTGGGGCACAATTCGTACTCGCTGCTGACGGGCTTTGCGCCGACGGGGCCGTGGGACCTGGTTTGTGGCCGAGGCGTGCAGCAGGTGGCGCCGGGCTCGGGGACGATCACGGCGAGCGGGTCGGCGGGTTCAGGGTCGAATCCGGCGGCGCTGTTCAACCTGCAGGTGAATTTGTTTTTCCCGGCGTATCTGGTGCCTGATCCGGTGGTGAAATATGACGGGCTCTGGTGGCCGGCGATGAGCATCTCGTGCTCGGTAACGAACACGGTGGAGCTTGATTCGGGCGGCGAGCTGGAGATGTCTTTCGACTGCACGACGCTGCCTGATCCGGAGAGCACGACGGAGATCAGCGCGTTTTCATTCTTCGGCGTTTCGGTGCCGGTTTTTTGCATGCCGCTGGCCCCGGCGAGCGGACCCGATCCCGCGGAGACGCGGACGTTTTCGGGGTCGTTGACGGTGGCCGATGAATGGTCGTGAACCGGGCTGGTCCCGGTCGAACGGATCCATTCTGAAATTTTAACCTCAATTTTTTTTAACTGAAATGATTCCATCTTTTTCCTCTTCTTTACGGCATCGCGGGATGACGGTGGCGGGGATTCTCAGTGTGGCGCTGACGTCGGTGCTGCTGCTTTGCGGCGCCGGGTCGGTGCCGATCGAGAATTTTCTGCCGCAGGGTCCGATGCAGGGCGATCTCAATGCCGGTGGTTACAACATCACGAACGCGGCAACGGTCTGTGCCACGAATTTTGCGGGCAACGGCGCGGCTTTGACGAATCTGAACGCCAATGCCTGCGTGCCGTTGCCGCTCAAGACAAACCTGAATGCGAGCGATGTGGTGATCGTGATCGGGGAAAGCCTGGCGGCGGGCTCGAACGTCAATACCGAGGACCCGACGCATCACAATGCGGTGAGTTATGCCGGGCCAGGCAAGTGCTGGGCGCAATGGTTGTCGCAGTTTCTGCCGAACATTCCGGTTTATAGCTATGGCGTGGGTGGCGCGGACAGCAGCAATGGCCTGGGCGTGCTGGCGGGGACGTCGGGTTTTTATGGCGCGACGAAATATGTGAACGGGTCCGTGGTGGGGAGCTATAGCGGCATTTCCTCGCTGCCGGGCGCTCTGATTCCGTCGTCGGGTTCCGGCGGGACGGCTTACTTCATCAATACATACGATGGAAATAATGACAACGCGGATGGACGGAACGCGGCGACCTTTGCAACGAACATGGCGGCGATCTTTGCCGCCGAGCGGGCGCTGGCAAGCAACGTGAAGATTTGCGCGGTGACGAGCCAGTTTGTGAACAACCGGACGCCGGGGACGATAGATCCCTATAATTCATGGACGCGGTCGCAACTGGGACAGACGGGCGGCTTCGACATCCTGATCGATGTGACGCCGACTTTCACGAATCCCTACGATACGAATTTTTATGATGCGGATCACGCGCACCTGGTGTCGGCGGGTTGCTACGCTTACGCGGAGGACGTGAGGAACGCGCTGCTGGGCAATCCTTCACCGGTGAACCTGACAAGCCTTTTCATTCCGCAGGCCGGAACGGGAACGGCCGGGTTCACCTGGACGGGGCCGCTGACTTATAACAATCAGACATTTCTGGATACCTACAACGGCGACACGTTGTTCGAGTTGCAGAGCACGACTCCTTCAACCGGGCATTATTATACGTTTCAATCGAGCCATCTTGGGCAATTGGCGGTTTATCGCGATAGCATGGGATTCACGGGGCTGCTCTGGGACATCAACGGCAATCAGACTTACGTGGTGCCGAACAGCGGCAATTTCACGATCAATTCCGCCGGTAATGGTCAGTTGAATTTCGTGCTGGGCAACAGCGTCCACAATTGGACGAGCGCCGTGGACACGAGCGGCAACTGGAATCTTTATCGGGACAGCATGGGGCTGACCGGCGTGGCGATCGCCGCCGGGGGCAATCAAACTTACACCGTACCTGATTCGGGATCGTTCACGATCAATCCGAAAAGCTCGGGGCAACTGAATTTCGTGTTGGGGAATACGGTGCACAATTACACGACAGCGATTGATTCGAGCGGCAATTGGAATCTTTATCGCGAGGCGATGGGGCTGACGGCGGAGGTGCTTTCGGCTTCCGGCAATTTCACCTACACGGTGCCGAATGGGGGAAGTTATACGATCAATGGAAATGGCAGCAGCGGACTAAGTTTTGTCCTGGGCAATACGGTCAACAATTACACGATGCAGATCGATCCCAGCGGCGGTTTTGATCTTTATCGCAATTCGCTCGGGTTCACGAACTTGGCCATCAGTCAGTCGGGGAACTGGACGGTGACGCTGCCCAGCGGAGGTCAGTTCAATGTCATGTCGGGAACGGTGGCGGCCGATACGGCCGGCTATGGATTCGCGACGAAGGAGGGCTCGAATGCGAAGCAGGGGACGGCGACATTGACCGGCGGAACGGTGACGGTGAGCGACAGCGCCGTGACAGCGAACAGCCGGATTTTTCTGACCGTGCAATCGCCGGGCGGGACGGTGGGCGTGCCTTATGTGTCGGTGCGGACGGCGGGGACGTCATTCACGATCACAAGCACGAGCGGGTCCGACACGAGCACGGTGGCTTACGAACTTTTTGAACCGGCGCCATGAAGGCGCCGGCCAACCCTTAACCATGGAAAAATCATGAACATGAATCTTCTCTTTAAAATAAGCGGTCTCGGTCTGCTTTTGAGCCTGACGGCGTGCGGAACGACGGCAACGGAAACCGGAAGCACAACGGCTTCCGCGACGGCCACGACGGCGGCGAGCATCGAATCGGCGCTGCCGTTGATCCGGACGGGGGCGGCGGTGGCGACGGGAGCGGTCCTCGATTTCGCGGTGAATCAGCCAGGGACGCGGACGAGACTGGCGAATGAGATGTATGCGGCGGCGAGCGCCGTTTATTCGCTTTCGGGCGGATCGTTCCCGACTCCGGCGCAACTTCAGGCGAGCATTTTGGCGTTTGGGGGATCGCAGACGGACGCGAATTACGCGACGTTTTCGACGGCGGTTGCCGGGTTGTACGCCGCCTATTATCCGAAGCTGGCGACGGGGGACACGAAGACGGCGACGGATCTGCTGAACGCGATTGCAGGCGGGATCGAGGATGCGTCGGCGGCCTACGTGACGACGCCCGCGCTGGCGACGGCTTCATCAACGACGGCAACAACGAGCTTTTGAGGCAATGAGCGAGATTGTTTCCCTGGGCTTGGGGAAGATGAGCATTTTTGGCGGCCCGGCCGACGAGGGGGTCGGGCCGCACGAGGGGCTGGCGCTGATCGGTCCGACGGACCTGGGCATCTGGTGGTTTTCGTGCCTGTTTCTGCCGGAACAGCCAGCGGGGACGACGGGCCTGGCGCGGCGGCTGAATCCGCGGGCGTTTTACCTGGCAATGCGGTGGGACTACACGCGGTGGCCGAAGGACCTGCTGCGGCACACGGTGGTGAAGCTGACGAATCCGGCGAATGGATTATGGGTGCTGGCGAGGCCGGTTGATTTCGGGCCGGGGGACGGTTCGGTGATCGACGGGCAGCCGACCAAGGACACGGGACGGATTGCGGATTTGTCGCCGGGTGCGGCTAATGCTTTGGGACTATGTACCGATGATAAGGTAGGGTGTGAATTATTAAAGTAGATGGGAGTCATTTATTTTTAACAAAATCTCATCGAGGTTCACCTTGCTAAAATAAGTTTAAAATGGCATATTGAATTATATGGAGATTACCATGAATACTTCCGATGCTATACAAAAGGCCCGCTCAAGCATCTTGAACGAGGAAGCGCAGGATATTCTCAGCGAAGCCGCAAAAGGTATACCTTCAGAAATATGGCGAGCAATTGCCCTTGCTGAGCAAGCAGAAGCACCCAAACCAACGCCTACATACATTTACACGAGTTCAGGCACAATGGGAATATAATGCCTTCACGTGCTGAGATCACCAACAGGCTTGGCGAAATTCAGCGAGAAGGACAACTAATCGCTGGTGGGGCTATTGATACAATTCGACGGGGCTACCTGAAGGAGTTGGCTGATTATACTGGAAGAAATACCGTTATTTATGCTGCTAGTCAGCTGCCCATTATTCCTGATGATATTCGGGGATTCATGACCGCCTTTCATGAACTTCAGGGCGATAAACTAGATTTGATTATTCACAGTGGAGGTGGTTCATCTGAAGCAACCGAGCAAATTGTGCAATATGCTCGAAAGAAGTTTGCTCATATTCGGGCTCTTATTCCTGAACGAGCAATGTCGGCTGCCACTATGCTTGCTTGTGCTTGTGACGAGATCGTCATGGGCAAGCAATCGGCCATTGGTCCTATTGACCCGCAATTCACTATAAATGGAGCATCGGTTCCTGCATATGCGATTCTTGAAGACTTTAATAGAGCCATTGCTGACGTCAAAACTGATCCAAAAACGGCTGCACTGTGGGTTCCCAAGTTAAACAAGATCCCACATGGACTGATAAGTTTGTGCGAACAAACTATAGCTCGTTCCGAAGAGCTAGTAAAAAAATGGTTGATGGATTACGGCAAAAAATCTGAAGCTCAGGCGACGGAAATTGCCCATTGGTTAGCTTCCTATGTGCACAAGAGTCACGGTAAGCCTATCGACGCCATTCAGGCTAGAGAGAAGGGGCTTAACATAGTGCTTTTGGAAGAGGATCAGCAACTGCAAGATAAGTTGTTATCTGTTTTCCACTCGACCGTTCTTACATTTGAGACGAATCCATGTCTTAAGTTAACGGAAAATCATTTGGGAAAGGGTTACTATTTAGTGCAGCAACAACAGCTCCAACTTATACCGCAACATCCTTTTCAACCGCAGATGCCATTTCCTTTGCCACTACCATTTCCTCAGCCACCTCCTGATACGCCACAGGTACCACCTCCATCTCCACAACCAGATTTACCAGGAACATAAAGCCATTTTTTCTAGGCTTGTTTATGTATGGTCATGGGTTTGCAATCGGAGGGCATGCCGATTTTTATCGTGGGGGCGACGGGGACGGGGAAGAGCGCGTTGGCGATGGAGCTGGCGCGGGCGTTCGCGAGCACCGGAGGTGCGGCGATTCTGGTGATGGACGCGATGCAGGTTTATCGCGGGGCGGACATCGGGACGAGCAAGGCGTCGGCTGCGGAGCGGGCGGAGGTTCCTCATGGGGGATTGGATCTGGCCGATTTCGGCGCGGCGTTCGACGTGGCCCAGTATGTGAAACACGCGGAGAATTTTTTGCGGGAACAGCAGGCGGCCGGACGGCAGGTGATGGTGGTGGGCGGGACGGGGCTTTATTTCCGGGCGTTGACGCGGGGGCTTTGCAAGGCGCCGCAGGGTTCGGAGGAGCTTCGAGCGGAGCTGAACGGTTTGCCGGTGGAGGAATTGCAGGCGCGTCTAAGAAAGATTGATCCGGGGATGCTGGAACGGCTGGACCGGTCGAATCCGCGGCGGCTGGTGCGGGCGATTGAGGTGATGGAGGGGACGGGGCGGTCGCTGCGGGAGTGGCAGGAAGAGACGCCGGAACCGGTGGTGAAGGATTTCCGGGCATTCTGGATCCAGCGGGAGAAGGACGAATTGCAGGAGCGGATCGAGGCGCGGGTGGAGGAGATGTTTGCCCGGGGCTGGGTGGAGGAGGTGCGGGAATTGGTGGGGCAGTACGGGCTGGAGGCGGTGCGGAATTTCGCGGGGATCGGGTACCGGGAGATTGGGGAGATGTTGGCAGGGGAAGGTTTCGCACGGAGGACGCAGGGAACACGGAGGAAATCGGAGGAAGAGGACTGGCCGAATCCGCCGGTGGGGACATCGGCGGCTACCCGGGAGTCGATGCCCGAGGATTCCGTGGTACAAAATATGGCGGCTACGCTGAAACGTGACATTTTGGTGGCGACGCGGCAATACGCGAAGCGTCAGTTGACTTGGTTCGCGCGTGAGCCTAATTTGCAGCCAGTGATGCTCTCCGGCAACCAGCCCTTTCCCGCTGTCGTGCCCTCCCTGCTTTGAAAGCGTCCCACCTGACTTCTCCACCTCCCGGCAACGAGCGTACCCTGCTGGTGGGATTGGAACGGCCCGAAGATAATCATTGGGACCACGCGGAGTCCCTGCATGAGTTGGGCGAACTGGTGAAGAGCGCGGGGGGCGAGGTGACGCAGACGGTGGTGCAGCGACGGCAGTCGCCGACGGCGCCGTTTTATATCGGCAAGGGGAAGGCGGCGGAGCTGGCGCAGGTGTGCCGCGACGAGAACATCGGGACGGTGATTTTCAACGATGAGCTGAGTCCCGCCCAGAGCCGGAACCTGGAAAAAGTTTTTGAGCGGAAGATTTTGGACCGGACGCAACTGATCTTGGACATTTTCGCGCAGCGGGCGAAGTCGAAGGACGGGAAACTGCAGATCGAGTTGGCGCAATTGCAATACCTGTTGCCGCGGCTGACCGGGATGTGGACGCACCTGTCGCGGCAGAGCGGCGGAATCGGAACGCGGGGCCCCGGTGAAACGCAGCTGGAAGTGGACCGGCGGCGAGTGACGGAGAGGATCGCGCGGCTGTCGCGGGAATTGAGCGAGGTGCGGCAGCAGCGGGGAATCCAGCGGGCGGGGCGGTTGCGGCAGCACTGGCCGATCGCATCGCTGGTGGGCTACACGAACGCGGGGAAGTCGACGCTGCTGAACCGGATGACGAACGCGGAGGTTTACGCGGCGGACCAGCTTTTCGCGACGCTGGATCCGACGACGCGGCAGTTTGTTTTGCCGAATAAGCAGAAGCTGCTGCTGACCGATACGGTAGGTTTCCTGAAGCAGTTGCCGCATCATTTGATCGAGTCGTTCAAGGCGACGCTGGAGGAAGTATCGGAAGCGGATCTGCTGCTGCACGTGGTGGACCTGAGTCATCCGCTCTATGAGCAGCAGATGGCGGCGGTGCAGGCGGTGCTGGAGGAGTTGAACGCGTGGGGCAAGCAGATGATCGTGGTGTTCAATAAAATCGACCGGGTGACGAATCCGGCGCTGGTGGAGTTCGCCTTGCACAAGCATCCGGGGAGCGTGGCGATTTCGGCGGTGACGGGCGAGGGGATGGAGGCGCTGTTCGAGGAGATCGAGCACCAGGTGAAGTCGTGGCGACTGCGAGTGAAGCTGGTGATTCCGAACCATCTGACGGCGCTGGTGGCGGAGCTGTATCGGGTGGGGCGGGTGCTGGATGTGAGTTACCAGGGGGATGCGGTGGCGCTGACGGCGCACGTGCCGCCGCAGTTGCAGGGGAAGATTCGGCCCTACATGGTGGAAGAGGAAGGGGAGCTGGCAGGGGTGGAGCCTCGAAAACAGGCCGATCTCTGAGGAAAAAACCGGCACGACGTTTGAGCTAGCGACGGTCACAGACCGCCGCTACATTGTGGATCATGGGGGGAACCTCGATGCGCGAACTTCCACCGGCGGAGCGGCCGAGGGAGAGGTTATTGAATCAGGGGGCGAACGCGCTGAAGACGACGGAGCTGCTGGCCATTCTGTTGCGCACCGGCACCGCTGAGCGGCCGGTCCTCGAGCTGGCGGAATTTTTACTGAATCATTTTGGTTCGCTGGAGGCGTTGAGCCGCGCACCGGTGGGTGAGCTGGCGCGGATCAAAGGCATCGGGCAGGCGAAGGCAATCGGGCTGAAGGCGGCGTTTGCCTTGGCGGCGCGGCTGGCCCGGAGCGAGGCGGAAGCGCGACCGATCGATACGTCGGCGGATGTGGCGCGTTTGCTGGGCGAGGAGATGCGATTGCTGGATTACGAGAGCGTGCGGGTGCTCTGCTTGAACGCAAAACACAAGGTGTTGGCGGTGGAGGAAGTGACGCGGGGGATTCTGAACGAGAGCCTTTTTCATCCGCGGGAGGCGTTCCGCCCGGCCTTGGCGCGGCAGGCGCATGCGGTGATCCTGGTGCATAATCATCCGTCGGGTAATCCGGACCCATCGGATGCGGATATCGCGGTGACGCGGCAGATGAAGGAGGCGGGGAAGCTGTTGCAGATCGAGCTGCTGGACCATGTGATTCTAGGCGCACCGCAGGCGGAAGCGGGGAAAAATTATTTCAGTTTCAAGGATGAGGGGTTGTTGTGACTCCTGCGGAGGGCAGCAATTGGAAGACGAGGGACTTTTGAGGTGCGACGGTGACGGACCACCGCTACAGTAGCGGGATGAGCACGCAGATTCATGGGACGGCGATCATTGACGGGTCGGCGCGGCTGGGAACCGGAGTGAAGGTGGGACCGTACGCGATCATCGAGGAGGATTGCGTGATCGGGAACCATTGCGAGGTGCGGGCGCATGCGATAATTTGCCGCGGGACAGTGATGGGCGATCGCAACCAGATCGGGTATGGGACGGTACTAGGAGCGGAGCCGCAGGATTACGGCTACAAGGGCGGGGCGTCGCGAGTGGAGATTGGGTCGGGGAACCGGATCCGCGAGTATGTGACGATTCACCGGGCATCGAAGGAGGGGAGCGCGACAGTGGTTGGAAATGAGAATTTTATCATGGGTGGCGTGCATCTGGGGCATGACGTGCGGGTGGGGAACCGGTCGGTGCTGGCGAACAATACGCTGTTGAGTGGTTATGTGCAGGTGGGAGACCGGGTGTTTTTGGGCGGGGCGACGATTGTGCATCAGTTCACGCGGATCGGGGACTTTGCGATTACGCGGGGCGGAACGCGGCTGGGGAAGGATGTGCCGCCTTATTTCATGGCGGTGGCGACGAACCAGGTGAGCGGGATCAACCGGATCGGGCTACGGCGGGCAGGGTTTTCGCACGAGACGCGGCGGACGATCCAGGCGGCATATGATCTGATTTATCGTTCGAACCTGAATGTGAGCCAGGCGCTGGAGGAACTGCGGCATAAGTTTCATCTGCCGGAGATCGCGCGGCTGGTTGATTTTGTGGCGGCGTCAAAGAGGGGAATCTGCCGGGAGCGGGGCGCGGGTGGCGGCGACGGGGACGAGGAGTAAGCCATGCCGACGGAAGGCGCGGGCGGGGTGGACCCGAAGATCGAGGCGGAGGGGCTGAAGGTTTACGAGCAGGTGGGGGCGTTCGAACGGCTGAGGACGTGGCGGTTGCCGCTGGGTTATGTGGTGTTCGTGCTGATCCCGGTGTTGAACGGAGCGGGGATGTGGTGGATCGGGCACACGCTGACGGCAGTGGCGACGTTGGTGGCGGCGATGATCTTTGCGCTATTGTCGTGGTTTCACTGGAGCCGGCTTAAAGCGCAATATGAAAAAAATCTGGCGCGGCTGACGGAACTGGAGAAGACGCATGGCGACGCGCTGCCATGGGTGCAGGTGGAGAAGCACTTCGAGGCGCTGGAGCAGTTGAAGCGGGAACTGGCGGAGGAACGGGAGAAGGAAGGTATTTAGCCGCAAAGAACGCGGAGAAGGAAAAGACATCTCCACCGATGGGACATCGGCGGCTACCCGATACGGAGCTTTTTAGATGAGGGGGCTGGCGAGCCAGCGGATAAGCGACCAGACGATTTTGCCGCCATGGAGCAGATCGGTGCCGACGAAGAACATGCCGAGGAGGACGAGACCGGCGATGATGGAGAGCGCGGTCCAGGCCACGATGTAACGCTGATCGTAGGGGGGCTGAGAGTGATCGTCGCTCATGGGAGGGAAAGTAGAAGGAGAAGGTAAAAGGTAAAAGAAAATTTATACCGGCTGGGGTTGGGGGAAGATGCTTTGGCGGGCGGCCATGGCGGTGAAGATGCCGCCGCGGGCGAGGAGTTCATCGAAGCCGCCCTGTTCGGTGATGCGGCCTTTTTGCAGGACGATGATCTGGTCCATGGCGCGGAGGGTGGAGAGGCGGTGGGCGACGCAGACGACGGTGCGGTTTTCGGCGAGGTGGTCAATCGCTTTCTGGACCTCGGCCTCGGATTGGGAGTCGAGGGAGGCGGTGGCCTCGTCGAGGACGAGGATGGGGGCGTTGCGGATGAAGGCGCGGGCGATGGCGATGCGTTGGCGCTGGCCGCCGGAAAGGCGGAGGCCACGTTCGCCGAGGGGGGTGTCGTAGCCGTTGGGGAGGGCCTCGATGAAATCGTGGGCGTGAGCTTCGCGGGCGGCGGTGATGATTTCCTCGCGGGTGGCGCCGTTTTTACCGAAGGCGATGTTTTCCGCGACGGTGGTGTTGAAGAGGAGGATGTCTTGGCTGACGAGGGCGAGATGGAAGCGGAGGTCGGCGAGGCGGAGGGTGTCGATGGAGACGCCGTCGATTTCGATGTGGCCGGAGGTAGGGTCGTAGAAGCGGAAGAGGAGGTTGATAAGGGAGCTTTTGCCGGAGCCGCTTTCGCCGGCGAGGCCGAGGCGGCCGCCGCGGGGGAGGGTGAAGGAGACGTGGTCGAGGATGGGGCCATCGCCGTAGGAGAAGCTGACGTTTTGGAATTCGATGGAGCGGGTGAATCCGGCCATGGAGACGGGATGGGCGGCTTCGCGGACGGTGGGCTGGATTTCAAAGAGTGTCATGAGGCGTTCGATGGCGAGCCCCGCCTGGGTGAAGTAGACCTGGACGGTGCTAAGTTTTTTGAAGGGGGTGAAGAAGAGGACGAGGGCAACGAGGAAAGAGCCGAGGGTGCCGACGTTGACGTTGGCGTAAATGGCGTAGAGAAGGACGGCGCCGAAGCCGAAGGAGTTGAGAGTTTCAATGGAGGGATTGAGTACGGCGCGGGCCTGGACGGTCTTGAGGACGAAATGGCTGGCGCGGTTGCCGCTCTGGCGGAAGAGGCCGGCCTGCTGTTCGGAGAGGTCGTAGGCCTTGGTGACGCGGACGTTCTGGAACGATTCCAATGCGATACCGGCCTGGCGGACGTAGGCGATGTTGTCCTGGCGGCCGCGGGATTTGATTTTGCGGCTGATGATGCGGGTGGGGATGAGACAGAGCGGGCCGAAGGCGAGGGCAATGACGGTCAGTTTCCAGTCGATCAAAAGAAGGCCGCAGAAGAGGCTGATGATGGTGGAGGGTTCCTTGATGAGATCGGAGAGGCCGAGGCGGAGGCAGGAGTTGAGCGCACCGGTGTCATCGTTGATGCGACTCATGAGTTCGGCGGACGTGTGCTTGTGGAAGAAGTCGAGCGAGAGAGTGTGGATCTTGCGGAAGACGTCCTCTTTGACGTCATTGGAGATGCGCTGGCCGGCCCAGGCCATGAGGTAGGTGGTGGAGTAGTTCATGAGGCCGCGAAACAGGGCGAGGATGGGGAAGAGAAAAAGGCCGCCGAGGATTTGCTTCCAGTTGAGGGCGCGGTGGGCGAGCGGGAGCCAGGGATCGACGAGGACGTCAATTTCGGCACCGACTTCCTTCATGACGGCATGGAAGCTTTTGGCAGCCTGGCTTTCCTGGGCTTCTTCCTTTTCGGCGGCGGCTTTTTTAGCCTGCTGGGTTTCGTCGGCGACATGGGCGGAGTCGCCGAGGCGGTTGAGCATGAGATAGACGCCGCCCATGGTGAGGCCGTTGGAGAGGCCGAAGAAAAAACCGAAGACAATGCCGAGGGTGAAGCGGAGCCAGTAGCGGCGGAGATAGGGCCAGCCGAAACGGAGGATCCGGTAGATGTCGCTCATGCCTGAAACCGTTAGACTAGAGGGAGAGGCTCCCGAGAGCAAGGGTGGTCGAAGGGACGGAAATGTTCTCGATTTGGCGGTCGGGTCCGGGCAAACTGACCGTTTCCGATTCATGGCCGAGGATTCCCCCCATTTATTGCCCAAGAAGGTGTTGGTAACCGGCGCGGCCGGTTTCATCGCGTCGCGGGTGTGCGCCCTTTTGCATGACCAGGGCTGCTTGGTGACGGGGCTGGATAATTTCAATGATGCTTACGATATCCGGCTGAAGGAATGGCGCTGGTCGCGGCTGGAGGAGCGGGAGGGGCTGGAGTTGCACCGGCTGGACCTGACCGACACGGCGGCATTGCGGCGGTTGTTCGAGAAGCACGCGCGGGCGGAGCATGCATCGCCGTTCGACGCGGTGGTGAACCTGGCGGCGCGGGCGGGCGTGCGGGCCTCGGTGGAGAATCCGCTGGTTTATGTGAAGTCGAACGTGGAGGGTGCGCTGAATTTGATGGAGGCGTGCCGGCAATTCGGGGTGAAGAAGTTCGTGCTGGCCTCGACCTCGAGTTTGTATGGCCGGGAACATCCGACGCCATACCGGGAGGACATGAACACGGACCGGCAACTTTCGCCCTACGCGGCAACGAAGAAGGCGGCAGAAGCGATGGCCTACACGTATCATTTTCTGCATGGGCTGGACGTGAGCGTGCTGCGTTATTTTACGGTTTACGGTCCGGCGGGGCGACCGGACATGACGCCGTTGCGGTTCGTGCAGCGAATCCGGGAGCAGCGGCCGATCACGATTTTCGGCGACGGGTCGCAGTCGCGGGACTTTACTTACGTGGATGACATCGCGCTGGGGACGATCCTGGCCTTGAAGCCGGTGGGCTTCGAGACGATGAATCTGGGTTCGGATGAGCCGCTGAAGCTGATGGCGATCGTGGGGATGATCGAGGAGCTGACGGGGCGCAAGGCGGAGATTGTGTTCAAGCCGTGGCACCCTGCTGATATGGCGGCGACGTGGGCGGATATTTCGAAGGCGCGGCGTGTGCTGGGGTGGTCGCCGCAGACGAGCATCCGCGAAGGATTAACGAAGTTGCTGGAGTGGTACGACAAGAACCGGGTGTGGGCGAGCGAGATCGATACGAATTAGAAGGTACTTAGCCATAAAGAACGCAAAGAGAACAAAGAGGGGGAGGACATTTCCGCCGATGAGACATCGGCGGCTACTCCCTGCGGCTGCCGCTAAAATTTGAGGCGGGCTTCCTCGAGATCGAGTTCATGTTCGATCTTGTGCAAGACGTCGTCGCCGATGATTTCGTCGCGACGCAGGACGAGGAGGGTGCGGCGTTCGGTGGCGACCATGCTGCGGTGCAGGCGGCGGAGGCTGAGGAGATGATGCCGGCTGTCGCTCCAGCCGAGCTGGTCGGCGAGTTCGTCCTGGAGGCTTAGGTCGCGGTCGCGGTAGATCTGCTCGACGCGGTCGATGGCGGAGGCGGGAAATTTTTCTTCGCGGCGGATTTCGTCAATTTTTTCGAGGACGGCCCTGGAGATCTGGTGGCGGGCTTCGATTTCCTCCTGGGCGGCGCTGCCGTCGTCGGCGATGCCGAGGGTACGGATGAGGGTGGGAAGGGTGAGGCCCTGGAAGACGAGGCTGACGAGGATGACGCTGAAGGAGAGGAACTGGACGAGATGGCCGCGGGGAAAATCGGGCAGGCCGTTAAGGGCGAGGGCGGCGGCAAGGGAGACGACGCCGCGCATGCCGGACCAGCCGATGATGAAGACCTGGCGCCAGTCTGGCTTGGGCTCGCGGCGGCGGATGGCCTTGATGAGGAGGCGGGGAAGGTAGGCGCCGGGAAAGACCCAGAAGAGGCGAACGCCGATGCAGACGACGTTGATGAGGACGGCATAGAGGAAGGGCCGGGGCCACCAGTGTTCATTCATGCCGTGGAGGATGCCGGGGAGTTGAAGTCCAATCAGGACGAAGACCATGCCGTTGAGGATATAGATGATGATTTCCCAGAAGGCCTGGGCCTGAAGGCGGATGGTGGGGGTGATGACCTCGGGCGAACTGCGGCCAAGATAGAGGCCGGTGGTGACGACAGCGAGGACACTGGAGACGTTGGTGACTTCCCCCGCCAGATAACTGACGAAGGGCGTGAGGAGCGAGATGGTGAGGATGATCTGGACGCCATCGCCGATGAGGCGGGCGCGGATCCAATTGATAACCCAACCAACAGCAAGGCCCACGGCCACGCCGCCGCCGGCGATGTAGAGGGCCTGGCCGGGCCACCAGACGCCGCCGAAAAGGGAAAGTCCGGGAGTGATCGCGGCGACAAGGGCAATTTTGAAGATGACAAGGCTGGTGGCGTCGTTGACGAGGCTTTCGCCCTCGAGAATGGTGACGATGCGGCGGGGGAGGCCGAGGCGTTGGGCGATGGCGGAGGCGGCGATGGCGTCGGGGGGTGAGATGATGGCGCCGAGGACGAACCCGGCAGCGAGAGGGAAGGCGGGGATGACGAGGTAGGCGGCGTAGGCAACGGTGATGGTGGTGACGATGACGAGGCCGATGGCGAGAAGAAGGATGGGGCCGTACTCGCGGCTAAAGTCGCGCCAGGAGGTGTTGAAGGCCTGGATGTAGAGGAGCGGCGGGAGGAAGATGAAGAAGACGAAATTGGGATCAAGGCGCAGTTGCGGAAGATGGGGGATGAAGCCGATGACGAGGCCGCCGAGGACGAAGAGGATGGGATAGGGAACGGAGATGCGGCGGGCGAGGAGTCCGAGCCCGAAGACGAAGACGAGCAGGAGGGTGAAGACGACCGCGTAGTGCACGGGGAAAACTTAGAGGGAACAGGGAAGCGGTGAGAAGGAGAAAGCAGTTTGCAGGGGAGAGCATTTAGCCGCAAAGGAACGCAGAGAGAACAAAGCGCGTTTCCGCCGATGGGGACATCGGCGGCTACCGTAACTAATGGGCTTCGAGCCAGTTGGCGCCGAGGCCTATCTCGACGACGATGGGGACGGGGAGATCGGGGAGGGCGTGCTTCATGCGGTCCTGGATGACTTCGAGGATGCGGTCTTTTTCGGGGAGGTAGAGGTCGAAGACGAGTTCGTCATGGACTTGGAGGAGGAGTTTGGAGCGCCAATTTTCATCGCGGGCGATGTGGGCGATCTGGACCATGGCGATCTTGATGAGGTCGGCACTGGAGCCCTGGATGGGCATGTTGATGGCGTTGCGTTCGGCGGCGGCACGGACGGTGGCGTTGGCGGAGCGGAGGTCGGGAAGATAGCGGCGGCGGCCGGTGACGGTTTCGACATAGCCGCGTTCGCGGCCGAGGGTGACGGTGCCGGTCATGTAGGCCTTGATGCCGGGGTATTGGGCGAAGTAGCCGTCGATGAGGTTTTTGGCCTCGGCGCGTCCGATGCCGAGGCGCTGGGCGAGGCCGAAGGCGGAGATGCCGTAGCTGATGCCATAGTTGACCATCTTGGCCTGGTTGCGTTGTTCCTTGGTAACTTCGGAAAGCGGAAGGCCGAAGACCTTGGCGGCGGTGGCGCGGTGGATGTCTTCGCCGCTGGCGAGGGCATCGAGGAGACCGGGGTCGCGGGTGAGGGCGGCGAGGATGCGGAGTTCGATTTGGGAGTAGTCGGCGGAGAGGAGGGTGTAATCGCCTTCGCGGGGGACGAAGGCGCGGCGGATTTCGCGGCCCTGCGCGGTGCGGATGGGGATGTTCTGGAGGTTGGGGTCCTGGGAGTTGAGGCGGCCGGTGCTGGTGGCGAGCTGGTAGAAAGTGGTGTGGATGCGGCCGTCGATGGGCGAGATGGCGGCGGGGAGGGCGGCGATGTAGGTGGAGAGGAGTTTGCTGGCTTCGCGGTGCTCGAGGACCTGGCTGACGATGGGATGGAGCGCGGCGAGGGCGAGGAGGGTGGCTTCGTCGGTGGCGTATTGGCCGGTCTTGGTTTTTTTCGCGTCCTTTACCAGGGCGAGCTTGCCGAAGAGGATTTCGCCGAGCTGGCGGGGTGAGCCGATATTGAAGTTGGTGCCGGCGTGTTCGTAGATGGAGGTTTCGAGGCGGCCGAGGCCCGCGCGGAGTTTTTTGCCGACATCCTCGAGGGCGGTGGGGTCGAGGCGGATGCCTTCGCGTTCCATGGCGGCGAGGACGGGGAGGAGGGGGGACTCGATGTCGTAGAAGACTTTTTCCTGGCCTGATTCCTTGAGCCGGGGGACGAGGAGGGCATGGAGCTGGAGGGCGAGATCGGCGCGCTCCATGGTGCGGCGGGCGCTCCTGCGGAGGGCAGCATTTTCTTCGCCTTCCAATGATTCCTCGAGAACTCCGAGGAAGTCCTGCTGGCCGGTGGCGGCGTCCTCAGGGATGGGGGTGTAGTTGAGGAGGGATTCGGCGACGTAGGGGAGGGTGTGGCGGAGGTCGGGGAAGACGACGGCGTGGGCGAGGGCGGTGTCGAAGATGGCGGGCCACCGGAGGGTATGGTCGGCGTTGGCGGGGGCGGTGATGAGGATGCGGAGGCCGGGCTTGAGGTCGTGGCCGATGAGGAGGCGGCCTTCGGCGAAATCGGCACGGAACTGGACGTGGGAGCCGGCGAGGAAATAGAAGGCGCGGCCGGGTTCAACGGAGAAGGCCTGGCCGCGGATGGTGCCGCGGGGGTCGAGGTCGTAGGCGATGGCGAGGTTGCGGTTTTTGTCGTGGGACCACTGGTGGGTGAGTTTTTCGATTTCGTGCGCGTCGGAGACGATGTGATAATCGGGCTTCAGATCGTCGATGGTGCGGAGGGCGACAGGGACGGGCGGGATGGGGGGATACTGAGGAGAGGACTGAACTGATCCCTCGGACCTGCGGTCGGCAGTTGGTTCGGGGTGACGAATCGCTTTTTTTGAGGTTTTGGGAGCGGGTCCGCCGATGGGGATATCGGCGCCTACCTCAGTGACGGTGGCGACCTCGGAAGACGCGGCCGAAGAGCGACGGTCATAGACCGCCGCTACATTTGCCCCGCCGCGGCCGGCCTTGAAGCTGTCGCCGAAGAGGCGGCGGCCGAGGGTGTTGAATTCGAATTCGCTGAAGAGGGCGCGGAGGGCGTCGTCGTTGCGGGGGCCGATGAGGAGCTGGTCGGGCTTGAAGGGGAGGGGGACGTTGACGTCGATGGTGGCGAGGCGCTTGGAGAGGAGGGCCTGGTCGCGGAATTTTTCGAGCGATTCCTTGAGCTTGCCCTTTTGCTCGGCGGCGTGGTCGAGGACGTTTTCGAGGGTGTCGTACTGGGTGATGAGTTTTTGCGCGGTTTTTTCGCCGATGCCGGGAACGCCGGGGATGTTGTCGGAGGTGTCACCCCAGAGGCCGAGGATGTCGCGGACTTGGTCGCAGCGGGTGACGCCCCATTTGGCGAGGACTTCGGGGACGCCGAGGATTTCAGCGCCGTCGCCCATGCGGCCGGGGCGATAGATGAGGGTCTTGGCCGTGACGAGCTGGCCGAAGTCCTTGTCGGGGGTGACCATGTAGGTGAGGTAGGCTTCGGCGGCGGCCCCGGCCTCGCGGGCGATCGTGCCGATGATGTCGTCGGCCTCGTAGCCGTCGAGTTCGAGGACGGGAAAGTTGAAGGCGCGGATGAGGCGCTTGACGTCGGGGATGGCGGCGCTGAGGTCTTCAGGCATTTCCTCGCGCTGGGCCTTATAGGCGGGGAATTCGCGATGGCGGGCGGTGGGCGCGGCGGTGTCGAAGACGACGGCGAGATGGGTGGGCTGTTGTTTAGCGAGGAGCTCGAGGAGGGTATTGGCGAAGCCGTAGATGGCTGAGGTGTTGCGGCCGGCGGAGGTGCGGATGGGATTGGTGGCGAAGGCGAAGTGGGCGCGGTAGACGAGCGCCATGCCGTCGAGGAGATAGAGCGTGTGATTGCGGTCGGGCATGAAATCCAATTTTAGACAGGATGGACAAGATTAACAGGATTTGAGGAACAAACCGGAAATCTTGAAGGAAGATCGTTTTAAATAGGTTGGAGTTGAGGAAGATTCCTTAAGTTTATCTCGTGGGATTTCTTCATCCTGTCAATCCTGTCTGAAATCAGCGGACGATTTCGGAGAAGTGGCGGACGAACTGGCGGGCGATGGCGTCAGGGGAATATTCGTGGATGAGGCGGTGCGAAAGCCGGCGGGCATTGGCGGCGTAGCTGCCCGCGGAGGCAAGAGAGGAATCGATGGCGCGGGCGAGGGCGGCGGAATCGCCGGGTTCGACGACGAGGCCGCAGTCGTGCTCGCGGACAATCGGCCACGCACCGACGGTGTGCGTGGTGACGACGGGACGACCGAGGACGAGGCATTCGACGAGCGCGCGGGAAAATTCGTCGTAGAGCGAGGGGAGGACAATGACCGCGGCCCGGCCGATTTGCTGGATGACTTCGGAAGACGGGACTTTGCCGAGGAGTTCAAGTTGAGCTCCAGGAATGAGGTGGCGCGTTTTTTCAAGGAGATCGTTCCAGCGCCGGAGAAAATCGGGGTTTCGCTCGGTAAAGTCGCCGATGAGGGCGAACGTGACGCCGTTCCGGGCCGCTTCGGTTTGGGCGAGGGCCTCGAGAAAAACGAGGGCGCCTTTTTTCTCGTTGAGCGCGCCGAGAAAGAGGACACGGCTAGGTTCAGTGGCGGGGAGGACGGAGGCGTCTTCCGCGACCCGGAGGAACTCGTGCTGGAGGTTAGGTCCGATCACATGCGTTTTGGCGCTTAACGTTTCCACGCTGAGACCGGAACCGGCATAGGCGGAGAGGGAATCGGCCACGAGCCGGGAGTTGGCGACGATGCGGTTGGCGTGGCGGAAGGCGAGACGAAGACCCGGTTTTTGGCCGAAGACAGGCGCGCGGTTTTGGAAGTCGTAGCGGAGAGCGTAAATCTGGACAATCAGGGGCGGCAGCGCGACGCCGAGCTGCGCGGCGATGGCGGCGGTGAGGCCGTCGGGTTCCTCGGACTGGGCCCAGAGGAGGTCGAAGGGGCCGCGGCAGCCAAGGAAATCGCGCAGGGCGAGGGCGTCGGTGTAAACCTTGCGATGGCGGTAGGTTTGCTTGGCCCATTTGTCACGCAGGCCAGTGAGAAAGCTGCGCTTTTTGTCGCGGGGAAAGAGCCAGGTTTCGAGCAGCCCGATCTGGTTTTTTTCAAGGGCCGAGACCGTGGGGCTTTGGCTGAGGACGACGACTTCGTGACCGAGGGCGGCGACGGCCTCGGCGAGCTGCCGGACGGGTCCGCCTTCCGGAGTGGTGCTGCGCCGGGCTTCCTCCCAATACCAGCGGCTGAGTAGGAGGATGCGCATGGGAAAGTAAAGGTGGGACGGAGACTTTGGAAAGGGGCCGAAGTTTTAAAGGGGAGCCGGATTCTGGGAATCGACGATGGGGAAGAGAAGCTTGAATCGGGTGCCCTGGCCGACCTTGGATTCGACCTGCACGCGGCTCTGGTGATTTTCCATGATCTTTTTAACGATGGCCAGGCCGATGCCGGTGCCCGATTCCTTGTAGGTGAGGAACGGGGCGAAGAGATTGGCGATCTGGTCGGAGGACATGCCCTGGCCATTGTCGCGCACTTCGATGGCAAGGCGTTCCTCGCTGTCGACTTTCTCGCGGTAGGCGCTGAGCCGGAGAGTGCCGCCGCCCGGCATCGCTTCGGTGGCGTTGAGGATGAGGTTGAGGAGTACTTGCTCGATCTGGGCGCGGTCGGCGCGGAACGGGGGCAGATCGTCTTCGATGCTGCGGCGGACGTCGATGCCGAGCTGCTGGAGCTTGTGGCGGGTGAGGAGGAGGACGTCGTCGATGATCTGGCCGGCGTTGACGGGTTCCTTGATCGGTTCGGAGGAGCGGGCGAAGGAGAGGACCTGGTCGAGGATGCGGTTCATCTGGCGCATTTTTTCGCCTATCAATTCGGCGTCGCGTTGCGAGGTGGCGTCGAGATGGAGGCTTTCGACGAGGGCGTGGAAAAGCATTTGCATCACGGTGAGCGGATTGCGGATTTCGTGGGCAATTTCGGCGGCGAGAAGGCCGAGGGCAGAAAGGCGTTCGCTGGCGCGGAGTTTTTCCTCCATGTCGACGACGCGGGCGAGGAGCCGACCCTTTTCGATGGCGACGGCGGAGACATCGCCGAGGGCGCTGAGGAGCTTGATTTCGTCGTTGGAAAACCGGTGGCGTTGCTGGGTGTAGACGACAAGGGCGCCAAGGGCCTTTTCGGCGAAGATGAGGGGGACGGCGAGCATGGAGACGAGCCGTTCCTTGCGGGCGATGTCGATCTGGATGTAGCCCTTTTCCTTGACAACGTCGACGACGGCGATGGCCTTGTGGCGCTTGACGACGCCGCCGAGGAGCGAGTCCTCGGTGCTGAGGTTGGGCTTCTGGCGGTAGAGGGGGGTGCCGCCGTGGCAGGCGCGGAGGATGAGTTCTGAGTCGTCGTCGTTGAGGAGGAAGACGGAGCAGAGATGGGACTTCATCAGACGGTGGGTCTGGAGGGTGATCTGCTCAAGGATGTCGTCGAGATTGGTGGCGGAAATGATGCGCTGGGCAATGTCGACGAGGCTGGTGAGCTGGCGGCTTTTGATGCGGAGCTGGTCGATTTCCCAGGCGAGTTCCAGCCACTGGGCGGCCTCGGAGGCCATGTCGACGAGACGGGCCTCGTCCGTCGCGCTGAAGGCGTTGGTCTTGGTCGAGTCAACGTTGAGGAGACCGACGACCTGGCCGCGCATCTCGACCGGGACGGCCATTTCGGAGCGGATGCGGGCGCTGATGGAGACGTAGCGTTTTTCCTTGCGGACATCGCCGGTGCGGAGCGGTTTGCCGGTGGTGGCGACCCAACCGGTAATACCTTCGCCGGGGCGGAGCTTGACGCGGGTGGCGCGCTCGCTGAGGCCGACGCTGGCCTCGATGTCGAGGAGGCTGGAGTTGGGGTTGATGAGAATGAAGGAGCCGGAATCGGCGCGGGTGGAGCGGACGGCGGCGGCGAGGATGCGGTCAAGGGCCTTTTGCGGATGGAGCAGCGTGCGCAGGTCGCGGCGGCGCAGCTCGGAGAAGAGGGTGGTGCGGTTCATCATGCAGCGATTCTCTTGTGGACTTCCTGCGTGAGGGCGGTGAGGACTTCCTCGGATTCGATCCGTTTGCCGTCATGGCCGCAAAGGTAAAAGGTGTCGAGGGCGGCACCCTTTTCGGTGGTGATGCGGGCGGAGACGAGGTTGAGACCGGTGTCGGCGATGGCGCAGGCGATGCGGTAGAGAAGGCCGGGATAGTCGGCGGTCTGGACGTCGAGGAGGGTATAGGCGCGGGAGGCGCGCTGGTCGACGGAGACGATGGTGGGAAATTCGGAGATGTCGTAGGGAATACGGGGCTTGGAATTCTTGCGGGCGAAGGCGGTATTGAAGTCGAACTGTTCGACGCTCATGGCCTGGGAAAGGATTTTTTCGAAGGTGGCGCGGTCGCGCGGGTCGTTGACGACCTCGAGTTTTTCGGTGGCGACGTAGAAGGTTTCGATGGCGATGTCATCGGCGCGGGTGAAGATGTCGGCCTTGAGAATGGTGAGGCCGGTAGCGGCGAAGGCGCCGGTGACGCGGGCGAAGAGGCGCTCGCGGTCCCAGGTGACGACGGTGACTTCGGAATGGCCCTGATCGGGGAAGTGGCGCCAATGGACCATGGGCCGGAGAGCGGCGTCATCGTGGGTGATCTGGTTCTTGAGGAAGGCGTGGACGATGCGGATGTGCTCGCGGATGAGGTCCTCCGACATGGTCTCGAAATAGGAGTGGGGAAGGTTCTCGAAATGGGCGACAATTTCGGAGGAGTCGAGCCGGCGGTCGAGGTTCCTGAGGATGCGCTGCTGGGTTTCGGCCCGGGCCTGTTCGACGACCGCGACGAATTCGGTGATGCCGCTGAGAGCGCGGGAGGTGCGGTAGTAGAGCTGCCAGAGCAGGAGGTCCTTCCAGTCGGAATAGCCGTGACCGGAGCCGGTGCCCTGGGTATCGGCGAAGGTGAGGAGCATGAGGAGGTCGAGCCGTTCCTGGGTCTGGACGATGCGCGCGAATTCGATGATGGTCTCCTCATCGTCGAGATTTTTGCGGCGGGCGATCTCGGACATGGTGAGGTGATGATCGACGAGAAAGACAAGGGTGGAGAGATCGGCGCCTTTGAGGCGGAGCCGGCGGGCGACGCGGACGGCGTTGGCGGCACTGGCCTCGGCGTGGTGCTTGCTGTTTTCCGAGCGGCCGCTGTCATGCAGCAGCATGGCGAGGTAGAGGATGTGGGGGCGGGCGGCCTGCTGGAGGAGTGGGCGGTATTTCGAGAGAGGGGTATCGGTGGCGTCGATGATTTTGTCGAGGATCTCGATGCAGATGAGGGTGTGCTCGTCGGCGGTGTAGCGATGGAAGAACTCGTGCTGGACGAGACAGGTGAGGGGGCGGAACTCGGGGAAGAAGCGTCCGAGAAAGCCGAGCTCATGCATGGTGCGCAGGGCATGGCCCACCTGGCCCTTGCGGGAAAGGATGGCAAGGAGGGTGTCGCGGACCGCGTTCTGGTAGATGAAATGGCGGTCGACTATGTAGAGTCGGCGGCGGAGACGGAGTTTCAACTCGGGACCAAGCTCGGCATTGTGCTGCTGGGCGATGAGGAAGACGCGGACGAGGCGCAAGGGTTCGTCGCTGAAGGTGGTGTTGGAGAGGGCCTCGAGTTCGCCGTTTTCGAGAACGAAGCCGTCGATTTCCTCGCGGTGAGTGGCGTGAAAGGGGAGGTAGGCCCAGAGGTTGCGGTTGGCCTTGCCGCTGCCGCAGAGGCGGCTGCAGATGGTATTGCCGAGGTTGTAGAGGAGCGAGGTGTGCTCGTAATAGTCGCGCATGAAGGCTTCCATGCGGCGGAGAATGGTGCGGTGCTGGTAGCCGAAGCTGTCGGCGATCTGGCCCTGAAGGCGGAGGGTGAGGATGTCGCCGGAGCGCTTTTGCTGGTAGTGGAGCTCGGTGCGGACGCGGAGAAGGAAGTCGTAGGCGCGGTCGAGCTGCTTGCGCTCGGCGGGGGTGAGGAGCTGGGCGTCGACGAACTGCTGGGTGTTGTCGAGGTCGCGCTTGACCTTGCCGACCCAGATGAGGTTCTGGTAGTCGCGCAGGCCGCCGCAGCCGTTTTTGACGTTGGGTTCCTGGAGAAAGACGGTGTTGCCGGCCTTTTGGTGGCGCTCGCGCTGGTCGCCGACGCGCCATTCGAGGAATTGGCGCTCATGGCCCTGAATGCAGCGGCGGGTGAAGGTGCGGCCGAATTCCTCGTAGAGCGATTCGTCGCCGGAGAGATAACGCGCTTCGAGGAGGGAGGTCTTGGTGCGCAGGTCGCTGTTGGCCTGGGTGACGACTTCCTCCATGGTGCGGGTGGCATGGCCGACCTGAAAGCCGATGTCCCAGAGCATATAGAGGATGTGCTGGACGATGTCGTTGACCTGGGCGGCGTTTTTGGCCTGGTCGTCGGGGTAGAGAAAGAGGATGTCGATGTCGCTGTAGGGATTGAGTTCGCCGCGGCCGAATCCGCCGACGGCCAGGAGGGTGATGCGGGGCGTTTTTTCCGGCTGGAGGCGCTGATGGGTTTCCCAGGCATTGGCCCAGAGATGGCGGAGCATGACGGTGATGACGTCGGCGCGTTTCTGGCAGAGGATGCGCCCGCCTTCGCCATGCTTATGCTCGAGTTTGAGGCGGTGCTCCTCGAGCCTCAGGAACCGGCGATAGATGTCGAGCAGGTCAGTGGGTCTCAAATGGGACTGGTTGACCAATTCGCGTTCGGCATGTCGCAGGACCTTTTCGAGGTGGACCGGCATGGAGGGAACTTAAGGGCAGTCACAAAAATAGTCGAGGGACAGCCTCGGGATATTTTATCGCCAGCGGCGGCGGCTTTTCGGATAATCCGGCGTCTATGCTTTATCTCGGCCTGAATATTGATCACGCGGCGACGCTACGCGAGGCCCGTTACCGGAACTGGAAGAAGGGTCTTTCGCCGGAGCCAAATGTGGTGGATGCGGCGCGGATGGCGCAGAAGGCGGGCGCGGACGCGATCACGGTGCATCTGCGCGAGGATCGGCGGCATATCCAGGAGGCCGATGTGCGGGTGCTTTCGCGGATTCTTTCAATTCCGCTGAACCTGGAAATGGCGGCGACGGCGGCGATGGTGCGGAAAGCGCTGTTTTACCGGCCGGAGGAGGTTTGTCTTGTCCCGGAGAACCGGCAGGAAGTGACGACCGAAGGTGGTCTCAAGGTTGCCGGGGACTGGCGCCGGATCAAGGCCATCGTGAAAAAGTTGAACGGAGCCAAGATCAAGGTGAGCGCTTTTGTCGATGCCGACCCGGCCCAGATCGAGGCGTCGCACCGAATCGGGGCGCAGTGCGTGGAGTTGCATACCGGCGGCTACGCGAACACGGCCACGCAACGGGCGCGGCGAAAGGAATTGGACCGGCATTGCCGGGCGGCGATGCAGGCCCATGGACTTGGTCTGCAGGTGAACGCGGGACACGGGCTCCACTATTCGAATGTGCGTGAGTACCTGGCGGCGGTGCCGCACCTGCATACGCTGAACATCGGGCACGCGATTCTTTCGCGGGCGATTTTTGTTGGACTGGGTGCGGCGGTGGCCGAGATGGTGGCGCTGATGCAAACGCAGGGTAACGTCCCGAATGCCGACTGAACCTGGGCTAGCATAAGGCGCGCGGCATGCATGGAACGAATCTCCAACGCCTGGGCCGCCTAGCCGGAAATCTGGTGGCCCATCCCCGCTACATCGGAAAATATATCGCCACCAGCCTGTCCTCACGGCTGACCCCGCTGAAGCTGCAGTTGCCCTGGTTTTCCTACGCGGCAATCGAGTTCCTGGAAAAATTTCTGCGCCCCACCATGCAGGTGTTCGAATATGGCGGCGGCGGCTCGACCGTTTTCTTCGCGCGGCGCACAGCCGAAGTTCGCTGCATCGAAAGCAGCGAAGAGTGGGCGGCGAAAATTAAGCCTGTACTCGAGCGGGAAAAAATCGCCAACGTCACTCTCGAGGTCCATCCCTTTGATCCCAACGACGTGGTGGCCTTCGGCCGGTCGCCGTACCTTCTGGCCCTGAAGGACCGATTACCTGATGTGATTGTGGTCGATGGCTACGAGGAGTCCGTCCCGCTGCGCCCGATCTGTTTTCAGCTCGCGGAAACGGTGATCAAGCCAGGCGGCATCATCATCGTCGACGATTCGTGGCGCTACCTCCCATTGCGGGAAAAAAACCGGGCGCGGCACTGGACGGAATTCCGGTCGGTGGGGCCGTGCCGGCGTGGTGTGACCTCGACGGACGTCTTTTTTTATTAGGGCCCGCGAAGTTGTGGGGCAGCCTGGATCCGGGGATTGGGCTTGAGCCAGGTGGGTTCGGAGGAGGCACTCGCATCCGAGCCCGAGTCGCTGATTTTTCGGAACTGGGCCTGGATTTGCGCATAGAACGATTCGCTGGTGACGCCGGTGGTGCGGGCAAAGACGTTAATTTGGTGATCGAGAGTTTTCACCAGGGGTGCAGCGCCGGATTCGATCCGGGGCAGGAGCGCCTGGCCCAGCGCCTCCTGGCAAAGCGCGGCGGAGGTGTCGCTATCGGGTGGTTTTTGCACCGTGGTCCATCCGGCATGGACCGGCTGAGCGGAGAGATAGAGGGCCAGCGCCCGCGCGGCGTCGGGTTGCGTCGACTTGGTCAGGACGGCCCAGCCGTTGACGCAGGCAATGGTAGCGCGGGCCATGTCTTCGGGCAAGACGGTCATGCCGTATTGAACTTTGGGAAAGTTTGCGGCGAGATCGGAAGGGGCAATGAGCAACGCGGATCGTTGTTGCGCGAAATAATGTCCCGGGATTTCATCCGGTTTGGGCGGAGGGGCCGCGACGGTCAGTTCCTGGAAATAATTGTGGAAGAAATCGAGCGCCCGGACCTGCGAGTCATGCGCGGTAGTGTCGGCGAGATGCCAGACGTTGAGATCGAGGGCCGGGTGGCCGGCCTGGGCGCAGAGGACGTTCCAGAAATCGAAGTTGACGGGAATCTCAAGCGAATAGATCGGCTGGCCGGAGGGATCGCTCAATTTGAGGGAGGCAAGCGCGCGGGAAATCGATTCGAGGATGTCCCAGGTCCAATGTCGGTCGGGGTAGCCGATGCCGGCCTGGTCGAAGTAGGAGGAATTGTAGAACAGGAGATCGACGGAAAATTCATCGGGCACGGCGCGAATTTCGCCGCCGACGGTGAAGGCCTCGATGCTGCGGGGAGTGGTGTCGGGTGAAGGGGTGACCGCCGCGAGATCGGCGGAGGGATCGAGTCCGGAAAAGTCGCGGGCGGAGATGAGGCAGACGTCGGGCGGAGTCGCGGAGGCGATGGCCTGGGGCAGATCGTGGCGGTAGGTGGCGGGATCGCTTTCAATGGTCAGCGAGACGGCACGGCCGGTTTCGATCTGGAAGGCATCGGCCTCCGTCTCGAGTTCCTTGCTTTCGCCCGGAGAGGCCCAGGCCATGACGCGGAGTTTCGGCCCGGGTGGGAGCTTGGGCGTGTCAGGATGCGGTATGTTCTCGGGTACGGGGACGCCGCCCGGTTCCGGCGCGGAGGGGAAGGGGCGCTGGTTGTTGCTCTTGGGAATTTCGTCCTTGGTGCGGGGAAAGGTGAAATAGATGAAAATGGCGGCGCCCAGCAGGGCCAGCAGCAGATAGATGACAACGGCTTTTTTGGGCACAAAAAAAGATAGCTCAAAAAGCGGGGGAACTCATCTGAAAATCGCCTACTTCCCTATGCAAAAATTCTGGAAGAGGCGGGTGAGGATGTCCTCATTGTTGGTTTCGCCGATGACTTCGGCGAGATCGTGGAGGGCGTCGCGGAGTTCGAGGCTGGTGATTTCGAGGCCAGCCTGAGCACGCAACGATTCGAGAGCGCGGTCAAGTGAGGCGGCGGCGCGCTGGAGTGTAGCGTCCTGACGGGCGTTAAGCGTGAGGACCGTTTCGGTTTCGTCGGAGAGGCCGGCAAGGAGGGTTGATTCAATGCGGGCTTCGAGGTTGGCCAGGCCGTCGCCGGTAAGGGCGCAGAGAGATATCGCGTCGGTAGGCAGGGAAGGGTGGAGGCCAAGGTCGGATTTATTCGCGATAAGAAGAAGGGGCACGTTTTCCGGTAGTTCGATTTTCGCTGGGGCAAAGGGCTGATGAGCCTCGATGACATGGAGCAAAAGCTGGGCCTGGGGGAGGAGAGTGCGGGCGCGGCGGGCGCCTTCGACTTCGACCGGATCGGTCGAGTC
Organism: Methylacidiphilales bacterium; assembly: GCA_021272165.1. Taxonomy (GTDB): domain Bacteria; phylum Verrucomicrobiota; class Verrucomicrobiia; order Methylacidiphilales; family UBA1321; genus JABDGH01. The sequence goes on from JAJSLK010000061.1 coordinate 142,685, forward strand.
GCGCTGGCCGGCGGTATCGATGAGGCGCAGCGGCAAGCCGCGGACGCTGCAGGAGGCCTCGATGAGATCGCGCGTCGTGCCCGGCGTGGGCGCAACGATGGCGCGGTCTTCGCGGAGAAGCATGTTGAGCAGGCTCGATTTGCCGACGTTTGGCTCGCCGATGATGACGGCGAGCGCGCCTTCCTGAAGGATGCGGCCGAGCGGCGCGGCGCGGAGGAGTTGGGCGACTTTCGCGCGGATCTGCTCGACTCGCGCGGCGAACTCGGGACCAACGCGGGGTTCGATGCCTTCCTCGGCGAAGTCGAGGCTGGCCTCGAGATGGCTGAGGAGATCAACGAGTTCGGCGCGGATGGCTTCCAGCGCGTGGCCGAGTTTGCCCTGCTGCATGGCGCGGGCGCTGGCTAGGGCACGTTCGGTTGGCGCGTAAAGCAGATCGAGCAGACCCTCGGCCTGGGTGAAGGAGAGCTTGTCATTGAGGTAGGCGCGCTGGGTGAATTCGCCTGGGCGGGCGGCGCGGGCGCCGAGCTTGAGGCAGGCGCGGAGGATCGATTCAACGATGTAGGGATTGCCGTGGCACGAGATTTCGACGGTGTCCTCGCCGGTGAAGGAGTGGGGCGTTTGCCAGAAAGTGAGAACGACGTCATCGAGCATTTTTTCACGATGCGAGAGAGTGCGGTAAAAAACACGGCCCGGTTCCCACGGCACTTTGATTGTGATGAGCTGGTCGATGATGGAGCGGCTTTCGGGGCCGCTGAGGCGAATGACGGCGAGCGCGGCGACGCCGGTCGGCGTGCTAAGGGCGGCGATGGTGTCGGTCGTCATGGCGCAAATGTAGCGGCGGTCCGGGACTGTCGCACTTTAAATTCCGTCGGAGACTTTCCGCCGATGAGACATCGGCGGCTACCCTCACGCTCGGAAAACTTCTCCGGGGAGGCCGTGGGCCTTGGCAACGGCCTCATAGGTGACGCGGTGTTGGTGGACATTGATGCCCGCGGCGAGTCCGTCGAATTTCCGGCAGGCATCGGCGAGGCCGAGATCAGCGAGCGCTTCGATATAGGGATAGGTGACATTGGTGAGCGCCTGCGTGGCAGTGCGAGCATAGGCGCCGGGCATGTTGGCGACGCAATAATGAAGAACACCTTCCTCGACGAAGACGGGGTCGTCGTGCGTGGTGGGCCGCGAGGTTTCGGCGCAGCCGCCCTGGTCGATGGCGATATCGACGAAGACGCTGCCGGATTTCATGCAGCGGAGCATGGCGCGGGAGAGGAGCTTCGGGGCCTTGGCGCCGGGGACGAGGACGGCGCCGATGAGGAGGTCGACCGCGGGGAGGAGTTCGACGAGGTGGGCCTCACTGGAATAGAGGGTGTGGGCGCTGCCCATGGTGATGTCGAGGAAACGCATGCGCTCGACGTCGACCTCGAGGATGGTGACATCGGCGCCGAGGCCGGTGGCCATGCGCGCGGCGTTGACGCCGGAGGTGCCGCCGCCCAGGACGACGACGCGGCCGGGCAGGACGCCGGGCACGCCGCCGAGAAGGACGCCGTTGCCGCCATGGGGCCGGGCGAGGAAATGGCCGCCGACGATGACCGACATGCGTCCGGCGATTTCGCTCATCGGTTCGAGGAGGGGGAGGCGGTGGTTGCGCGTGACCGTTTCGTAGGCGATGGCGGTGACGCCGGACTGGACGAGGGCCTGGGTGAGGTCGCGATTGGCGGCGAGATGGAGGTAGGTGAAGAGGATCTGGTCCGGGCGGAGCAGGGGATATTCGCTGGCGACGGGTTCCTTTACCTTCACGATGAGATCGGCGCGGAAGGGTTCCTCATGCGAGTCGGCGAGCGTGGCGCCGGCCTGGGCATAGGCGTCGTCGGGATAACCGGCATCGACGCCCGCGCCGCGTTCGACAATGACTTTGTGGCCGCGCTGGACGAGAAGATAGGCGGCGGAGGGGAGCAGGCCGACACGGTGCTCCTGCGTCTTGATTTCTTTTGGGACGCCGATGGTCATAAATTCTCCGAGGTAGCCGCCGATGGGACATCGGCGGCTACCCAATTCTGCGGTTACCCAGGTTGACCATTACGTTGGTGCAGCGGTCGCACAATTCAGGATGGTCGGCGTGGGTGCCGACGTGGTTCCAATATTTCCAGCAGCGGATGCATTTTTTCATGCCGTGGTCTTCCGCGCGGGTGACGGTGATGGTTTCTTCGCCGTCGGTGGGTTTGACGATGACCTTGGAGACGATGAAGAGTTCCTCGAGGATAGCGGACTGAACTGATCCCTCGACAAGCTCGGGATGACGGCTTGTTATTTCGACGTGGGCCTCGAGGCTTTTACCGATTTTTTTGTCGCGGCGGGCCGTTTCGAGTTTTTCGTTCACGCGGGAGCGGAGATCGAGAAGCGACGCCCATTTTGTCTCCACTTTTTCGTAATCTTCCCGGTGACGTGCGGCGGCTCTGGCCGGGAAGAGGTCGTTAGTATGAATCGAGCCCGACTGTCCGGCGAATTGCCAGGTTTCCTCCGCCGTAAAGGGGATAAGCGGCGCGAGCATTTTGGTCAACCCCAGGAGAATGCGGTGAAGCGTGGTCTGGGCGGAACGGCGTTCCCTTCCGGTTTTTTCCCCGCAATAAAGCCGGTCCTTGAGGAAGTCGACATATTGGGCTGAAAGATCGACGGCGCAGAAGCGATTGATCAGGTGGTAGACCTGGGAAAAATTGTAGGAGGCATAGGCTTCCTTCACGTGGACGGAGAGAAGAAGAAAACGGACCTCGTAGTAGAGATCGACCTGGAGCCGGTCGGTGACGCCATCCTTCGCCGGATCAAAATCGGCGAGGTTGCCGAGGAGGATGCGGAGGGTGTTGCGGATGGAGCGGTAGGTGTCGGCGACGCGGGCGAAGATGTCATTGGAGAAGGGGATGTCGTCCTGGTAGTCCTGGCTGGCGACCCAGAGGCGCAAGACGTCGGCGCCGTGTTCGTTGACGAGGCTCATGAGGTCGACGGGCTTTTGGTAGCCGGTGCCGGACTTGGAGAGTTTTTTGCCTTCGATGTCGACAACGAAGCCGTTGGTGAGGACGGCGCGGTAGGGCGCTTTCCCGGTGGCGGCGACGGAGGTGAGGAGTGAGGACTGGAACCAGCCGCGGTGCTGGTCGCTGCCTTCGAGATAGAGATCGGCGGGGGCGGGTTTGAGTTCATCGCGCTGGCCGACAACGGCGGCCCAACTCGTGCCGGAGTCGATCCAGACATCGAGGGTGTCGCGGCCTTTTTTGAGGCCGCGGGGGAGTTCGAGCGCGGCGGCGAGTTCGTCGGCGGAGCGGGAGAACCAGATGCCCGCGCCCTCTTTTTCGACGAGGCCGGCGAATTTGCGGATGGTCTTTTCGCTGAGGAGCGGCTGGCCGCCTTCGCCGTAGAAGACGGGGAGCGGAATGCCCCAGGTGCGCTGGCGGGAGATGCACCAGTCGGGGCGGCTTTCGACCGCGCCGCGGATGCGGTTGCGGCCATTTTCGGGAAAGAATTTAAGATTCTCTTTGTCATCAATGGCCGCCAGAGCCTGAGCGCGGATATTTTTCTTAGGATCGGCATCCTCCATCTTGATGAACCATTGTTTGACGGCGCGGAAGACGATGGGGGTTTTGGAGCGCCAGCAGTGGGGGTAGTCGTGGCGGTACTCCTCCTGCGCGAAGAGGAGGCCGCGTTTTTCCAGGATTTCGATGACCTTGGGGTTGGCCTTGAAGACGTACTGGCCGACGAGGGCCTTCACGCCCTCATCGGCGTTGGCGGGGAGGAACTCGGCGGTGAGGCAGCCGCGGTCGTCGACCGGTGCGAGGACGGGGAGGCCGTGCTGCTGGCCGAGCTGATAGTCGTCGTGGCCATGGCCGGGGGCGATGTGGACGAGGCCGGTGCCGGCATCGGCGGTGACGAAGTCGGCGGCAAAGATTTGGCGGGTGCGGCCGTCGTTGAGGAAGGGGTGGGTGTAGGTGAGACCAATGAGGTCGGAGCCTTTCCAAGGGCCGGCGATACGTTTGGGTTCGATGGCAGCCGATGCCGTCCCTGGCGCCGATCCGTCGCACGGAGTGCGACGGCTACCCACCGAGGCGGCTAGGCCGGCGGTCATGAGAAGATGGGCACCCGCCATGTCGTACACGGCATATTCGAGATTGGGCGCGACGGCGACGGCGAGATTGGCGGGCAGGGTCCAGGGCGTGGTCGTCCAGATCAGGAGCGAAGTGCCTTTTAAAATTTCTTTTAATATTTTGAAATTAGCTTCGTTAAGTCCCTTCTTTAGCCATTTTTCGTGTGGAAGAGACTGGAACTGAAGCGGAAATTTGACATAGATGGCGGGGTCGACCTTTTCCTTGTATTCGATTTCGGCCTCGGCGAGGGCGGTCTGGCAGCCGGTGCTCCAGAGGACGGGGCGGAGACCCTGGTAGACGAGGTTCTTTTCGACGAGCATGGCGAAGACGCGGAGGGTTTCGGCCTCGTAGGCTGGGTTGAGCGTGAGGTAGGGATTTTCCCAGTCGCCGAAGACGCCGAGGCGCTGGAACTGCTCGCTCTGGATGCTGATGAAGTGGCGCGCGGTGGCCTCGCACTTTTCGCGGATCTTGACCGGGTCGGTTTCTTCCGCGCCGAGCTCCTTCATGACCTTGTGCTCAATGGGCAGGCCGTGGCAGTCCCAGCCGGGGACGAACGGCGCGTAGTGGCCGCTCATGTTGTGGTATTTGAGGACGATGTCCTTGAGGACCATGTTGAGGGCATGGCCCATGTGGGCATCGCCGTTGGCGAAGGGTGGGCCGTCGTGGAGGACGAATTTTTGCGGAGCGTCTTTTCGGGCGGCCATGATGCGGTCGTAGACTTTTTCCTCGCGCCATTTGGCGAGCAGGGCCGGTTCGCGCTTGGGCAGTTCGGCCCGCATGGGGAAGTCGGTCCTGGGCAAAAGCAGCGAGGCTTTGATCTTGGCGGCGTAGTCCATCGGAACAAAAAGTTTAGGCGATCAGGCGCAAAATGAACAGGGGGATGTGCACCGAAAGGATTGGGGTTGCGAGGTGATTTGGAACTTCATCGGTGCATCTTAACCCAGAATGGGCGAAAGGCCAAAGACAGCATGGCCTGGAGAGACAGGGGAGTTTAAAAAATGCGTTTTGCCTCTGAAAATAAATCGAATACCGGGCGAAATTAATGCGCCGAGGAATTGGCGGTTTCCCACACGATCCCGATATTGATGAGCATTCCCGCGAGGCGGATTTGTTAGGGCGCTAAAGGGCCACGAGAAGTTTTCGCAAATCCTCGGGTTTGGTGACCGGGAGCTGGCAGGCGAAGTTTTCGCAGAGGTAGGCGGTTGGCGCTTCGGGTGAAGCGGGCAGATTTTCGATGACCGGATGACGCGGCGCGAAGAGTTCCCGCGTTTCGGCGTCGGCAACGCGAATGACGGTCAAGGACGGAAGATGGAGCCGCCGCACCTCGGCCAGAAGTTCGGCAAGGCCGGGCTGTTTTGGATCGGCGGCGTGAAGGATGAGGTGGATGGGCGGCGTTTCGAGCAGCGACGCGGCGACGAGCAAAAGAGGCATGCCGAAGGGTTGCGTTTCCAGCCGCACGGTGAAGGCGCGGACAATGTGCCGCGCGTGATCGAGGAGGACGTCGTTATGGAGAATCCGGCCGAAACGCCAGAGATTGATGGCCGCGACAGAATTAGGCGTGGGTTCGGCGCCGTCGTAGTCTTCTTTGAGGCGGAGAAGAATGGCCGGATCGCGGTCGGCGGTGGAAAAATAACCGCCTTTTTCCTGATCCCAGAAATGGAGGTCGAAGGTGTCCTGCAACTGCCGCGCCCAGCGATACCAGCGGAGATCGAAATCGGCTTCGTAAAGATCGAGCAGGCCGCTGATGAGGAAGGCGTAATCGGAGGCAAAACCGCGGATCGAGCCGGGACCTTCGCGGTAGGTGCGGAGCAGTTCGCCGTTGGTGGAGTCGAAGAGATGGGCGCGGATAAAGGTGGCGGCGCGCTGGGCGGTGTTGAGCAGCGAGTCGTCGCCGAGGATTTGCGCGCCGCGGGCGAAGGCGCCGATCATGAGGCCGTTCCAGGCCGTGAGAATTTTGTCGTCGAGATGAGGCCGCGGGCGGAGGCCGCGCCGGGCGAGCAACGCGGAACGGTCATCGGCCAGGCGATGCTCCATGTGCTCGAGATTATGGTGGAAGCGCTCGGCAACCTCGGGAATCGCGAGCCGCTGGATGAAGACGTTGGCGCCTTCGAGATCACCGTGGGGATCGGAACCGGCGGGGACGTTGCCGCCGGGCTCGACGCCGTAGACGGCGCAGAATTCGGCCACGCGATCCTCCCCGAGGACTTCGCGAATTTCGTCCCGGGTCCACGTATAAAAAGCGCCCTCCACTTTTTTGGTCGAGGCGGCGGTGGGAAGACTGTCGGCGTCCTCGGCGGAATAGAAACCGCCTTCGGAGCTGGTGAGATCGTGCTGGACGTACTGGAAGATATTGCGCGCGACTTTGGCGAAAAGTTCTTCGCCCGAGATCCGGTAGGCGTCGAGACAGGATTGCGCGAGCTGGGCCTGATCGTAGAGCATCTTTTCGAAATGGGGGACGTGCCATTCGGCATCGACGGAATAACGATGAAAGCCGCCGCCGAGATGGTCGTGCATCCCGCCCCCGGCCATTTTGCGGAGGGTATGGAGCGCCATGCCGCGGGCCGCGCCGGATTCGTCGGCCGGGCGGGATTTTTGAGACGCGAGATGAAGGAGGAACTGGAGATTGACGGGGCGGGGGAACTTGGGCGCGCCGCCGAAGCCGCCGTCGAGCGAGTCGAACAGGCGGGTGTATTGCGTGAGGCCGAGTTGGAGCGCCTGGCTGAGATTCCAGGGCTGGGCGGGATCGGCGACAGCTTCGGTTTCAGCTTCGCGCAGGGCGGTGAGGAGCGACTGGGCTTTTTCCTCGATGAGCTTGCGGTCCGTTTTCCAGATCTCGGCGATGCGGCGCAGCACGGTGATGAGGCCGGGGCGGCCGGCCATGTCGGTAGGCGGAAAGTAGGTGCCGCCGGCGAAGGGGCGAAGGTCGGGCGTGAGCCAGACGCTCATGGGCCAGCCGCCATGGCCGGTGGTGGCCTGGACGAAGGTCATGTAGACCTGATCGACATCGGGGCGTTCCTCGCGGTCGACTTTAATGCTGACGAAGTTCTCGGCGAGGAACGCGGCGATGGCCGCCGATTCGAATGACTCGTGCTCCATGACGTGGCACCAATGGCAGGTGGAGTAGCCGACGGAGAGAAAGATCGGCTTGTCTTCCGCGCGGGCCTTGACGAAGGCTTCCTCGCCCCAGGGAAACCAGTCGACGGGATTATGGGCGTGCTGGAGGAGGTAGGGCGATTTTTCGCGGGCGAGCCGGTTCGGTGTCGAAGTGGACATCCCCCAACGTAGCAAAGTTGGGTCAGTCGGCCAGTAGAAGGCGTTGATAAAACGCTTGCTGTGGAGCGGGGCGGGCAGGATTCTTTTCGGGGATGGCGCAAAGCGGCTCGCTAACCTGGAAAATGCCGGCATTGCTTATTCTTCTGGGCATGGTTTTTTTCGGGAGCCTGCTCCGGGCGGCGGCCTTTTCTCCGCGATCCTACGACTGGCGGTACAACGTGATCTCCAGCCTGGCCTCGCCCCGGGACAATCCGGATGCCTGGCACATCGGACAGGGGGGCCTGATCGTCACCGGTCTTCTCCTGGTCGGGCTGAATCCATTGCTGTATCGGCGCTTCGCGGACGCGAACAGAGGTCCGCTTTTGCCGGCGTCGTTTCTTTTTTTGGCCGGAGCCATTTTGCTCGCATTGACCGGGTGGATTGTGCCCGGACCCCACATCTGGGGAGGGCGACATCTGCATGAGCATCTGGCACAGTTTTCGGCGGTGTGCCTGGGACTGGCCACGATTTTCTACCTGCTCTGTCTTCTGAAGGAAAAGTTGTTTCGACCTGGACAACCAGCACGGATCATCGCGGGAACGCTAGTGATCGTGCCGTTGGCGGTGCTTTTGCTCAGCCGACTGGCCCTGGTTGTCGTCCATGTTACCGCATCCGCTGCGGATTATGAGGCGATGAAGAAATCGCTCTGGTGCAGCCTGGCGCTTTGGGAATGGATCGGGGCGGTTTGCCTTTACGCTTTCTTTTGGATGATCGCGCTGGTGCATCGCGAGTGACGCGATGCACAGTGACGGTGACGAAGCCAAACGACTTCCAGCAAGCCAAGCCTGAACAGCGCCCAGGGCGTGGCTCAGGAAAGAATGATGTCGACGCCGGAGAGAGGGGAACTGAGCCGGTCGACGAGCGAGGGGAGAAGACGGCGGAGGCCCGAACGCGGTTTCGATTTGCCCATGACCGCATGGGTGATGCCGTAATCCTTGGCGAAGGAGGAGAGGGCCCGAGCGATGTTGTTGTCCTTGAGGATCACGACCGTGCCGCCCATTTTTTGGGCGATTTCGAGCGTATCGGTGAGCCGGCGATGCGTTTCCGCCGGTATTTTGTGAGGCGCTTCCTTGTCGGTCCGGACGTAGACGACATACCACTGGGCGTTGAGCTGGCTGGCGAGCCGCGCGGTCTTGCGCAGAAGCGTTTCCGGATGAGGTCCCCGGCTGCTGATCGCGACCATGATTTTGGCCATCGAGCTCGGCTTGTTGGTATCGGGGGTGAGCATCCGCTGACGGCGGTCGAGAAAATTGGCGACCTCGCTGAAGGTGATTTCGCGCAGACGGGTCAGGTTCGATTCGGTGAAAAAGTTGTTGATGGCGTAATCGACCCGGTCCAGCTCGTAAATCTTGCCCGATTTGAGCCGGTCAATCAGGTCTTCGGCGGGCAGGTCGATGTTGATGATCTGGTCGGCCTGGGCGACGACTGAGTCGGGAATCCGTTCCTTTACCTTGATGCCGGTGCCGGCCTCGATCACGTTATAGAGGGATTCGAGGTGCTGGACATTGAGCGTGGTGATGACGTTGATGCCGGCGTCGAGGAGTTCCTGCACGTCCTCGTAGCGTTTCTGGTTTTTGCTGCCGGGCGCGTTGGTGTGGGCGAATTCGTCGACCAGGACGAGGGTCGGCTTGCGGTCGAGGATCGCCTGCAGGTCCATTTCGCGGATTTCGATTCCATGGTAGAGAACGATGCGCGGCGGAATGATCTCGAGCTTGCCGATCTGGGCTGTCGTTTCGGGGCGTTTATGGGGTTCCACGTAGCCGATGACGACGTCGATGCCGCGCTGCTTAAGGCGGTTGCCCTCCGCGAGCATGGAATAGGTTTTGCCGACGCCCGCCGCGGAGCCGAGGTAGACCTTGAGCTTGCCGCGGTTCTGCCTCTGGATGAGATGCAGAAAATCCTCGGGCGCCAGTCGCTCTGCGGCGGGAGTCTCCTTCTCCATGGCAATCAAGGATAGGGTATTCAAGACATGAAGGGAAGCGGGGTTGAATTATCCGGAGCAATAGAAGAGAGGGGTGCCGCTAGGGCTTATTTGTATTTTCCGTCCAGGGCCAGGTTGAGCTTGATGATGTTCACGCCGGGCTCACCGAGAAGGCCGAAATCGCGCCCGTCCGTATATTGGTCGACGAGTTTTTTCAGCGCATCGTTGTTCAAGCCGCGGGCCTTGGCCACGCGCGGCATCTGGAGAAGCGCATTCTTGATGCTGATGTGGGGATCGAGTCCGCTGCCGGAGGCTTCGACGGCATCGGCGGGGACGGGTTGCGAATCAGGAAGGTTGTTGGCCTTGCGATAATCGGCGACGCGTTGTTTTACCGCGTCATGCAATGACTGAGACGTCGAACCAAGATTGCTGCCGCCTGAACTGGTTGGGTCATAGCCATTGCTGCCGGCGGCCGAAGGACGGGGATTGAAATATCTGTCGGCGGTGAAGGCCTGGGCGAGCAGCGTGGAGGCGATGGGCTTGCCGTCGCTGTCATAGACCAGGCTGCCGTTGGCCTTTTCCGGGAAGAACAATTGCCCCGCTCCGAAGATGAAGACGGGATAAATCCCGCAGCAGATGACGAGGAGGACGAGCGTGAGGACGGCGCTGATTTTAAGTTCTTTTAGGATATTCATAAGAGCGAGTTCAGATGAGGTGAAGGGAGGTGATGGCCACGTCGATGATCTTGATGCCGACGAACGGCGCGATGATGCCGCCCACACCGTAGATCAGGAGGTTGCGCTGGAGGAGGGCCATCGCGGGCATGGGCTTGAACTGGACTCCGCGCAGGGCCAGCGGAATGAGCAGGATGATGATGAGCGCGTTGAAGATCACCGCGCTGAGGATGGCGCTGTTCGGCGTGGCCAGGTGCATGATATTCAGCGGTGAAATGGCTGGGAAGGTCGCCATCAGCATCGCGGGGATGATGGCGAAATATTTGGCGACGTCGTTGGCGATGCTGAACGTCGTGAGCGCGCCGCGAGTCATCAGCAACTGCTTGCCAATCTCCACGACCTCGATGAGCTTCGTCGGATTGGAATCGAGGTCGACCATGTTCCCGGCCTCCTTGGCGGCCTGCGTGCCGGTGTTCATCGCGACGCCGACGTCGGCTTGGGCGAGCGCGGGGGCGTCGTTGGTTCCGTCGCCGGTCATGGCGACGAGGCGTCCGCCTTCCTGTTCCTTGCGGATGAGGGCGAGCTTGTCCTCCGGCTTGGCCTGGGCGAGGAAATCGTCGACGCCAGCCTCGCGGGCGATGGCCTGTGCGGTCAGTTGATTATCGCCGGTGATCATCACGGTCCGGATGCCTATGGCGCGAAAACGGGCGAAGCGGTCGGAAAGCCCGCCCTTCACGATGTCCTTGAGATAGATGGTGCCGTAGACCTTGGGTTTGCCGTCGGGGCTGGTTGTGTCGCGGGCCGCCACCACCAGTGGCGTGCCGCCCAGCTTCGAGATTTCGTCAATTTTTTGATCGATCTCCGACGGGAAGGCCTGACCAACGTAATGCTTCACCGATTCGGCCGCTCCTTTGCGATACTGGACGCTGCCCAGGTCGACGCCGCTCATGCGGGTCTGCGCGGTGAAGGCGACGAAATTAGCTTGGGGAAGATCGTGGAGGTTTCGCGCGGCCACGCCTTTTTCCTTGGCCAGCACCACAATGCTGCGACCTTCGGGCGTTTCGTCAGCCAAGGACGAGAGTTGCGCGGCATCGAGCATCTCTTTCATCTCGATGCCCGGGGCCGGGAAAAATTCGACGGCCTGGCGATTGCCGAGCGTGATGGTTCCGGTCTTGTCGAGTAACAGCACGTCGATGTCTCCGGCGGCTTCGACGGCGCGGCCGCTCATCGCCAGGACGTTTTTTTGCACGAGCCGGTCAATCCCCGCAATACCGATGGCGCTGAGCAGGCCGCCGATGGTGGTGGGAATCAGGCAGACGAGCAAGGCCACCAGCACGGTGATGGAAAAGGCGACGCCGGAATAGACGCCATACGGAAGCAGCGTTACGCAGACGATGAGGAAGATCACCGTCAGCGCCGCGAGCAGGATGGTCAGCGCGATTTCGTTGGGGGTTTTCTGGCGCTTGGCGCCTTCCACCAGCGTGATCATCCGGTCGAGAAAGCTGTGGCCGGGATCGGCGGAAACGCGGATCTTGATGAAATCGGAGAGCACGCGGGTTCCTCCCGTCACCGAACTGCGGTCGCCGCCGGCCTCGCGAATGACGGGGGCCGATTCCCCGGTGATGGCTGATTCATCCACCGTTGCGGCGCCTTCGATGATCTCGCCGTCGGTGGCGATCATTTCGCCGGCCGAGACAAGGATGATGTCACCCTTGCGCAGGGTGCCGGCATCGACCTGGTAACGGTCTCCTTTTGCATCCAACCGCGTGGCGACTGCCTTTTGGCGTGATTGCCGCAAGGCATTCGCCTGGGCCTTGCCGCGGCCTTCGGCCATCGCCTCGGCGAAGTTGGCGAAGAGGACTGTGAACCAGAGCCAGATTGAAATCTGGACCGTGAAACTTTTCGGTTCGCTGGAAGCGAATATCTCGGCGGTGGTCACGGCGGCGCCGACCATGGTCACGAACATGACCGGGTTCTTGATCATGACCGCCGGGTTCAGTTTTTTCACCGAATCAACTAGCGCGGGAATAACGATGGCGGAATCGAACAGGGAACGGGCTTTGGTGCTCATGGAAGTTGGATGGAATGCGTGGGATTAAAAGGTTTTGCCGGACCACATCAGGAAGTGCTCGACCACCGGGCCGAGGGCCAGCGCCGGAAGGAAATTCAGGGCCCCGACGAGCAGGACCGTGCCGATGAGGAGGAAGGTGAAGGTCGCGCCCGAAACCGGGAACGATCCCGGTCCAGGCGGGATGAGCTTCTTCGCCGCCAGTGAACCGGCGATGGCCATGATGGGAACGATCATCAGGAAGCGGCCGATCAGCATCGCGAAGGCGAGGGTCGTGTCGTACCAATAGGTGCTGGCGGTCAGCCCGGCAAAGGCGCTGCCGTTGTTGCCGGTAGCGGAGGTGAAGGCGTAGAGCATTTCGCTGAAGCCATGCGGGCCCTGGTTGTTCAGGCCGGCCTTGCCCCAGTCGCTGACGCAGGCCCAGGCGGTGAAGCCGAGGATGTCCATCGCCAGCACCAGCAGCACCAGCATCGACATCTTGACCTCGAAGGACTGGATTTTCTTGCCGAGATATTCGGGCGTCCGTCCCACCATCAAACCGGCGATGAAGACCGCCACGATGACGAAGACCAGCATGCCGTAGAGGCCCGCACCGACGCCGCCGAAGACCACTTCGCCGAGCTGGATGTTGAAGAGCGGGACCAGGCCGCCGAGCGGCGTGAAGGAATCATGCATCGCATTGACCGCGCCACAGGAGGCGTCCGTTGTCAGTGTGGCGAAGAGTGTCGAGTTCATGAGGCCGAAGCGCACTTCCTTCCCTTCCATGTTGCCGTCGGCGGGATCGACGCCGAGCTGGATCAGGATCGGATTGCCCACGGTCTCGTAGTGCCAGCAGACGAGGAAGCCGCCGAGGAACATGAGCGCCATTGCCGCCCAGACCGACCAGCCATGACCCGGGCTTTTAACCATCCGCCCGAGGTAGTAAGTCATGGCGCTGGAGATGGCGATGAATGAGAGCATCTGGATGAAGTTGGAAAGCGGCGTCGGATTTTCGAAGGGATGCGCCGCGTTGGCGTTCGTGTAGCCGCCGCCGTTGGTGCCCAGCATTTTCATCGCGACCTGGGAGGCCATCGGCCCTTCGACGATGGATTGGGTGTCGATGACTTGCGGGACCGTGATGACATTGCCCTGGGCATCCTTGACCTGGTTGCCGTTTGCATCGGTCTTGGGGACCTGCACCGTTTCCTTTTCGGTCAGCGCGGCGGAGTCATACGGCTTGAAATTCTGGATCATGCCCTGCGAGATCAGGAAAATCGCGAACACGACGCAGATCGGCAGGAGCAGGTAATAGGTGATGCGGACCAGATCGATCCAGAAGTTGCCAATGGTATCCGCGCAATGCCGCGCAATCCCGCGAACCAGGGCCGCGGCGATGGCGATGCCGACCGCGGCGGAAAAAAAATTCTGGCTCGTCAGCGCCACCATCTGCGACAGGTAGGACATCGTCGATTCGCCGCCGTAGCTTTGCCAGTTGGTATTGGTGGCAAAACTCGCCGCCGTGTTGAAGGCAAGGTGATCGGGGACGTTGGCGAATCCCTGCGGATTGAGCGGCAGCTTTCCCTGCAGCCGCAGCATCAGGTAAGTCACCAGCATGGTGACGAGACTGAACGCGAGCATCGATATCGTGTAATGCTTCCAGGATTGTTCCTTTTCCGGATCGATGCCCGCCAGCCGGTAGGTGAACCGCTCGACGGGACGGAGCAGCGGATCGAGCCAGGTCCGGCCGCGCGGATCGAGGACCTCGATCAGGTAGAGGCCGAGCGGCTTGGTGACGAGCAGAAGAACGCCCAGATAAAGGGCCAGTTGAATCCAACCGAGAATGTTGTTCATGGATAAATCAGAATTTCTCCGGCCAGATCATGGCGACGAAGAGATAGATCAGAAGGGCGAGTGAGATGAGGCCGACGATGAAGGTTCCCATAAGAAATAGTGGTTAAAGGCGCGCGCACCATTCCGCGTAGGCGATGCAGAGGAGGAAGAAGCCGATCGACGCGGCCACGTAAACGCCGTCCGTGACCCCAGTGGCGATGAGGCTTCCGATGATTAAAAAACTGACCATGCCGGTAACGAACGCTCTTTCTTTGTTCATAGCTTTCTCCTTGGTTCGTGTTAAGCTAGGGCCGGCAGCGTGAAGAAAAACTCGCTGCCTTTTCCCTTCTCGCTGTTGACCCCGACGTTTCCGCCGTGGGCCAGCACGATTTCCCGGGCGATGCTCAGGCCCAGGCCGGCCCCTTCGTCGTCGCTGTCGGCGATGCGGAAAAATTTGTCGAAGATCCGGCGCTGAAGGTTCTGCGGAATTCCGGGTCCCTCGTCCTTCACGGCAAAGCGGATATTTTTCGCGTCCTCTTTTTTAGCCGAGAGGGTGATGGCGCTGCCGGAAGGCGCGAATTTCACCGCGTTGGAGATGAAGTTGGCGAATACCTGGTCGATGCGCGGTCGGCTCACGTCCACCTTCGGCAGGCGCGGTTCGGCATCCAGCTTGAGCTGCAGGCCGCGGGAGGCGATCAACTCGCGCTCCCGTTCCGCGACGTCATTGAGCAGGTCGCGGGATAAAATCGGCTTCTTGTCGATCAGCGCGGCGCCGCCTTCGAACCGCGCCAGATCGAGCAGGTCCTCGATCATCTCGAAGAGCCGGTCGGAGTTGGCGCGGGCCGCCAGGAGAAGCTCGATTTGCTTCGCGTTGAGCGGCCCGACCTTCTCTTCCAATAAAAGATAGACCGCCATCTGCATGCTGGTGAGTGGCGTCTTGAGCTCGTGGCTCACGGTCGCGATCAAATCCGTCTTTACATCGTCGGCCACGCGGAACCGGGTCACGTCCTGCAGCACGACGACCACGCCGAAGGCGACGCCGAATTCGTCCCGCATGGCGAGGACGCGCGGCAGATAAAACTTCTCCGCGCCGGGACGGTTGACCGAGATGGCCTTGTCGAAGCTCGTCGGCTGATAGTCGCCGGTACCCTTGAAGCCCTGCTCGACCAGCGCCCCCAGGTTGCCCAGCGACAGGACCGGGCTTTCGAGTTCCAGAAGGAAATGCTCCGCGGCGATGTTTTGCAGTTGAATTTCCCTGGTCGGGGAAAAGACAAAAATCGGATCGGGGAAAGCCCGCAGCGTGCTTTCCATCGTCTGCTGGGCCTGCACGATTTTTTCGCTCGCGCTCTGACGGTACGCCCGCAGTTTGGCCGCCATTTTGTTGAAAGCCGCCGCCAGCCGGCCCAGTTCGTCCTTCGATTGAACCGGCACATGCTGATCGAGATTGCCGTCGCCGAGTTGTTGCGCCGATTCGGTCAGGCTTTGTACGGGCCGCAGAATGGAACGGGCCAGGGCATAGGTGGCCGCGCCGGCCACGATGAAACTCGCCAGCAGAGCCATGATCATGTAGCGGGATGCATCGGCGCTTTGGTGCCGGGCGGCGTTGTTGGCCTCGACCATGTTGTTTTGATTCAGGTCGAGAATCTGGGTCGCGGCCGTCCTGACGTCGGTCAGGGTGGGGAGCAGATTGTGGAAATAGAATTCGCGACGCTTCGGGTCGGACGGCGCCAGTGCCATGAACCGGGCGGCTTCGTCGAGATAGCGCTGATAGAGCCCGCTTACTTTCCGTTCCAGATCGCCTTCGCCGGGCAGCGTGATGTTATGGGCTTCCACATCGAGGTTTTGCCGGAAGACCGGGGCATATTGCTGAAACAGCTCCTTTCCCTTTGGTTCTTCACCGTTGAGCATGAAGAGCAGGCCTGAATCCATTTGCCCCGCCGCCTCGTTCATTTTTTGGCAGGCGACGACGCTTCGGTAGTTTTCGCGCAGGATCACGTCGATGGCCCCGCCCAGCTTGAGAAAGAGGAAGATGGCATAGGCCCCGACCGCGAGCAGAATGATCAGCAGCGGTACGACACCAAGGAAAAGGCGCCGATTAAGGGTCATCATACCTTTTCCTTAGCTGCCTTAATGCCACACCGGACGGCTATGAGTCCAAGTTACTTGATGTAAATGACTTAAGATTAATCAGGTTTGGTAAATCATGCCCTTTAGGTTTTGTAAAATCGGGGATTTTCCCCGATTACTCCAGATCACCGGGGAAATTCCCCGGTAGTTTGGGGAGCCTAATCGAGATGCAGCGCTTTGCGCTTGCGCAATAGGGTGGTCGGATCGAGTTGCAGGATGGCCGCCGCTTCGTGCAGGCTGGAGGTCCGCTTCAAAACCTGCCGGATATGTTCCGCCTCGATTTCCTCGATCGAGAAGAGTCCGCCCAGGGCCGGATGCGAGGCCGCATCCTCGCCGGAGGAAAAGGGAAGATCGGCAGCTTCGATCGAATCACCGCTGGCCAGAATGGTTGCCCGCTCGATCACGTTGCGCAGCTCGCGGATGTTCCCCGGCCACGAATAACGTGTCATCGCCTCGCGGGCTGCCACGGAAAATCCCTTCACCGCGCTGCCGGTATGCGCCGCCAGCATCGGCAGTTGGCTTTCGGCAATCGACGGGACATCCTCGGGCCGCTGGCGTAGCGCCGGCAGATGAAAGGAGATCACATCGAGCCGGTAGAGCAAATCCTCGCGAAACGTTCCTTTAGCCACTGCGTCCTTCAGGTTCCGGTTTGTTGCGGCAATGACCCGCACGTTGGCCATCCGGATTTTGGCCTCACCGACCCGCTCGTATTCCCGCTCCTGCAAAAGCCGGAGTAATTTGGGCTGAATCTCCAGCGGCAGTTCCCCGATCTCGTCGAGGAACAGCGTGCCGCGATCCGCCGCCGCGATCTTGCCCCACGTCGCTGCCACCGCGCCGGTGAAGGCCCCTTTCACGTGGCCGAAGAGTTCGCTTTCCAGCAGCTCGCGGGAAAGGCTGGGGCAACTGACCGTGACAAAGGGCTCCGACGCGCGCGGGCTCCAGTTGTGGATTTGCCGGGCCAGGACGCTTTTGCCCGTGCCACTTTCCCCCAGCATCAGAATGGTGGCGTCACTGGCAGCGCTTTTCTGGGCCATCTCGAGGATTCGCTGCATCGCGGGATTGGCCGTGGCGGTGATTTCGCCGGTGGCGCGGGGTTTGGGCAACCGGCCTTCGAGGTCGGAAATCCTGGTTTCCAGTTTTCGGGTGCTGGTCACCCGTTCGAGAAGCTGGGCAATCTGGGCGGGCTTGAAAGGCTTAGCCAGGTAGTCGAAGGCCCCGCCATGGATGGCGGCCACGGCGGTTTCGATCGACGAATAGGCGGTGATGATGATGATTGCCAACCGCGGCGAGAGGCCCAGCAGGTCAGGCAAAAGATCGAGGCCATTTTCCGAACCGAGGCGCAGGTCGAGGAAAGCGACCTCGAAATTTCCATTGCGCACTTTCTTTTCCGCCGCGCTGCGCGACGCGGCCGTCTCCACCCGGTGGCCCTGGGTTTCCAGCGCGGTGCCAAGCGTTTCCCGGATTCCCAGATCATCGTCGATAATCAGGATGTTCACGGAAGGATTCTAGCCGCTTTGTAAAGCGGCGGCAAATTCAGAGGCTGTGCGATTCTGACGGCCGGCCGCCGCGGGGAAGTTTGCGGCAGATATGGAGCCCATCCGCGATGGGAATGAGAACTGATTGCACCCGCATGTCGGCGGCGAGCTTGCGGTTGAGTGCGTCGACCGCGCGGTTGGGCGCGCTATGTCTTTTGCTCGGGTCGACCAGCTCGCCGTTGCGCAGCATGTTGTCGAAGACGATCAGGCCGCCGACGCGCACCAAGGGGAGGGTGAGCTCATAATAGGTGTCGTAGGATTCCTTGTCGGCGTCGATGAAGACGAAGTCGAGCTGTGAGGAGGGGCGAAAATGGGCCAGCAGGGCGGCGGCGTCGCCGAGGCGCAGATCGATCCTGTCCTGGACGCCGGCGCGCATCCAGTAACGCCGGGCGATGCTCGTCCAGCGGAAATCGCGTTCGAAGCAGGTGAGCCGTCCGCCGGGAATAAGTCCGCGGGCGATGGAAAGGGCGCTCAGGCCGGTGAAGGTGCCGATTTCGACCGCCCACTTGGCGTTGACGGCCGCTACCAGCAACGTCATGAAGCTGCCCTGCTCGGGGCTGATCGCCATCCCGGAGACTTCCCCGAGATTTTTGGTTTCGGCCAGGAGCGCGGCCACGACCGGGTCCTGCGCATGGGAACGCTGCGCGCTCATGTACGCATGGATCTCGTCGTTGAGCGCAACGTATTTGCCCATAACTCAGGCCGCGGTTTCTTCTCGTGGCGGTTTGGTGGTGGAGCGGGGGAGAGGATGAAGGCGGAGATGGGCGGCGAGCTCGGCGAAGCGGCGGAAGGCGCGCTCGCTCAGGTGGTGCTCGATGCCCTCGATGTCGGAGAGGTGATCGCGATGGTTGAGACCCATGAGCTGGAAGAGCTCGGTGAGCATGGCGTGGCGCTTGCGGATTTTTTCGGCCACGCGGCAGCCTTCGGGGGTGAGGGCAAAGCCTCGGT
This sequence comes from Methylacidiphilales bacterium, assembly GCA_021272165.1. GTDB lineage: Bacteria > Verrucomicrobiota > Verrucomicrobiia > Methylacidiphilales > UBA1321 > JABDGH01. The sequence continues at coordinate 161,203 of JAJSLK010000061.1, forward strand.
AGGGTTCGTAACGGAGGAAACCGAGCTTGCCGAGCCGCTTGACCATGATCGAAGTGCTGGCGCGGTTGAGTTGGAGGGCCTCGGCGACATCGGAGACGCAGGCATAGCCTTTGGTCTTTTCCAGGTCAAAGATGCATTCGAGGTAGTCCTCCATGCTTTCGGTGATGACCGCACGGTCATGGGCGCTGCGCTTGCGGGGAATGGCGTTTTCCGGGGGCGCGGCGATGCGGGAGGCAGGGCGAACCATTCGCCGAAAAGTTATGAGACGGCGGAACAAATGTAAAGAAGGGATAACTTTTGTTTGTTATGACAAACAATTAAGTTTTGGCGAGTCAGGGCTCGGTGCCTTTGGAGGAATAGACCGGGCTGGGAGTATCCGAGACAGGAGCGGGAGCATGGCCGGATTCCGGCAAAGCCTGGAGGGTCGGGATGCCCTGGGCGGTCATGAACCTGGCGATTTCCTTGGCGATCTGTTGGCCGATTTTCTTCGCCTCCTTTTCCGGCTCCTTTTTGGCCATGACAAATTTGGCGGCGACGACGTAGGGGTTCATCATCACGACAGCGCCGGGCATGTGGCCGCTGGCGCCCTTGGTATCGAAGACGAGGAAGGCATTGTCGGGATCTTCGAGGCTGTAGACCTGGGCACGGACTTCGACATGGCTTTGTCCGGCGCCGAAGCCGATGCCGGCCTGGAGCGCGCGGCCACCGGGATCGACTACCACGAATTCGCCGCGGACAACCCAGCATTTTACCTGGGTGGCGAGGAGACCGTCGCCGGCCGCGGCGCGGGCGACGCCCTTGTTCAGGCTTTCGACGAGAGACTTTTGAAGAATCGCAGGAAGTTTGGCGAAGGCGTCGTCCTGTTGTTTCTCGCGGCGTCGGCCCAAGATACCGAAGAGGTGGGGACGGTCCTGATCGGAATCGTCGGTCTGGTTTTCCGCCGCGTCGGTGGAGAAGAGAGTGACATAAATGACGGGGGGAGGAGCAGCGGAGGCGGGCTTGGTCTCTGTGACGTTGCTGATCTTGGGAGGGGTGAGCGCGGTGACGGTAAGCAGGCTGCCGAGCAAAAGAGAAGGGAATTATCCCCTTGACATACGGTAGGATTTGTCATAAGTTAGCTCCATGAAGACGAAGACCACTAAGGCGAAGAAGCCCAAGGCCAGCATTACCATCCGTGATTTTTTCCAGCAGTTCCCCACGGATCATGCCTGCCTTGAACACATTTTTACGATTCGCTTTGGCCAAGGCCATGAGTGCCCGAAATGCGTTCGCAAGGCGAACTGGTACAAGATTCAAGCGGAGCGGGCCTATTCCTGCCAATGGTGCGGGCATCACCTTCACCCCACGGTTGGCACTCCCTTCGAGGATAGCCGCACTCCTCTGCAACTCTGGTTTTATGCCATCTACCTTTTTACCACTTCCCGCCATGGCGTTCCCGCTAAGGAATTGGAAAGACAGCTTGGCGTGACGTACAAGTGCGCATGGCGCATGGGCCATGAGATTCGCAAGCATATCACGCAGGTTGATGGTGAATTTCCCCTGTTCGGCCAAGTTGAGATTGACGAAACCTACGTTGGCGGTCGTCGCGCTGGCATCCGTGGCCGTGGCGCGGAAGGCAAGACCATTGTTTTCGGGATGCTGCAACGTGGCGGACAGGTTATGACCAAGATCGTTCCCTCGGTTAAGGCCAAAGACCTGCAACCGATCATCGAAGAAAACGTAGCCAAAGGCTCCACAGTTCACACTGATGAGCTTCGCTCCTACAAGAATCTTCAAAGGGTTGGCTACGATCACCAGACCGTTGAACATGGCTCTGGCGAATACGTGAAGGGAATCTCCCACGTTAACAGCCTCGAAAGCTTTTGGGCGCGTCTGAAAAACAGCGTTAAAGGGACTCACGTTCATGTTTCCAGAAAGCATCTCGATAAGTACGCCAAGGAATTTGAGTTTCGCTACAACTCCAAGTCCAAGCCTATTTCGATGTTCCCTTCTTTGGTTTCGACTTTTGCAAAGCCATAGATTTGACGACGCCGTGAAAATGAAGATGACTCGCTTTCGGGTGAGTCTTCTCTTTTTCCTTCACGAAATGCTCTAGCTTGTTTTGTTTCTGTGCTTCTTTGAGGTTCATGGTCAAAACTTGTGCCTCCTTATAATTCCTAAATCGGGCATTCCTCCGGCATTTTCGGGGGCGTAGTACAAAAGCGCGGTTTCATCTAGTCGCCAAAGGAACTCCATATAAGTTTTCTCTTCGCCAGTTGAAACGACCGTTCTTGTCGTCAGGTATTCAAACCTTCTAGCTTGCGGGAAGTATCGAGCAGAAGCGCGATGGTGAAGGCCGTTCGAATCAAACCTGATAGAAAATCCCTCTCCATCGGGCCTGATCTCAATGGGAACTCTCGTA
>JAJSLK010000062.1 GCA_021272165.1 Methylacidiphilales bacterium
GATTTGATCCGCAAGATCGACGCTTTCGTCGAAGCTTACAATCGCACGGCCAAACCCTTCGCCTGGACTGCCACCGCCGAATCCATTTTCCTCAAGCTCGAAAGATTACTTTCGCGTATTTCAGGGACACAACACTAGAGCTGATTCCGATTCAGTTTTCGAAAGGCCCCGGCGATAAAGTCGCCGGGGCCTTTCTTTTTTCAGGGCCTCTTAACGCTTATCGACTCCAGGCAGATTCCGTCATCCTAAACCGAGGACGTCTTGCCGACTTCCATTGAACCTGTAAGGTCAGTTTAGCGTCAAAGGACATAACATGAAGCGATTCCTTCTTACCGCCGCGGGCCTGCTGCTGGCCGCGACTGTCCCGGCCCTAGCCCAAACCACGGGAAACGATGCGGTGGAACAAATGGGCCGGAACACGACCCTGCTCGATATGGTGGCCGCCGCGGGATGGGTGATGATTCCACTGGCGGTGGCCTCGATGGTCATGGTGACGCTGGTGATCTATTGCTTTTTCACGCTGACGGAAAAGAGCATCACCACCCCCGAGTTGTTGGAACGAATGGAGCCGTTTTTTGAGAACGAGGACCTGGACGGGCTGGCGGCCTATGTGGAGGCGCGGCCCCAGGCGACGGCCCGGATGGTCGACCGCATCCTGCAATTCATGGAGCGGCACCCGGATGCCGATGCCGATTCGATCAAGACGGTGGCGGAAACGGAGGGGAGCCGGATCGCCGCGGCGCTAAACCAGCGGGTGCTCTACATCATGGACGTGGGCGTGCTTTCGCCGATGCTGGGCCTGTTCGGGACGGTGATCGGCATTCTCAATTCGTTCGGGCATATCGCCCAGGAAGCGAGCCCGATGCGAACGATGCTGCTGGCCGGGGGCGTTTCGCAGGCGCTGATCGCGACGGCGGGCGGACTGACCATCGGCATCACGGCGATGGCGTTCTTCGCCTATTTCCGCGGACGGGTGGCGCATTTGATTTCGATCCTCGAGACCGAGGGGACGCTGCTGACGCAGGAATTGATTTTGCTGAGCCGTCGCCACCGCATCGCCCGCTAGGACATTTCGATGAACCTGCGCCGACGCATTCCCGCAGAGACGATCCAGTTCCAACTGGCGCCGATGATCGACGTGATCCTGTTTCTGCTCTGCTTTTTCCTGCTGACCTGGAACCTGGCGCGTTATGAGCAGGACCTGGCGGTGAAGGTGCCGGTGGCGAAGAACGGGCAGGAACCGAAGCAGTTGCCGGGCGAGGTGATTATCAATCTGCGCTCTGACGGGACGGTGGAACTGGAGCGGACAACGCTTTCGCTCGCGCAGTTGCAGCAGAAGCTGACGGAAATTTCGCAGGTCTATCCCGACCAGGCGGTGATCCTACGCGGCGCAGAGAATGTCGAGTACCGGCATGTGGTGGAGGTGCTGGACGTCTGCCGCGCGGCGAAGCTGACGAACATCGCCTTTGCCACGAACCGCCCGGAAAAGAGCGGGACGTAAACGACGGGTGAAAGTCCTTCTTCCAGTGCGCGCAAGATTGTTGCAGACAGAACTGATCCCTCGACAAGCTCGGGATGACAAAAGATTGTTTGAGAATATTGCGCTAATTATATGCTTGTTCGGTTGGTGCAGCGTACTTTCCGCCCAGACGACCGATGTACCGGTGGCGCACCCGGCTTCGGCCCCGGCGACGCCACCCGTCGCCCAGCCGGTGAATCCGGCCCCAGGAACGACCAACGCGGTGGGCGGCCTGGTGGTGACCTCGCCGGCGGAGGCGCGGTTCGAGAGCGCGATGGGTTCGTTTAACGCGGGCCAGTACGTCGATGCGGTGCAGTCGCTTTCCGATTTCGTGCGCGATTTTCCGCAGGACCGGCATCGCGAGGAGGCGCTTTACCGGCTGGCGGAGGCGTACCGGAACCTGGGCCACAATGACGACGCACTGGCGGCCTATACGTTCCAGGTGCAGTTGTATCCCGATGGCCCGCTGCGGATCAACGGCGAGCTGCGGCGCGGGGCGCTTCTTTTCGACGCGGGCAAGTTTTCGGACGCGGCAACGCCGCTGCAATTCGTGGCCGACAAAGGCGACGGCGAGTTGCAACAGGCGGCGAAATACCTGCTGGGGCGCACTTTTCTCGCGACGCAAAAGGAAACGGATGGCCGCGCGTTGCTGCAGGCTTTGGCCGACGCGCTGCCGCCGGGCCGGTTCGCGGGAGGAGCGGCCCAGGCGCTGGCGGAACTGGACGATGCGGAGAACAAGCCGGCGGAATCGCTGCCGCTTTGGGAGAAAGCGCTGGCGGCGGCGACCGATCCGGCGACGAAAGCGACCGCAGCGGCGCGGGGCGGATGGGCGGCGCTTGAGACCAAGCAACCGGCCGAGGCGGAAAAGCTTTTCCAGACGGCACGGCAATTCGATCCAAATGGGGAGATGCGCAAGGTAGCCAATACGGGATTACTGCGACTACTTATCCAGCAAAAGCGTTTCAGCGAGTGGCTCGCGCTTTACACCCCGGAAAAAGGGAATGTGCTGGCGAGCGCACAGGAGGAGATTCTTTATGACCTGGCGCACGCGCAGTTTTCACTGAAACATTGGGCCGAGGCGATTGCGGCGTTTGATGCCTATCTCGCCGCCTACCCGGCGCAGGAGATGTCGGTGACGGCGGCCTATGAACGGTTCCTGGCCCAGACGCAAGTGGACCGGGCGCAGACGGTGAGCGCGGCGAATGCCTATTTGCAGGCGTGGCCAAAGTCGCCGTACCGGCCACGGGTGCAACTGCTGGAGGCGCAGGAGTTGTCGCGGGAAAAGAAATTTAGCGACGCGCTGCCGCTTTGGGAGGGGCTGGCCCAGGAGAAGGGCGATGCCGACTGGCCGCATCGTGAGATTCTGTTTGAACTGGCCCGGACATACGACCAATTGCAGAACTGGACCAAGGCGGCGGCGTCCTATCAGGCTTACCTGGACGAGAACGGAAAGATTTCAGCGCGGCGAGCGCTGGAGGTGCAGGCGCGGCTGGCGGTGTGCCTGCAACGATCGAACCGGCTTCTGGCTGCGACCGATGCGTGGAAGGCAGTGCAGGCCACGGCGCCGGAGGGTTCGCCGGAGCAGCAAATGGCGCTGGAGTCGCTGGGGCTGATCTATTCCCGGGGCGGTCCGCCGCAGGAAGCAATGGCAGTGGCAACATTCCGGGCACTGCTGGAGAAATTTCCGCAAAGTCCGCTCCGGGCCCTGGCGGCGTTCTCGGTGGGCGATTCACTTTTCAAAAGCCACGATTACGCGGGCGCGGAGCCGTTTTTGGTCAACGCGAGGAATTGGGACGCGAAAAACTGGATGCAGCCGGCGACGCAACGGCTGGTGCTGGGCGCTTACGGCCTGAAGGATTACGACCAGACGATCGCCTATATGAAAGAATATGATACGCTTCCGGTTCCGGCCAATTCGCAGGCGCAGGTGGCGGCGCGTTTGCCGGCGGCGCTTTTTTATTGGCTGGGCGAGACGGCGCGCAAGGCAGGCAAGTGGGACGACGCGGCGGCGTTTTATCTGCGCGTGACGCAGCATCCCGACCCGGGCGATCTGCTGGCGGGGGCGTGGTGGCAACTGGGCGAGGTGCAGGGCCAGCAACAGCAGTGGGCGGCGGCGGCGGGCAGCTATGAGAAATATCGGGTGCTGAAACCGGAAGCGAAAGACGCGACGGTGGTGTTGCTGGCCCTGGGCCGGGCCGAGTTGGGTGCGCAAAAATATGACCAGGCGAAGGCGGTGGGGCAGCAGGCGCTTTTACAGGAACCGGAGGGGCCAAACAGCGCGGCGGCGCGAATGCTCCTGGCTGAGGTCGCCTTTGCAACGCGGAGCTACGCGGAGGCGGCGCGGATGTTCGCGACGCTGGCGGTGCTGTTCGATGATCCTAAGATCACGCCACAGGCGATTTCGCGCGCGGCAGACTCGTTCGAAGCGGCCGGTGATGACAGATCGGCAGCGGAATGGAGGCAGAAATTGAAGGATAAATATCCGCAGTTCCAGCCGTTATCCTATCTGTAGGGAATAGTTAAAAAGGCTTTTGCTTTTTCTGAGATTTCTTTGAGGAAAAGGAAAAAAAATGAAGATTAACCATCTTAATGAGGTCTAACTTTAACAATGAAAATCACTACTCTTCGGGCAGCTGCACTGGCTTGTGTGGCATTCCTGATTCTGTTGGTCAGTGCGAAGCAGGCCTCGGCCGCGACTTACGTCGGCATTCAAATTGGCGTTCCGCCGCCGGCTCCTCCGGCAGCGGTTTATCATCCCTGGGCGCGGCCCTATCCAGGAGCGGTCTGGATTGCAGGACACCATGAATGGGTGAACGGACGCTGGGTTTGGGTGGGCGGTTATTATGCCTATCCTCCCCGCCGCGGCGCCGTCTGGGTGTCGGCACGTTATCATGGCGGTTATTATTATCCCGGCCACTGGCGCTGATTGCTGACGGTATGATCTTCCAACCGGCGTGCCGTTCAATCCGGCAGGCCGGGAATCATTTGTGTCAATTTATACAAACCTGCCGCAGCCGGAAAATTATTTGCCGGATTGAGCCGGGTGCCGGATAATCCCGGGATGAGTGTTGAAGCTCCCCTACCCGTGAAGCCATCCCCCGCGCCTCAGCCTGCCGCCGCGGAGGCGCCGGTGCGCACGGAGATCGAGTCGCTCTACGACAAGTATGTGGTGCCAACGGTAAACCGGGGCCTTACCCTGGTGAGGGGCCGGGGCCGGCAGGTCTGGGACGACCAGGGGCGGAAATATCTCGATCTGGGCGGCGGCATCGCGGTGAACAGCCTCGGTCATGCGCACCCGGCGATCCGGGAGACGTTGACGAAGCAGGCTGATGTCCTAATCCATAGCTGCAATCTTTATTACAACGAATGGCAAGGGCGGCTGGCGCAACGGATCGTCGAACTGACGGGGCCCGGGAAAGTCTATTTTTGCAACAGCGGTGCGGAGGCCAACGAGGCGCTGATCAAGCTGGCCCGGAAGTTCGGCCATGAGAGCGGCCGGTTCGAGATCATCACGGCGACCAATTCGTTCCACGGCCGGACGCTGGCCACACTGACGGCCACGGGTCAGGAGAAGATCAAGCAGGGCTTCAGCCCGCTCCTGCCCGGCTTTGTCCACGTGCCGTTTAACCATCTTGCCGCCGTGGAAGCCGCGATCACGCCGAAGACCATCGCGGTGCAGATTGAAGGCATCCAGGGCGAGGGCGGTGTCTTTACCGCGACGCCCGAATATTTGCCGGGACTGCGGGCCCTGACGCAGAAGCACAACCTGTTGCTGCTTTGGGATGGGGTGCAGGACGGTTATTTCCGGACGGGCCGGTGGCAATGCTATGAACGGATCCTGCAGGAGGTGCCGGGCGGGGAATCATTCCAGCCCGACGCGATCGCCATGGCAAAGTCGCTGGGCGCGGGATATCCGATGGGCGCGATGTGGGTGCGGGAACCATACCAGAATGTGCTGGGGCCCGGGAGCCATGGGACGACCTATGGCGGCTCGCCGATGGCGTGCGCGGTGGCGTTGACGGTGCTCGACGTGGTCGAGAAGGAAAAGCTGATGGCCAATATTTCCGCGCGGGGCGAGCAGCTCAAGCAGGGGCTGCAAAAGCTCGTGACCGCGGGCCGGATCAAGGAAGTCCGGGGCTACGGAGGACTGGTCGGCATGGTGATTGAGAAGGAGGAACCGGGCAGCGTGGTGTCGCGGCTAACCAAGGCAGGGCTGATCCTGATTCCGGCTGCGAACCATACGATCCGGTTCCTGCCGCCGCTAAACGTGACGGCGGAGGAGATCGCCGAGGCGTTGCGGATCGTCGAAGAGACGATTTGAAGCATTCCGCCGCCGGGAAAACAGGGAACGAGAGAAGTCAGCCGCGAAAGAACACAAAGATCGCAAAGGATCGCAAGGAGAAGACTGACGGAACTGGTCCCTCGACTCCGTTGTACTCCGCTTCGAATGACATTTTGCCATTGGCGGTTTACCGCCGATTGAAGACTCAGGATGATGGCTTAAACATGCGCTAAGAGCTTGCTGAAAAAGGCCTTTATTAAAAAAATGCAGTCATCCTGAGCCTGTCGAAGGATCTCTCGCTATTTTTCTCAGAGGAGCTCAACGAGCGAAATAGTTAGAGATCCTTCGACAGGCTCAGGATGACGACCTTTTTCAGCAAGTTCCTAACGCGCATTTCCACCGATGGGGACATCGGCGGCTACCAACAGAAGGTACGACAACTACTGTGATTACCGGCCGGAGGTGGCGACGAGTTTTTCGGCGAGGTAGCCGACGATGCGGCGGAGCTTTTCGTCGTCCTTCATCTTTTCCTCGATGACGCGGTTGGCGTGAAGGACGGTACCGTGGTCGCGGCCGCCGAAGGCGTCGCCAATCTCGTTGAGCGAGGCGGTGGTGAGGCGGCGGCTGAGATACATGGCGACCATGCGGGGCAGGGCGATGTTGGCGGGGCGACGCTTGCTGGTCATGTCGGCAAGGCGGAGGTCATAGGTTTCGGCCACGCGACGCTGGATGAGATCGATGCTGACGGTCTGCTGGCCCTCCTGCTGAAGGAGATCGCGCAGGAGGACCTCGACCTGCGGGACGGTGATGGCCTTGCCGTGAAGCGAGGCAAAGGCGGCGACGCGGTTGAGCGCGCCCTCGAGGCGGCGGATGTTGGTCTTGACCCGTTCCGCGATGAAGGTGAGGACGGGATCGCTAAGCTTCTCGGGCATGTCGCTCATCTTGTGGCGGAGGATGGCGAGGCGGGTTTCGGCGTCGGGAAGCTGAAGCTCGGCGGTGAGACCCATTTCGAAGCGCGAGGTGAGGCGCTTTTCCATGTTGGCGATTTCGGTGGGCGGCGAGTCGCTGGTGAGGACAATCTGGCGGCTGCCTTCGCAGAGGGCGTTAAAGGTGTGATAGAACTCCTCCTGGGAGCGGTCCTTGCCGGCGAGGAACTGGATGTCGTCGATGAGGAGGACGTCGACCTGCCGGTAGCTTTTGCGGAATTTCGCCAGCTCGCCATGCTGGATGGCGTTGATGTAGTCGTTGGTGAACTGCTCGGAAGTGACGTAAAAGACCTTGAGGTGTTTCTTGTTCTGCTGGATGAAATGGCCGATGGCCTGCATCAGGTGGGTCTTGCCGAGACCGACGCTGCCGTGGAGGAAGAGGGGATTGTAGGTGCGGGCGGGCGCCTGGGCGACGGCCCGGGCGGCAGCGGCGGCGAACTGGTTGTTGATGCCGACGACAAACGATTCAAAGGTGCTGCGGGGATTGAGGCAGCCGCGCGATTCACTGACAGAGGAGGACTTCGTTTCGCTTTTTTTGATTCGAACCGGCTCGGGTTTGGGCTCCGCTTTCTCCTTTACGGCGCTGTCCGCCACGCCGTCGAAATGGAAGGCGATGGAGACCGTTTCGCCAAGGACGCGCGAGGCGGTTGCCTTCAACTGCGGCAGATAATTTTCCTCAATCCAGTACTGATAAATGCTGTTGTCAGAACTGAGCGTGAGCGTGCGATCGGCATAATGGTGAACGCGCAGGGGATGAAACCAGCGTGTCACGGCATCAGCCGAGACAACCCGTTGCAATTCAATGCATATGGTCGCCCAGACCTTGGTTAAATCGACAGTTAAAGGCATGTTACTCACAAGTTATTCAGAATTGGAAGCCAGAGCGGAAGGGTGCTATTCAGAGGGGGAACAGAGAGGATGGAATCGATCAAGTTGTTCATTATAAGAAGCTTATAATTGAATGCCTGAATTTCATTGATATGAATGCCAACCGCAAACATCTCTTAAGGATGAGAGTTATTCCCCGGACACGAGGACGGCGGAAAAAGCGAAACGATTGATCCAATTTCCATTTTGATTCTCCCCCCATTTGTCGCGGGAAGGGCAAGCTAATCACGCGAAGTTTGAGCGGCAAGCCAAATGGTCGTAACAAAGAGAAATTTTCTTTGGCAAAAGAATTGACGGCAAGTGCGTCGTAGTTCTTCCAGTTCTTACGAGAAAAAGTCATTTGGCGCGAATGCGTGACGGCGCGGAAACTCTCTCCTCTGGAAGATGGGTCGGGAACCGTACGGCGTCACGTTTTCGCCCTCTCTTTGCATTGCCCGGATGAGGTGTTCTTGCTTACATCACCGTTACCGCGCCGCCTTCACCCCAACTTTTCCCGAGGTATTTCATGTCCACTGAAGCCCCCGTTTCCTCCGCCCGTTCGGTGACCAATATCGATTCGATGCTGAAGGAAAAACGGGTCTTTAAGCCCTCGGCAAAATTTACTCGGGAGGCGCGAATCGGGAGCTTCAAGAAATACAAGAAGATGCATAAGGCATCGCTGAAGAACCCGGACAAATTCTGGGGCAAGGCGGCCGAGGAGCTGAGCTGGTTCCGCAAATGGCGGAAGGTCTGTGTGTGGAAGCCTCCCTTCGCCGAGTGGTTCGTGGGCGGAAAGCTGAACGCAAGCGTGAACTGCCTGGACCGTCATCTTGAAGGCCCGTCCCGCAATAAAGCGGCTCTGATTTTCGAGGGTGAGCCGGGCGATGTGGTGACGCTGACCTACCAGCAGCTGCATCGCGAGGTCTGCCTGATGGCCAATGTGCTGAAGAAGCACGGGGTGAAGACAGGCGACCGGGTGATGATTTACCTGCCGATGATCCCGGAGGCGGTGATCGCGATGCTGGCCTGCGCGCGGATCGGCGCACCCCACAGCGTGGTCTTCAGCGGTTTCAGCGCCGAAGCGCTGAAGGAGCGGACAAATGATTGCGGCGCGAAGGTGATCATCACGGCGGACGGCGGCTTCCGCCGCGGCACGGCCCTGGCGGTGAAGCGAAACGTCGACGAGGCGCTGCTCGGCACGCCGAAGGTGAAAGCGGTGATCGTGGTGCAACGCACCAAGCAGGATGTGAACATGGCGCCCGGCCGCGATTTCTGGCTGCACGACGAGGTGCAGAAGGTCAGCGCGGTCTGCAAGCCGGAGGCGCTCGACAGCGAGCATCCCCTTTTCATCCTCTACACCAGCGGCAGCACGGGCAAGCCGAAGGGCATCCTGCACACGACGGCCGGCTATCTTCTCGGCTGCCATCTGACGACGAAATATTATTTTGATCTGCGGCCCGAGGACGTTTATTTCTGCACGGCCGATGTGGGTTGGATCACGGGCCACAGCTATGTGGCCTATGGCGTGCTGAGTAATGGCGGCACGAGCCTGATTTACGAGGGTGCGCCGAACTTTCCCGAGCCGGATCGCTTCTGGCGGATCATTGACCGGCACAAGGTGAATATTTTCTACACCGCCCCGACGGCGATTCGTTCGTTTATCAAATGGGGCGATGACTGGCTGGCGCGGCACGACCTCTCGTCGCTGCGGCTCCTGGGCAGCGTGGGCGAGCCGATCAATCCTGAAGCCTGGATGTGGTACCACGAGAAGGTGGGCGGCAAGCGATGCCCCATCGTTGATACGTGGTGGCAGACCGAAACGGGCGCACACATGATCGCGCCGATACCGGGAGCGACGCCGCTCAAGCCGGGCTCGGCGACGCTGCCGTTTTTCGGCGTCGACGCCGCGGTGGTGGATGACAACGGCGAGGAAACAGCGCCGAACGTGGGCGGCAAGCTGGTCATCCGCCGCCCGTGGCCGTCGATGCTCCGTTCCATCTATGGCGACGCGGCGCGTTATCGCAAGACCTACTGGAGCGAGGTGAAGGGCTGCTATTTCGCCGGGGACGGTGCGCGGCGCGACAAGGACGGCTATTTCTGGATCGTGGGCCGAATCGATGATGTACTGAATGTGGCGGGACACCGGCTCGGCACGTCCGAAGTCGAGAGCGCGCTGGTGAGCCATCCCGACATCGCCGAGGCCGCCGTGGTGGGCCGTCCGGACGAGCTCAAGGGCCAGGCGGTCGTGGCGTTCGTGACGCTCAAGAATGGCGTACCGCACAGTAATAATCTGAAGGAATCCCTGCGCGCCCATGTGGCGAAGGAGATCGGGCCCATCGCGAAGCCGGACGATATCCGTTTCACCGATGCGTTGCCAAAGACCCGCAGCGGAAAGATCATGCGCCGCTTGTTGAAGGAAGCAGCTGCGTCACCGACCGGCGACATCAAGGGCGACATCACAACGCTGGAAGATCTCACCGTCCTGGCGAAGCTGAAGCAGACGGAGGAGTAAAGACCAAGTCTTCCTTATTCGTAGTGATACCGAACCTGAACGACGATCAGTATTTCGTTCTCGATTTTGTAGACAAGCCGGTGCTCATCGTTGATTCGCCGCGACCAGTAACCGGCGCAGGAATGCCTGAGCGGTTCCGGTTTTCCGATGCCGGAAAAGGGATCACGAGAGACTTCTTTGATCAATTCGTTGATCTTCCGCAGAATCTTTTTATCGGTCTGCTGCCAGTAAAGATATTCCTCCCAGCATCGCGAGGAGAATTGAATCTTCACTCGTCAATCAGATCGCTTAGCTTCTTCCGCACAACTTTCCCTTTTTCAATTTCCGCGATCGATTCCATCAATCGCCGTGCATTGGCCGGTGAGCGCATCAGGTAGGCCGTTTCTTCCAGGGAAGAGTAATCCTCCAGGGACATCATCACCACGGCCTGATTCCGGTTCCGCGTGATAATGACCGGATCATGGTTCTGGCAGACCTTGTCCATGGTCGAAGCCAGATTTTCGCGGGCGGCGGTGTAGGTAATAGCCGTCATATGGACAGGATAACGTCCATATGGGCCTAAAGTCAATCCCAGCTCGCGAGAGCTTTTAGGAGCTTGCTGAAAAAGGCCTTTATTAAAAAAATGCAGTCATCCTGAGCCTGTCGAAGGATCTCTCGCTATTTTTCTCAGAGGAGCCCAACGAGCGAAATAGTTAGAGATCCTTCGACAGGCTCAGGATGACGACCTTTTTCAGCAAGTTCTTAGAGGATCGCCCGAACCACGCCGCCGTCGACGCGGAGGGCGGCGCCGTTGGTGGCGGAGGAAAGCGGGCTGGCGACGTAGGCGACGAGGTTGGCGACTTCCTCATTGGTGGCGAAGCGCTGGAGAAGCGAGCTGGGTCGGACGTTCTTGAAGAAGTCCTTTTCGATGTCAGCGGTCGATTTGCCCTGCTGCGCAGCCATGTCCTTGACGAAGCCTTCGACGCCTTCGGATCGGGTTGGGCCGGGGAGGACCGAGTTGACAGTAACGCCGGTGCCGATGGTGGTTTCGGCCAGGCCGCGGGCGAGGGCGATCTGCATGGTCTTGGTCACGCCGTAATGGATCATTTCGGCCGGAATTTGAACGCCCGATTCGCTGGAAATGAAGATGATCCGGCCCCAGTTGCGGTTGAGCATGCCGGGCAGGAAGGTGCGGCTGAGGCGGACGCCGCTGAAGAAATTGACCTCAATCATTTTCTGCCAGTCGGCGTCGGTGATGTCCTTGAATGGCTTGGGCTCGTAGATGCCGAGGTTGTTGACGAGGACATCGAGCGCCTGGAACCGCTCGTCCAGCTCGGTGACCTGCTCGGGCTGGCTGAGATCGCCGGCAAAGGCGCGGAGTTTGGCCTTGGGGAATTGTTTTTCGATCTTTTCGATGGCCTCGGCCACGCGGTCGTCGGTGCGGCCATTGATGATGACTTCCGCACCTTCACCGGCGAGCGTCGTGGCAATGGCCAAGCCAATGCCGGCGGTGGAACCGGTGACGAGACATCTTTTGTTTTCGAGCTGGTACTTCATGTCGAAGCCTTTCGGTTACAACGTTGGATAGGCGGGCAGGACTTAATGCCAGTGGTGGTAATGATAGTAGGGCCCGTAATAGACATACGGATACGGGTAGGGCCCCCACCACGGCCCGTAAGGATAGGGATAAGCGTAGGGGTAGGCCGGATAGAGGCGCGGCGTCTGGAGCATGTAATCGATGACGCTTTGGGAAACGCCGGCGGCGTGGAGACTTTCGACGTCGCTGGAATTGAGAGTGTAAACCGTGCCGTGATCGCGCAGGTAGCGAAGGGTGACGGCGTCGCTGACGTGGGCCCGGGCAAGAGCCTTGATGTCGTAGAGGCTTAGGGCGTCGCCGTGCATCATTTTGTCGTAAACGGCGGAGGAAACGCCGCTGCGCTGGACGGCGGCGTAGTCGGCTTTTTGCTGGTCGCTCAGGCCACAGGCGGCCAGCAGAAGGGGGACGACCAGGATGAGCAGACGAGAAAGCTTCATGCGAAAAGCTACATCAGGGGCGGCTGTTTTCAATCAGAGGCTTTTCCGAAAAATGAGCCGGTAGGCCAGCACATAAAAAAAGCCGAAAGCGGCGCCGCCCAGGTGCGCCGAGTGGGCCACTTCCCCCATCCAGCCGAAGACAAGTTGGACCACTTCCACGGCGCAGGCGGTGATCGCCAGGACGGCAAGGTTCATGTGCAGGGGCAGGACATAGAAGAGATAAACGGTGACTTTGACCCGGGGCGCGGCCGTTCCCGCCGCCGCGATCACGGCGAAGACTGCGCCGCTCGCGCCGATGATGCCGTCGTCCGGCCCGGAATGGGAATTGAACATCAGCCAGACAATCGCCGAAGCGACCGCGCCGCCGAGGTAGAGACCAAGGTAATAGCCGCGGCCCAGGAATTCCTCGAGCAGGGGACCAAGGCAGAAGAGAGGAATCATGTTGGCAACGATGTGAAGCCAGAAGAGACCGGGGTCGCCAAAAATGACCACGGCATGAACCCAGGCATAGGACAGAAGAGTCCAGTACCGATGCTGGGCCAGGGCCTCGCTGCTGAAAGCGAGACGGTCGCCGATGATGTCGCGGCCATGGAGATGGACCTCGAGCAACTGGAGAAGAAAAACCGCGACGGTGGAGCCGACGATAAACCAGGTGACCCAGGGCTTGGGCGGTTTCCAGGGATAGGGATCGAAAGGAGGATAAGGCTCGGTCATGTCGTGGACTTAAACGGGTCGCGCACCTTCAGGCCGCTCCCACCCGGCCCAGAGGGGAAAGAGCAGCGGATGCCGCGCGTAAAGCTGTGGCCATTTTTGGGACGCATACCGCTGCCAGAGCCATCCGGCGGCTTTGCAGATGAAGTAGGCGTAGACGATGGCGACGATCCATGAACCGAGAATATCGCTCGGATAATGGGCGCCGCAATAGATGCGGGAGTAGCTGACGAGCATCGCCCAGGGCCAAAGGAACCAGGCCATGCGTCCAAAAATGGCGCATCCGACCATGGCCAGCGCGACGTTGTTGCAGGCGTGGCCCGAAGTGAAGGAGCGACCTTTAACGACATGGCGCGGAACTGATTCGGTGATTTCATGCACGGAGAGAACGCGCAGATGGGGCTCGGTTTCGGAGGGCCGGGGGCGGTTGATGCTCAACTTGAAGCCCCAGTCGATCAGGCCGTCACCGATAAGAAGGCAGGCGGCCATGAGGATGACGAGCTGCCGTCCCTTGAATCCGCCAAAGATCAGGGTGAGGACCACGGCCACCGCGAGCGGTATCTTAAAGGAATCAAAGTCGCTGACCCGGGCCATGATCGGGTCGAGCCAGGGACGGTTCCAGGCCTGGTTGATCAGGTAAAGCAGATGGAGGTCAAGCGCGTGAAACCAGGCGAGACCGGACATGGATAGAATCTAGATGGATAATGCCCGGCAAGGCGAGAGCGTTGAAAGTTCCGGCGAAACCGGAGCGATCAAAGGTAAGGCTTGAGCACGTCGCAGATCTCGCGGCAGGTGCGGGTCGTGTCGAGCTTCAACCCGGAGCCAAGGCCCATGCCGGTGAGAATCGGTTCACCCGCAGCGGTGAGGCCGGCGGGGGCCGTACCGCTACCCGAGCCGGTGCCTTCCTTTTCATCGGGCACGCCGGTGCGGAAGGACATGATGTATTCCGTTTTGGAAATACTCAAATCGTAGACATAGACCTTGGTCTGGAGCGTGGTTTCGCCGGCGCCGGCTCCAACAGCGGTGCGCAAGGCGCGGCTGCCCTGATCGACCGCGATAAATTCACCGGCCACCAGCCAGCCATGGTCGGGAAGATCGTCGACCCAGCGGGGCTCAGCCGGAGCAAGCTTGTTGAGACGGACTTCCAACTGATGAACGAAATTGGTCTGGAAGTCCTTTTTGAAATCGACCAGCTCAATGCCTTCGCGGCCAACCAGCCACCGGCCGGTGGAAGTGTCGAATGGCGCAATATAAATCTTCGGAGG
This sequence comes from Methylacidiphilales bacterium, assembly GCA_021272165.1. Lineage (GTDB taxonomy): Bacteria > Verrucomicrobiota > Verrucomicrobiia > Methylacidiphilales > UBA1321 > JABDGH01. Next base: position 14,156 of record JAJSLK010000062.1, read on the forward strand.
ATTCGGCGTGAGTCTAACGCCGGAAGTGACCATCGGTTGGGTGTGAATGGATCCGGTTCCGCAACCGGTCAGCAACAGGGAGGTCGCCACTGCCAGAAAAAGGCCGCTGGCGACGAGCGCGATGGAGCGTGGCATGTCTAGCCTTTAGCCGAAAAGCCGGAGGGAACGCAAGAGAATTTACATTGAATTGTGGAAAATCTCTTCGGAAGGTTAAAATAAGGACGATCGGGGAAAATCATAACCATTTTCAAATTAGTAACTTCGAATCTCCCTTTTGAGCGGTGAACGAACATCAGAGGCCATCTTGCGACATGGCCCTTTTCTGAGATAGTTCATTTATGGATATCCTTTCCAAAAAGGAAATGGTTGCCCGGGAGGAAGAATGCTTCCGTTCCGGGCTGACCGCGGCTGCACTGATGGAGGCCGCCGGGGAAGCGATGGCCCGGCGTATCCTGGAGATTTATCCTCGGGCGAAGAAACTTCTGGTTCTCGTCGGCAAGGGGAATAATGGCGGCGACGGATTGGTGGTCGCCCGGCATTTATCAGAACAGGGAAAGCCGGTGCGGGTCGTTCTCACCGCACCAGAAGATCAACTCGGCGAATTGCCCCGGACGCGGCTCGATCGCCTGCGCGCGCCCTTTCCCGAACTGGAGATTGAGATGTGGCACGATGGTCTCCCCTTTCCCGGCAGCGATGGGGTGGTGATCGATGCGCTACTCGGGTTGCAGGCGAGCGGCCCGTTGCGCGGGTTGCTGGCCGAGGTCGTGGCCAGGTTAAACCGGGCGCGGGCCGAGCATTTTTTCCGCACGGTGGCGCTCGATCTTCCGACCGGGCTGGCGGCTTATGAAGAGGGAAAGACGCCGGAGAATCGGGACGCGGCGGTGGTCGCCGATGTGACCATGGCGGTTGGCTTTGCCAAGGAGGTGCTGACGGCCGAGGCACCGGCGGGCTGGGTGGGACGGCTGGAAGTCGTGGCGTGGAGCCGGGAGAAAATGGAATCGGCGCCGCAACAAATCCTGATCGGCCACGAGCTAGCCGGATTGTTGCCGCGCCGAAACGCGCTCTCGCACAAGAATGATTTTGGCCGGATCGTCATCGTGGCGGGCAGCCCGGGCTTCACGGGCGCACCGGCATTGTGCGCGCAGGCGGCCCTGGCGATGGGAGCGGGTTTGCTTTCCGTGGTAACGCGTCCTGAAGTGGCGAACGTGGTGGCCGCGCAATCGCCGCATGAGGCGATGGTTTCGGGCTGGAACGATGAGGTTCCCGACGTGGTGCGGAATGCCTCGGCAATTGTGATTGGCCCAGGATTGGGCGTGGACAAAAAAACCACGGAGATGCTGCGCGCGGTCTTGCAGGTGGGATGTTCGGTGCTGATCGATGCCGATGGATTGAACACGTTGGCGCAGAATCCCGGCCTTCTGCGCGAGGCTAAAGGGCCGGTTGTCCTGACACCGCATCCGGGCGAGATGGGACGGTTGATCGGACGGAAATTCGAGGCGACCGAACGGGAAAGCGTGGCGCGGGAATTTGTGGATCAACACAACGTGGTCCTGGTGCTGAAGGGAACGCGGACGTTGGTGACGGCGCGCGGGAAGCAGCTTTTCCTGAACACGACGGGGAATCCGGGCCTGAGCACAGGTGGGTCGGGCGATACGTTGTCGGGCATGATCGGGGCATTGCTGGCGCAAAAGCTGGCGCCACTCGATGCCGCGCGGCTCGGCGTCTGGCTGCATGGTCACGCGGCCGATTTGGTGTTAGCGGAACGGGGCTGCGAGGAGGGCCTGACACCGACGATGCTGAGCGGGCATCTCGGCCAGGCGCTGGTGTCGCTGCGCGCGCAGGCCGCCGTTGTCGATGGGTTGGTGGAACGGGCGAAGTTGTGGAGGTAACCGTAGCGGGCGCGAAATGAAGTCAGGGAACGAAGAAATAGTTAGAGGCCCTTCGACTGCGTCCCGACAAGCAGGACTTCGCTCAGGATGACGGATTTAATTAAGCGCTGGCGCTCTTTTTCGCCGATGAGGAACATCGATGACTATCGCAAAGACAAACGAAACTGATCCCTCAACTTCGCTCGGGATGACAAAAAGGACCGTCGCCCGGCGGTCGACGGCTAACGTGGAGGACCCGCCGATGGGACGTCGGCGGCTACCACAACCGAAGTCGACGGTTATCCCGGAAACTTCGGCAGCGGGGCGACGGCGCGGCCTTCGAGCGGTCGGCGATAATCGTAGATGCCGGGATGGGTCTGCGCCTTTTCGGCGTAGGTTTGCGCAAGCATTTCGAGATGGGCGTCGATGTTGTCGATGTGATGGAGCATCCAGGCCTCGGGCGTGCGCGGTGTGACCGGCGCGCCGTATTCCTTCTGGCCGTGGTGGGAGGCGATGAGGTGGAGGAGATGCTCGCGGACGATCTCACGCGGCGGCTGGGCGGGCGCGGTGAATTCAGGATTGGCCTCGAGCCCGCGCCAGAGGCGGTTGACGACCTCGATGCCGATGGTGATGTGACCGAGCAGTTCACCGATGGTGGTCATGGGGCTGACAAATCCCTGGGGCTGGTAGTCGAGTTCCCAGAGCTTGCCGCAATCGTGGAAGAGGATGCCGGTGGTGATGAGGTCCCAGTTGAGCTTCGGGTAAACCGGCGCGAGGGCGGCGCCGGCGCGCAACATCTGCGCGGTGTGCTCGAGCAGGCCGCCGCGCCGGGCGTGATGATAATCACGGGCAGCGGCGGCCCGGCGGAATTTCTCGCCATGTTCGGCCAGGAACGTCCGGCAAAGCAGGCGCAGCCGTGGATCGGCCATCGCTTCAAGAATTGCAGTGAGGTCAGCCCAGTCGCGGTCGAGCGCGGCGCGGCGCTCGGGCGTGCCGGCGAAGAGGTCCGCGATTTCCTGCTTCTCGAGATGGCGGACGCGGAGCCGGTCAACATTCAGGCCGTATTGGTTTCGCCAGAAGGAACCGTCCATCCGGATGCAGTCGCCATCCTGCAAATCGTGGCATTCCTCGTAGGCGTCGCTGTCCTCCCAGATCTTGAATTTTTCCGTGGCGGTGCCGTCGCTGATTTCGATCTCGAGGTAGGGCTTGCCGGTTTTGGTCACGTTCTCGCGAACGTGGACCGCCTGACAGGCGAGCTCGGCCGGCACGATGCTTCCATCGGCCTGCGTGGCTTTGGCAATTTCCTGGAGGGTCACGAAAGGAGAATTAGCCACAAAAGAACGCAAAGAAAACAAAGAAGCCACTTCCTCTCTACAGAATTACCATCGCACAGAAATGATCAATCGGCATGACGCTCTCGACCACGGGTAATTTCAGTGCAGTTTCTGCCGGGCGGGAGACCAGCACGTGGTGCGGCCGCCAATGGTGGCGTGCTGGAGCTTCGCGCCGGTGCGGGGACAGGCGCCGCCTTTTTCCCAGCGATGGTTGAAGAGCCAGGAATCGGGCGGATCGTCCCACTTGGCGCCGATGATCCGGAGCGCTTCGCGGCAGACCCAGCGGATTTCGCGATAGAGTGCCTTTGTCTGCGCTTCGCCGAGCGAACCGGCGGGCTGTTTCGGATGGATCGCGGCGCGCCAGAGGATTTCGTCGGCCATCCAGTTGCCGATGCCGGGAAAACGTTCCTGCATGAGCAGCACGGCCTTGATCGGCGCCCGGGCGCGGCGTTTGAGGAAGATATCGAGCGCTTTCAGCGTGAATTCGTGGGAAAGCAAATCAGGCGGAAGTTTGGCCCACCATGCGGGCGGTTCAATTCCTTCCGCGAAGAGGACGCGGCCGAACAAGCGCGGGTCTTCGAAAACGAGCAGGTGTTTGGCCTGGACCAAAATGAGATGGTCGTGCTTTGCGGGCTGGAAATCGGGCCGCTCGACGCGGAGCTTGCCGGTCATGCCGAGATGAAGGCCGAGCCAGGCGCGGGATTTGGCGCTCTTCTTTTTCGCGATAAAAAGCATCTGCTTGCCGCGCGCTTCCGATTTTTCGAGCGCCGCGCCGGTGAGCGCCCGGACGAAGGCGGTTGTATTCATGCCGCGAAAGATGCGGGCCTTGGGATGGATCCGGACTTCCTCGATGCGATGGTTTAGCCCCGGGTTCCATTGCTTGCGAAAATATTCCACCTCGGCCAGTTCGGGCATGAAAACAGAGTAACGAAAGTTGCGGGCAGATCAATGAGCGGCAGACGGAACTGATCTCTCGACTTCGCTCGGGATGACGGATGCTTTTCCGTCGATGAGGACATCGACGGCTACCTCAAAGGCATCTCGGGATGACAAATTCCAGATGCATACCTTCAGGCACGCGCCGCTATCGACGCATGTCATCTGGCGCGATAAGGTGTTTTGCCATGCTTTATAAGAGCCTCGTCCGTCCGCTGCTTTTCAAGATGTCGCCGGAACAGGTGCATCATACGGCGTCCCGGCTGCTGACCCATACGCCGCTGGCCTCGTTGTTTGAACCGTTTGCGCACCGTGAATTTCCCGCGCTGGAGAAGAAAGTGTTCGGGCTGCGCTTCCCAAATCCCGTCGGCCTCGCGGCCGGGTTCGACAAAAACGCGGAGGGCGTCACGATCTGGCCGAAGCTGGGCTTTGGATTCATGGAGCTGGGCACGATCACGCCGCGTCCGCAGCCGGGCAATCCGCTGCCGCGCATCTTCCGGCTACCCGCCGAACAGGGACTGATCAACCGGCTCGGATTTCCCAACGTCGGCGTGGAGGTGGTGGCGGGGCGGCTGGAGAAAATCCAGGAAGCGGGACAGTGGCCGCATGTGCCGGTCGGTTTGAATCTCGGCAAGAACAAGGACACGCCACTGACAGAGGCGGGCCGCGATTACGTCACCTGCTTTCGGCGACTGCGCGACCTGGGCGACTATTTTGTGGTCAACGTGAGCTCGCCCAACACGCCGGGCCTGCGCGATCTGCAGCAGGGTCCGTTTCTCGATTCAATCCTGGGCCCACTGCGCGAGGTGGATCCCGAAGGCACGCGGCCGCTTTTGCTCAAGATCGCGCCGGATCTCGATGAGGCGCAAGTGGCCGACGTGGCCAACGCGGTGGAAAGATACCGGCTGGCGGGAATCGTCGCGACGAACACGACCATCGACAAGGCGGGCCTGTCGTTGCAGGAGGAAGGCGGGGTCAGCGGCCGTCCCCTCACCGCGCGGAGCACGGAAATCATCCGACTGGTCCGCCGCCTGACCGGCGGCCGCGTACCGATCATCGGCGTGGGGGGCATTTTCAACGCAGCCGATGCGCGCGAAAAACTCGAGGCAGGCGCGAGCCTGCTGCAGCTCTATACCGGATTCGTTTACGAGGGGCCGCTGGTGGCGCGGCGGATTTGCGAGGGATTAATATAAAAGAAGAACAAAACACCATGGCATTATCTCACCTGGATTTTCGCTGCTTGATCTCAGTGGCCGATGACTACGAGAGCGTCACTGAGATAAAAAGAATGTTGAAAAATAGGGATGGCCTCAACGTTATGGACGAGGAAATTGTCACCTCTCTATCCAGGCTCGTTAAAGCCAGTCTTGTTACCGCCTACGTTTACGATCCAGCTCAACAACAATACATTTTAGCACCCAATGACCAGCACGAGCGTGCCAAAAAATGGTTTTGGATCACGTCCGCCGGACTCGAATATCTGAATAAAAATCAGCCGTTCGATAAGTAAAATCATTTCAGCATCCGCTTGAGGAATGGCGCGGTGGCGGAACGCTTCGCCTTGGCAACTTCCTCCGGTGTGCCGCACGCGACGAGCCGCCCGCCAGCATCGCCGCCTTCGGGGCCGAGTTCGATCAGGTAATCGGCATCGGCCAGTACGTCGAGATGATGCTCAATCACGATGACGGTATGGCCCGCGTCTACAAGCTGATGCAGGACGCCAAGGAGCCGCTGGACGTCGGCGAGATGGAGGCCGATGGTCGGTTCTTCGAGAAGGTAGAGATGATGGAGGCGATCAAAGCCGCGCGTCTTGAGCCGCTTTTGCGTGTTCATTTCGAGCGAACGGGCAAGCTCCGCGACGAGCTTGATCCGCTGCGCCTCGCCGCCAGAGAGAGTCGGGCTGCGCTGACCGAGCGTAAGGTAACCGAGGCCGGTGTCGCGCAACAAGGCGAGCGGGCGATGCAGCCGCGGGACATCGGCGAAGAAATCGGTCGCCTGGTCGATGGTGAGATCGAGAACGTCGGCGATCGATTTTCCGTGATAGAGGACCTCGAGCGTCTCGGGCGTGTAACGGCGGCCTCGGCAGGTTTCGCAGGGCACGAAGGTCGAGGGCAGGAAGCTCATCTCGACCTTCACTGCGCCCTGGCCTTGGCAGGCCGGGCAGCGGCCGGAGCCGCTGTTGAAGGAAAAACGCGAGGCCTCGTAACCGCGCTGGCGGGCGAGCGGCAGGCGAGCAAAGAGCCCGCGAATTTCGTCCATCAGACCGATATAAGTTGCGGGCGTGGAGCGCGAGGTCTTGCCGATGGGCGCCTGGTCGACCTCGTAGACCGAGGTGAAGAGATCGAAGCCTTCGACTTTCTTCCAGGGACCGGCGGCGGCTTTCTTCGATCTCTTCCGGCGGGCGGCGGAAAATTGCGCCGCCGGCTTGATAACGTCGTGAAGCAGCGTGCTTTTGCCCGCGCCGCTGACACCGCAAAGGGCGATAAACCGCCCGGCGGGAAAGGCGACATCGAGCTGTTTGAGATTGTTCGCCGTGGCGCCGCGGATGCGGCACCAGCCAGGCGCGTCCTTGGCGAAGCGGCGTCCACCGCGCAACGGATGCCGCAGCGGCTGGCCAAGGATTTTTCCCGTGGGCGATTCGCCGTGACCGGCCAGCTTGCGCCAGGGGCCTTCGGCCACGATGCGGCCGCCCTCGACGCCCGCGCCGGGGCCCAGGTCGATGATGCGGTCGGCAAAGCGCATCGTGTCCTCGTCGTGCTCAACCACAACGAGCGTGTTGCCCCGCTTGCGCAATGCGCCGAGGGAATCGAGCAGCCGGGCGTTGTCGCGCGGATGGAGGCCGATGGTCGGTTCGTCGAGGACGTAGAGGACGCCCTGCAGCTCGGAACCGAATTGCGCGGCGAGCCGGATGCGCTGCGATTCGCCGCCGGAAAGGGTGGTGGCGGAGCGGTCGAGCGTGAGATAGCCAAGGCCGACCTCGACGAGGAAGTCAAGGCGCTGGACGATCTCGGGCAGGATGTCGCGCGCGATGCGGGCCTGGCGGCCCTTCGGCTTGACCGTGCGGAAGAAACGGAGCGCTTCCATGATCGAGAATTTGCCGATCTCGCCGATGGTGAATCCGCCGTGGTCCTGCGCCCCCCGCCCGAGCGGCAGCCGGACGGCGCGGGCGAGCGGGTTGAGCCGCTGGCCGTGGCACTCGGGACAAACCGGCAACACGGCGTCGTCATCGATCCACTCCCGCGCGCGCTCGATTTCGATCTCCCGCTCCGCTTCCGTCTCGCCTTCCGTGCGCACTTGCAGCAGCGTGCCGAATCCCTGGCAGGCCTGGCACCAGCCGTGAGGCGAGTTGAAGGAGAACAGGCGCGGTTCGAGCTCATCGAAGGAGCGGCCCGAACCGGGACAGAAAAGCTGCGTGCTGAAGACGGTCTCGGGCCCGCGCGGATCGAGCGCGTAGAGCGTGCCGCGTCCCAACGCCAAAGCGATATCGACGAGGCGGCGCCGCTCCGCCGCCGGCATCTTGCGGCTGAACCGGCCCAACTCCACGCTGATGGTGTGTTCGACGTAGCGGTCGAGCGGCTTGAATTTCGCGGGCTCGATCCATTTTCCGTCGACGCGCAGGAGGGCGTAGGCTTTCTTCTCCGCCCACTTGGCCACTTCGGTATGGAAGCCTTTGCGGCCCTTGATAAGTGGGGCGAGGATGCGGAGTTCGCGTCCGCGGGCGGCGGTTTCGAGCCGGGCGAGAATTTCCGCGGGAGTCTGGCGGATGGCGGGCTCGTCCGTTTCGGGGTCGCGAACTTCCCCAAGCTTGGCGTAGAGCAGGCGCACGAACTGAAAAATCTCGGTGATGGTGGCGACGGTGCTCTTGCGGCCGCCGCGGGTGATGCGCTGCTCGATGGCGACCGAGGGTGGAATGCCGGTGATCGAGTCGACATCGGGCCGCTCGAGCTGTTCGACGAACTGGCGGGCGTAGGCGTTGAGGCTGTCGAGATAGCGGCGCTGGCCCTCGGCAAAAAGGAGGTCGAAGGCGAGGGTCGATTTGCCCGAGCCGCTCAAGCCGGTCACCACGGTCATTTCGTTGAGCTGAATGTCAACCGAGATGTTTTTTAGGTTGTGGTGGCGGGCGCCGCGGATTTCGATGGCCTGAGATCGCGGGACGAGAGCGCGAGACGTTCCTTTCCGGTCCTGGGCGTAAACCACGGCCTTTTCGCGGAGACGCCCGGTTGATTTTGGCGCGGCTAGTTTCGGCGCAAGAAATTTCCCGGTATGGCTGGTGCGTGCGGCGGCGATGACCTCGGGCGTTCCCTCGGCCACAATGCGCCCCCCTTCCCGCTCCGCTTCCGGGCCGAGGTCGATGACCCAGTCGGCGCATTTGAGCACGTCGAGGTTGTGCTCAATGACCACCAGCGAATCGCCCTGGTCAACGAGGCGTTGCAAAACCGCGAGCAGAAGCCGGATGTCCTCGAAATGAAGGCCGGTGGTCGGTTCGTCGAGGATGAAGAGGCGCGTTGCCAAGGTAGCCGCCGCTGTCCTCAGCGGCGGTTCAGGTAGTCGTCGATTATCGGGCGATGGTCCGCCGTTGAGGACAACGGCGGCTACCTTGGAATCATCATCGGCCACAATCGGTTCCCCGCTCAAATAACGCAGCAGCTTGATCCGCTGCGCCTCGCCGCCGGAGAGTTGGTTGAGCGGCTGCCCCAGGCGGAGATAACCGAGCCCGACATCGGCGAGCAATTCCAGCCGCGCGCCGATTTTTTCATGGAGTTTGCGCTGCACAGGCGTCAGATCATCCATGGCAGGATCGAAATGTTTCCGCGCTTCGTCGACGGTCATTTCGAGGACCTCGTGGACGTTTTTTCCGCGATAGCGGATCTGAAGCAGTGGCGCCTGGAACCGGCGGCCTTCGCAAACCGGGCAGGTGACAAAGACATCGGCGAGGAACTGCATTTCGATCTTCTCAGCCCCGGAACCGTTGCAGCGCGGGCACCGGCCCATGCCGCCGTTGAAGGAAAAATCGCCCGCGGAGAAACCCTGCGACCGGGCCGCATCGGTGCCGGCGAAAAGATCACGGATGAAATCATAGGCGCCGAGATAGAGCGCGGCGTTGGAACGGGGCGTGCGCGAGAGCGGCGCCTGATCGACACAGACCACTTCGGAAATGAAATCGGCGCCGCGCAATTCGCGCAGGGTCGATGCCTCCTCGTTGTCGGACTGGAGATGCTTGGCCGCGAGAATGGCCGGGTGAAGCACCTGATGGACGAGTGTGCTTTTGCCCGAGCCGCTGACGCCGCTGATCGCGACGAAAAGGCCGAGCGGCACGGTCACATCGATGTCCTGCAGATTATTCGCCGAGGCGCCGAGGAGGCGAAGCTGGAATTTCGCATCGGGCGCGCGCCGTTTTTCCGGCAGCGCGATTTTTTTCTTCTCGCCCAGGTACGAAGCCGTGAGGGAATTGTTGCAGCGCAGCATCGACTTGAAATCGCCCGAAAAAACGAGATTTCCTCCTTCCGCGCCGCGGCCCGGCCCGAGCTCGACGAGATGATCAGCCTCGCGCATGACGGCTTCCTCGTGCTCGACCACGAGCACCGTGTTGCCGCGGTCACGGAGCCGCTTCATCACACCGACAAGCTGGCCCATGTCGCGCGGATGGAGGCCGATGCTCGGCTCATCGAGGACGAAGAGCGTGTTGACAAGCGAATTGCCCAGGCACGAGGTGAGGTTCACGCGCTGGATTTCGCCGCCGCTCAACGTCCGGGTGGCGCGATCGAGCGTGAGATAGCCGAGACCGACTTCGAGCAGGTAGGTGAGCCGCGCGAGGATGCCGTCGCGCAGTTGCTCCGTCGCCTCGTCGCCGGGAGGAAGCGGCAGTTGCTGGAAAAAATCGCGGGCCTGCGTCAGGGGCAGACGGTTGATCTCCGGCAACATCAGCCCCTTGGCGTCGAGCCGAGACCCGAGCCGGAAATGGAGCGTCTCGGGCTGGAACCGGCCGCCGTGGCAAACTGGACAGCTCTTATAAGCGCGATAACGGGAAAGAAAGACGCGCACGTGCATCTTGTAGGTCCTGTGCTCGAGGTAGCGGAAAAAGCCGCGCACGCCGTACCAGTAGCCGCTGTCCTCGCGCTGGTCCTCGGGCAGCTTGAAATGCTTGGGATCGCCCTCGATGACGAATTTCTGCATCCATGGCTCGAGATCGCAAAAGGGCCGGTCGATCGGGATGCCCTCGTGCGCGCAATACTTGAGCAGGTCCTTCTGGCATTCGAGTGAAATGCCGCTTTGCCATGGCTTGACCACGCCGCCGCGAATGGAAAGCCGGCGATCAGGCAGCGCGCGCTCGTAATCGATCTCGATCGTGCGGCCAAATCCGCGGCAGGCGGGGCAGGCGCCCATCGGATTGTTGAATGAGAACAGCGCGGGCGATGGCTCGCGAAATGTCGTGCCGTCGTAGGGACAGACCCAGGCGCTGGCAAAGCGCAACTCGGGCGTCTTTTCAGAGAAAATCTGCACCTGCCCCTGACCATGGCGGAGGGCCGATTCAATGGCCTCGGCCAGGCGGGCCCGGTTCCTGGCGCCGACGAAAACGCGATCCTGCACCACCAGGAGGGAGGCCGGCGCGACTTCGCTTTCCGGAACGGTTTCATCGGTCCGGCGCAGTTTTTCTTCCATCCAGACGCGGAGAAAGCCCTGCTGCCGCAAAGTCGCCAACGCGGCGGCAAGTGAGGGACGGCTGGGCATCGCCACGGAGAAGCCGATAAAGATTTCCTGATCCGCACGCGAGGCCAACACCTGGTCGGTAATCTGGGGCGCGCCCAACGGCCGCACGGGACGGCCGCAATGGGGACAAGTCAGCGAGGCGAGCCGGGCGAAGAGCAGCTTCAGGTGGTCGGCGATCTCGGTCATCGTACCGACCGTGCTGCGCGAGGTCTTGACCGAGTTGCTCTGCTCGATGGCGATGGCGGGCGGCAGGCCATCGATCCGGTCGACATCGGGCTTGTCCATCCGCTCAAGGAATTGCCGCGTATAGGGCGAAAAGGTCTCCACGTAGCGGCGCTGCCCCTCGGCGTAGAGCGTATCAAAGGCCAGCGACGATTTGCCCGAACCGCTGAGCCCGGTGACGACGGTCAAGGCATGATGCGGAATATCGACGTCGACATTCTTCAGGTTGTGCTGGCGCGCACCGCGGACCGAGATGAAACCGGAACTCATAAACGGGAGGATGAACCTACTGCGAGCCGGGCGAATGACAATCGCCGCCGCCAAAATTTATCAAAAAAAGTATTGCTCGACCTGCTAATCTGCTTGCACGAGCGGGTCATGCTTAAATGCCATTTGCCTCTTGCGGCGGAGAGCCCTTTTTGCGACTTTCACCATTCCGTCGGATCGTCCCCGGCGGCCCGCCATGCACGCGATTTTTGAATTTCTCAAGAACCTCCACGACAGCGGCCATTTGCAGGAAATGGTCCGCGCGGGCGGCATACCTCTGGTCGCAGCGATCGTTTTTGCGGAAACAGGCCTTCTCGTCGGTTTCTTCCTGCCGGGCGACACACTGCTGTTCGTCTCCGGCGTGGTGGCGGCCACCTTCAAATCCGCCACCGGCGAGCAGATCGTGGATATCTACATTCTCGTTCCCGCTCTCATTGCCGCCGCCATCATTGGCGATCAACTCGGCTACTTCCTCGGCTACAAGACCGGCCACGCGATTTTCACGCGCGAGGAGGGTTTCTTCTTCAAGCGCAAGCACGCCGAGCGCGCCCATGCCTTCTACGTGAAGTATGGCGTCTGGGCCGTCGTACTGGCAAAATTCGCACCGGTTTTGCGGACATTTGTTCCCTTCATGGCCGGCGTCGCCGAGATGTCGTGGCGCAAATATATTTCCGTTGATATTCTCGCCGTCGCCGCCTGGATTTGCCTCGTCGTGATCTCCGGCTATGTCCTGGGTGAACGGGCCCAGAAAAATCTCCATTATATTGTCATCGGCATCGCGTTGGTCTCCATGCTTCCGGTGATCATCGGCGTGACGAAGGAAATTCTCGCGAATCGCAAATCCTCCTCTTAATTTTATGGCCGAAAATCAGAATCCCCCGAAGCAGAAACCCGTCCAGAACGCCATCTCGCCGCGCCGCGCCGACGATTTTCCCGAATGGTACCAGTCGGTCGTCACCGCCGCCGACATGGCGGAAAACTCCGACGTGCGCGGCTGCATGGTGATCAAACCGTGGGGCTATGGCATCTGGGAGCTGATGCAGGCGCAGCTCGACAAGATGTTCAAGGCCACCGGCCACAAGAACGCCTACTTCCCGCTTTTCATCCCGCTGAGTTACCTCGAAAAGGAGGCCGAGCACGTGGCCGGCTTCGCCAAGGAATGCGCGGTCGTCACGCATCACCGACTCGAAGCGGGTTCCGACGGCAAGCTCATCCCGACCGGCAAGCTGGCTGAGCCGCTCGTGGTGCGCCCGACGTCCGAGACGATCATCGGCGCGGCCTATGCAAAATGGATCCAGTCGTACCGCGACCTGCCGCTGCTGCTCAACCAGTGGGCCAACGTCGTCCGGTGGGAAATGCGGCCACGCATTTTCCTGCGCACGACTGAATTCCTCTGGCAGGAGGGCCACACCGCGCATGAGACCGAGGAGCAGGCGCTCGAGGAGACGCGCCGGATGCTCGACGTCTACCAGAACTTTGTCCGCGATCATCTCGCCATTCCGGTCATCACCGGCCGCAAGAGCGCCGGCGAGCGTTTCCCCGGCGCGGTCGACACGCTGTGCATCGAGGCCATGGTGCAGGATCGCAAGGCCGTCCAGGCCGGGACATCCCATTTCCTCGGCCAGAATTTTGCCAAGGCCTCCGGCATTCAGTATCTCTCGCGTGAAGGCAAAAAGGAATATGCCTGGACCACGAGCTGGGGCGTGAGCACACGGCTGATCGGCACGCTCATCATGGCCCACGGCGACGACGACGGGCTGGTGCTGCCGCCGCGCGTCGCGCCGACGCAGGTCGTCATCATCCCGATCATCCCGAAGGATGAGCAGCGCAAGGAAATCCTGAAGGCCTGCGGCGCCGTCGCCGAGCAGATCGAGGCCGAACTTTTCCACAAGGAGAACATCCGCGTCGAGGTCGACCAGCGCGACATCCAGGGCGGGGTGAAAACGTGGGAATGGATCAAGAAGGGCGTGCCGATTCGCGTTGAAATCGGACCGCGTGATCTCGAAGCCGGCACGGTTTTTGTCGGCCGCCGCGACAAGGGCCCAAAAGACAAGCAATCGTATCCGAAAGAGGGCTTCGCCGCGCAGGTGCCGGGCCTACTCCAGTCGATCCAGGAGGCCATTTACGACCGCGCGCTTGCTTTCCGCCATGAGAACACGAAGGTGATCGAATCGAAGGAAGAGTTTTACGCCTACTTCACGCCGAAGAACGAGGAGAAGCCCGAAATCCACGGCGGCTTCGCGCTGGCCCACTGGAATGGCTCGCCCGAGATCGAGGCCAAGATCAAGGAAGACCTCAAGGTGACGATCCGCTGCATTCCGTTCGAGGAAATGCAGCAGCCGGGCAAATGCATCTTCACCGGCGAAAAGAGCGAGCAGCGCGTGGTGTTTGCGAAGTCGTACTAAAATGGCCCTCTCTTTTGACAGAGGCCTCGACTCGTTGAATCTTTCCCAGTACCTCAAAAGGAAAGGACTGACATGAATCTCAACGACTACATTACTCTGGGCCGTTCCGGCCTGAAAGTGAGCCCGCTTTGCCTCGGCACGATGACCTTCGGCACCGAATGGGGCTGGGGCAATGATGAGGCCGCGTCCAAGGCCATCTTCGATCATTATCTCGACGCGGGCGGCAATTTTTTCGACACCGCCGACGGCTATACCAATGGCCGGAGCGAGGAGTGGCTCGGAAAATTCATCCGCGAACGGAAGGTGCGCGACCGCGCCGTCCTCGCCACCAAGTTCACCTTCAACGCCGAGAGCGGGAATCCGAATACCGGTGGCAACGGGCGCAAGAATATCTACCGCGCGCTGGAAGGATCGCTCCAGCGACTTGGCACCGATTACGTCGATCTCTACTGGATGCATGCGTGGGACATGGTCACGCCCGTGGAAGAAGTCGTGGCCACGTTCGACGACCTCATTCGCGAAGGCAAAATCAGGTATGCCGGATTTTCCGACGTGCCCGCGTGGTATGCGGCCCGGGCGCAGACCATCGCCGAGAAGGAAGGGAAACACCCGCTGATCGCGCTGCAGCTCGAATACTCGCTCATCGAGCGCACCATCGAGCGCGAGCACGTTCCCGCCGCGCAGGAACTCGGCTTCGGCATCTGTCCCTGGAGCCCGCTCGCCGGCGGTTTCCTGGCCGGAAAATACCGCCGGGAAAACACCTCGGTGGAAGGCCGGCTCTCCATCACCAAGGGCTCGGGAAATCCGGTCTTCGACAAGTTCACGGAAAGGAACTGGAAGGTCCTTGATGCGCTTTTGGAAGTTGCGAAAGAAGCCGGTCGTTCGCCGGCTGAAGTGGCGCTGAACTGGGCCCTGAACTCGCCGGGCATCACATCGCTCATTATCGGGGCGACCAAAATCGACCAGCTCAAAAGCAATCTTTCCTCGCTTAACGTGGCGCTGACGGATGCGCAGCGCCAGAAGCTCAACGAAGCCGGCAAGCTGGAAAATGCGCATCCCTACATGTTCTTTGGCGAGCCCTTCCAGGGCATGATCCACGGCGGCGTGCCGGTGAGACGCTGGCGCGGCTAACGATTGCTGAAGGCGCTGGTCAGCGTCTGAAAAACGGATCGGATCTGCTGCCCGATGGGAAGGACGATGAAATAAGCCACCAGGATGGCGAGCACGATGATGACCAGATAACCAAAACCAGCCCAGGGCCGCTTTCGCTTGTTGTCGTCGGGCATGGCGAAAATATGGCCAAGCCGTCGATTCAAGGCAAGACGACGCCGTCCGCCCGTGATAAAAGGGGGGCATGTGGAATTTATCTCTGCCGTGGTGGGAATTCGTTCTGCGGGCGCTGATCATCTATTTCTTCCTGATCCTGATTCTGCGCCTGACCGGACGGCGGCAGATCGGGCAGATGTCGCCTTTCGATCTCGTCCTGCTCCTGGTCCTCAGCAATGCCGTGCAAAATTCGATGAATGGCGGCGACAATACCGTTCTCGGCGGCATCATCCTGGCCACGACGCTCGTGGTCTGCAATGGGCTGGTCAGCCTGATCACTTCGCATAGCCATACCGCCGAGATACTGGTCGAGGGCAGTCCCGAAATCCTGATTTTTAACGGCAAGCTGATGAAGAAGACCCTCGAGCGCGAGGGCATCTCCATGGCCGAGTTGGGCGGCGCCATGCGCGTCGCCGGTTGCGACAATGTCAAGGAAGTCCATCTCGCCACGCTCGAGGTCAACGGCCAGATCAGCGTCGTGCGCGCCGAAACGCCCGACGGGGAAACGCCCCAGGTTTATCGCGTCCACCCCGGCCTGCGCCGCAAGGGCCGCCGCAGCGGTTTCGGGGGCTGAAGGCCCATGACGGAACGATTCTCCAATTTCAATACGCCGCTGAAAGCGCTGCCGGGTCAATTGCTCGTGGCAGTATCAGGAGGGATTGATTCTGTCGCGCTGCTTCACGCTCTTCTTCGCTCGGGCCGCAAGCCCATCGTGCTTCACTTCGATCATGGCTGGCGGAAGGAAAGCAAGGCGGACGCGAAGTGGGTCCGCGATCTGGCGCAGAAAGCCGGCCTGAGATATGTGGAGGGGAAAATGCCCGCCTCGGCCCGGGGCTGTCACGAAGCCGGCGCCCGCGCGGCACGTTACGCTTTTTTTTCCAAAATGGCCCGGCGCCTCGGCCGGACCGACCTCGTTCTCGCGCATCATGCCGATGACCAAGTCGAGACGTTTCTCCTGCAGCTCCTGCGCGGCAGCGGCGCGGCCAGCCGGGGCATGGATCCGGTGAGCCGCCGGGACGGCCTGGTCCTTCATCGGCCCTGGCTCGGTCTCTGGAAAAAGGAGATCGCCACTTATGCGCGTCAGCATCGGTTGAAATGGCGCGATGACGCGACCAATACCGACACCCGCCATCGTCGCAACCTGATCCGGCGCCGGATTCTGCCCTATCTGCAAAAGCAACTTTCTCCCAGCGCGGCGGAAAACCTCCTCCGGGCCGCCGAAATTTTCCGGGCCGAGAGCGAATGGCTCGATTCGCTTTGCGAAAAAGCGGCCCGGGAAAAGGAGCTCGCCGTCAAGTCCCTGCGCGATGCTCCCCTCGCCCGGCAACGGCGCACGATTCTGCGCTGGCTTCAGCATCACGGCATCCCGGACATCTCCTTCGCCGACGTCGAAGCGGTCCGGGGTCTTCTTCTTCAAACCGTCCCGGCCAAGATCAATCTCAGCGCGGGCAAATTCGCCCGGCGGCGCAGTGGAAAGATTTTCATCCAATAATGATCCAGCTTATTTCCGCGTGACCCGTGCGATTTTTTGCGACAGCCTTGATTTTAATGACCTCTTCCCCCTCCCGCCGTTCTTTTTTGTTCCGCTCGCTGATGCTGATTCCGGCTCTTTTCCTGGCCGCCCTCATGCTCATCACCACCGGCTGTCATCCACGAGTCACCGATCCCAAAGATCCCAAATTCATCGTGGCGGAAAAGGACAACTGGCAGATCACGCGCGGCGATCTTGACGCCCAAATCGCGGCTTTTCTCAAGGAAAAGCAGATGACGGCTGCACAAGTCGGCCCCGCCAACATGGCCAAACTGGAAACCGGAATGCTCGATAACATGGTCATCCAAAAGCTCCTTCTCGCGAAGGCCGCGACCCTTCCCCTGAAAGATGTCGACAAGGACGAAGCCGCCATCCTCGACCAGCTCAAATCACATTATCCCTCCGACCAGGAATTCCAGGACAAATTGAAAGCGGAAGGCTATTCGGTCGACGAGCTGAAGAAGCGGATCCATGAAAGGGTCATCGTCAGCAAGGTCATGGAGCAGGAGGCCTTTCACGATGACGATCCCAGCGAGCAGGAGATCCAGGAAATTTACCTCCAGAATCGCCAGGCGTTCACCCATCCCGCCAAGATCCGCGCCAGCCGCATCCTGGTCTTGGTCGACGACAAGATGTCCCCGGCAATCGTTGCGGCCAAAAAGAAAACGATCGAAAAAGCCCGAGCGCGGGTGATGAATGGCGAGGACTTTTCCAAGGTGGCCCTCGAAGTCTCCGAGGACCAGTATTCCAAGTCTCGCGGTGGCGACATCAGTTTCTTCCAACGGGGCGAAAATGAACCCGGCTTTGACGACGTCGCCTTCAATACCAAGGTGGGGCAGCTCAGCCCGGTCTTCCAAACCGCCCTCGGGTTCCAGTTCCTCAAGGTCACCGAGACCCGGCCGGCCGAAGAAGCGCCGCTCTCGGAAGCGCGGGGTTATATCACGGAAAAACTGCGTCAGTCGAAAATGGAGCAACAGGAGAAGGACTATACGACCAAGCTCCTGGCCAACGGCGGCGTGACCTTCCATCTCGTCCGCGCCGATCTTAACGCCCCGACGACTACCGACACCACCACAACCGTCACACCGGCCCCCACTGCCGCGGCAGGAACAAGTTCCGCCCCTGCTCAGTAAAGCTAGAGGCTGTTCGAAAAACAGGCATAGGTCTCGTGATGAGTCGAATTGGGCCAGAATCGAGGTGCGACGACGAGCATGGTTGTCGCGCAGGGGTGAAGGAGGCGAAATGGAGGAAACCGGGGGCAGCCGAAACTCAAACATGTCACCCTGCGCCAAACAACTTCGAAAGATACTTTTTACTTAAAAATCATAAGAAGTGTTAAACCCGGTTCCATTCCGCTCGCCGCAGAAGGCCCTTTCCCCTATAGAAAAGGAAAATGAAGATCTATCGCTTGCGTGACCGTGGTCATCAGATCCGCACGGCGACGTCGGAGGACGGGAAGACTTTCTTTGGCCTGAGCGGAGACCTTTCGGTCGGCGAATTTAAAATCACGAACGAAAGAATCGACGTCATTGGGTTGCTGGCTCCGATCGAGCCGAGAGTGATCTACGGCATTGGCCTGAATTATCGTAAACACGCCGAGGAGACCGGAGCCAAGTTACCGGAACATCCGGTGGTTTTCATGAAGAGCCCGACGGCCTTGCAGGATCCCGGTCAGCCGATCGTGCTGCCGCGGAAGTTGCGGAGCGACCAGGTCGACTTTGAGGGTGAACTGGGGGTCATTATTGGATATGAGTGCAAGAATGTTTCGCGGACCGAGGCACTCGATTATGTGCTCGGCTACACGATCGGCAACGATGTGAGCGCGCGTGACTGGCAGAAAACGTGGGGCGGTTCGCAATGGTGCCGGGGCAAGACCTTCGATACTTTTTGCCCACTGGGGCCCGGCTTTGTGACCGCCGATGAAATCAAGGATCCGAACAACCTGACCATCACCACGCGGGTGAACGGAGCCACGATGCAGCAGAGCAACACGAAGGACATGATTTTCCACGTCGCACAATTGATTGAGTTCCTGAGCGGAAGCACGACGCTGGAACCGAACACAATCATCCTGACGGGAACGCCGGAAGGCGTCGGGATGAGCCGCAAGCCGCCGGTTTATCTTAAACCGGGCGATGTGGTGGAAATTGAGATCGAAGGCATCGGGGTTTTGCGCAATCCGGTGGTGGAAGAAGATATTTCAGGCTAGCCGACGCTTTTAACGCCGGCTCTTTTCTCTCACAGCCATGAACCTGGAAATCTATCGTCGAATTTTGAGCGGAAAAACCGCCACTGTTGTGCTTTCGCCGCGGGCCTTGTGGCGGCTGACGGGGGCCGACCGGGTGCGTTATTTGAACGGCCAGGTGACGAACGATGTGATGGCGCTCAAACCGGGAACGACAGGGCGCGCGGCGGTCTGCACGGCCAAAGGGAAAATGGAGGGGGACCTGACCATAACGGCGCGGGAAAATGAGTTTTATCTCGAAGCCGTTCCTGAATTACGAGAGAGCTTGGGCGCGCGCCTGGAAAAATATCTCATCGCCGATGATGCGGCATTTGAGGATCTGTCGGATTCGTGGAGCCTGAGTCATGTTTTTGGCCCGACCGCCCCGGCGGCTCCCGAGGGAGGATTTGTTGTCGCTTATGAGCGTTTCGGCTTGCCGGGACACGATGTCTGGACACCAAAAACAGAGGCGACGGTCGTTGGAGAAAAAGTGGAAGCCGATGTCGTGGAGACGCTGCGGCTGGAACATGGCATTCCGAGCTGGGGCTCTGAACTGACGACGAACACCTTGCCGCCGGAAGGCGGGCCGCAGATGCTGGCAGCGATCAGTTACAGCAAAGGCTGTTACGTCGGACAGGAGACCATCGCGCGATTGAAAAGTGTCGGGCATGTGAACAGGACGCTGGTCTTTTTACAATCGGATACGCCATCATTTCCAGCCGCGGGAACAAAAGTGGCGCAGGGAGAAAAGGAAATCGGAATGGTGACGAGCGGGGGATTTTCGCCAAGGCGCGGTCGGGGGGGGGCGCTGGCTTATGTGCCTCCGCAGGCGGCGCAAGCGGAAACGAAATTGCGGGCAGGCAACCTGGAACTGACGGTGGCAGAACCTTTGCGGGCGGGAGATCGTTTATGAAGACATGGATGAGGATGAGTGGAATCGGCGGGCTGGCCTTGGTGGTACTACTGGCGGCGGGATGCGATCATCACAAGCCGGGGCCCACGGCAAGCGATGCGAGCAGCGGCGCGGTGACCCAGGATGATTCATCCCTGACGGGGCTGCCGCCGGGATCCAACAATTCGTCGACCAGTTATCCACGCGCCAAGTTGGTTTCGCTGCCGACACCGACACCGACCTCGGTCATCGAATCAGTTCCGGTCAAGGAAGATGCGAGCATGGCGGCGGCGAATCCGCCATCGGAACCGTCACCCACGCCCGAACCGACCCCGGCGGAAACGGAAGTGGCTTCGACCCCGCCGATGGCTGCGCCGAGCCCGACGCCAGCCGAGAGCGATGGGGATATGCCACGACTGGAGGCGAGCGCGGCCCATCCAACCGTGGCCGCAACACCTGCGCCGGTTTCAGAAGAAGACCAGGAACAGGTCGTGGTCCTGCAGACGTCGCTCGGCACAATGGTGATTGAATTGGACGACAAGGCGGCGCCGAAGACCTGTGAGAATTTTCGAAAACTGGTTTCGGATGGGTTCTATAATCACACGACGTTTCACCGGGTGATTCCTCATTTCATCATTCAGGGAGGCGATCCGAATTCGCGGGGCACAGACCGTTCGAGTTTCGGTCAGGGCGGACCGGGCTATACATTACCGGCGGAGATCAGCCTGGGACATAATTCGGGCGCGGTCGCCATGGCCCGGCTGCCCGATTCAGTGAATCCCAAACGCGAATCGAACGGGAGTCAGTTTTATATCTGCCTGGTGCCATGCCCGACGCTGGACGACCAGTACACGGTCTTCGGGCATGTGATCAAAGGGATGGATGTGGCGGCCAAGATCGGGGAGCAACCGCGGGACGAACGGGACAATCCGCTGCAACGGGTTGAAATGCAGGCGAACCTGGAGCCTAAAAAGAAGGCGCTGACAGATTCAGGCGACTAAAACAAAAATTACCGAACCTGCGAAAAAGTCACGGCGACGATAGAGAATCGCCGCCGTGACGGAATGGATTTTAGGTTAACCGTGGTAGGCGTATTTGGCCTCGCCGACTTTAGTGATGCCCTTGATCTTTTTGCCGGTGGTATAGAACCAGCTGAAGATGTTGCCGGGTTTTACCTTCAATTTCGTGGCCAATTCCTTGACAGTGACGCCGGAGGAGCCGGCGGACGAAAGAGCCTTGAGCATCGCGGCCTTCAGGCGCTTGGTGCGGCGGCCCTTGGGAGCGCCCACCTTGACGGAGGCGGGACGGCCGGGCTTGCGGCCCCGTTTTTTGGGCACGCTTTTTCCGGATTCGAGCGCCTGGAGCGCCGCGTCGACTTTTTCCAATCTGGCTTGAAGAGTTTCCTTTTCCTTGATGAGACCGATTAGTTGCGCGAGCTGAGCGCTAGATAGATTTGATAATGACATTACCTTCCAATATAGGATATGTTACAGATGTGCAACTCTATATTTCAATCTAGATGCAATTATCTATTCCTTAACGTCAAGCCGGAGGCGAATCATCAGAAGTGGTAGTATCAAGCTTGATTTTACCACCCCATGAGATGATGCGGGCCTTGGCCCCGGCCGCCTCGGCCTCGGCCTTTTGTTTGTTAGCATTATAGGCGAGGGAGAGGCTGGACCAGACAAATTGGTTATTAGGATCGATCTCGGCGGCACGAAGACCGGTTTGGATCGATTCTTCATAACGATCAAGTTTGTAGAGGGCCATAGCAAGTGCGTGCCAGCCGTCCTGAAAGCGGGGATCCTGAGCCACAACCTGCCGGAAACAATTGGCCGCTTCCTCAAGCTCACCGATGGCGAGCGCGGCATTTCCATCATCCATTAATTCGTCATTGGTCGGCATAAGATCAGTCTAGGAACTTGCTGAAAAAGGTCGTCATCCTGAGCCTGTCGAAGGATCTCTAACTATTTCGCTCGTTGAGCTCCTCTGAGAAAAAGAGCGAGAAATCCCTCGACAGGCTCGGGATGACTGCACTTTTTTAATAAAGGCCTTTTTCAGCAAGCTCCTGGAGTCTATCTCATCATGGGATAGACTCCATACTCAATTTGAGCATGGTGGCCACCAGTGAATCGAGGGTCGATTCGGGCGCTTCGGCGGCGATTTCATAGCCGAGGCGGCGAAGGGTGGCGCTGGTGATGGGACCGAGGCTGACGGCCCGCGGGCGGGGCGTGTCGGGTTCAGACTGCAATTGCATGGCGTGCCAATATTCAACCGTGCTGGAGCTGGTGAAGATACTGAAGTGGGCGCCCTCATTCTGATAACGGAGCCGGGCACCGCCGAGGTCTTCCTTTTCCGGCTGGGTGTCATAGAGAATCCAGCTTTCCACCCGGGCACCGCGTTCCTGAAGGCGGTCGGCGACAAGCGTGGCGGCGAGGCGTCCCTTGGGAAAGCAGATGCGGGCGCCAGGCATAATTTTTTCGGCGAGGGCCTCGGCGAGTTTTTCCGCGGTGAAGATTTCGGGCTGGAGATCGACGCGCAGGTGAAGTTGCTGAAGCTTGGCGGTGGTGGCGGGCCCGAGGGATGCAATCTTCACCGTGCCGAGATCGCGCAAGTCGGATGCGACCTGGAAGAATTCGGCGAAGAAGCGGTCGACGGCGTTGGGGCTGGTGAAGACGAGCCAGTCGAAATGATTGGAGAAAGCGGTGAGTTTTTCTCGCATGGGGGCATCGGACGGGACGGGGACGATGCGGATGGTGGGGATTTCGAGGACGTCGGCGCCGAGCTGCACGAGGCGCTGGGCGAGGACGCCGGCCTGGCCACGGGTGCGGGTGACAACGATGCGCTTGCCGAAGAGGGGCAGGGCCTCATACCAGTTGAGCTCGGAGCGAAGCTTGACGACGTCGCCGATGACGATCGCGGCAGGCGGAGAGAAGCGGCGTTCCTGGACGAGGTCGGCAATGGTACCGAGGGTGCCGGCGAGCGTTTCCTGGTGCGCGGTGGTGCCCCAGCGGACGAGGGCGGCGGGCGTGGCGGGATCCGCGCCCTCGGCGATGAGGCGCCCGGTGATCTGGCGCAGGCGCTCGACGCCCATGAGAAAGACGAGGGTGCCGGAGAGGCGGGCGAGCCAGGACCAGTCGATGGCGGAGTCGGGTTTGGCGGGATCTTCGTGGCCGGTGACAAAGGTGACGGTGGAGGCGAAGTCGCGGTGGGTGACGGGAATACCGGCGTAGGAAGGGACAGCGATGGCGGAAGTGACGCCGGGGACGACTTCGAAGGGAATGCCGGAACGGGCGAGGATTTGCGCTTCCTCGCCGCCGCGGCCGAAGACGTAGGGATCGCCTCCCTTGAGCCGGACGACTTCTTTTCCAGCCAGAGCGCGGGAGGTGAGGATGGCGTTGATTTCCTCCTGGGGGATGGTGTGGTAGCTGCCTGACTTGCCGACGTAGATTTTCTCGGCATCGCCGCGGGCCCAGCGGAGCATCTCGGGATTGCAGAGATAATCGTAGACGATGACGTCGGCCTGTTCGATCAACTGACGGGCGCGAAGGGTGACGAGGCCGAGCGCGCCGGGCCCGGCACCGACAAGATAAACATGCCCCCGTTTTTCATCGCGGCTCATTGGGAAATTTCCATGGCGAGATCGACGCCAAGTTTTTCGGCCTGATCGAGCCGGCGGATGAGGTGGCGACGGCGGGAGTCGGTTTCACCGATGAGCCACGCGATGCCATCAAGGCGGAGGAGGTCGCCGGGCATGGGCTGGGCATAGGCGGCAATGGGTTCGCTGCACCCGCCGCCGAGGGCTTCGAGGAACATGCGCTCGGCGGTGACCGCGGCGGCGGTGACGGGATCGTGGAGGGGCTGGACGAGCTGCCGGATGTCGGCGGAGTGCTCGGTGCGGGTCTGGAGGGCGAGCGCGCCCTGGCCGGGAGCGGGGAGCATCTGCTCGAAGGTGAGAGGGGTGATGGTGAGGCCGGAGAGATCGGGCTTGAGACGCTCCAGCCCCGCGGCAGCGAGGATGAGGCCCGCCCATTCGGCGTTTTCTCGGAATTTGCGGAGACGGGTGTCGACGTTGCCGCGGATGGGAACGGTTTTGACGTGGGGCCACGCGAGGGTGAGCTGGGAGGCGCGGCGGGGGCTGCCGGTAGCGATGAGGGAATGGTAGCGCAGCTCCTGCTTAAGGTCGGGCCCGCGAGTAATGATGACGTCGCGGGCATCGGCGCGTTTGGGAATGGCGGCGATCATGAGGCCGTCGGATTTTTCGGTCGGGAGATCCTTGAGGCTGTGGACGGCGAGATCGATTTTCTCGTCGAGGAGTGCGCGCTCGAGCTCGCCGGTGAAAAGCCCCTTCGTCATCGGATGGCCGCCGGGTGCGGGCTGGTCAACCAGGCGATCACCATCGGTCTTGAAGATCTGGATTTCAAAATTGCGGCCGGTCCAGAGCCGCTTCAATTCCGCCATGACACTGCGGCTTTGGGCGAGGGCCAGCGCACTGCCACGGCTGCCGATGATGAGCGGTTTCACGTCGTGACTAATCCCGTCTCGATACCGCCGCCATCCGTAGCCTGCCGGACGGCCCAGGTCATATAACGCTCAACATGGGGCTTGAGAATTTCCATGCTGCGGGAGATTTCGGTCTGGCGCTCGCGGAGGTGGGCATGGGCGATGGATTGCAAATCATCGATGTCGTAGAGAAAGGTGTCGTCGAGGAGATTGATGGAGGGCTCGAAGTCACGGGGAACGGCGAGGTCGATGAGGAAAAGAGGGCGGCGGCCGCGGCGCTTGAGGAGGGCGGCGAGGCGGTCGTGGGTGAGGACGTAGTGGGGGGCGCTGGTGGAACTGATGATGATGTCGACGGCGAGTGCGTGTTCCTCCCATTCTTCCCAGCGGATGGCCTCGCCGCCGAGTTCAGCGGCGAGTGACTGGGCGCGCTCGAAGGTGCGGTTGGCGACGAGAATGGAGCGGACACCGTGGTTCAGGAGGGAACGGGCGGTGCGTTCACTGGTTTCACCGGCGCCGATGACCATGACGCGGCAACCGGGGAGCTCGCCGAAGATTTTTTCCGCCAGTTCGACGGAGACGGAGCCGACGGAGACGGAGCCGCGGGTAATGGCCGTGCGGGAGCGGACCGATTTGGCGGCGGCAAAGGAGGATTGGAAGAGGCGGTTGAGCCATTTGCCGGTCTGGCCCTGGGTGCGGGCGACATCGTAGGCGTCCTTGAGCTGGCCGAGGATCTCGGTCTCACCGACGACCATCGACTTGAGACCGGAGGCAACGGAAAAGAGGTGCTCGACGCAGGGGAGATCGCGGAGCTGGAAGGAGAGCGGGGCGAAGTCGTCCTCCACAGCATGGAAGCGGCGGAGGAAGTTGGGCCAGGCGGCGGCGGCGTGCTCGGGGCTGTCGGTGGCGCCGAAGTATTCGACACGGTTGCAGGTGGAGACCAGGACGGCCTCGCGCAGGCCAAGGAAGCAGCGCATTTCGGCGAGGGCGCCCGGGAGCTGGGCGTCGCGGAAGGCGACCTTTTCCCGGAGTTCGACGGGGACCTGTTCGAAGGTGAGACCACCGCAAATGACGTGAGCGCTCATCGGTCAACCTTCGTGCGGAAAGACGTGGGCTTCACTGAGGGAGTTGATGCCCCAGAACGTGAGGAGGATAAAAACATAACCGGCGACGGAACAAAGGGCGATTTTCTTATGGCTGAGCCGGCCGAGACCGAGGACGACGATGAGGACGGCGTAGAGGCTCCAGACGACGGCGGACCAGGCGATCTTGACCCAGTCCTGCGCGCTTTGGTGCGGGATGAAGAAGCCGAGGAGCGCCCCGGCGGAAAAAATCACAAAGCCCCAGATGAGGATGCGCTGCTGGACGTGCTCGAGCCGGCCGACGTTGGGGAGCGAGTAGAACCAGGAGGTGATGGCGTGGCTTTTGAGCTGGTGTTCCTGAATGAGGTAAGCCATGCCGGCCAGAGCGGCGATGCCGAGGACGCCGAGACCGAGAAGGGCGAGCGTGGCGTGGAGCTCGAGCTGCCAGCCGAGCGGCGGCATGACCACGTGGAGATCGATGGGAGCGGCGAGAGCAAAAAAGTTGACGAGGAAGACGATGGGAGCAGTGAAGGCGCCGAGGATGGACATGCGGTAGGCAGGGCCGACGACGAGGTAGGTGAGAACGAGGGACCAGGAAAAGAAGGCGAGGGTCTCAAAGAGATTGGTAATGGGGCAGTGGCCGATGGCCTGGCCGCGCTGGTAAAGGAAGAGAGTGTGAAAGACAAAGGCGCCGGCAATGAGGAGAAAAGTGAACCGGTTGGCGATGGGGCGCTGCGAGCCGAGGGCGTAAAGACCCCAGCCCGCGCTGGCGAGATAACCGAGGGTGGCGAGGAAAAGCCAGAGACGGTCGTGCATTTCGAAGATAACTAAACTAAACTGAAGAAGGCAAAAGAGCAAGGTTGAGCGCTCTCCGGTAGTTGTCCAGTTTCGATCTCGTTGAGGCAAAAGATGGAAACGGGCATTACCGATTATGTTTGGAGCTTGGAAGAAGTGATTGCCCTGTTAGATTGATTAAGTGGATAGGGATAAGGTTTTAAAATCTTCGTACTCTCCATTCTTTGGAGTCCGCCTGCTCTGGTGGTTTGGCGTCTACGTCATCGCGCAGTTGCCGCTGATCCCGTGGGTTTGGCGGTATCCTGCAGCATGGTTCAATTTCCCCACGGGAATAGCATGGCCGCTTTTCCTTCTGACCGAGCGGTTCATAGACTGGACACACCGCTTCGGGAGTGCTGCCAGCGAGTATTTCGTCATCGCGCTAATGGTCTTGCCGTGGATCGTCTACGCCGCTCATTTGATCTTTTCGTTGTACGTTCGGAAGCGGCGAACCTTCCTGATCCTGATGTGGATTCTCGGCGTGATCGTGCTTTTCAATCTCGGCAGCTGCGCCTATTTCATCCACGCGCCTCCTGAATAGCTGATTCAAACTGACTCACTACTCGCTCTTCCCCTCACCCCCGAAACCAACCCGTTCTACGAAAGGATGTTGTTCTTTTCGTCGAGGCGGACGATGGTGGGGTGGTGTTTGGCGGCGAGTTCGGCCGGAACCTGGGCGAAGCTCATGATGGTGAGGCGGTCGCCGACCTGGCCGAGGTGGGCCGTGGCGCCATTGAGCTCGATGACCCTGCTGCCGGCGTGGCCATAAATGACGTAGGTTTCGAAACGTTCACCATTATTGATGTTGCCGACGAGAATGCGTTCGTAGGGGAAGAAACCGGCTTTTTTAGCGAGGTCTTCGGCGATGGTGAGGCTGCCTTCGTAATGGAGGCTGGCGCCAGTGACCGTAGCGCGATGGAGTTTGGATTTAAGAAGGGTAAAATGAGACATGTCGCCTGAATCATCGCACAAATGGGCGATTTATTCGATCTCCTTGATGCGCTCGATGTGACGGCCGCCTTCGAAGGAGGTATTGAGGAAGATCTGGACGAGTTCGAGCGCGATGTATTCGGAGATCATACGCTGGCCGATGGCAATAACGTTGGCGTCATTGTGCTTGCGGCCGAGCTCGGCGGTCTGGGAGTTCCAGACATAGGCGCAGCGGACGCCCTTGACCTTGTTGGCGACCATGGCCTCGCCGTTGCCGGAGCCGCCGAAGACGATGGCACGCTCGCATTCGCCATTGGCAACGGCCTGGGCAGCAGGACGGATGTATTGGGGATAGGGCACCGGGGCGTCGCTGTGGGTGCCGAAGTCGCGGATTTCGTGACCGAGAGAGATGAGGAGGGCCTTGACCTTTTCCTTGTAGAGGAAACCGGCGTGATCGGAACCGAGGGCGATTTTCATGGGAGAAGGAAAAGAGGATTCTTCAAGACGGCGGGAGTGTCAATGCGGTCTATCGATTTTCATTTGAGCTTTGGCTGCCATGAACCGATGAGGGCGACGCCGGAGCAGGTTTTGGCTTCGGGATCGAAGCGGGCCTGGAGGAAATGGACGATGCCGTCGTCGACGAATGATTTCTGGATGAAAAGATAATTAGCGGCGGGATCAGATCTGGGGACGACGGCATAATTGCAGAAGACGATTCTGCGACCATCGAGGATGAGGCCGACGAATTGGCGGGCGTAGGCGTTTTCGTTGCGGGTAATGAGTTCGAGTTCGCGGCGCTGGTGCTCGAAGGAGTCGGGCGAATCGGGCGGAGGCGGGTTGTTACTGTTGGCAAGATCGGGAAAGAGGAGGGCGGGCTCCCTGGCGGCACGGACGAGTAGCTCGTGGAGGGTGCGGTCGGCGACGGTGGCATTGGGCTCGGTGGGAGTCCAGAAGCCGTCGATTTTACCATAGCCAGGCTGGCTGGCGATGAAATCGGCCTTGTGGGCGGCGGCATAGGATTCGGGTACGACATAGCCGGTGTTGCCGCCAAGGGTGACCGGAACAAAGGAATCGTCGGCCCAAACCGGAACAACGAGGCAGGCGACGAGCGAAATCAGGATCGCGACACGCACGTTCTTTCTTTAGCCCATTGAGATGGTCGCGTAAATTCCGTTCATTCCACCAGATGCGACGGTCGCAGACCGCCGCCACATTTCCCATGAACCGCATTCATCTTCTGTCCGAACAGGTCGCGAACCAAATCGCGGCCGGGGAAGTGATCGAACGGCCGGCCTCGGTGCTCAAGGAGCTGTTGGAGAATTCGCTCGACGCGGGATCGACGCAGATCGACGTGGAGATCGGCGCGGGCGGCCGGAGCGTGGTGGCGGTGACCGACAACGGATGGGGGATGAGCAAGGACGATGCGCTGCTGTGCCTGGAACGCCACGCGACGAGCAAGCTGCGCGAAAGCGAGGACCTGGACCGGATCGCGTCGTATGGATTCCGCGGCGAAGCGATCCCGAGCATTGCATCGGTGTCGAAGTTCCGGCTGCGGACACGGGAGGCCGAGGCGCTGGCCGGGACGGAGATCATTATCGACGGCGGAAAACTGCGGGACGTGCGGGAAGTGGGGCTGGCGCCGGGGACACAGATCGAGGTGCGGTCGCTTTTTTACAATCTGCCCGCGCGACGAAAATTCCTGCGCACGGAAGCGACGGAGGCGGCCCATCTGCGGCAGGTGCTGCTGCTGGCGGGATTGGCACGGCCGGACGTGGGCTTTTCGTTGACGGCGGATGAACAACCGGTGCAGCGCTGGATGCCGGGCGAGGATTTGCGGCAGCGGCTGGTTTCAATCTTCGGCGCGGACTGGATCAAACTGACGGCGCCGATCGAGGCAGCGAACGACGGCCTGCGGCTGCATGGGTTCATCGGCCAACCGGGGGTGAGCCGGGCGGGGCGGCATGAGGAGCTTTTCTTCATCAACCAGAGGCCGGTGGAGAACCGGACGCTTCATTTCGGGCTGCTGGAGGGTTACCACAACTCACTCATGAAGGGGCGTTACCCGGTGGCGGTGCTATTCCTGGAGATGGACCCGTCGGGAGTGGACGTGAACATCCATCCGGCCAAGCGGGAGGTGCGGTTCCACGACGATTTCACGGTGCGCCATTTCGTAGTGAAGGCGGTACAGGAGGCGTTGCGCGATTTTTCAGGCGGCCCGGCGGCGCGATTGACGTTTGAGCCGGCAAAGATGCCGGAGGCGACTGATTTTTCGGAGCTGGGCAGGAAGGCCGGGGATTTAGCCGAGAAGCCCGTCGCCGGGCGGTCGACGGCTACCCCTGAGATGGCTACCGCAGGGATGGTCACGGCGGAGACGGCGGGAAAAATTGAAACAGTAGTTGCAGAAAGCAAAGGCGAGCAGCCTTTGGTATTGGACAGGGAAACGGAGCCAGAGGCTTCGCAACCGTCGCTTCCCCTCCCCGAAGACATGCGGCCCACGCGTCCCGCACCAAGGCCGGAGCCGTTGATCACGAACCGGCTGGGACTTCGGGTGATCGGATGCGTGGCAAATTTGTTCATCGTGGCGGAGGGATCGGAGGGGATGGTGCTGATCGACCAGCACGCGGCGCATGAGCGGGTGCTTTTTGAGCAGATGCTGAAGCGGATGGCGTTGCAGGACCCGGCGTCGCAGCAGCTTCTTTTTCCCGTGACAATCGAATTCCTGCCCCGCGAGGCCGATTTTCTCTTGGCGCAGGTGGAAACACTGCAACAGGCCGGCGTGGGGATCACGCGGTTCGGCCCGAGTTCGTTCCTGGTCGACGCGCTGCCGGCGATGGTGAAACCGCGCGATGTCCCGGAGTTTATCCGGACGGTCGTGACGGACTTGCAGCAGGAGGGAGGCGAGACGCGGAAGGGACGGCGACTGAGCGAGGAAGTCGTGGCGAAAACAGTATGCCGTCATGCGGTGAAGGCGAACGATGCGTTGAAACCGGCGGAGTGGGACCAGTTGCTGCACGATCTGCTGGCGTGCGACCTGCCTTATACGTGTCCGCATGGGCGGCCGACGATGATCCAACTGACACTGGCGGAACTGGAAAAGAAATTCGGGCGGGTGCAGTGAAAGGATTGACGAAATGACAGGCGGCCAACGGAAGTAAAGAACCTCGGAGCAAGCTTCGGGGAATTCAACCCAAGAGATTAAAGACGGGACACGCCTCCAAGAAAGCCGCGTTGACATCGAGCGGGGTTTTGGGCAGTTTGGCCGACTATGGCTAACACCCTTTCCGCCGCCAAACAGGCCCGCGCCGCGTTGCGCCGCCGCGCCCGCAATCGCACCCAGATGACCACGCTTCGCGTTTCCGAAAAGAAAATCCGCGCCCTCGCCAAGTCGGGCAAGACCGACGAGGCAGCCAAGCTTCTTTCCTCGTTCCAGTCGCAAATCGATCGCGCCGCGAAAAAAGGTGTAGTGCATAAAAACACGGCATCGCGGCACAAGAAGCGGATCGCGGCGCTGCTGAAGCCGGCGAAGGCTTAATCGACATTTTAACTCGGTGTTCTTTTCTTGGGCTCGTCGGCCCAATTGTTCACGCTACTTTTAGTGTTGGCTTGTCAAAGTGGGACTGCTACCACTTTGTCGCTTGAAGATTGCGCGAGTTGCCTTACTTTTTACTGCCTTTTACGTAATCTGGGCTACCGGATACGGGTTACTTTTGGCGCAGGATAATCCAAGCGTCCTGACGACACCTCCGGCCAGCGCGAACGGCGAAGGGCCGGTGACGATCACGGCGGACGGCGACAATACGTACACGGGAGAAATCGCGACGGCCGATGGAAATGTGGTGGTGCGGTACAAGGATGACGTGATTTTTGCCGACCATGTGATTTACGACCGCTCGACGAAGGTGCTGACGGCGACGGGTAATGCCCGCATTTTCAGCAACCAACGGGTCTATCGCGGGGACATGATCACCTACAACCTGGATACCAAGGCAATCACGTCGTCGGCGTTTTATGGAGAGGAATATCCGAAGTTCATTTCCGGGGAAAAAGTGTCGACGCCGGAGTTCAATCACTACCGGCTGACGAATGCGACATTCACGACGAGCAACCGCGAAAAGCCAAGCTTCCATATGGAAGCCAGCACAATCGAGTACCGGCCCAACGATGAAGTGGTATTGAAGAACACCGTGCTCTACATCGGAGACGTGCCGGTGCTTTACCTGCCGGTCTTCGTCCAGTCACTGAACGATTCACGACCGGCTTACCAGTTTGAGCTGGGCAACAGCGGCACCTTCGGGGCCTTTATCGACAACAAATATAACTGGGTACTCGGGAATAACATGCGTGGGACGGTGGAGTTCGACGTACGGGAAAAGCGGGGGTACGCGGGCGGCGTGGACGTGCAGTATTTCCCCAGTCTCAACAGCGATATACTGCTGAAGACCTACTATGCGCAGGATAACCTTTATTCCTCAACCGATCCGACCATGCCGAATTCGCCGGCCCACGGCAACATCACGGACCATAACGTTTATGACGGCGTGCCGTTCGATAACCGTTATCGGGTGGCCTACCAACAGCACCTGCAGTTCGGCCCTGATTTCTCCTCGATTGCCGACCTGAACTTCTGGAGTGATCCCTGGGTGACGCGCGACTTTTTCCCCTCCGAATACCAGTCGGAAAATCAGCCGCCGAATTTCGTGAGCCTGAACCAGTACAATCCGAATTTCACGATTTCACTGCTGGCGAGCCCGCAGGTGAATCCCTTCTTCGAGACGGTACAGCGCCTGCCGGAATTCGAGGTGGATGTGAAGCAGCAGAACATTTTCGGCTCGCCCATCCAGTATTCGAGCACGAGCAGCGTGGTAAACTTTGAGCGGCGCTATGCCGACACGGAATATTTCCGCGATCCCGCCGATTACATCTATAACTCATTCCCAACCACCACGGCGTATAGCTATTACCATCCCAATGCGACGTACGGCTACGACACGACGCAGATGAACAACTACAGCGCCTACCGCTACGACACCTATCACGAATTTACCTACCCGCACCAGTATTTCAATTTCCTGTCGCTGACGCCGCACATCGGCGGGCGGTTCACCTATTACTCCGACGATAATCAAAACATCACCGATACGACCGGTGATACGGGCCTGGCCAGCGACAAGATCACGAACCCAAAGTCGCGCTTCGCGGGGAACGTGGGCCTGGAGGGTGATTTTAAGATTTCGCGAACGTGGCTCAACATCAAGAACAAGAACCTGGGCATCGATGGAATCCGGCATGTGGTGGAACCGTTCTTCGACGCGCAATATGCGCCTTCGCCGACGGTGACGCCGAACGATATCCGGGGCTTCGATAACCGGCTTTATTCGACGCAACTGCAGCCGATCGACTGGACTGAATATAACTCCATCGACTCGATCGACCGGCAGGCAGTGGTTCGTTTCGGCATGTGGAACAAGATCCAGACGAAGCGGGACGGCGCGAATTACGATCTATTGACTATCCAGACCTATGCGGATGCCGATTTCGATCACAATTTCAGCTCGGCCACGCCCAGCAGCACCTTAAGCAATCTTTTTAACGACATCCGATTCCACCCGGTGCAGCAACTGGAGTTCACGTCATTCAGCGCGCTGGATGTGAACGGGAATAGCTATAACCAAGTCGATAACGCGATAACGTGGACACCGGATCCTTCCCTCCAACTGACGCTTGGCGAACATTATATCAATCACAGCCCCATTTTTGTGAATAGCAATAATGCGGTCCTGGATGTCTTTTACCGGATGAATGAACACTGGCAGTTCGAGGGCCAGGAACAGTTCGAGGCAGAGACGGGGCGGCTGCAGATGCAACGGTACACGATTTACCGGGATTTGGACGCCTGGCAGATGGCGCTAACTTATTCGGATAGTGAGCTTAATGGGGAGAGCGACCACACGGTTTTCTTCTCGTTGACCCTCAAGGCCTTCCCGAAATACGAACTGCATACCCCGCGACTGTAACTGTCGCTTGCCGTCCGCGGCCGGAATCGGCACAATGTCAGCTCGTTTATGAAACTCGCTATTGTTGGATCAGGCTATGTCGGGCTGGTCACCGGAACCTGCTTTGCGGAAGTGGGTCACCAGGTCATTTGTGTGGATAACGACCTGAAAAAGGTTCACCAGTTGCAGGACGGCCAGATACCGATTTACGAGCCGGGGCTGGAGGAGCTGGTCAAAAAGAACGTGGCCGCCGGACGGCTTTCCTTCACCGCCTCGATTGGCGACGCGGTGCAACAGTCGCTGGTCATTTTTATCGCGGTGCCGACGCCGCCGCAGCCGGACGGAAGCGTGGACCTGAGCTTTGTAGAGGGGGTGGCGCGAGAGATCGCGGTGCATATCAAGGAATACCGGATTGTGGTCGACAAGAGCACGGTACCGGTAAAAACGGGCGAAAAAGTGGCCCAGACGATCAACCGGTACAACCCGGGCGCAGACATCGACGTGGTGAGCAATCCGGAATTTCTACGGGAAGGCTCGGCGGTCGAGGACCTGATGAAGCCGGACCGGATCGTGATCGGAGTTTCCTCCGAACGCGCAGTGGCGCCGATGAAGGAAATTTACCAGCCTTTCCATGCGCCGATCCTGGTGACCGACCTCAATTCGGCGGAATTAATCAAGCACGCAGCGAACAGCTTTTTGGCGCTGAAGATTTCGTACATCAACGCCGTGGCGGCGATCTGCGAGGCCTCCGGCGCAAACGTGGAGCGGGTGGCCGACGGGATGGGCGCGGACAAGCGCATCGGCCGGGCGTTTCTCAATGCGGGAGTCGGGTACGGCGGATCGTGCTTCCCGAAGGACATTTCCGCATTCATCCGCATTTCGCGCGAGCTGGGCTATCCCTTCCATCTGCTGGAGGAAGTGGAGAAGATCAATGCGAACCAGAAGGAACGTTTTCTCAAGAAAGTCCGCGAAGCACTCTGGATCCTGCGCAACAAGAAGATCGGCGTGCTGGGACTGGCCTTCAAAGGCAACACGGACGACGTCCGCAGCAGCGTGGCGATCGAGATCGTCAAGCAGCTCCTCGCCGAGGGCGCCGAAGTGCGTGCCTTCGATCCGAAAGCGATGGAAAAGGCCGAATCGCTCGTCCCCGGCGCCAAGATGGTTGAGAAGGCGGAAGAAGTGGCCGATGGCGCCGATGCCTTGCTGGTGCTGACCGAATGGACCGATTTCAAATCCCTGCCGTGGCTGGCCATTAAAAAGCGGATGCTCAGCCCGCTTCTCTTCGATGGCCGCAATCTCCTCAATCCCGAGGAAATGCGCAGCCTCGGCTTCACCTACACCAGCATCGGGCGCTGATTCCAGCCCGCTCTCAGATTTTATCATGAACACGATCCTTGTCGGCGCCCAGTGGGGCGATGAAGGAAAAGGAAAGATCATCGACGTTTTGACCGAGGCCTCGGACATCGTCGTACGGTCGCAGGGCGGCAACAACGCCGGGCACACGGTGGAAGTGGGGAAGGAGAAATTCGTCCTGCACCTGATTCCCTCCGGCATCCTGCGTCCGAAGAAAAAATGTGTCATCGCCAATGGCGTGGTCATCGACCCGGTGGCGCTGGTCAAGGAAATCGAAGGACTGGAAAAACGGGGCATCAAGCTGGCCGGACGCCTGCTCATCAGCGAAACGGCGCATCTCGTGCTGCCCTATCACCGGAAAGTCGACGAGGCGCGGGAAAACCGCAAGGGCCGGAACAAAATCGGCACAACGAAGCGGGGAATCGGCCCTGCCTACGGCGACAAGGCGGCGCGAACAGGGCTGCGGCTGATCGATCTGGCCCAGCCAAAGGTTTTTTCGGCGAAGCTCAAGGCGCGGATCGAGGAAAACAATGCGATCCTGGAATCGCTCGGCGGCGAGCCGTGTTCGTTCCGCGAGGTGGAGAAAGCCTACCTGGAGGCGGCCCGGAAACTGCGTCCCTTCATCACCAACACGGTGGTCTGGCTCCATCGCCAGCTTGAAGCGGGCAAGAGCCTGCTTTTTGAGGGCGCGCAGGGAACGTTCCTCGACATCGATTTCGGAACCTACCCGTTCGTCACCTCGTCCAACACCACGGCCGGCGGTTCCTGCACCGGCTCGGGCGTGGCGCCGCACCGGATCGAACGGGTCGTGGGCGTGATGAAAGCCTATACCACCCGGGTGGGCGAGGGCCCGCTGCCGACCGAATCGGCTGACATTTCGGACATGCTCCACGCGATGGGCCGCGAGTTCGGCGCCACCACGGGCCGCGCGCGCCGTTGCGGCTGGTTCGACGCGGTGGCCACCCGCTACGCGCGGATGGTCAACGGCATCGATGAACTCGCCATCACCAATCTCGACGGACTCGACACGCTGAAGCAAATCCAGGTGTGCGTCGCCTACGAATGCCGCGGCAAACGGCTGCTTTATCCGCCGAACGACGCGGAAGAGCTGCTCCATTGCCGGCCGATCTATCGCAAGTTCCCGGGCTGGCAGAAATCGACGACCAAGGTGCGCAGCTTCAAGAAGCTGCCCGTTGCCGCCCAAAAATATGTCACTGCCCTGGCCGAGCTGACCGGCGCCAAGCTCCGTATCGTTTCGGTCGGCGCCCGCCGGGAGCAGACCTTCCGGGTATGAGCCCTCCCGCGCCGACCCAGTACAAATTCGGCAAAATTCCCAAGCATGTTGCCATCATCATGGATGGCAACGGCCGCTGGGCGAAAGCGAAGAACATGGTGCGCGTGCAGGGTCACCGCGCCGGGGCCGAGTCGGTGCGCGAGGTGGTGAAGGCGGCGGGCGAATTCGGCGTGAAATACCTGACGCTTTACGCGTTTTCGGTGGAAAACTGGAAACGGCCCAAGACGGAGGTGCAGACCTTGATGGGCCTGCTGGAAAATTTTCTGCGCGATGAACTGCCCGAGCTGATCAAAAACAACATCCGGCTCCAGGCGATCGGGCGGCTTTCAGACCTGCCCGAGAATGTCCGCGATCAGTTGCATCAGTGCATCCAGGCGACTCGCGCCAATACCGGGCTGATCCTGATCCTGGCCCTGAGCTACAGCGGACGGGTGGAGATCATCGAGGCGGTCCATTCGATCCTGCGGGAAATCAAACTGGGGCACCTCGACAGCGCACAGATCGATGAACAGGTGTTCAATCACCATCTCTACACCCGTTATTATCCCGATCCCGACCTTCTGATCCGCACGAGCGGCGAGATGCGGCTGAGCAATTTCCTGCTCTGGCAGCTTTCCTACACGGAAATTTACATCACGCCGACGCTCTGGCCCGATTTCCGCCGCCAGCATTTCGCCGAGGCGCTCATCGATTACGGAAATCGCCAGCGGCGGTTCGGATCGCTCTAGCGACATATCCCGCCGTTCCTCGGTTGCACTTAAGAGAGCACCTGCCATCTTGGAAATCATGCAGACGTCCCACTTTGCCCCGCGCCAGTTTCTTCCCGAGACCATTGACCTGACCGACACGACCCAGCTCGGACCGATTTTCGATAAACTTTCCAGCGAGCTCAACCGCGCCGCGTCGGTGGATGATCTCGAAAAATGGCTGGCCCATCACAGCGAGGTCTCCGCCGCGCTGGCTGAGTCATCCTCCCTGGCCTACATCGCGATGACGTGCCAGACCGACGACGAGAGCAAAGAGAAGGCCTACATGCACATCGTCGAGGTGGTTGATCCCTGGCTGAAGCCGCGCCAGTTCGCGCTGATGCAGAAGCTTTCCCAGTCGCCGCTTTTCCGGCAATTGCCGCCGTTTTACGAAGTGTTCCAGCGCAGCGTCGAGACGCAGGTGAAGATTTACCGCGAGGAAAACGTGGCACGCGAGACACAGGTGGCGAAACTGACGCAGCAATACCAGAAAATCAGCGGTGCCATGACGGTCCACTTTGACGGACAGGAGCAAACGCTGGCGCGGATGGGCCGCATTCAGGAGGAGCCGGACCGGTCCCGCCGCGAAGCGGCGTGGAAAGCGGTGACGAAACGCCGATTGCAGGACGCCGACAAGCTGGAGGAACTTTTCGACCAGCTTCTCGTGCTGCGCAACAAGATCTCTCATGCCGCCGGATTTTCCGATTTCCGCGCCTACACATTCGCAAACTACGAGCGCTTCGACTACACGCCGGAAGATTGCCTCAAGTTCCACGAGGCCATTGAGCACAACGTTGTACCGTTGGCGCGCGAGCTGCAGAAAGAACGGAAGCGCAAGCTCGGCGTCGAGACGCTTCGCCCGTGGGACCTGGCGGTCGATCCTGATCATCGCCCGCCGCTGCGCCCCTTCGCCGAATCGTCGGAACTGGTGGAAAAATCGCACCGGATTTTTTCGATACTCGATCCGCGGCTAGGCGATTACTACAACGTCCTGCGCCGGCAACAACTGGTCGACCTGGACAACCGCAAGGGCAAGGCGCCGGGTGGGTACCAGAGCACGCTGGCGGAGGCGCGCGTGCCGTTCATTTTCATGAACGCGGTGGGGGTTCATCGCGACGTCGAGACGATGCTGCATGAGGCCGGTCATGCCTTTCACGCGCTGGCCTCGCGGGAACTGCCGCTGCACGCCTACCGCAGTGCGCCGATCGAATTTTGTGAAGTGGCCTCCATGGGCATGGAACTGCTGGCGGCACCGCACCTGCGTGCTTTTTATTCCGAGGAGGACGTAAAACGGGCCCGGCGCGATCATCTCGAGGGCGTCATCAAGTTTTTCCCGTGGATGGCGACGGTCGATGCGTTCCAGCACTGGATTTACACCCATCCGGGCCACAGCCCCGACGAGCGTGCGGACTATTGGCTGTCGCTGATGGACCGCTTCGGCGGGATCGAGGACTGGAGCGGATACGAGGATGCGCGGGCGCACATCTGGCATCGGCAGCTCCATATCTTCGAGATTCCGTTCTATTATGTTGAATACGGCATCGCGCAACTCGGGGCGCTTCAACTCTGGCAGACGTCGCGGCGCGATCTCCCTGCCGCGCTCGACCATTACCTGAAGGGCCTGGGCCTCGGCGGATCGCGTCCCCTGCCCGAACTCTTCCAGGCCACCGGGTTGGCTTTCGACTTCACGGACAAGACGATCGCGCCGCTGATGCGCAACGTGAAGGAAGCGCTGGTGGAACTGGCGGCATGAGCGTCGAGAGAAATTTCGACAAGGCCGGGGGGATCGACTAAAATCACCCATTGGATGTTTTCCTTCCGGCCCATCTCCATCCTCCCCCGCCTGCTTCTTTTCGCGGTCCTGGTCGCCTCAACTTTGTCCGTCCTTCGCGCCGAGCCGAGCGACGATGAGAAAAAAGCGCTGAAGACAGCCCAGCAATCGTACAAGGATGGCGCGTTCGACCTCTGCAACGACCGGGTCGCGACGCTGTTGAAAAAATATCCGAAAACGGAACTCGCGCCGCAGGCCGAGCTGTTGCAGGCCCGCGCGCTCTACCAGTTGGGCCGGAGCAATGACGCCCTGGCCGCGCTGAATCTTCCGCCTGACCAAATGCCGGCCAATCTGCAGGCCGACACGCTTTTCTGGCAGGGCGAGGTTCTGCTGAACCTGGGCAAGTGGCCCGACGCGGAACAGAAATACCGCGCCCTGCTGACCCTGAAGGATACCGCCGGGCATGCCGAGGAGGCGAATCTCGGCCTGGCGTGGGCCCTGTTTAAACAGGGCCGGGAATCGGAGGCGGCGCCCTTGATTGATGCGCTGATCAAGCAGACGACGAATCCCACCGCATCGCAACAGGCCCAACTGCTTCTGGCCAAGATCGAGATGGCGAAGCGGCAGATGAAAGAGGCGATTGCGGGGCTCGAGGGCCTGCTCGCATCGCAGCCGAATGCGGGTCTTATGTTCGAGACGAATTACTGGCTCGGCGAAGCCTATTCGGCCAATGGCCATGCCGATAAGGCGATTGCGGCCTACGAGACGATCACCGGCGACCTGCAATCCCCTGACAAACCACCGGCGTTTCCGAAGTCGCTGGTGGCTCAGGCCTACCTGGGCCTGGGCCGCGCCCTGCATACGCTGCACCAGGACGACCAGGCCATGCTGGCCTATCAGCAGACGTATCAGATGGCCGAAAACGAGACAACGCGCCTGGATGCCTTCCGGGCCTATCTCGAATGCGCGCGCGCCGATGGCCAGTTGCCGGAAGCGGTGACGACGCTGCAGGAGTTTGCCAAAACTTCGGATGCCTCCGCTCCGGCGGCACTCTTCGCCATCGGCTCGGTGCTGGCCGAGGATGGCGAAAACGACAAGGCGATCGGGATGCTGGAATCGCTGCTGGTGGCCTATCCCAACAGTCCGTGGGTTCCCACGGCGAATTATCAGCTCGGCCAGCTTTACGCGAAGACCGGCAAGCCCGACCAGGCGATCAAGGCATTGCAAAACTGCATCGCCGCCAATTCCGATCCGGCGCTGGTCCGCAACGCGCGATCTCAACTCGGTTATGTCTATCTTCATCAGACCAAGGACTACGCGAACGCCATCACCCAGTTTTCGCTCCTGGCGGACGGCACGGATACGTCAGCGGAGAATGCGTCCTACAATCTTCTCCTGGCCGAGGCCGGCCTGGCCAAAACCGATGCCTTACTGAAGGGCGTAACCGATTTCGAGAAGCGCTTTCCGTCCAGCTCGCATCTCAAGCAGATCGCGCTGGTCGAGGGCCAGCTCCTGACGGCGCTGAATCGGGTCAGCGATGCCGAGGCGGTTTATCAAAAGGCGATTGCCCTCGGTGGAAAGGACCCGGAGCAGACGCAACTACTCCAGGCCCTGGCCGAATTGCAGTATCAAAACAATGACCTGGAAGGCGCGTTGGCGACTTATCAGGCGACGGTCAATCAGTTTCCCAACGATTCGCTGCTGGCGGCCCAGCGGGGCATTCTTGTTTCCTATGAGTTGAAGAAACTCACCGATGACCAGGTCGAGCAGGCCCTGGTGAAGCTGGCGCAAAACTATGCGAACGTTCCGGGCGCACCGGAGGCCTATTTCCGCCTCGGGGAATTTTATTTCTTTCGACAGGATTACGTGAAGGCGCAGGACGCCTTCCAGCAACTGACCACGAATTATCCGAACAGCGACTATACGGACGAGGCTTATTTCTACGCCGGTCGCGCGGCCTTTGCGCACCAGGATTATGCCGCGGCGCGCACGCTGCTGGAAAAAGTTCCCGACACCTCACCCTTCAAGGCCGACGCCCGGCTCTGGGAAGGACGCGTCAGTCAGGAGCAACATCATTTCGACGAAGCCGCCGCGCTCTTCGACGCCGTTCTGGCCACGGACAAAACCGGGCCGCGATTTGTGCAGGCCAGCCTGCTCAAGGGCGAATGTCTTTTTGAACTGGGCACCCAGGACCCGGCGAATTACCCGAAGGCGCAGGCGACGTTTGACCAGATTTTACAGAACAAGGAAGGAACCATTGCCGAGCGCAACGAAGCGGCCGTGCGCAGCGCGAAGTGCCTCGAAAAAATGGGCAAGGCGGAGGAGGCGATGGCGCTGTATCTCGATGTGCTCTACGGTCGCGTGGCCGGGGATGACTCGAGCTCACCCGTCCCGCCCGATTTCTCGTGGCAGATCAAGGCGGGCTGGGAAGCGGGCCGCATCCGCGAGGCGCAAAAGGATTGGCGTGGGGCGATCGAGATTTATCAGCGGCTGGAGCAGATCGGCGGCGCGCACCAGCAGGAATTTCACGACCTGATCAATAAGCTGCGCCGGGATAATTACATTTACGAGTAGCCCAAGGACAGCTGCTCACCTTTTCTGCCAGAGGCTCGCCTCGGCCACGCTCCATTGATATTTGCGGCGATGCTCGCGAATGAGGAAAGGCAGATCGAAGACCGGGCCGGACTCGAAGCTTGGTGAAAGAACCTCGCGCAAGGCCGCCAATGTTCCGCGCCCGCCACCATCAAACCATTTTTCCTGCGCCGTATATTCCTCGAGCCAGGTGTAGGGCGAAGTGAGGACCAGCCAGCCGCCGGGGACAAGCAACTCCGGAAGGCCGGCCAGACACCGGGCCGGATTGGGCAGGCGGTCGAGCAGGTTCCCCATCAGGATGAGATCGAACCGGCCCAGATCATGGCGGAGATCACAGGCGTCGCCGGTTTCGAACCGGACGTGGTCCGTGACGAGATCCGAGGGCAGGTCGAGCACGAGCTCGTCCGTCGCCGTTCCTTCGCGGGGAACGTGCACGGCAACTTTTCGTTCTTCGCCCATTTTTTTTGCCGCTGCGATGAAGCGCCCGGAGAAATCGATACCGACGACTTCATCGAAATGCCGCCTAAGCTCGAAACTGCTGCGGCCAACGGCGCAGCCAAGGTCGAGCGCACGCCGCCGGGAATCGAGCTTCATGCGCCGCAGCGATTCACTGACGCAGCGGACAGGAAATCCGCAGACCTCATGCATCGCAGGCAGGAGCGGGCAAATCTGCTCCGGAGTCCCGTAATGAAAGAGGAGATACTGGGCCAGCGCGGCGTCCGATTCGTAAAACATGGTCATCGGCGCGGGCTCAAAGGTTCATGTTTTCGAGCTGCACGATCGGCATGATGTAACCCTGCCAGACGGTGTGAAGCACGAGGATGCCGATCACGATCAAAATCAGCACCGAGGCGATCTTGGGCGTCCATTCGGTAAGGCGTTGCTGGGCCAGGGTGGAATCTCTCGCGGCCTCGGCCTGAAGATTGGCCAGCGCGGTTTCGAGCGCACCGGAAATCTCGCCGGTCTCAATGAAATCGGTCCAGTCGCGCGGCAGCCGCCT
Source organism: Methylacidiphilales bacterium (assembly GCA_021272165.1). Classification (GTDB taxonomy): domain Bacteria; phylum Verrucomicrobiota; class Verrucomicrobiia; order Methylacidiphilales; family UBA1321; genus JABDGH01. Next base: position 55,964 of record JAJSLK010000062.1, read on the forward strand.
CCAATGATGGACCAAAGTTGAAAGCAAGGCACCCTCGCGCAATTCCCGCTCCGCCTCCGCGGCCAGGCGCTCACTGTCGACGTAGCCGGAGGCCCTCCAGGCATCAGCCACAGCGTCGGGGAGTGGAATCCCCGCGCTGAACTCAAGCTTCAACGCGCTGACCCAGCGATGGGAACAGGCCGTCCGCAACGCCCGGCCGATAATCGGCACGGCCATCCAAAATCGCTGGGCCGCTTCGTTCGACTCGGTGAGCTGGAGAAAAAAATAAAAGCCGAGACCCAGGGCGTAGAAAATCGTGAAATACTCGACGAGCCTGAACTCGACCACGGGCCATGAGCTGATGGCGAGTTCAGAGAGCGCCGCGATGAATAAAGCCGCATGGAGCATGAGAATCGGATAATAGAGCTGCGTAACCAGAGCCTGGCGCACCTCGATCTGCCGCGACCAGAATTCGGAAAGATGCTGAAAGACGGTCTCGAGCTGAGCGCTTCTTTCTCCCGCGGCAACGAGATGGCACTCGAAGGGCGAAAAACCGGCCTCGGCAAAGGCGTCGCCGGCGAGGGCGCCTTCGCCGATTTTTTGCGTGAGGATAGCCATCTGCCGCCCGGAAATCCGCTCCTGTAACCGCCGCAGGCTGTCGCGCATTGGCACGCCCGCACGCGCCAGAACCGCGAGCTGCTGATAAAAGCGAATGCGTTGGCGTAACGTCACATTCCAAGCTTAAGGCCTAACCGCACGGCAGGCGAGGCCCTGCTTCGACAAAAAACTTTTGCCGCGAGACGTGACAGCCCGCGCGGGCTCCTATAAACTTGCGGAATTACCAGAGCAGCCCGGCGGGACGTTCCAGGCCCCTGCTTGTGACCGTTTCACGGGTCGCTCGTTTGTTGATGAATCACCGACTACTTCTCCGCTCCAGCTTCAGCCTTCTTGCCACCGCGCTTCTTTTCACGGGCGCGGCGCGGGGCGCGGTTTCTCTCGGTATCGACGAACTCGAAAAAACGCATTTCGGCCTGCTCCTCGGCAAACGGGTCGGCCTGGTCACAAACCCTTCCGGCGCCGATTCCAAGGGGCGTTCGGCCATCACCGTCCTCTATCGCGGCCAGAGCGCCGGGTACCACTTGGTGAAACTCTTCGGGCCGGAGCACGGCATCGACGGCCAGGTGAAGGCAGGACATGAATTCAGCAATACCCGAGATCGCCAGACTAACCTGCCCGTCTACGCGCTCTATAACACGCCCTATGGCGAATTCCGCCATCCCACCCGCGAAATGTTCTCCGGTCTCGACGCCGTCGTCTACGATGTGCAGGACCTCGGCAACCGCTCCTACACGTTCATCAGCACGCTCGGTTACGTGATGGACGAGGCGGCCAAGGACAACATCGAGGTGATCGTGCTCGATCGGCCCAACCCGCTGGGCGGCGTCCGCATCGAGGGGCCCCGCCTGAGCGACGGCGTGCAATCGTTCGTCGGCCTCTACGACATTCCCTACGTCTACGGCCTCACCCCCGGCGAACTCGCCCAGTGGATCAACGCCAAATATCTTCCGAAGCCGTGTCACCTGACGGTGCTGACCATGAAGGGTTGGACCCGCAACATGGTCTGGGAAGACACCGGGCTGAAATGGATCCCGACATCGCCGAATATTCCGACCATTGGAGCGGCCCGTGGTTACGCCGCGACCGGACTTCTCGGCGAGATCGGAATTGAAAGCGGCATCGGCGGTCCTGCGCCGTTCCAAGCCGTGGCGGGCCGCGGCTGGCCCGACAGCATCCTGGCCCGCCGGTTCAATGCGCTCCATATTCCAGGCGTCCGTGCCAGCCCTTATCATTATTACGCTGGCAGCGATTACGACGGCATCTACCTCAAGATCGATCCCCGCAATGCGGGCAACCTCACCGGCATTTCCCTGCAGGCCATCCAAATTCTCGAAGACGAGATCGACCATTTCTCGACCTTCGGCCACACCAAGGCCGACCAGCGTGACATGTTCGACAAGGTGGTCGGCAGCCATAGCCTGCGCCGCCAGCTGATGGCGGGGCGGTCGGCCGATGCTATCATCAGTTCCTGGAACCCGGGCGTGTCCCGCTGGGCCGTCGAGCGCCTGCCTTATCTCCTTTATGGAAACGGTACCGGACGCCCACCGATGAATGTGGCGACCGACGTCCGGGAAGCCGCCCCGTAATCGGCGTCTTAATGCCCGGCCTGCGCAACCGGCTTGGTGGGAGGAGCGGGCGGCGGCTTCGGTGCGGGCACGGAAGGCCCGACGGTGGCCGAGGAGAATTCGCGGAACAAATCTTCTTTCAGCTTTTGCTCGCGAGCCCGGACGATGGGCTCGAATTGCCTGGCCAGTTCCCGGTCCATCTGCAGCCGCTTGTCCCAATATTCCTTCTCGAAGCGGACTTTTTGTTCGGGCGTCATCGAACTGAGAAGCCCCAGATCACGCGCGCGATCCATGGCAATCTTAGTGCGCTGGTCCTTGAACTGCTGGATACGCAGAAGCATCTGGCCCTCATCACCGAGCTTCATTTTGTTGTAAGGCGTCCATTGCGCAAGCTGCGCCCGGATGTCCTCGTCCGACAACGTGGCGAGCTGTTCCAGCTTGTCGCGCACGCTCAGTTCGTCCTGCGTCGGTACTTTCAACTCGCCGATGCCGGGAAACTGGAGGTTAAGCTTGACCGGATGAGCCACGTCATCGCTCGGCGCCCAGATTTTGCCATAACGATCGAAAGTATCGGGAATCGGCGGCGGGACAATCGGCGTGGCATTGGTGGCGGACGAGGCCGGCGCAGCAACCGGAGTCATGGCCTGCATGGGCGCGGTATTTTGGGCGTGAAGTGGAAGAAGAGCAGCCCATCCGGCCACAAGCAGGCTTAGAGAGAGGAATCTTGCCATGTCGATGATGTGTCCGAGTCCGAATCGAGCGAAGCTACGTAGGCAAAAGCCTCCTGGACATTTTTTTGTTTCTGCTCGGCTGCCGTCGTCGGAACCATGTGAAGCTGCGTCATGGCCAGAATGACCGCAAGACCAACGCCAAACGAGCCACCACAAGCCCAGCGCCAAAAACGAAAAATGGAATGACCCACTGCGGGCGACTCGTGCCGGCAACGGGCCACGGTTCGGGCCGTGAACCATCCATCCGGCTCCGGCCGGCGCGATTCGCCCAACAATCGCCAGAGAGAATCGCTCTCGTCGAAGGGCTCAAGCGAATCAGGATGGTCGGAACCGTTTTTCATGAAGGCATTGTCTTTATCTTAAACACGGGAAAACAAACGGAGTTGCAGCTTATTTTCGACGCAGATTCCTCTCCTTTTCCGTTTCGAGGTAATCGCGCAAGGCGACCCGCAGGGTTTCGCGGGCCCGGAAAATCAGCGATTTGGTCGCCGGGACGCTCGTCTTGAGAATTTCGGCGATCTGTTCGTAGGAAAATTCATCGTAACGCCGCAGCACGATGGCGAGCCGCTGCTGTTCCGGCAACGCGAAGATGGCTCGGTCGATCTCGCGCATCATTTCCTGATCCAGGACATTTTCACCCGGCGTTTTGCCCGCAGGATCAGGCAGGTCGAGCCCGGACGGGCCAGCGGAATCATCCTCAGGCGGATGGAGCGGAATGAGAACGGCGCGGGACCGTCGCCGGTGCTCATTGAAGACCAGATTGCGGACGATGGTGAAAAGCCAGGTCTTGAATTGAGCCGTGGCCCGATAGGAACGCGCAGCGCGGTAAACCCGCACAAAGACGAGTTGAGCCAGGTCCTGCGCCTCAACGGGATCGCCGAGCATCTTCGCGATGGTTCCATAAACCGCGCCCTGATATTTCTCGATCAGTTCCCGTAGCGCAGTTTCATCGCCTACAGCGATCAGGATCATGAGCGCCTTGTCATGCGCGTCGGAATCGGCGGCCGGCCGGTCCGGGTCTCGGGTGGGTTCCTTCATCGTGCCGGGGATAAACTAACCGGACTTGGCTTCCGGCACAACTCCGCCGGCGCACGTCTCATCCTTCGCTTGCGTTTGCCTTCCGGCGGCAGCATCTTAGTTCCCTATGGCAGGGCATTCGCGCTGGGCAAAAGTCAAACATTACAAAGGAACCATCGATCAGCGGCGCGGCAAGCTTTTCAGCAAGCTTTCCAAGGAAATCACCGTGGCCGCCAAGCTCGGCGGGGGTGACCCAAATTTTAATCCGCGCCTGCGGCAGGCCATCGCGACCGCCCGCGGCGAGAGTATGCCGGTGGATAATATCGAGCGCGCAATCAAAAAGGGCACAGGCGAGCTCGAAGGCGCTTCCTACGAGGAAATGACTTACGAGGGCTACGGGCCCGGCGGCGTGGCGATTCTGGTCGAGGCCGCGACGGACAACAAGAACCGGAGCGCGGCGGAAATCCGCGCCATCTTCACCAAGAACCACGGCCACCTGGCGGGCTCAGGCAGCGTGGCTTGGATGTTTCATCGCAAGGGACTCATCCATATCGCGGCGTCCGCAACTTCCGAGGACAATGTCATCCTCGCCGCGCTTGATGCCGGGGCCCAGGATATCCGAACGCAGGACGAGGTCATTGAAGTCATCACTCCGCCCGACAACAAGCTCGACGCCGTTTCGAAGGCGCTCGAAAAAGCGGGCATTCCGATCACGAGCGCCAAGTTGAGTTATATGCCCGGGAACCTGACGCCCGTCACCGATCCTCAATTTGCCGAGCAGGTACTGGCCCTGCTGGAGGCATTGGATGATCATGATGATGTGCAAACGGTTCATGCCAATTTTGATATGGCGCCCGATCTGGTAATAAAGACCGGATAAGAAGTTGAGCTACAATTTCTTATATTTATTTTAATCGAAATGACGCTTGCTTTTGACACCGAATCAATCTATCTCCTAACCCATGAGCGATTGGTATTACGCGGCTGATAACGAACAAAAGGGTCCGGTCAATGAGGCTGAGCTAAAGGAAAATTTAGCCGCCAACAAGATTCCTCCCGACACGCTGGTCTGGAAAGATGGCATGGAAAGCTGGACGCCCGCCAACCAGGTACCCGCGTTTTCGTTCCGCCAGCCGCCGATCCCCGCCAAAGTTCAACCGACGACGGCGGCCGCTCCCGCCGCCGCGGCTCCAAAGGCCGATCCCGCGATCAATAATCCCGAATCGACCAAGCCGGTCGATCTCGCCGGGGTCATCGGAAAGCCGGAGGCGCTGGAAGTCGATGCCGAAGATGCCGAGAAAAACAAGGTGTTCGGCATTCTCGCTTACGTGATCTTTTTCGTGCCGCTACTCGTGGCCAAGGATTCCCCCTTTGCCAAGTATCATGCGAACCAGGGTCTGGCGCTTTTCCTTACCATGCTGGGCACGCTCATCGTGCTGGCCGTGCTGAGCTTTATCCCGTTCATTGGATTCATCTTTGGACTTCTCCATATCGTGGTGTATCTCGGTTACCTCGTGCTGGTCATCCTGGGGATCGTCAATGCGGCCGCGGGGAAGTGTGTGCCTCTGCCCGTGATCGGCGGCATCAAGTTGCTGAAATAATTTTGCGCCAGCCGGGATTACTTACGGCTGGCGGTTCCCTTCGTCATGGGCGAAGCTTGAGGGAATGTCCACACCCCCTCCCCGCGTCGACTACAACGCCGTCCACGATGAATTGGCGCACCAGCAACCCGAGGCGATTTCGGCCATGTTTGGACGGGTGGCACAGCGTTACGACCTGCTGAATCGCGTCATTTCCGGGGGACTCGATCTCTATTACCGCCGCCAGCTGGTGCACGCGGTAAACGCGCAGAAACCGCGGCGGGTGCTCGACCTGGCCACTGGCAGCGGCGATGTGATTCTGGCCCTGAAACGAAACAGCGCTTACGCGGAGACCGCGGTCGGGGCCGATTTCTGCCTGCCGATGCTGCAACAGGCCCGCGCCAAGGGCGCGCCGAATCTCACCGCTGGAGACGCCATGCGGCTGCCGTTTCCCGATGCTTCTTTCGACGCGATTACGATTTCCTTCGGACTGCGCAACGTGGCCGACCGGCGGGCGGGCCTGGCCGAAATGCGGCGCGTACTGCGCCCCGGCGGCCGCGCCTACGTGCTCGAATTTTCCCATCCGCCGTCGTGGCTGGCTCCGGCCTACTTCTGGTACATGCGCCATATCATGCCTTTCTTCGCCCAGTTTTTCACCTCGGAGCGAGGCGCCTATGAGTACCTGGGCGATTCCATCAAGGCCTTCCTGCCCCAAGCCGCGCTGGCCGGGGTGATGCGCCAGGCTGGGTTCGCCTCCGCGAGTTGGACCAATTTCACCCTCGGCATTGTGGCCCTCCACATCGCCGAGGTTTGAAGGGAAGGTGCGCTGGATCACCTGGGGAGCCTATCTTTTTAGGCCGTCTTGTCTCTCGTGTTTCCGCAGGGCTATCGCACCGGGACGATTTCGTGGCATTCTGGTGGCATGCCAATACTTGAACTTAACACCAGCCTTCTGGTCGACATCGGAGGATGGCCCGCGCTGAAGGAGGCGCGGGAGCTGATCGAGCGGGAGAAAGTTTTGGACGTGGCACGGGAGGGAGCGGTGATCCGGGCGCGGGTGCAGGGGGTCGAGAAAATCCACGACGTGCAAATCACGCTGGCGGAACGGGTGGCCCATATCGAGGTGCGTTGCACCTGTGTCGAATCGCGCCGGAGCGGCCGCGTTTGCGCCCATACCCTGGCGGCGGGGCTGGCTCTCCTGCAGCCTGCTACAGGCTATCGTCCACGGGTAGCCGCCGATGTCCCCATCGGCGGTGCAGTTGGTAGCCGTCACACTCCGTGCGACGGTCCCATACGTTATCCTTCGGAAGAAGCCCCCGCCGGAATTCCTCTCCTTGAAATCACCGTGCTTCTGCCCTTGCAACTGGCTGAGGCGGCCAGGAAAGATCCGGTACGAATCATTCTCGAAGGGAGACGCTCGAACGAGGAACAGACGCGGCCATGGGATATCGTACTTCGCGAGGCGGCCAACGACTTTGCCGTGACCGAGGACGATGAGCGAGTCCTGGCCGCGCTGGAGCAAATGACCGGAACCACCGGCGGCATCAATGCGGTGCCGCGTGCGAAAATGGGACACTTCCTGCGCACGCTCGACGGTCATCCGCGAGTCTGGTTGGGTAAAAAGCAACGGATTGACGTTCGCGCCACGGCGGATAGGCCCCGGATCGAATTGAAAAATCTGGCCGATGGGGCCCTCGAACTGACTTTTGAAAATTGGACATCGACCGAAAAACAACCGCCAGAGCTTATTCCGGGCTGGTCATTTGACGGAAGCTCCATCGTGGAGACGCCGGCAGCTCCAGCAGGATTTATTTCGGGCCGGCGCATGATTCCCCACGCGCAGATTCCCGATTTCCTGACGCGCGAATGGTCGCAACTTGAAAAAAATTATGAGCTGGCTTTTGCCCCGGGTTTCGAAGAATTCCGGCTCGAAACCGGCACGCCCGAAATCGAAGCGCGGCTGGAGGGGGCGCTTTCGGGCCTGACGTTGGAACTGATCGCGCGGTATGGCGGAAAGGAATTCGCGCTCAAGCCTTCGCCCGATGAGCGGGGACCGGCGGGAGGGTATTTTCCCGATGAACGGCAGAAGAACCGGTTCAGGCATCGCAACCTCGTGGCGGAAAAAGAGGCTCTCGCCCGAGCCGAGTCGGCGGGATTCAGCCTGATGCGTACGAACGCAACGACCCTGAGCCTCGGCACGGAAAATCGGGTGGCGCGATTTTTAGCCAATACGCTGCCGCGCTGGCGGCAGCAGTGGTCAGTCCGGTTCGGGCCGAGGCTGGAGGCAACGATGCGCGAAATCGACGTGGCGGAACCGGAGTTCTCGCTGCATAGGCGCGGCTCAGGCGAAGATTGGCTTGGGCTCGATCTGAAGCTCGCGGTGGGCGGCCAGCCGGTGCCTCTCGACCAGGCCGAGATCGAGCGTTGGTTGCAGACAGGCAAAAGTCATGCGCGAACAGCCAACAACCGGGTGTTGCTGGTGCCGACCGAGTCGTGGGGCGAGATGAAGGAAGTGCTGGCCGATTGTGCGGTGGAACAGGAGCCGGGATCGATCCGCGTGGCGTCGCGGTTCGCGCCGTTCCTGGCCGGGGCGCTGAAAGCGCAGGGATTCCACGCGGGCGGAAAAATTTCCGACGATTTTCAACCGCCGGATGTAAAAGGGAAGGTTGCGGCGGATCTCTGGGCGCAGTTGCGGCCCTACCAGGCGCAGGGAGTGACCTGGCTCGCGGGACTGGCAGCGCAAAATTTGAACGGCTTGCTGGCCGACGACATGGGATTGGGCAAGACCCTGCAGGCGCTGGCGTTCTGCGCGTGGTTGAAGAAAACGACTCAGGGCAAAGGAGCCTTTTTGGTGGTTTGCCCGACAAGTCTGGTGGTGAACTGGCTACGGGAGGCGGCGCGGTTCACGCCTCATTTGCGGACACTGGATCTGACCGGGACCGACCGGACGGAAAAGTGGGCGAAGCGGAACGATCACGATCTTTTGGTAACGTCATACGCGATCCTGCGGCGGGACATTGAGCTGTATCGCGAAAGTGAATTTGCGCTGGTGGTCTTGGATGAGGCGCAGCACATCAAGAACCGGGCGAGCCAGAATGCGCAAAGCGCGAAGGCACTGAAGTCGCGCCACCGGCTGGTGCTGACCGGAACGCCGCTGGAGAACTCGGTGCTCGATCTCTGGTCGATTTACGATTTTCTGCTGCCGGGCTACCTCGGCACCGCGACCGATTTTCGCGAGCGCTATGAGACCCCTCTGATACGAGGCCCGGCAAACACGCCTGACACTCGAACCATGGAGCGGCTGCGGCACCGGGTGCGTCCGTTTTTCCTGCGCCGAACCAAGGAAGAGGTGCTAACCGATTTGCCGCCCAAGCTGGAGCATCTGACGCTGTGCGAATTAAGTGATGAACAGCGAGAGGTCTACCGCGCGGTGCTGGCGGAGGGGCGCCGCGAGGTGTTCGAACATTCGGGAAAGGCCAGACACGGGCGGGACAAAATCGCTGTGCTGACAACGCTGCTTCGACTGCGGCAGGTTTGCTGTCATTTGGATTTGTTGCCGGGGAAGACTGCACCGCCGATGGGGACATCGGCGGCTACCAATGAAACATCTCTCCGTCGATGGAAGGAACCTTCGGCCAAGATGGAGCGGACCTTCGAACTGATCGACGAGGCGATCGACGGCGGACATCGCGTGCTCTTGTTCAGCCAATTCGTCCGGGCGCTCCATTTGCTGCGCGACGAGGCAAAAAAGCGGGAGATTCGGTTTTGTTATCTGGATGGCCAGACGGTCGAGCGGCAGGCGGAAGTCGACCGGTTCCAGAACGACGCGGAAATTCCGCTCTTTTTCATCAGCCTGAAAGCGGGCGGGACGGGATTGAACCTGACCGGGGCCGACACGGTGATTCATTTTGATCCGTGGTGGAACCCGGCGGTGGAGGAGCAGGCCACGGCGCGGGCGCACCGGCTGGGCCAAGCGCGGAAAGTGCAGGCTTACAAGCTCATCGCGGCGGGAACGGTGGAGGAAAAAATCCAGCTATTGCAGGCGCGGAAGCGGGAACTTTTCGAGGCGAGCCTGGGCGGAGACGAGGCGCTGGCGGAAAAATTGACGGGCGACGATTTGGAGGAACTGCTGGCGGACTAGCGACTGCCACTGAACTGATCCCTCGACAAGCTCGGGATGACGGACTGTTTTTAATCGAATATTCACCTTTTTATGCAACACCGCCGAAGAATCTCTAACTTGTTGTTTCTTCATTCTTTGCGTTCTTTTGCGGCTAAATGCCCCGTTAATTCCGTCTGTTTTTCGTAATTCCGTTAAAAGCTCCTCTGTGACTTCCGTGTGCTCCGTGCGAAACTCTTCCTTCGCTTCTTTGTTTTCTCTGCGTTCTTTTGTGGCTAATGATTCCCCATGCCCGCCTTCAATCACATCGCCTTTAATTGCGCCAATCCCTCCGCCCAGGAAGCCTTCTACACCAAACACTTCGGCTTCAAACGTTCCCGCACCTTTCATCGTGGCGAGCCCGGCGAATTCTTCATGCTCAAGCTCGGCAGCGTTCGCCTCGAACTTTTCCCCACCGATCCCGCCAAAACCGCCGGAATCAAGGGCGGCGAACAACCCGTCGGCTTCAAGCATCTCGCCCTTGACGTTCCCCAACTGGAACCCTATCTCGAAGCCCTCCGCGCCGACGGCATCCAGCCCGATTCCATCATCGAGCTCCCCGAGCTTCTGCCTGGTTTCCGCATCGTCTTCTTCCGCGATCCCGAAGGCAACATCATCGAACTCATGGAAGGCTATCGCGACGAGGAATAACCCATGAAAATGTAGCGACGGTCATAGACCAACGCTAAGAGCTTATAAACAAAGCTGCTCGCTTACGACAGCCTCTAGAACTCATTTCAAAAGCAACCCAAAGGGCCGGGATTCTTTTGGTCGGCGGCTATGTCGCTCGCTCATCACGTAGCAATGGCTATGCTCCTCGCTGCCGGCCAAAATCTCCTCCGGCGCGGCCCCTGGTTACTTTTGCAATGAGTTCTAGTTGGTGGAAGGAACGGCAGTGCTACCGGAGGCCGCATTGGTGGATGCCGACGCATCTGCTGGAGACGGAATCGAATTGGTGGACGAACCGTCCGATCCCGTTGGAGCTGCCGGCGCGTTACCGCCGCCGACATTGATACTGATCAAATCAATAAAGCTGGTTTTGTCGCCAGCCTTGTCGGTCGCAGCAAAAGTAATGGTGTGGTTGCCGGCGGCAACCTTGAATGCCGCGGTGGTGATCTGCGCGAAGGTATTCGAGGCCGGAGTGTAGGTTCCCACCACGGCGCCATCGACACTCACCGCAATGGGCTGAACCTGGTCAAAACGTTGCGCTCCATAGAAACTGATCGTATAGGTTCCATCTGGAAAGCTGACACTTTGCGACATCGTTCCAAGCGTGCCCGAAACCCCCTGCAACAAGCCGCACTGAGTGCCGTCCGGCGGCTTTGGCGCGCCGTAGGCCCCGGCACCCGTTGTTGTGATGCCGGCGTTGTTGGTGAACGCCCAACCGGAGTTCTCGGGAGTGTAGCTGTAATCACCAATGGTAGGCGTCTCAAAACTTGCATTGGCAAAGGTCAGGCTTCCACCACCACTGGGAATGGCCGTGGTACTTGCGGGCGCATTGGTTGTCGCCGGCGCAGCTTCCGTGGACGGAGTCGAATTGGTGGAGGGAGCGACGTTTGTCGATAGCGTGCTGTCCGTCGCCGACGTTGCATTAGTTGATGGAGTTGTTTCGGGAGCGATAGTTGCGGCTGGGGGAGGTGTGTTGGTGGCCGGTGCGGTTTCTGTCGAAGACACGATTGCGGCTGTTTCGACAGCCGGGGCTTTCCGGTTGTAAAACCAATAGGCAAGCCCGAGTGCGATCAAGACGACGAAAACACCCAATAGAACTTTTTTCATGCAAGCGACACTTTACTGGGCCGGAAAACGTGTGACAACTGATTTATACGGTGCGACTTCTCAAACCACCGTGTCCTTGTCGGTTCCAAGGCATCCACTTTCTTGCTGTTCTAAAAATCGAGTCTTCCCGGAACAAGGATTATTGGGGTGCGCAAGCTTACTCTTACTCAAACATCAACTCATTATAGGGAGCGAGGAATACCTTCCCAACTGAATGTACGAAATCGCAAATGCCCTCAAAAACTAAGTCGCTCATTTTCTGCGACGACATGCATGACGGTGCCGCAGGGCCTTGCATAACAAAGCCAAGGCCTTTTCTTACCAAAATTTACCAAAAAAGACTTGCGAGAATTGTATCAAGTCATTGTAGTCTAGAAACTTAAGAAATGAGATGGCATGGCATCTATCTAGGGCCGTCGCTGATTCGTTCCCCCTGTTTCGGGTCTACCCTTCAAGCAGTTCGGTATTGTCCCTCCGCTTGGGCAAGGCTATCTTTCCCGATTACCTGCCGCCGATTTTATGCACCCCCGACTTTTCCCCGATCGCGAAAGCTTCCGGCAACTGGCTCGCCATGGCAATCTGGTCCCGGTTTATCGCGAGATCATCGCCGATATGGAAACGCCGGTCTCCGCTTTCCACAAGATCGACACGGGCGATCATTCCTTCCTGTTTGAGTCGGTCGAAAAAGGCGGCAAGTTCGCCCGCTATTCCTTCCTCGGCGCCAGCCCCCATCTCACGTTCCAGACCCGTGGCAAAAACGTCGTTCTCCGCGAAGGCACCCGCCAGCGCGAGTACACCATCGACGACGACCCGCTGCACGAGCTCGAACGCCTCATGTCCGGCTACCGTCCCGTCCCGGTCAACGGCCTTCCTCTTTTCTATGGCGGCGCCGTCGGTTATCTTGGGTTCGAGGCCGTCACTCTTTTCGAGCCCACCGTCCGCCGCGCGAAGAAGGACGATCTCAAGGTCCCCGATGCTTATTTCTTTATCACTGACACCCTCCTGATCTTCGATCACCTCGAGCGCCGCATCAAAATTGTCGCCAATGCCCATATCATCGATCCCGCCCAGGCCGACCGCGCTTATGACGAGGCCGTCGCCAAAATCGAGGAACTCGAATCCCGCCTCGAGCGCTCCGTCCGCACAAGCCTTCTCCCCATCTTCGAGGAAATCCAGCCGCTCGAGCCCGTCGTCAACATGACCCGCGACGAATACGTCAAAATGACCGAGGCCATGCAGGAATACATCCGCGCCGGCGACATCTTCCAGGTCGTTCCTTCCCAGCGCTTTGAAGTTCCCTTCGACCACCCGCCCATCGATCTCTACCGCGCCCTCCGTCTCATCAATCCCTCGCCCTACATGTTCATTCTCAAACTCGGCGGCATGGCCCTGGTCGGCTCCTCGCCCGAGCTCCATGTCCGTTGCGAGGAGGGCCGCGTCCAGATCCGCCCCATCGCCGGCACCCGCCCGCGCGGCAGGGACGCTGAGGAGGACGACCGCCTTACCGCCGAGCTCCTCGCCGATCCCAAGGAACGGGCTGAGCATGTCATGCTCGTCGATCTCGCCCGTAATGATGTCGGTCGCGTCTGCAAGTTCAACACCGTCCGCCTCACCGATTTCATGATTACCGAGCGCTACTCGCACGTCATGCACATCGTCTCCAACGTCGAAGGCGAGCTCAATTCCGGCCACAGCGCCTACGACGTCATGCGGGCCACATTCCCCGCGGGCACCGTCAGCGGTTCGCCCAAGATTCGCGCCATGCAGATCATCTCCGAGCAGGAACCGACCTGTCGCGGCACCTACGCTGGCGCGGTTGGCTACTTCGGTTTCTCCGGCAATCTCGATTCCTGCATTGCCATCCGTACGCTTCTCCTCAAGGACGGCAAGGCCTATCTCCAGGCCGGCGGCGGCCTTGTCGCCGACTCCACCCCGCTCGGCGAGTACCAGGAATCGATCAACAAGGCCAAGGCCGGTCTCAAGGCCCTCGCCATGGCTAAGCAATTTTAAATTCCGTCATCCTGAACTTGCCGGAGGATCTCAAACTATTTTTCTAAAATAATGTTTTTTGAATCATGTTAATCTAGTTAATCCCGTCAAAATTCAGTCCATGCTCCTCATCATCGATAACTACGACTCCTTCACCTACAACCTCGTCCAATACTTCGGCGAGCTGGGGGCGGAACTCGTCGTCAAACGCAACGACGAAATCACCGTCGCCGAGATCGAGGCGCTCCATCCCTCCGCCATTGTCATCTCTCCCGGGCCCTGCACGCCCAACGAGGCCGGCATCTCCAACGACGTCATCACGAAGATCGGCCCGAAACTTCCCATCCTCGGCGTCTGCCTCGGCCATCAATGCATCGGCCACGTCAACGGCGCCGCCGTCGTCCGGGCTGGTCGCCTCATGCACGGCAAGACTTCCCCCATTCTCCATGACGGCACCGGCGTCTTCGCCGGCCTCCCCAGCCCCTTCGAGGCCACGCGCTACCACTCCCTCATCATCGACCCGCCCACGGTGCCGGAAACCCTGATCGTCAACGCCCGCACCGCCGAGGGTGAAATCATGGGTGTCCGCCATCGCGACCATCCCGTCCACGGCGTCCAGTTTCATCCTGAATCAATCCTCACCCGCCACGGCAAGGACCTCCTTAAGAATTTCCTCCGCCTCACCGACGAATTCCACGCGAAGAAAAAAGCCGCCTGAAAATGGACGGAATAACGGAATTAACGGAAGGGGAAAGCAGGAGAAGATCATTCCTTCATGAAATTCCGTCCATTCCGTAATTCCGTCTAAATTTCCCGCCATGAAGCATCTCCTTGCCAGCCCGGCCTACAAGATGGCCTGCGACCAGTTCGACGCCGTCGCAGATTTCCTCAATATCCCTGAATCCCTCCGCGAGCGCACCAAGCTCCCCAAGCGCCTCGTCACCGTCTCGCTCCCGGTCCGGCTCGATTCCGGCGAGGTCAAGGTCTTCGAGGGCCACCGCGTCCAGCACCATCTTACCCTTGGCCCCACCAAGGGTGGCCTCCGTTACCATCCCGCCGTCGAAATCGGCGAGGTCGCTGCGCTCGCCATGTGGATGAGCTGGAAATGCGCCCTGGCCGACCTCCCCTACGGCGGCGCCAAGGGCGGCGTCGCCATCGACCCGCGCAAATTCTCCATCGGCGAGCTCGAGCGCGTCACCCGCCGCTATACCAGCGAAATGATCCCCTTCATCAGTCCCCAGACCGACGTCATGGCCCCCGACATGGGCACCAACGAGCAGACCATGGCCTGGATCATGGACACCTACTCGCACCAGCTCGGCCACACCGCCTCCAGCATCGTCACCGGCAAGCCCGTCAGCATCGGCGGCTCTCTCGGCCGCCGCGAGGCCACCGGCCGCGGCGTCGCCTTCCTCGCCAACCGCGTCAGCGATCTCCTCAAGCTTCCCAACGACAGCCGCGTCATCGTCCAGGGCTTCGGCAACGTCGGGAGCTTCGCCGCCATCGGCATGGTCAAATACGGCGCCCGCCTCGTCGGCATCGGTGATGCCAGCGGGGGTATTCACAATGTCAAGGGCCTCGATCTTGCCGCCCTCCAGGAATACGTCGCCCGCACGGGCGTCGTCACCGGTTTTCCCGACGGCGACAAAATTTCCAACGAGGAACTCCTCGTCCAGCCCTGCGAAATCCTCATACCCGCCGCGCTCGACCGCGTCATCACGGCCAAGAACGCCGGCAAAATCCAGTGCCGCATCCTGGCCGAGGGCGCTAACGGCCCCACCACCGTCGAGGCTGATGCCATCCTGCGCCAGCGCCCCGAAATCTTTGTCATTCCCGACATCCTCTGCAATTCCGGCGGCGTCATCGTCAGCTATTTTGAATGGGTCCAGGACCTCCAAAGCTTCTTCTGGGCGGAGACCGAAATTTTCGACAAGCTCTACCGCATCCTCGATCATACCCTCGACACCGTCATCAAGGAGGCGCGCAAGCACAACATCGATCATCGCACCGCCGCGCTTTCCCTCGGCATCCAGAAGGTCGTCAACGGCAAAGCCATCCGCGGTCTATTTCCATGAATTATCCATCTCCGTTATCCCGAGCCTTCTTTCGGCGACATGGGTCGCCGGTCGCAGAACGTCATTCTGAGCGCAGCAAAGCGAAGTCGAAGAATTGTCGAGGCATCAGTTCCGTATTTGGCACGTTCATCCTCGGCATGGCCTCTCTTTTTCTCTCTGTCCTCGCCTTCGCCCAGGACCACTCTGATAAATCCGCCGACGCCGCTCCCACCAAGCCGGTTGGCCGCATGATCACCTTGGGCGATTTCGGTGCCGAGGACCTCGCCTATCTCTCCGTTCCGGTCACGCCGCCCGTTATCGGTATCGTCCTTGTCCCGGACGCCTTCGGCCTCGACGACTTCACCAAAGCGGAGGCCGACCGTCTGGCCGGCCTTGGCTACCTCGCCCTGGCGGTTGACATCTATAACGGCCGCCAGACCACCGATCCCGGCGAACTTGCCAACCTCACCTCCAATCTCGACAGCGCGCTCGTCATGAAAACAATCGACGCCGGCATTCGCTTCTTTCACGAAAGCCCCAAGTTCCGCACCAGCCACGTCGTCGTTATGGGGTGGGGCGCTGGGGCCTCCTACGCTTTCCAGGCCGCCCGCGACAACAAGACCCTCGACGGCGCCATTACGTTCTATGGTCCGCTCGAGCTTCCCGCCGGCTCCGATGTCGGCAAGTTCAGTGCCGCTCTCTGTGCCGTCTATCCTTCCAACGACCCGATTGCCACTCACGACAGCGTCGTCGCTTTTCAAAATACGATGAAGGCCAACGGCAATGATTGTGAAGCCTGGTTTATCGACGCCGGCCGCGGCTGGTCCCATCCCAAAAGCAAAAATTATAGTCCGGGCGAGGACCGCGAAGCCTGGAAAGTCGCGCTTCCCTTCCTCGTCCGTATCGGCGCCGAGCCGGTCAAGTCTCCTTCCGACACCTCCATCATCGACAAAGCCAAGGACAAGATCGAAAATATTTTCAAATAGCGGTAGCCGTCGACCGCCGGGCGACGGTTTCTTTTCGAGGAAGGACTGTTTCCCGCGCCATTTTGCGGCATAATTCTTTCATGACTCCCTGGCGCTTGCTTGTTCATGGCCCGGCTTCGCCCGCCCGCAACATGGCCATCGACGAAGCTCTCCTGCGCGAAATCCGCGAGCCCGTCCTTCGCCTTTATGAATGGAGCGAGCCCGCCGTGAGTCTCGGCTACTTCCAGCCCGCGACGCTTGCGCCCGCCGGCCGCCCCTTTGTCCGCCGTTATACCGGTGGCGGCCTGGTCGATCATGCCTGCGATTTCACCTACACCATCGTTTTGCCGCGCGCCCATCCCTGGATGAAACTTTCCGCGCCGGAAAGTTATTGCCATATCCACCGTGGTGTTCAAGCCGTGCTCGCCGCTGTCGGAGTCGAAAGCGAACTCACGCCTGTTGCGGCGGCCATCGAATCGGACGCCTGTTTCCAGAAGCCGGTCCGCTTCGATATTGTTGCCGGACCCGGCAAGCTCAGCGGTGCCGCGCAACGCCGCACGCGCGAAGGCATGCTGCATCAGGGCAGCATTCTTTTGCCCGACTCATCCCTCAACTCCGCCCTGCGCCGAGCCTTTGCCGAAGCCTTTTCCCAACGCCTTGAACTTAACGTTCAGTCGGGCGTTCTCACCCCGGCCGAATCAGATCGTGCCGGGCACCTCGAACGCGCCCGTTACGCCTCCAATGAGTGGAATCGGTCGAGTTAACGCAAGTCATTTGTAATCAAAATGAAGCGCGAGAATTTTATGGCGCAATTTCTTCCTGAAATCCGCGATAAATTCAAGCCGGAAAAAGCGCGAAAAAATACCCAAAAAAACTGCATTACTTGTTGTGATCGAAGCCAAATTTCCGGTACAATTTTCTGCTTATGGCAGACCCTAAAAAACCGGCCGCTTCGGACAGCGGAGATGAATTTCAGAATTTCGATTCGGGTGTGGGTGAGGGCACCTACGATGCCTCCAAATTAGGCAAGCTTGAGGGTCTCGAAGCCGTCCGCAAAAAGCCCGGCATGTACATCGGCGGCACCGATGAACGCGCGCTGCACCATTGCATTTCCGAGGTCCTCGACAATTCCATCGACGAGCACCTCGCCGGGTTTGGCAAGAAAATCGAAGTCAACGTTCACGTCGACGGCTCCATTTCCATCAAGGACGAGGGGCGCGGTATTCCCGTCGACATCCATCCCCAATACAAGATTCCCGGCGTCGAGATGGTGCTCACCACGCTCCACTCCGGCGGCAAATATGGCCAGGGCGGGTATGTCTTTTCCGGTGGTACCCATGGCGTGGGGGCCAAATGCGTCAACGCCGTTTCCGAGTGGTTCGAGGTGGAAGTCTCGCGCGACGGCAAGGTCCATCGCATGGAATTCGAGCGCGGCAAGACCACCCAAAAGCTTGAAGTCATCGGCAAGAGTAAATCAACGGGCACCCTGATCACCTTTAAGCCCGATCCCGAAATCTTCAAGGAAACCATTGAATTCAAGAAGGAGCTGGTCGTCGGTCGCCTGCGCGAGCTCGCCTTCCTTAATCCCGGCCTCGAAATCACCTTCACCGACGAGCGCATCGAGAACTCCGAGACGGAACGTTACTTCTATAAGGACGGCATCGAGGAATTCGTCAAGCAGCTCGGCAAGAACAAGCAATTGGTCCATCCCAAGCCCGTCCGCATCTCGCGCGTGAAGGAAAGCGCCGTCGTCGTCAACGACAAGCCCCAGCCGGTCAAACTCGACATTGTCTTCCAGTACAACGACTCGATCGCTGACCAGATCCTCTGCTTCACCAACACCATCACCAATCCCGATGGCGGCACGCATCTGGCCGGCTTCCGTTCCGCGCTCACCCGCGCCATCAACCAGTACGGCAAGGCCAGCAATCTCTTCAAACCGAAGGACCCCAGCCTTTCCGGGGACGACGTCCGCGAAGGCCTGGTCGCCGTCATCTCGCTCCTCCATCCCGATCCCAAGTTCGAGTCCCAGACCAAGGTCAAGCTCCTCTCGCCCGAAGTCGAAGGCATTGTCTCCTCCGCCACGTACGAAAGTCTCATGACTTTCTTTGATGCCAATCCCGGCATCGCCAAGCGGATCATCGACAAGGCCCTCAACGCCGCCCGCGCCAACGAGGCTGCGCGCCGCGCCCGTGAAGCCGTCCGCAAGACCGCGCTTTCCGGAGGAGGCCTGCCCGGCAAGCTCGCCGATTGCTCCAGCCGTAATCCCGAGGATTCCGAGCTCTTCATCGTCGAGGGTGACTCGGCCGGCGGCTCCGCCAAGCAGGGTCGCAACCGCCAGAACCAGGCCATCCTTCCCATCAAGGGCAAGATCCTTAACGTCGAGAAGGCCCGGCTCGACAAGGTCCTGCAGAACACCGAAATTCGTACGCTGATCACCGCGGTGGGCACCGGCATCGGCGACGGCGGGGAAGGCGCCTTCAACCTGGAGCGCCTTCGCTATCACAAAATCATCATCATGACCGATGCGGACGTCGATGGCTCCCACATCCGCACCCTTCTCCTCACCTTCTTCTTCCGCCAGATGCCCGAGCTCATCCGCAAGGGGTTTGTCTACATCGCCCAGCCGCCGCTCTTCCAGATCAAGCGTAAGAAGCGCGAGGAATACGTCGAGGGGGAAAGCCAGCTCAACAAGATCCTCATCAAGTTCGGCAGCGATGAGGTGAAACTGAAGAACCTTTCCGATAACAAGACCATCGCCGACAGTTCGCTGGTCGAAATCCTCGAGATGCTCGACTCCCTCGACAAATTCACGCGGGCCATCGCGCGGCATGGCGGCGACTTCGCCGAGTACCTGGCCGCCCGTAACAGCCGCAACCACGAGCTCCCGCGGCATCTCGTCAAGGTCCGCGAAGGCAACCAGGAAATCGTCCATTATCTTGAGAACGACCATCAGCTCAACGAATTTGCCAAGGCCAACGCCGATCTCCGCATCTTCGGTGACGAACCGGGCGAAGAAGCCGATGGCAATGGCGACAAAGCCTCGTCCAAGGGCAGCAACGGCGCCGTTGCGCGCCGCCGCTGCATCCATGTCGAGCTCCACGAAAGCAAGGCCGTCGCCGAGCTTCTCAACAAGCTTGAGCGCAAGGGTCTCACCATTGACCAGTATCGCGCCGCCGACCGGCCTCTCTTCGAACTCGTCGAGGGCGAAGGGGACAGCCAGAAAAAGCGTCAGATCTTTTCGATTCCCGAGATTCTCGAAAGCGTCAAGGAAGTCGGCAAACGTGGTGTCACCATCACCCGGTTCAAGGGTCTTGGTGAAATGGACGCCAAGGAACTCTATGTCACGACCATGGACCCGACAAAGCGCCGACTGCTGAAGGTTGACGTCGCCGATGCCGTCGAGGCGGAGGAAATGTTCTCCAAGCTGATGGGCGATGAGGTTGAACCTCGGCGCCAATACATCGAAGACAACGCTCTCAACGTTCGCAACCTCGATATCTAGATCATTTTAACATATAGTGCACATGTAACCGGCATGACGAAAGAAGCCCTGGGCATCGGCGGGGCTGACCCGGCGCAGGGCTTGCGCGATGGCCGTCAGGAGCTCTTCGTCGGTGCGGGCCTTGGCCTGGCGCAGGT
>JAJSLK010000025.1 GCA_021272165.1 Methylacidiphilales bacterium
TGGGCAAGCACGGGAACGAAAGAATGATCGGAACTTACGTGAAACAACAGGGCCACACGTACAAAAAGCTTCATGAGGACTATCAACTGGTTCTATTCTGAATCGGCAATACCCCGCTGCTTGCGGCGGGGTTCTTTATTCGCCATATTTTTTGGTGCTCGGCCACAACAGACGCCACGGTTCCCGCTTCAGCGTGTCGGTCATTTGCTCGGCGTTCTGGATCGTCTGTTTGATCTGCGAATGATTCAGCGTATCCATCAAAAGATGGGCATTCCGCAAGGTTTCAGCCAAATCGGATCCGGGCCCCATGAGTTGCTGCAACTGCTTGGAAACCGCTTCGGAAACATCGGGCACCCGCTCTCCGGCGAACTCCGCACGGTCCGGCGCCACGCCCGTTGCCGGGTCGCCATGAACGAAATCGATCACCTGCTGGCCCATAAGTGACTGTTGGGTCAGGTCAACAGTGACATTGCGATAAATCTGCGCCTTTCCGTCCACCTCAACTTCGATAGCCACTTCATCCTCGAGATGTCCTGGCGGCCGCTCGGACAACGGCACGGGAGATTCCATTTTCGTCACTTTTCCAATTTCGCGTCCAGCCAGCAAAACGGGAGCGCCGGGGCGGATGCCGCCCGCATTGTCGTAATAAATCTTGTAGGTCTTGATGTGCTTCACCAGTCCCGGCGCAGCCAGGACTGCGAGCACTCCCAAAAGAATCCCGGCGCTGGCCAGGACCAGCAGGCCCGTCGT
Organism: Methylacidiphilales bacterium; assembly: GCA_021272165.1. Taxonomy (GTDB): domain Bacteria; phylum Verrucomicrobiota; class Verrucomicrobiia; order Methylacidiphilales; family UBA1321; genus JABDGH01. Next base: position 751 of record JAJSLK010000025.1, read on the forward strand.
GATTTCGTTTCTATGAATTTGCATGATGCAGTTCTCCGGTTCGTTCATGCGCAAGGTAAGGCGCCAGAAATTTTTGAATGACCTTGTTGTCCGTTCCCTTGATCTCGTCTGGGGTCCCGTCAAAAATGATTTTTCCCTTGTCGAGAAACGCCATTCGCGAAGCGACCGCGAAGGCGCTTTCCATCTCGTGCGTCACGACGATCGACGTGACATTATGCTCTTCCTTCAGCTCCAGAATCAGGTCGTCGATGCGTTCAGTTGCAATTGGGTCCAATCCCGCCGAGGGCTCGTCGAAAAGCACCAGTTCCGGGTCGAGCATCAAGGCCCGCGCCAGGCCGACCCGCTTCTTCATGCCGCCGCTCAATTCGCCCGGAAGTTTTTCCCGTGCATCCTTCAGGTCAACCAGCTCCAGCTTCTCATCGATGGCCTTGTCGATTTCCTTCGGCGTTTTGTCGGACAGTTCCCGCAATGGCAATGCCAGGTTTTCCGCCACCGTCATCGAGCTGATCAGCGCCGCGTTTTGAAAAACCATGCCGATCCGCGTGCGCGCCCGGTTTAATTCCCGCCGCTCCAGGCTCAACAGCTCCTCGCCGCGGAACATGATGGTGCCGGAGGTCGGCTCCATCAGCCGGAGGAGAAGATTCAGCAGCGTGGTCTTTCCGCCTCCACTCAATCCCATGACGACGAGCACTTCCCTTGGCTCGATTTTCAGGGTCACGCCATCGAGCACGGCCTTGTCTCCGTACTTCAGTTTGAGGCCGTTGATTTCAAGAAAGGCGCGATTTTTCATGGGAAAAGAAGAACGAGAAAAATGTTAATCACCGAATCAAACGCGATGACGCTGCTTACCGCCGTGACCACGCTTGAGGTCGTCGCCACGCCCACCCCCACCGCGCCTCCTTTGACGCCCAGCCCCTTGTAACAGGAGATCAGTCCGATCAGCGCCCCGAACACGAAGCTTTTAAAGACCCCCGCCAGAATGTCTTTCACCATCAGGTTCAGCATCACCTGGTCGAAAAAGAAGCTATAACCGAGTTGCAGCATCAGGTCGGAAATGAAGGCCCCACCACAAATTCCCGACAGGGTTGAGAGGACTGCCAGGCACGGCGTCATGCAGAAAATCGCCAACCAGCGCGGTGTCACCAGGTAACGCAGAGGTCCGATTCCCATCGCTTCCAAAGCGTCGACCTCACCGCCGGCGATCATGGCTCCCAACTCCGCCGTGAAGGCTGCCCCGATCCGCGAAGCCAGCACGATCCCAGTGAAAAGCGGGCCCATTTCCCGCGTGAACGCGATCCCCACCACGGGCGGCACCAGCGTCGTCACACCGAATTTTTGCAATTGATATCCCGTCAAAAGCGCCATCGTCAGGCCGACAAAGACCGAAAGCAAAATCACCATCGGCAGGGATCCCACCCCCACCCGGGCGGTCTGGAAAAAGAAATCGGCCAGCCGAAACGGCGGCCGCCGCTCCGCCACCCGATCTCCAATTTCCGCCGCGGTATTGCCGGCCAGCCAGGTCAGGCTGCCCAGTTCTTCCAGAAACGCGAGGGCCTTTCCCCCGACTCTCGCGACAAAAGCTTCAGCGGGATTGTTCATGGCGCCTCGCCACACGATCCGGATAATTTGATGAAGTTCGTGAGGTTAGCTTCCCTTTGCAGGGGATATGCCAAAGCGCTCCCGTTTGTGGAAGTTCCGCTCCGCGAGAGAGAAAGAAGTTTTCGCTCAGCCCACACCCGGCATTAAGCGATGCAATTTACCCCGCCACATTTGCCGTGCCTTGCAATTCGCATCTCGCTGCGGGGTCTACTTCGGCAATAAGTTCTTAATTCAGCTCGGCATTAATTCCGCCCGAACCATGCCGCGGTTGCCGGGAAAGGATTTCGCTCCGCTGCAGCTTTAAAGCTTCCAGCGCATGCCGTTCCTGCGGCGCCAGCCACGCCTCATTCAGCCGCCGCAGCCACGTTTTCGTCTGGATCATCAACCCGCAATTGATGATCGCCAGAAACGACGTCACGCTGATCATCACCACCCCGAAAACCGGTAAACGGTCCGCCGCGTCGAGGGTGAACAGCGCCTGAAAAACCAGCAGCAACGCTATGGCCAGGTAAAGAATCGTCACCTGCCGTTTCAATTCCCGGTCTGCCTTTTTCAGGTACTCGGTCGAGCGGAGGATATGGGCCTCCAATTGCTGCTCCCGTATTGCAACGTCCTGAAGAGATTCCTCAACACTCATAATTTGCCCTCCGCATAGGATGGACAATTAAACACGTGTTGGCGATAAAAGTTTTAATAAGCTTTGTTTAGTCACTTTGAAGTCAACTTGATGCCGCGCTAGGTCGACACTCGCCACCTCCACCTGCAGCGTTTGGCCCGCTCGCAGCGTGACCTTGGTTCGCTGACCATTTAATTCAAGTCGTTGGGGCTGAAATATAAACAAATCTCCTTCCAAGGCTGAAATCGGAACAAACCCCTGCACCAGAAACTCCGGCAACTGCACCAGTAATCCTCCCGACCGCGCTTCCAGCACCAGCGCCTGGAAGGATGTCCGCTTTGTTGTGTGAGCCTGACGATCGAAATATTCGAGCTTCTTGAGCTTGATCGATTCCTGCTCCGCCTCCGCCGCCTGTCGTTCCGTATTGGAAAGGTGTATACTCAAGCGCGACAAACTATCATAACTCGAATCCCCCGCATCGCGCGGATGGCCGAAAAGCAGACGGTGCGCAACCAAGTCCGAATAGCGCCGGATCGGCGAGGTGAAATGGGTATAGTTGATCTTCGCCAGGCCATAATGCCCGATCGGCTTCGGACTGTACATCGCCCGCTTGAGCGACTTCAGCAGCCCGATCTTCACCACGCTCTCGCCCGGCTGGCCTCGCACGCGATTGAGCAGCTTTTGGATTTCGCCCCGCTGCGTCAGGTCGCCGCACGCGAAGCCCATCGACTTTGCTTGTGCGCGAAAATCCTCCAGCCGGTCCGGATCGGGATTTTCGTGGATGCGATAAATTCCCGGCCGGCTGCGCCGCTTCAATTCCAGCGCCACGACTTCGTTCGCCAGCAACATGAACTCTTCGATGAGTTGATGGGAAATATCATTCTCCGTCCGTTCCAGGTGCGTCGGAATTCCCAGTTCGTTCACGCGCACCTTCACCTCGGGAAAATCAAGGTCCAGCGCGCCCCTGGCAAACCGCCGCCGCCGCAACGTCTGCGCCATTTCATTCAGCGCATGGAGATGGCCCGCCATCGGCAGGGTAGCCGGTTTGTGCAGCAGAGCAAAGGCCTCCTGGTAGGTGAAGCGCCGCGCGCTGTGGATCACCCCCGCTGCGAAACGGAACGACTTGATCTCGCCCCGCCGATCCAGCATCACCACCGCCGTTTTCACCAGCCGGTCAACGTGCGGCTGCAGCGAACAGATGCCGTTGCTCAATTTTTCCGGCAGCATCGGAATCACCCGGTCCACCAGGTAGATGCTGTTGCCCCGCGACCGCGCCTCCACGTCGAGCGCCGAACCCGCCCGCACGAAGTGCGAAACATCCGCGATGTGGATAAAAATCTCGAAATCACCGTTGGGATAAGAGCGGTAGGAAAGCGCATCGTCGAAGTCCTTCGCATCGTCCGGGTCAATCGTTAGGGTGATGATCTTGCGGAAATCCTCCCGTCGCGAAATCTCCGCCGGTGGAATGACCGCCTCGATCTCCGCTGCCTCGTGCTCCACCCGTTCCGGAAACGACGTCGGCAAATCATGCTTCCGGATGATCGAAAGCAGATCGACCCCCGGTGTGTCGGGCGAACCCAATACCTCGGTGATAACTCCCTCCGGCGGCTTCCGCCGGTCGGGCCAGTCCTTCAGTTCCACCACCACTTTTTGTCCCAGCGGCGGCGTGCCCTGTGGAGGCGGCACGCTGATGTCGTGCGGAATCCGCGTTTCGTCGGGAATAACGTAGTAAAACATCGGCGTCTTCTTCAGCGTCCCCACCAGTTGGCGCCGTTTCCGTTGCAGCACTTTTACCACCTCGCCCCGCGGCCGATGATCGCGCTGCCGCCCGCCCCGCTGCTCCTTCAATCTTGCCAGTACCAGGTCGCCATGAAACGCCGTCCCCGTGTCCTCCGCCGCAACGTAAAAATCAGGCTCAGCCGGGTTGACCGGCACCAGAAATCCGAATCCCCGTTCGTTCATCTGCAAAATGCCCGCCGAATAGCCGAGACGGCGCGGCTGCACATAAAGCCGGTGCCGCACCTGCATCACCCGCCCCGTCTTTTCCTCCTCGGTCAGGAACGCGATGAATGCGCCCGTCTCTTCCGCCGGCACATGCAGCCTGCGGGCCAGTGCCTTTTCATCGAGCGGCTGGTAGTTCGGCTCCGCCAGCAACGGACCCATCGCTTCCCGCCAGTGAAGCGGCGCGTGCGGTTTCCCCTGCGCGGGTTTGGCCGGGGGCCCGGCATGGCGGGCTTGGGGTCGCGGTTGATGCCGCTGGGCCTGCGGTCTCGCCGAATGACTTTTCTGCTTCGGAGGACGCTCCGGGCGGGAAGGGGATTTGGTTTGGGATTTTCGCCGCCGCGGTCTGTTCATCAGTTCCCCATTACCGCACGCTGCGGCTGACATGTCGAGCGATGCCGAAGGAGGGTAAGGTATTGTTTAATCTCTTGGGTTGGATTCCCCGAAGCTTGCTTTGGCTTGGCTACCACGGAGCTTGTTTCGAGGTTCTTTACGAATTCCATCATCCCGAGCTTGTCGAAGGATCAGCCTCCAGAAGATGATCGTTGCTCCCAAGGCAGCTGATCCTTCGACAAGCTCGGGATGATGGAATTTTGAAGCGGTTTCACTACTATTCCGTCAACATTGTCCCCAGCCATGAACGCCTACGAATCGCTCCAGCAACGCTCCCGCGAAATTGCCCTCTACAACAGCGCCGCCAGCGCGTTGACCTGGGACCTCGAAATCTACATGCCGCCAAAGGCCGGGCCCTACCGCGCCGAGCAGCTTAGCCAGCTTGCCGGACTGGCCCATCGGCTCGGCACCGCATCCGAAGTCGGCGGCTGGATCAAGCAATGCGAGGACAAGCTGCCCGCCTGCGCCGACGAGGAGGAAACAGCCCTCCGCGCCGCCAACGTCCGCGAATGGCGCCGCGATTACGACCGCGCCACGAAGCTCCCTCAGCGTCTCGTCGAAGATCTCGCCAAGACCACCTCACTGGCCCGCGAAGCCTGGGTCCAGGCGCGCCGCGAATCAAATTTTGCCGCCTTCGCCCCCTGGCTCGAAAAAATCCTCAGCCTCGTCCGTGAGCAGGCCCAAAGCTGGGGCTACGCCGACTGCGCCTATGATGCGCTGCTCGAAGGTTACGAGCCCGGCGTCCGCGTCGCCGATCTCGTCCCCGTCTTTGCCGATCTCCAGAAGCAGCTAAGCCCGCTTTTGCCCCAGCTCGAAAAAATTACCGCCGCGGTCGATTCCGCCCTGATTGAAGGCGATTACCCGGTCGCCGGACAGCAGGCCCTCAACCGCCGCGTCGCCGAGGCGATGGGTTTCGATTTCGGCGCCGGTCGGATCGACACCACCGTCCACCCCTTCTGCACCGAGCTCGGGCCGCACGATTGCCGCCTCACCACCCGCTACAACGAACGCGATTTCACCGGTTCCCTCTTCGGCATCATGCATGAAGCCGGACATGGCCTCTATTCCCAGGGCCTGCTGCCCGAGCATTACGGCACGCCGATGGGCACCTATCTCTCGCTCGGGATCCATGAATCGCAGTCGCGCTTGTGGGAAAATCAGGTCGGCCGCAGCCGCACTTTCTGGGCCCACTGGTACCCCGTCGCATGTGAACAATTTCCCGGCCTCGCCGCCCTGCCGCTCGACGAATTCTGGCTCGCCGTCAATCGCGTCAAGCCCAGCCACATCCGCGTCGAGGCCGACGAGGCGACCTACAACCTCCACATCATTCTCCGCTTCGAGATCGAGCAGCGCCTTGTCTCCGGTGCTCTCGCGGTGGCCGATCTCCCCGCCGCCTGGAACGCCCGCTTCGAGGAAATCTTCCAGATCCCGGTCCCAGACGATGCCCGCGGCTGTCTTCAGGATACTCATTGGGCCATGGGAGCCATCGGCTATTTCCCCACCTACACGCTCGGCACCCTCAACGCCGCCCAACTCTTCTCCGCCGCGCTCCGGCAGGTACCCGGTCTTGACGCCGATCTCCAGAAAGCCGAATACAAACGGCTTCTCGCGTGGCTCCAGGAAAAAATCCATCGCCCTGCCCGTCGTTACTCGCCCGCTGAGCTCATGACCCTTGCCACCGGCGAGCCGACCCGCGCCACCTACTTCATGGACTACCTGAAATCCAAGTACGGATTGTAGATCGTGTTTTTTTCGTGGTGCAAGAGATGGGTGTTCCTCATTGAGCTTGACTGGAGACTTTGTGTGGTATAATTTATACCACAGTTTTGCAAAGCTATGTTTGGACAATTCATCAAAGAAATTCGGGCGAAAAACCGATTAGGGCTCCGAGAATTTTGCCTTCAGAATGGGCACGATGCTAGTAATTGGAGCAAAATTGAACGGGAGGTGTTGCTTCCACCAAAGGATGAAAAAATCCTTGTTGAGTGGGCCGGGCAGCTTGGCCTGACGCCTGGAACTGAGGACTGGTTGAAGTTTTTCGACTACGCCTCGGTGGATGCCGGACGCATTCCAAGCCACGTCTTGGAAAACAAGGACTTGGTGGAAAAATTGCCGGCTTTCCTGCGTACACTTTCCGGGCAGAAGCCGACAAAGGAAGACTTGGAAAGGCTTCTTAAGATCATTGAAGACACCCATCGGCCCTGATGGACGCTTCAAAATTTAAAGCGCCCTACCTCCGCAAGGAGGAAATTTGGGACAGAGTTGACAAGCTTCGAAAAGAGGCCTCATTCGGCCAGTCGTTTCCAATTGACGTTTTAGGAATGGCTGAATTCGATTTAGGGCTGGAACTTGTACCCGCCTACGGACTTCGGCAGCAATGCGACACGGAGGCAATTCTCTTGGGCGATCTCAAAACGATCCTTGTCGACAAGGAGAGCTTTACCAATTCTAGGCAAGAGTATCGGCTCCGATTTTCTGTGGCGCATGAAATCGGTCATTTAATCTTGCACGGCGACGTGTACCAGAATATTCGCCCTCCAACCGCGGATACGTGGGTTAGCTTTATTAGCGAGCTACCGGACGATCAATATAATTATCTTGAATATCACGCCAACGAGTTCGCCGGCCGCCTACTCGTACCCCGAGATCGCCTTGAGGCAAGCCTGGATGAGGCCCTGCAGTTAGCGAAAAGTCGAGGTATTAAGGACTGGAATGAGACAACTCTTAGTTATCTTGCCACATATATCTCGAAGTCTTTTAATGTTTCGTCCGAAGTTATTTCACGGCGGCTTCGAATCGAGAAGCTTTGGCCGCTGAGCTAAAACTTCAAATCAAGCGCGCGGTCAGCGCTCCGCCGTGGGCCGATTCGCGAGGGTGATCGGGCGAGGCTAGAAAGCGCATTGAGAGTTACAATTGCCAGGGGAACAGGTTCAGCTATGCTAGCAGTTATGGATTTTTTGCCGCATCTGCCCATGTTCCGCGACGATTCACCCGAAAAAGAGGAAAAGAAGGAAAAGGAACCCAAATCCAAGCTTGAGGAAAAATTCCTCGAGACCCGCACCATTCTTCTCTTCGGCGAAATCAGCCAGAAGGTCGCGCGCGAAGTCTGCGAAAAACTCATCCTTCTCTCCTCGCTCAACGACAACGACATCAAGCTCATCATCAATTCCCAGGGCGGCCACGTCGAGGCGGGCGACACCATCCATGACATGCTTCGTTTCGTAAAGCCGAAGGTCAAAGTCCTCGGTACCGGCTGGGTCGCCAGCGCCGGCGCTCTCATCTACGTCGCTGTGCCGACCGAAAACCGCTACTCGCTTCCCAACACCCGTTTTATGCTCCATCAGCCCAGCGGCGGCGTTGGCGGCCAGGCCACCGACATCAGCATCGAGGCGCAGGAAATCCTCAAGATGCGCGAGCGCCTCAACAAAATCTTTTCGGTCCAGACCGGCCAGCCCGTCGAAAAAATCGAGCGAGACACTGATCGCAATTTCTGGATGAGCGCTGATGAAGCCAAACAATACGGGCTGGTGGGCAAGGTCATTACCAGCCAGGCCGAATTTTAAGCGAATGCGGCACGATGGTTTTTTCTCCCTGAACCATCCGCGGAGTTTCGTTCTTGCCGGATTGCTCCTCGCTTTTGCCCTGCCTGTTGCCTCCGCTGTCGACAAGACCGGCATGCCCGAGCTCTCCCAGGTCGAGCAGACCTGCCTGCCGACCTCGGTTGCCGACCTGCTGATCTGGTTTGGCCGGCACGGTTACCCGAAGCTCGTTCAGGGGCTTCCAAGTGAAACTGAGGATGAGCGTGACAAGCACACGGTGCACCTCCTCATGGCCGACACCCATGCCCGCTACGATTGGGGCACCGGCATGTCGTATATCATCAGCGGAATCAAGAAATACGTTCAGGACGCCGGGTATGATTGCGATATCGAATATCGTGGTCTTGGCGCCTCCAATCTCGATGGCGCCGCCGCTTTCAGCCAGGATTGGCTGAAAGAAAACGACGATCCCAACAAGGGATTCATTCTCCTTCTGGCCTATTGCCATTACGACGAAGGCTCGGGCACCTACACCAGTCTTCTCAATACCGGCCATGCCGTTGCCCTAATCACGGCTGAGCCCGACATGCTTCTGGTCGACGACCCCGCGCATCGCGACGATGAACCGGGACGGAAAATTCTCACGCCCCAGGTCCTCAACGGAGGGTTCTGGCGCTCTCCGGGCGCCGTCGTTCCGGTCTCCGGTCTCCTGCTCCTCTCGGGCTCTCTGCTCGATGCCCCGTTCGACAGCAAGATCCTGATGATCGGTGCCATTTGCATTACCATGCATCCGCACAACGACCATCCCGGATCAACTTCGCCCGCCCCAGCCGGCCTTCCGGACAAAACCATCGCGGGCAACAATGGCGTCCCGTCCCAGCCCGCGCCGTCAACCGGAGCCACCAGTTGGCTCACCTGGCTCTATAACCTCTTCTTCTCCAAGTAAATTATCTCTTCTTCTCCTAGTAAAGAGACTTGGCCTTTCGCTGCCGAGCCGGTTACATGACTTTCACGTCAACCATGAAAGCCGTCATCCTCGCCGCCGGAAAAGGCACCCGCATGGGCAATCTCACCGCCAATCTCCCCAAGCCCATGGTCCGGGTCGAGGGCAAGCCGGTTCTCGAGCACATCGTCGAGGGCCTTCGCGATGAAGCCGGCATCCGCGATCTCTTCATCATCGTTGGCTGGTGCGGCGACGTCATCCGCAACCATTTCGGCGACGGACGGCGCTGGGATGTCCATATCTCCTACGGAGAACAAAAGATCCAGGACGGCACCGGCAAGGCCCCCGAGCTGGCGAAGGACTGGGTTGGTTCGGACCATTTCCTCCTCACCTACGGCGACATCCTTCTCCGTCCCGCCACCGATTATGCCCTCCTCGTCGACTCGTTCCGGGAGGATGGCGTCATCGCCCTCAAGGATGGCCAGGACCTCACCAAGGGCGGCGCCGTCGTCCTCAACCATGACGGCTTCATGATCGACCTCGTCGAAAAGGGCGGCTCCGGCCATGTTCCCGCCAACGCCTATTACAACGCCGGCATTTATCTCCTCATGCCGCAGATTTTCAAATATACCGCCGCGCTCGAAAAATCGCCGCGTGGTGAATATGAATTCACCGACGCCCTCAAAGCCATCGTCAAGGCCGGCGCCCGCCTCCGCGGTGTCACCCTCCGCCGCGAATGGGCCGATGTGCGCGATCCGTCGGTCCTGGCCGAATTAAACAACCGCCCCCGATGAATCCCGTCTGGGAAGAGGCCATCGAAAGTTGCCTCGGTTACCTGGCGACGGAAAAAAGCCACGCCGTCAACACGCAGCTCATCAATCGCATCGCCCTTGAATCGTTCGCCGCCTGGATCGAAAAAAATCATCCCGGCCTTGCTCCCGCCACGGTGACCGAGAACGAAATCGGCACCTTCCTCCGCGCCCAGCGGACGGCAAAACGGCTCGCTCCCGCCTCAATGAAGGTCATCGTCATTGCCCTCCGCCATCTTTTTGACCATCTCAAGCGCGAAGGCCTCATCGAACGCGATTTCCGTACGGCCCTCGATCTTCCCCGTCTCGACCGTCTCCTGCCCGAAACCCTGACCGAGGCCGAGGTCAATCAGTTGCTCTCCTTCGACCTTCCCGAGACCCCGCTCGGCCTCCGTGACCGCGCCCTGCTCGAAGTCCTCTATGCCAGTGGCCTCCGTGCTGGCGAAATCGTCTCGTTGCGGCTCGAAAACGTTTTGCGCGAGGACAAGCTCCTGCGCGTCATCGGGAAGGGGAACAAGGAACGCCTTGTCCCCATGGGCGAAAAAGCCGCCGCCGCCGTTGACCGCTGGCTTGCCCGGGGCCGCCCCCTGCTCGTGAAACCCAAAACCGGCGGTGAACTCTTCCTGGGCGGGCATGGCCGCCGGCTCACCACCGCCCGCATCTGGCAGATCGTCCGCGACATCGCCGCACTTGCCGGGATCCGTAAAAAAATCTGGCCGCACCTCCTTCGTCACTCCTTTGCCACCCATCTCCTCAGCCACGGCGCCGACCTGCGCGCCATCCAGGAGATGCTGGGCCACGCCAGCCTCGCCACTACCCAGATTTACACCCATGTCGACCACGCCCGCCTGCGTGAGATCCATCGCCGTTTTCATCCCCGCTCCTGAGTCTGCGGGCCTTCACAGGCTGTTGCAATTGCAAGAAGATAATGATTTGCGACAGAAATTTTTCTTTGAGCTATCGGTTGCATCGTTTCCGATTTGGACGAATATTATTTCATCTTAAGTGAAAGATAGCCTAAACGATGCATAGCTATGCCGATTCAAAGCAAAAGTAGGGCTAATGTGGGACGCGATGTTACCGTAAGTTTTTCTGATTCGATCAAGCTGATCAAGGAGCAAATCGACTGGACTCCCAAGGGAGTCAAGCTCCTCACGAAATGGTACTTCGAGGAAGGCGTTGAGGTCGAATTTGCCTTCGACTACCGCGGCGAGCGTCATTGCTGCACCGGCGTCGTCGTCGGCTGCCATCCGCTCCGTGAGCCGCGTGGCTGCTTCGAAACCGTCCTCTATTTCGTCGAGACGCCCTGCTCCAAGCTCCAGAAGGCGGCCTGCGATTGCCGTCTGGCCCGCGACGGCCACGCCGAGCACAACGGTGCGAGAGCCTATTAGCGTTAGGCTTTAATGCTTCCCGTTCTCAAATGAGCGGAGGATGACCTTCGCCGTTCGTTGGGCGGCTCCGAGATTGGCTTTAAACGTCTCGCGGGCCCGGGTGCCCAGTTGCTTCCGGATCTCGTCCGACGCAAAAAGCGCATGCAGGCAGTTGGCCAGTTCAAACTCGTCCGTCACCTGCACGATCGCCTGCCGGGACAGGAACTCGCGCGTGATGACCTTGAAATTCTGCATGTTCGGCCCCACCACGATCGGCGTCCCAACAGGCGCCGCCTCGATGAAATTCTGCCCACCCTGACCCCGCAGACTCTTTCCCACGAAAGCCAGCGTGGCCCGGCGATAAAGCGAACTCAGCTCGCCGGTCGAATCGACCACCAGCACGTCGGGCGAACTGCCGTTGGAAAGGGGACTCGTCGCTTCGGCCAATTGCGTGCGGGTCACCGTCTTCAGACCCATCCGCTCGCACAGATCGCGGATCGAGCCGCCCCGATTCGCGTGCCGTGGGGCCAGCACCAACCTTAGGTTGGGCCAGTCGTTCCGGAGTTCGCGGTAAATTCGCGCCAGCACCTCTTCCTCGCCCGGATGTGTGCTGCCGCCGAGAAGAATCAACTGGCCGGTGCTCCAGCCCGTCCGGTCCCACCACGCGCTTACATCGTGCTCCTTCGCCGTGTCGAGCGCCGCCACGTCATACTTGAGGCTGCCGAGATTGAAGATCGTTTCGGGCCCGAAACCGGCCTGGGTCAGCCGCCCCACGTCGGTCTCGTCCTGGGCAAAAATCAGGTCGATGTCCTGAAGGAGGGGACCGATCAGCCAGCGCATCCGGCGATAGCGCTCCTCGGTCCGGTCGCTCAGCCGCGTATTCACCAGATAAACCGGAATGTGCCGCCGTCGGGCGCACCAGAGATAATTCGGCCAGATTTCCGATTCGACCAGGATCAGCCGCTTCGGCCGGATCAGACTGAACGCTCCCACCACGCTCCAGAGAAAATCGATCGGATTGTAAATGACGAACGTGTTTTCATCTGCCAATTGCGTCTTCGCCAGGTTGAACCCGGTGCCGGTCGTCGTCGAAACCACGATCCGCAGGCCGGGCTGGATTTCCCGCAGGCGTGAAATCAGCACCCGCGCCAGCTTCACTTCGCCCACGCTTACCGCGTGGATCCATAAATCAGCGCCGGACCGGAGCTGGTCGCGCACTTTGTGGGAATAGACCCCGAAGCGCTGTCCGAACTGTGGCAGCAGTTTTCCCCGCCGCCAAAGCCGCCAGAGGAAGAACGGCCCGGTGATGAGGAAAAACGTCACGAAAACAACGTTATAAATCACCTGCAGGATAAATTTGACCAGGGCCTTCATGCTCTCGGATGCGCGCGATCATAGACACGTTTCAGCCTTTCCACCGAGACTGAAGTGTAAATTTGCGTTGTCGTCAGTTGACTGTGGCCCAGTAATTCCTGCACGCTGCGCAGGTCGGCGCCGTGGTCGAGCAGGTGTGTTGCGAAGGTATGCCGCAGCTTGTGCGGGGTGAGTTTCGGGTCGAGCCCGGCGGCGGAAAGATATCGCTTCAGTGCCAGTTGGATCGTCCGGCCGTTGAGCTGTTTGCCCTGCGCGGAAAGGAACACTGCTTTTCCCTCAAAGGGACATTCATTCAGGTAGGCCCGCAACGCTTCGACCGCCGGTTGACCCAGCGGGCAAAGCCGCTCCTTCCGTCCCTTGCCCATGATCCGCACGATTCCCTGCGCGAGATTGAGATCGTCCCGTTTCAGACCCACCAGCTCCGAGAGCCGCAAGCCGGCCGTATAAAAAAGCTCCAGCCACGCCACATCCCGCAGCACCTGCCAGTTCTGGCTGTTGCGCCGGTCCTTTTTTGCACCCCGGGCGACCCGCTTCTCCTCCTCGAGCCACATTTTTTTCGGCGCATCGAGCAACGCCTCGATCTGTTCCTGATTGAGAAACAGCGGAAGCCGCCGGGAAAGCTTCGGCAACGCCAGACCCGCGACCGGATTCGATTTGATTTTTCCCTCGCGCAATGCCTGTTTGTAAAACGTCCGCAACGCGGCGAAGCGGAGCCGGATCGTGCTCGGCCCCAGCTTCCCTCGCGCCAGCCCGTAAAGGTAGCTCTTAAAATCGGCCGGCTTGAGATCCCACCATGATTTTCCCGGCACGGTCGTTTTGAACTCGATCAACGCCTGCCGGTAATTGCGCGCCGTGTTTGGCGATACGCCCCGCACCTGTTCCATCCGGGTCAGAAACTCGGCAATTGCCGAGTCATTGCTGGTGGCGGCTGAGGGGGATCGGGTCATTGCGGAAAACAAAGAAGGATAAAAGCTGCGCCGGGATAGGCCACTTCTAATTTTTGAGGGGTCTCACACCGAGGACTGCGGAGGTGTGGCGGGGAAATCAGCCGCAAAAAACGCAGGGGACACAAGAAGGACTTGAGGTCGCAGATTGCGATCTCAAGTTTATAAGTTCTTTAGCAGTAAGCTGAAATGCAAATTCGGGAGGAAACCTATCGCTATTTCGCTTAACCTGTTCATTGAGCCGTTTGGTCGGTACCTCATAGAGAGAGAGGCGAGATTGGCATCGAAGATCACGCGCTGGCCCCTCAGGGTAAGGATGAGTTGGCCCAAATCATCGACAGGTTTGGCCGAGGCCATATGAATTAAGCGAAAGAGCTATTCCAAAATGAGCGCGAGTTTCTTCGCCGTCGCCTCGGGCCAATGTTCCTTTGACGTCAACACGGCATACTTCAGGGCTTCGTGCGCCTTGGCCTGCTTGAGTCTGGCCACGCGAGGAACGGCCTCCAGCAAAATTTTCTGGGCCAGCGCGGTGTTCTTGTGCAGCCAGCCGATCACCATCTCCACCGTCACGCTGTCGTGTTCCGGATGCCAGCAATCATAGTCGGTCACCATGGCGACGGTCGCGTAGGCGATCTGCGCCTCGCGGGCCAGCTTTGCCTCGACTAGATTCGTCATGCCGACCACCGCGTGACCCGACGCACGATACGTCTCCGATTCCGCTCTCGTCGAAAATTGCGGCCCCTCGATGTTCACATAAGTCCCGCCCTTATGCACCTTTGCTCCCGCAGCCTGCGCGGAACCGTACAGCACGTCCAGAAGTTCCGTGCTCACCGGATCGCCGAACGAGACGTGCGCCACGATTCCATTGCCGAAAAAGGTATCGGCGGCGTGCCCCTTCGTGCGGTCAAAGAACTGGTCCGGCAAAACCACGTCGCCCGGCGCATAGTCATGCTGGAGCGAGCCCACCGCGCTCACGCTAATGATCCAGCGGACACCGAGCTGCTTGAAACCATGGATATTGGCCCGGTGCGGGATCTCGCTCGGCAACAGCTTATGTCCGCGGGCATGGCGGGGGAGAAAAATCACGTCGTGTCCGGCCAATTGGCCCTGAATATAAGCATCCGAAGGCGAGCCAAAGGGCGTTTCGAGCCGCACTTCCTGCGTGCCGGTGAAGGCGGCCAGTTGATAAAGGCCGCTGCCGCCGATGATTCCGATGGGTTGAGGCATGGTAGATTTTTGAGGATGGAATGCCCCCGTGCAATCCTGAAGATCAGGGATTTCCAACTCCACGGCCAACATCAGCTTGGTGGAAAAGATGAAAATGTTGGGTTAAAAATCGACATTAACAAGACTTTGTCTTTATGAGCAAAGGTGTTATGGTGTTGATCCTGGAAGCCCATCTGACTCTCGCTTAATCAGATAGATTTCAAGTCATGCCCGCCGCGCCCACCCCCCCCAATGAGCAGCAGCGTCTCGCCGCATTGCACGCGCTGAACCTTCTCGACACCCAGCCAGAGGAGCGCTTCGACCGCATCACGCGCCTCGCGGCCCGGATTTTGGGCGTTCCCATCGCCTACATCGTCCTCCTCGATGAAAATCGCCAGTTCATGAAATCGCGGTATGGCTCCGATACTGTGGAAGAGACCCGCGAAGCCGCCTTTTGTGGCTATACCATTCTCGAGGATAAACAACTTGTCGTACCCGACGCCAAACTTGATCCTCGTTTCGTCGACAATCCCCTTGTTACCGGCAAGCCCAACATCCGTTTTTATCTTGGTAATCCCATCGCCGCGCCCGACGGCAGCCGCGTCGGAACGCTCTGCGTCATCGACCGCCATCCGCGTATTCCCAGCGCTGAGGATCTCGCCGTTCTCCAGGATCTCGCCCTTATTGCTCAGAACGAACTCAATCTTGGCGGCCTCACCTCGGCCTACAAAATCCAGCAGCAGACCGAGGAAAAACTTCGCCAGAGCGAGGCCCGTTTCCGCGAGGTCGTCGATATCCCTGGCAAATTTGTCTGGGAAATCACCCTCGATGGCAAGACCCTCTTCATTTCCGACCGAGTCCAGGAAGTCCTTGGTTATACCGCCGAGGAAATGATGCAACGCGGTTTCTTCGAGGGCATCGTGCCCGAGGACGCCGTCATCACCACCGCCAAATTCTATTACGCCGCCCAAAAAGGGCAGCGCTTCAGCGATCTCGAATTCCGTGCCCTCACCCAAGACGGCCAGGAAATCTGGCTCTCGGCCCGCGGCGCCCCCCTGCATGACGACAGCGAAAAACTCATCGGCTATCGCGGTATCTGCGAGGACATCACCGAGCGCAAGCAGATCCAGCAGGAAGTTATCGCCGCCAAGGAAGCCGCTGAAAGCGCCAACAAGGCCAAGTCCGAATTCCTGGCCAACATGAGCCACGAAATCCGCACACCGATGAACGCCATGGTCGGCATGACCGGTCTCCTGCTCGGCACCAATCTCAATTCGGAACAACGCGACTACGCCCAGACCATCCGCCAGAGCGCCGACACCCTTTTGACCATCATCAGCGAAATCCTCGATTTCTCCAAGATCGAGGCCGGCAAGCTCGATCTCGAGGACCATCCCTTCGATCTCGCCACTCTCGTTGAGGAGGCCATCGACTGCGTCGCCCTTCAAGCCAGCGAAAAGGGCCTCGATCTCTACTGGCAGATCGCGCCCGAAATTCCACCCGGCTTTACCGGCGACATCACGCGCCTGCGTCAAATTTTGGTCAATCTCCTCTCGAATGCCGTTCGCTTTACGTCGAAAGGAGACGTCAGCATCAATGTCACCCGGGCCGAGGACGAGGGAGGCGAGCACTTTGTCCTTTTCTCGGTCTGGGACACCGGCATCGGAATCCCCGCCGATAAAATCGACCGCCTTTTCCAGTCCTTCTCGCAGGTCGACACCTCTACTACCCGCCGGTTCGGCGGCACCGGCCTCGGTCTCGCCATCAGCCGCAAACTCACCGAAATGATGGGCGGTAAAATCTGGGTCGAGAGCGAGGAAAACAAGGGCTCCGGTTTTCACATCGCCGTTCCGTTAATGGAGGCGTTGCCGCCGAAGCCGCTCGTCCCCAATCCCATCCTGAAGGGCAAGACTCTCTTGATTGCCGTTGCTCATCCCGGCGTTCGCGCCATGATTGAGTCGTTCGTCACCGGCTGGGGCATGACCGCCGTCTGTGTGAGAACTGCCGCGGAAGTCATGAAAAAACTCCGCACTAGCCAGTCGATCCAGTCTGTCCTGATCGAGGAGGACCTCCCCGATCAATCCGGCAAGGAACTCGTTCAGACTATCCCTCGGCAGCGCGGTGCAGCCAATGTCCCATGCGTCCTTCTTTGTTCGCTTAAGCAGCAGGCCGCTTACGGCCAGAATCTTCCTTCCGGCTTTATTGCCAGCCTGGCCAAGCCCGCCCACTTCCAGCAGCTCCACGGCATTCTCGCCACTGCACTCAAGGGCGAAAAGATCACCAACAAGGTCCTCCGCTCCACCGGCCGCATCGACACCGGCTTCAGCCAGCGCCGGCCCATGCGCATCCTCCTCGCCGAGGACAACGTCATCAACCAGAAGGTCGCCACCCGCATCCTCAGCCAGATGGGCTATCGCCCCGACGTCGTCCAGAACGGCCTCGAAGTCCTCGAGGCTCTCGAACGCCAGAAGTACGACGTCATCCTCATGGACGTCCAGATGCCCGAGATGGACGGCCTCGAGGCCACCCGCCAGATCCGCAAGCTCTACGCCGGACCCAAGCGCCCCTGGATCATCGCCATGACTGCCAACGCCATGGACACCGACCGCCAGAATTGCTTCGATGCCGGCATGGATGGTTATCTCAGCAAGCCGGTGCGGATCGAAGCATTGGAAAGCGAGCTCGTCCGCTCCTCGGAAAATATCGGCCAGGTCGTCGACTTCGCCGCCCTTTCCCGCTTTGGCGAAATGACCGGCTCCGGAGCGGAAGCCGTCCGCGAGCTGATCGAAATATTCTCCGAGGAAACACCCGTCGCTTTGAAACAAATCCGCGACGACATCGAATGCCGCAACGTGCAGGGCATCGGCCTCCAGGCCATGCAACTCGGACGCGCCTGCGCCAACTTCGGCGCCGAGCGGATGCAACTCCTCTGCTCGAATCTCCAGGCCGCCGGCAAGGGCGGCGATTTCCCGCTTGCGACCGAATTTGTGGAACGGATCGAGGCCGAATTCGAGATCGTCAAACACGCCCTCGAGGAATTCGCCAAATCACCCGTCGTCAAGGAAGCCTAAACTCGACAAGTCCGCCGCGACAAGCTTAGTTCATGTCATGGCCCGCGAGACGCAACGCCTTTGGCTCACCTTTGACGGCGAAACCAGCCGCAAACCGCTCATCTACGAAATGAGTCGTAATTTCGACGTTATCTTCAACATCCGCAACGCTTCCGTCACCGCCTCCGTCGGCATCATCGCGCTGGAGCTCGAAGCCGACCGCGAAGTCCTCAAGAAGGCTGTCGCTTGGTTGGAAGAACACGGCGTTCAGGTCGAGCCTGTCGAAATCAACACCATCGAGGGTTGACCGCCCTCACAGCGTCAGCGGCTTCAGTTGATCGAACGGCCAGCCCGGCAGGTTTCGCATCGCCATAAAGCCCAGCAGTAAAAGCAGCACGGCGATTCCGCGCCGCGTTAATGTCCGGTTCTCCACCATCACCTGCGGCCAGGCCCTTATTTGCCACGCACTTAGCAGGTAGGATCCCGCGAAATAAAAAAGCACCGGCAGACCCATGATCAGCAGCGCATTATCGTGCAGCGCCTCGAGCACGCGACCATGAAACAAGGCATGAAGCGCACGCGTCGCCCCGCACCCGGCGCAATAAAATCCGGTCGCGCGGTAAAGCAGGCATTGCGGATAGACCGCGTGCCGGTTCGGGTCGACTGCGTAAAGAAAGGCTGAAGCTCCCGCGCACGCGCACGTTATCGCGACGATCTGCGCCCGCGTCGAAAACCAGCCACCCGGCGCTTGCGCCGGCTCGCCGGGATTTGCGGGAAGGCACACGGGCGTCATAACTTATTCCGAATCGTTCGTCGTCTGCTCCGTCACTGTCAGGGCATGTTCCTTGATCAGCGGGACCGCCATCGAAAGGATCAAAATGATGGCAATCAACAATGCCACGACCGACAACACCAGTCCGGCGACGGCCAGGCCATGCCCTGATTGATCCTTCCTGCGATTCAACTGCACGAGTCCTGCAATGCAGAGACAAAGCGCCGGGACCGCCGCCAGCAGGCCCACGCACAGGAAGGAAAGAAAGAACGAGGCCAACCCCAGGCCGAAGCCCCATCCGCATAATGGATTGGTCGGCTTGTGCTGCTGGTAGTGTGGGTCGGGCCGCATGTCGGATGGAAAAACGGAAGACCGCGTGGTTCCCGCTGCCGAGGGAAAAAGCGGATGCGGCGTGTTGACCGGTACGGCCGGGGCCGGCGGCGGTGGCGGAGGAGTTAAGGGAAACGCCGGGATTACGGGCGGGGGCGGGGGAGGCAGGCTCGGGCCGGTCGGAAAAACTTCGCGGTAGCGCTTCCAGGCCAGCACTTCCCCGGGCTGTCCGGTCCGTTCAATAATGTGCGTCTCCGGAGAAATCGTTCCGTCCAGGCGGCGGCTCTGCAATTCCTCCAGCGTCAATGGTCCGACGGGCTTGGCCTCGGGACCGGCATAATACCACGGCATAGTTAATCACTAGCACGTGCCTGTCTTAATTCCAGCGTCTTAAAACCACTCTTTCTTCCCGTTAATGTAGGTGGCCACGAATTCTTCATCCGTTTTGGTCAGATAAATAATCCCTTCAATCAAGCCAACAATGCCCATCAGGCTGCAGCCGATGCCGCAGGTGAACCCTCCCACCACGATACTGACCGCGAGCATGATGATGCCCGTCGTCGTATAGCCCAGATAGAATTTATGAATACCCAGGGCTCCCAGCAAAATGCCCAACACGCCCGCCACAACTTTCTTCTCTGCTCCTGGAATTGGTTCCGCCATATACCCTCCATTAAGTTTTGATAAGAACTCTGGGCCGTCCTGGCCCGTTGCCGACTTGAAGAGGTCTAAATCCCAAAAAGAGGCGGGGAAAGAAAATAATCAGGCCGATTGGCCCCGTCTTGCATTCCCGCGACCGGTGATTACCGTGCCAATATGGAATACCGTCGCTTGGGCAAGGCCGGAGTCAAGGTCAGCGCTCTGTCGCTGGGTTCATGGGTCACATTTGGTCAGCAAATCAGCGATGAAGTCGCCGCCGATCTGATGAAAACCGCCTACGATAACGGCGTCAATTTTTTCGACAACGCCGAGGCCTACGCCGGTGGCCGCTCCGAGATCGTCATGGGCAAAATCCTCCGGAAGATGGAGTGGTCCCATGAAACCTTCCTCGTCTCCAGCAAGGTCTTCTGGGGCGGCAGCCTCCCAAACCAGGAGGGCCTCAGCCGCAAGCATGTCTTTGAGGCCTGCCATAACGCCCTCCGCCGGCTCCAGGTCGATTACCTCGATCTCTACTTCTGCCATCGTCCCGATCCCAACACCCCCATCGAGGAAACAGTCCGCGCCATGAGCGATCTCGTTCACCAGGGCAAGGTCCTCTATTGGGGGACTTCCATGTGGAACGCCGGGCAAATCACGCAGGCCCATGCCGTGGCCCGGGAACTTCATCTCGTTCCGCCCACGATGGAACAGCCCCAATACAATATCTTTGACCGCCAAAACGTGGAAAAGGAACTGGCCCGGCTCTATTCCGAGTACGGTCTTGGCACGACGATTTTCTCCCCACTCGCTTCAGGTTTTTTAACCGGAAAGCATAACAGCGGTCCCAAGGAAGGCACCCGCGTCATGCTGGAGGGGATGGGTTGGCTGAAGGAAGGGATTACGAAAGATGCGAAGGAAAAAGCGGGCAAAGTCGAGCAGCTCGACAAGATCGCCAAGGAACTTGGCTTCAGTCTCGCCGTCTTCGCCATCGCCTGGTGCTTGAAGAATCCCCACGTCAGCACCGTCATTCTTGGCGCCTCCAAGGTCGCCCAACTCAGCGAAAATCTCAAGGCCGTCGAGGCCCAGGCCAAGCTCACGCCTGACGTCCTGAAGCGCGTCGATGAACTCACGGGAATTTAGATTGGTAAATTGGAGTCTTACTGGTAAGAGTAAGACATGAAGATCACGTCCAAAGGACAGGTCACCATTCCGCTCGAATTTCGCACGCGCTATGGCTTTTTGCCGGACACCTCGGTCCGGTTTGTCCCGGATAAAAGGGGATTGCGCCTGGTAAAAGATCGGCAAAAGAAAGGCCGGGGGTCGAATGTCGTCGAGGCCCTGATCGGCACCGGCAGCGGAAAGTGGACGACGGATGAAATCCTTAAGCTGACGAGAGGTTGAGTGCCCATTCTGGTCGACAGTAACGTCTTGCTGGATGTCATTACCCGGGATCCCAAATGGTTCGATTGGTCTTCTGGGCAATTGCGGGAGTGGGGGGATCGTGATCTTCTTTTTATCAATCCGCTGATCTTTGCTGAGGTTTCCATTTCCTACGACACGCTGGAGGTCCTGAATCAGGCGATGGATCGGGCCAATCTGTTTCATGATGAACTTCCCTGGGAAGCTGCATTCCTGGCCGGTCATTGCTTCGTTGAATATAAAAAGCGAGGAGGCAAACGGCGGTCACCATTACCCGACTTTTACATCGGTGCCCACGCCAGTATCAGAGATTACCTGTTGCTGACCCGCGATGCGGGCCGTTATCGAACCTATTTTCCCCGGCTCAGGCTCATTGCGCCCGGGAATTAGATATAATACCGCCAATTGATGTTCGGGAAAATATTGTCGCGCCATTCGCAGTTGCCCAGGAACGCTTCGTCGATGGTGTTGCTTTTGATCTGCTCGTAGAGCCGCGTGAAGCGCAGGATATGGTCCTGCGTCCGCTTGACCGCATAAGGCACCATCGTGCCCGTCTTCATGATGAAGGCCCAGTCGCTCGACTGCGCCAGTAGCAGCTCACGCGCGGCCTGCTTCATCGCCCGGTCGCAGAGCCCGTAACAATCGCGGAATTGCCGCGCCAGCTCGATCATCCGGCCCGCCGCCATGTGCAGATGCGGATAAATCCATGCATTCGGTTCGTCCAGCCAGACTTTGTAGTAGCCTTCTGCGCCCCACGACGACGCGCTCGGTGTCGCCAGTTGCTGTGTTGAGTATTGCGAGAGATATTCGCCCGGCGTGGTCGTCTTGAACACCTGCTGGTCGTAATGGGCCTTCCGGAAAACATAATTCAGGAATTCTGGTCCCTCATACCACCAATGACCGTAAAGTTCCGCATCGTAGGGCGCCAGCACGATCGGATTGATCCCCAGGATGCCATGCAGATGCTCGATCTGTTTTGTGCGGTTAAAGACAAAATTGCTCGCGTGCTCCGCCGCCCGTTCCCGCGCCACGCCCGGCCGGTAGGGCTCTTTCCAGCCGCCCGGGCCGGTGATCCGATGGTATTTGAGCCCGGTGAATTTTCGAAGCCCATTGGACTGGATGTAAGGTTTGATGTACTCGAAATCGAGATCGTACCCGATGTCGCGGTAAAAATCGCGATACCACGGATCGCCCGGATACCCTTCTTTCGACGACCAGACCTGCACGCTTGATTCAATGTCCCGGCCAAACGCTGCCGGGCCCGACCGCGTGAAAAGCGGCGCGAAGACACCGAAGCGCGGACGCGGCTCCGCGTGCATGATCGCATGCGTATCAACCACGAACCACCGGATTTCCGCCTCCTGCAAAAACTTGTCGAGTCCCGGCGTATAGGCGCATTCCGGCAGCCAGATCCCACGCGGATCGCGGCCGAAGCATTCGCGATAGTGATCGCGCGCGATCATGATCTGCGCCCGCACCGCCTCCGGATACTCCGCCATCAGCGGCAGGTAACCATGCGTCGCGCCGCAGGTGATGATCTCCAGTTTCCCCTCGTCCTGGAATTTGCGGAACGCCGTCAGCAGGTTCCGATGATACTTGTCGACAAAAACACGGCGGCAATTTTCCAGCCGATGCAGGTAAAACCACGCCAATTCATGGAACTGGTGGTCGCCCTTCGTCCGGTTGATCTCCTTGTGGGCCAGCTCGATCTGTTTGTCGACCAGTCGCACGTACCGGTTTTGCAGCAGCTCGTCGCCCAGCATTGCGGCCAGCGGCGGCGTGATCGACATCGTGAAACGGAAATCGCACCCATCGTTCAGCAGCCCGTCCATCACGTCGATCAGTGGAATGTAAGTCTCCGTGATCGCCTCGTAGAGCCAATCCTCCTCGAGGAACTCATCGTATTCGGGATGGCGGACGAAAGGAAGATGCGCGTGCAGAACCAGCGCGAGATAACCTTGGGGCATGGGGGTATCGTAACTTATACAAGAGTTCCCGCGCTTGTCCCGCGTTAAGTGGCAGAAGTCCTGAATCAGGAAGCTTTACTTGAATTCGGAAAGTCGCCGAAAGAAACTAATCCAAGATTTCGATCTCCTGTCATGCGTGTCTTTCTTCCGCTTCTGCTCCTTTTTGCCCTCCCGGTTTCATCGCAAACCAACGACGCCACTGCGCCCGGTCAAACCACCAATGCCACGACCGAGACGGACGATCCCTGGACCGCGGCGACAAAAAATCTCCCTTCGCTTTATCAATCCTGGAAAACGGAACATGACCCCGCCAAACGCGCCGATCTGGCCGACAAGGTGGTCCAGGCCGCCATGTATGTTGATGACGACAACGCCCATGCCATGGGCGATGACGTGGTGCGGGATGGTTTGCCGAAGAACGAACTCGCTGTCCCAGCCACGGTAACGACGATCAAGCTCACCCCTTTGACCACGCTTTGGGATGCTCACACCAACGAAAGCGATTTTCCGCCCACGCCCGTTTTCCGTCGCATCTCTGCCAGCCGGTTTGAAGCATGGACTCCCCATGAAGGCTGGCTCTTCGATGCGAAAGGCCGCACCGTTGCCGACGTGAAAGTACCGCGCCGCGACGGCTCCGGCCGCGAATGGTTTGGGGCGTTCCTGCCCGACGGACGGTGGATCACCACCGACATCTGGGACAACGACAAGCAACTCAACGCCTACACACCCAAAGGGGATTGGAAATGGGAATTGCCCGGCGACAAAATTGTCGCGGCTCTGCCCAAGCCCGCTGCCAGCGATTCGGATGAGCCCATCACGCCATCCATCGGCTGGGCGCGGGCTGATAAAACCGGGAAGAAATGGCTGGTCTGTCTCGGCACTGACTACACTCGCGGCCTTGCACTTGTCAGCCCCGATGGAAAATTTCAGCCGCTGCCCGAGAGCGCCGACGTCTGGCAACTGGTCTACCCGCGCAGTCTGGGGCCGCGCGGCTTTTACATCTCAATGTCGATCAAAAGCGATGATGGCAAGCTTGCTATGGATCGCGAAGAATCGGGCCATGGAGTTGGCGTGGGCTGGCCCAGTTTTGGTTTTCCTGGCAACAAGGCAGGGAAAATTATCCATGGCGGTAACGAGCAATTCGGCTTCTGGCCCGGCGCCCATGCAATTTACATTGAAGCGGACGGAGAGGACGTTACCGATCCTCACGAAACCTGGTTCTTCGATGCGAAGGGGCAGTATGAGGGGCAGGTCACCGCTTCGTACCTGGCCGACACTGTCAACGGCCGCGGCCTTCTTCTGAAAGATGTGCAGGACCGTGTCCTGCGCGTCGAGCACAACGAGGGTCTTGTCACCGTCCCCGGCATCCAGGCCTTTATCTGGCCCGATGGCTCGGTGGCCATGCCAGTTGCGGTCTATGATGACCTCAAACTCGGCTTCTTCCTCCGCGGCGCCGGCATCCAAGGCTCGGGCGACGATTCCCGCCGCGCCCGCGCCAAGGCCGATATCGTTCTCGCGAAATGGTGACCGTGCCGACTAGATGTTCAGTCCGTAATGATATCGTTGAAGGTCTGGCCCGCCGGAATCATCGGCAGCACGTGCTCGGTAAAGGGCACCATGATGTCGAGCGCATACGATTCCTTTGCATCGATCAGGCGCTGCAACGCCGCTTCCAGGTCCTTCTTGTGCAGCACCCGTTCGCACGGAATGCCGAAGCCCTTGAAGACGGTCGGGTAGTCGGGATAAATCTTCGAGCGGTCGCTCGGATCGCCCAGGTAGGTATGGCCGCGATTACTCTTGAAGAAGCGGTCCTCCCACTGCACCACCATGCCCAGGTGCTGGTTGTTCAGGATGATCACCTTGGCGTGGATCTTCTCCACCTTTGACGTCGCCAGTTCCTGCACGTTCATCAGGAAGCTGCCGTCGCCGTCGATGTCGATCACCTGTTTGTTCGGACACGCCACCTTTGCTCCCAGCGCGCACGGATAGCCGAAGCCCATCGTGCCCAGTCCGCCCGAGGTCAAAAACGTCCGCGGCTTGGTGAAATTATAGAACTGTCCGGCCCACATCTGGTGCTGGCCCACACCGGTCGTGATGATTGCCTCGCCCTTTGTCATTTCGCAGAGCTTCTGGATCACCAGTTGTGGCGCGATCTTGTCGTGATGGTCCACGAACTTCAGCGGATGCGCCGTGCGCCACTTCTCGATTTCTTTCCGCCAGGGCTGGAACGTCTTCCGCGCGCGACCTTCCTTGCGGATGATCGAATTCAGCCGCGCTAGCGCGTACTTCACGTCGCTGAGGATCGGTAGGTGCACGTTCTTGTTCTTGTTGAACTCGGCGAAGTCGATGTCGATGTGAACGATTGTCCCGCGCTTGGCGAACTCGGAAATCTTGCCCGTCACCCGGTCGTCGAAACGCACGCCGAAGGCCAGCAGCAGGTCGGCCTCGTTCACCGCGCGATTGGCGTAATAGGTTCCGTGCATCCCCAGCCACTTCAGCGACAGCGGATGATTTTCCGGGAACGAGCCGATGCCCATCAGCGTCGTCGTCACCGGGATGTTCGTCAGCTCGGCGAACTCCAGCAGTTCCTTCGACGCGCCGGACGAAATGATGCCGCCGCCCACGTAGAGCACCGGCTTCTCCGCCTTTTCGATCAGGCCGATCACCTCGTTCAACTCCAGGCTGCCCGCCTTCTTCTCGGGCTGGTAGCCGCGAAGTTCGATCTTCTCGGGGAAAATCGGCTGCGTCTCGGCCATCTGGATGTCTTTCGGAATGTCCACCACCACCGGACCCGGACGGCCGGTCCTGGCGATGTAGAACGCTTCCTTCACGATCCGCGGGATGTCCTTCACGTCCATCACGAGGTAGCTGTGCTTTACCACCGGCAGGCTCATTCCGAAGAAATCGGTCTCCTGAAACGCGCCCTTGCCGATGTTGGCTGACGGCACCTGGCCCGTAATCGACACGATCGGAATCGAATCCATGTAGGCGTCCGCCAGCGTCGTCACCAGGTTCGTTGCGCCGGGGCCGCTCGTCGCCATGCACACGCCCACCTTGCCCGTCGAGCGCGCATAACCCGCCGCCATGAAACCGCCGCCCTGTTCATGCCGGGGCAGGATCGTCCGAATCTTCTTCGACTTCGTCAGCGACTGGTGCAGCCACTGGCTCGCTCCGCCCGGATAGGCAAAAATGGTATCGACGCCCTCACGCTCCAGCGCCGCGACCAGGACGTCCGATCCGCACATTTTGGGGCCGCGTTCGGGGAGGGCGGCCGAAGCCGCCTTCTTGGTCTTGATTTTAAGCGTCGTTTTCATGGATGAGGAAAACTTATACTAGAGGGGAGAAGTGGGTTTAGCAACGCTGTTTTCAATCAGGCCATCCCGGCGGATTGGGAAACAGGCCGATCACTCTTTATCCACCGGATCACTCTCTTTCCCCAAGCGATGGAAGGAAGCTCGATTAGCCGGTAATAACCCCACGAAACTAGGAGAATGATGGGCCAGGTCAACAGGCAAAGGATGAAAACGATTGGGCGTTGATGGTATGCTTCCGGAACGAGTTTCTCCATCAGATGATAGATGGAAAGAAGAGGTTCATGAAGCAGGTAGGCGCTGTAACTGATCAGGCCCGCCTGCCGCAAATGCCCGCCAAAGGGCAGCCGGCCAAACTGGTCGGAAAAACGGGGCCTGGAAAGCAGTGCGGCGATAAGCGCCGCTGTTGATAGGGCAGCCACCGTGAAGCGAAATTTTTCCAGTCCCGGAAAGAAACTGAATCCTACGAAGAGCAATGGCCCCAGCCAGAGAGGAAAGTTTCGCATAAACACGGGCCGGCCTTTGCACCAGTCATCCGCAATTTTTGCCCCAATGGACCAACTGAACCAATAGGCAAACGGACTTCTGCTCAGGAGGCTCCAGTTCCATCTGGAATGGGCATTGAGATGAAACGCAATGGTGGGCAAAAGAATGAATGATATTTCGATCAAAAAAAGAAGGATGAGACAGTTTCGCCAGCCAAGCCGCCCGGAAAGCCAGAGAAGCAGCGGATAAATAAGATAGAGCTGGACTTCGACAGCAATGCTCCAGAACGAGCCATTGACGGCATAAATCGAATTCTCGTTCCAGTTGTGTATCAGAAGAAAATGAGTAATCAGGCAGGGGACATTCTGAAGCGAAGTAAAATCGATCCGGGTCCCCGGAAAGAGAAGGACGAAAAAGAGAAAGGCGATCAGATAAGGCGGATAGATTCGGAAAAAGCGTCGAACAAAGAAAATGCGAAAGCCTTTTTCCCCGGATTTCACGTGGCTTAAATGGATGCAAAAACCACTGATGACAAAAAAGAGGGCCACGCCCGTCCAACCCTCGCAAGGAAGAAAAAACAGAAGTTCCCATGGCGCCGTGTGAACTCGAGCGATGAGATGATGGTCAAGCTCTTGAATGAAGTGAGGGCCGTAGACGGCATTGCAAGCGTGATAGATGAAAACGAGGAAAATCGCCACTCCGCGCAGGCAATCCAGATGATCCAGATGCGTATCGGGACGCAATGAAACAACTCGAGTGGAAGGAGTCTGCATGACGAGGTCCGCCATCTCTCATCGTTTCATGAAAGACCGTCGCTGCGCAAGATCACCCTCGCCGTATTATACCCGCTCGCCGAGAACACCCCGCCGCCGGGATGCGTGCTCGCTCCTGTCAGGTAAAGCCCCGGCAATCCCGGCACCTTGTACTCGGAAAGCTCGGGCAGGGGACGGAACATGAACATCTGGTCCAGGCTCATCTCCAGGTGCATCACGTTCGCGCGCAGCAATCCCAGCGTCCGCTCAATGTCCAGCGGCGTCTGAATATAACGCGCGATCATTTTTCCCCGCATGTTCGGCGCGTAACGGCAAACCAGGTCGTAAAGCTTATCCGCCTCGCTCTCCCGAATGGAGTCCCAGTTCTCGCCGTTGCTGAGTTCGTAGGGATGATACTGGCCCCAGGTGAAGAGCACATGCTTGCCCTCGGGGGCCAGCGTCGGATCGAGAGACGAAAAACTCATCGCCACTACCGACGGCTCCTTTGGCGGCAGCCCGAACATGAAATCGCGGTAGGAACTTTGCAGATACTCCATCGACGGGCACAGCAGTTGCAGCGACGTCTGATAATCCTTCGTGCCGGGGAGGGGACCCGCCGGTGCCGCTGCGTCGCCGTAATCGGGCAGCTCCTCCACCGCGTGCCGCACGATCATCCCGAAGCCGTTGCCAATCCGCGTCCGCGCCACCCGTTTCTTCAACTCGGCATGGTCCCGCTTGTCGGAACCGGGCCCCAGCATCTTGAAAAGCGTGTGCAGATGACACGCCCCCACGACTTTTTTGGCGTCCACTTTTACCAGCGTCTTCTCATCGTTCGCATGGCCCCGCGCCGCCACTGTCCCGTCGCTCGACTTATATAAAACCTGCCAATCGCCGTTCAGCCGGGCGTGAAAAGCCTGCACCTCCGCGTGACAAATAATCTCTCCGCCATGGCTGCGCAGACACTTTGCCAGCGCCTGCGTCAACGCCCCGCTTCCGCCCTTCGCCCGCTTGGCGCCGCTTTTGTGAATCATCGCGTTCCAGCCCAGCATGTCGCCGCTCGCCATCTCGGCCGGCGCGGGCCCCGACTGCGCCGAAAGCCACGCCAGCGCCGTCCGCAGCGCCGGATGTTCGAAGATCTCCTCGATCAGTGACCCGTACGGCGCCATCAGTTGCCGCGACGTGTCCATCGACGACCAAAGCTTCCGCGAACGCCAGTTCAGCAGGTTCCGCTTGAAAATGGTTCCGAAGATTTTTCCCGGCGACGGCGGTTTCAGGAACGTCTCGAAAATCCCCTCGTTCAGTTCGCCCCAGTGCCGCACGAAATTCCGATAGGCCTCCGCGTCGCGCGGCGAAATCTTCGCGATGCTCGCGCACGTCTTCTCCACGTCGCGGTAAAAGCTGATTCCCGTTCCCGTGCCCAGGATCGGGTAATAGGCCCACGGGTCCATCTCCAGGTATTCGAGCCCGAATTTCTCCAGCTCCAGTTCCCGCACCACCGGCGTCAGATGGATCATGATGTGCGCCGACGAACCCACGTCGATCCGGTAGCCCGGGATCAAATCCTCCTGCGTACAGACCGCCCCGCCCACGATATGCCGCCGTTCCAGCACCAGCACCTTCCGGCCTGCCTTCGCCAGATAACAGGCGCAGGTCAGGCCATTATGCCCCGCGCCGATGATCACCACGTCATACTGCGACATATTTTATCCTGTCATCCTGAGCAAGCCGGGCTTGGCCCGGCGCTGTCGAAGGATCTCTAGCTATTCGTTCCCCTAACGGGGATCGAGCAAATAATTAGAGATCCCTCGACAAGCTCGGGATGACGGAAA
This sequence comes from Methylacidiphilales bacterium, assembly GCA_021272165.1. GTDB lineage: Bacteria > Verrucomicrobiota > Verrucomicrobiia > Methylacidiphilales > UBA1321 > JABDGH01. The sequence goes on from JAJSLK010000025.1 coordinate 30,100, forward strand.
TAAAAAAGACTTAAGCCGCCACTGTCGCCTTGCCTTGCTTCTGGGTCTGCTTTTGTGCTGGTTCGGGCTCCGGTTCCGCTTCAGGCACAGGCAGGGGAGGGGAGAAGAGATAAGTCCGAAAGATCGCATCGCCGATGCCGTGGAGCTTGATCTGGAGCTCATCCATGTACTTGTGCATGCCCACCGTCTTGATGTCCTCCAGGGCGCTGTAGTTGAGCTCCGCCACCAGCCGCCCGGCGAGCTTTTCGGCCAGGTTGGTGAAGTGCTCTTCCTTGCAGCCCGAGATGCGCCGCAATGCGTCGTTCAACGTTGCCGCGCAGAAGCGGATCGAGCGCGGGAAAAATTCGTTCAGGATCAGGAACTCGACTACCTTGTCCGGTTCGACCTGCGCCACGTAAAATTTCCGGTAGGCATCGTGCGAGCTGCAGGAACGCAGAATCGCGCTCCAGTGCAGCGTACCGCTCGTATGCGTCTTGGAGGGTTGCTTGACGAAAATCTCGTCGTTCGCATCGAGAATGCGCGTTGTCATGTCGGCCCGCTCGAGGTGCTTGCCAACCTGGATGAAATCCCAGTCCTCGCCATGGGTCATGGTGCCGTCGGTAATGCCCTGGAAAAGGTGCGACGCATTTTTCACCTGCATGAAAAATTCGTACGGACCCTGCCGCATGATTTTCTTCAGCGTCTGGCTCTTCATCCAGAGATAGGTCCGGTTGATCTCCTCCCACATCTCGAGCGAGATTTGCTCGCGAACATGACGCGCATTCTCGCGCGCCGTCGTGATGCAGTTGACAATCGAATTCTGGTTCTTCGGATTCAGCGTCAGGAAATCGATGACATTGTCGCTGGTCATCTTGTCATAATGCTTGTCGAAATCGCTGTGGTCACCCGTGCTGCGCAGGACCGGTTCCCAAAGGGCTTTTTGCTCCGCCGGCCCGAGTTTCGGCAGGTCGAGCATGAGCTGGAGGTTGACATCGAGGATGCGGGCGATGTTTTCGGCCCGTTCCGCATAGCGGCTCATCCAGTAGAGGGAATCGGCAACGCGCGAGAGCATAAATTAACTGTCTCCGTAAAGCACCCAGGTATCCTTGCTGCCGCCGCCCTGGGAGGAATTGACGACGAGCGAGCCTTTCTTTAGCGCTACGCGGGTGAGGCCGCCGGGCACGATCGAAATTTTTTCGCCGCAGAGAATATAGGGCCGCAAGTCGACGTGCCGACCCTCGAAATGACCGTCCGTGTAGCTGGGATGGCGCGAAAGGTTCAGGGTCGGCTGCGCGATGAAATTTCGCGGGTTTTCCAGTATCTTCTGCTTGAAATCGGCCCGCTGTCCGGCGCTCGAGGCCGGCCCCACCAGCATGCCGTAGCCGCCCGATTCGTTCGCCGATTTCACCACTAGTTTGTCGAGATTCTTCACAATGTACTCGCATTCCTTCGGGTTCGAGGCGAGGTAGGTAGGCACGTTGGCCAGGATCGGTTCCTCCGACAGGTAGAACTTGATCATGTCGGGCACATATTTGTAGACCACCTTGTCGTCAGCCACGCCTGTGCCGATCGCGTTGGCCAGACTCACATTGCCGGCCCGGTAGGCCTCGACCAATCCCGGCACGCCGAGGACCGAATCCTTCCGGAACACCTTGGGATCAAGGAAATCGTCGTCCACTCGGCGATAAATTGTGTCGACCTTCTCCAGGCCCTTGGTTGTCCGCATGTAGACCGTCTTGTCCTGCACGACGAGGTCCTGCCCCTCGACGATCTGGATGCCCATCTGCCGCGCCAGGAACGAATGTTCAAAATAGGCGCTGTTGTAAATCCCGGGCGTCAGCAGTACCACGGTGGGCGGATAACTGCTCGTCTTCGGGGCGATGTATTGCAAGACCGTCAGCAAATCCTGCGTGTAGTGGTCGACCGGACGAACGCCCACGCTGCTGAACAGGTGAGGGAAGGCGCGCTTCATCGCCACGCGGTTTTCCAGCAGGTAAGAGACGCCCGACGGGCACCGGCCGTTGTCTTCCAGGACGAAGTAGGTCCCTTCCCGGTCGCGCACCATGTCGCTGCCGCAAATATGGATATAAATGTCCTTCGGCACCGGCACGCCCACCATCTCGGGCCGGTAATGCTTGGCGCTCAGCACGTCTTCCGCCGGTATCACTTTCTCCTTCAGGATGCGCTGGTCGGAATAGATGTCCTTCAGGAACAGATTCAGCGCCTTCATTCGCTGGATCAGCCCGGTCTCGATCTTGGTCCATTCCGCCGCTGGAATGATCCGGGGCATCAGGTCAAAGGGAAAAATCCGCTCCGTTCCCTGCTCGTCGCTATAAACGGTAAAGGTGATTCCCTGGCGCAGGAAAGCCGCGTCGACGGCATTCTTCCGGGACTCGAATTCCTCCCGGTCCAAATTCTGGAACCGCTCGAAGAGCGCCGAGTAATGAGGCCGCACCTCATTTTCCGAAGCAAACATTTCGTCGAAGAAGTCGCCGGGTTGGTATTTATCGAGCAGAGCCATGACGAAGGACGCGCAAGTATTTGGATTGAAGGTAATTGAAAGGCCTAACCATTAAAAATGGCAGTTAACACCATCTGAGCAACCTGAACAAGCGAGCTTTGTGCCAAAAAAGAAAGACCTTTTAAGTGGCTTGAAGTTTGACAAATCATCTGCGACACCCGACTTTCCCTCCATGAGCACAGATTCGGCGGTCATCACGCTTTCTCGCGATATCGAGGCGATCCAGATTCCCAGCGGCCTCACCAAGAAACTTCCCAAGGGCACTCCCGTTATCATCACCCAGTCCCTTGGCGGCACTTATACTGTTGTCGTTGAACAATCCGCAGGCCTCTTCCGGGTTCTGGCCGCGGATGCCGATGCCCTGGGCAAGGCCCATGAAGTCCAGGCGGCTAAAAACGGCGCCTCCGCCCCTTCCGGCGGCCCGCTCAAGGAAGAGGATATCTGGATCCAGCTCAAGACCTGCTATGACCCCGAAATCCCGGTCAATATCGTCGACCTGGGCCTCATCTACAGCCTCGAAATCAAACCCCAGGAGGATGGTGGCAACCTCGTTGAGGTCAAAATGACCCTCACCGCTCCCGGTTGCGGCATGGGCCCTTCCATCGCTTCCGATGCCCAGCGTAAAATCCTTACCGTCCCCGGCGTCACCGATGCCCAGGTCGACGTGGTTTGGGATCCGCCATGGAGCGCCGACCGCATTTCTCCCGAAGGCAAGGCCAAGCTCGGAATGGTCTGATTGACGGCGAGGGGAGGAGAACGATTTCTTGAACCTGCTGGTTAAAATCATCATCAGCGCCCTTCTCATTGGCGCGATCTCGGAGATTTCGCGCCGCAACTCGACCATTGCCGCCCTCCTGGCCGCGCTGCCCCTGATCTCGATTCTTTCGATGATCTGGATTTATCACGACAGTCATGACACCGCTCAGATCGCCCAATTCTCCTGGTCGGTCTTCTGGTACGTCATCCCTTCGCTCCTCCTTTTTGTCATCCTTCCGGTTCTTCTCACCCGGGGGCAGATGGCTTTTTACCCGGCCTTGCTCATTTCCGCCGCTGTCACCGTTCTCGGCTTCCTTCTCCTTCGCGCAATCCTAGTGCGGTTCGGAATCCATATTTAGTTTGATGTACCATCGGCCCAATTTAGGTGCCGTAGTTGACTAATTGCCTAGTACTTCTAGAGTTGTGCTTCCATGCCTAATCGCATTCTGAAGAATTCTGCGCTGGTCCTGACGGCCGGCATCGCTTTTCTTACCGGTTGTTCGGTTGGTCCTGATTATGTCCAGCCCACCGTGGTCGAGCCCGCCCAATTCAAGGAAAAAGGCCCATGGAAGAAGGCCGAACCCCGCGACGACATTTCCAAGGGCGACTGGTATAAGGTTTTTCATGATCCCAGGTTGAATGAGCTTGAGGCAGAGGCCCAGACCGCCAACCAGACTCTCCGCGCCGCCGTGGCCCGAGTCAGCGAGTCCCGCGCCGTTGCCCGGGAGACCGAGGCCGATTTCTTTCCCACGCTCGATTTTAACGCCACCGGCTCCCGTCAGCGTACGTCGCCCAATAATGGCCAGCTTGTTGCCCAGAGCGGGATACATAAATCCTTCACTTTTACCTCCGCCACGGTCGTGCCGTTCGACCTCAGCTACGAGGTCGACATCTGGGGCAAGGTGCGCCGGGGATTTGAGGCTGCCGGCGATCAGGCCCAGGCCAGCCTTGCCGATTACGAAAATGTCCTGCTGACTCTCAAAGCCGACGTTGCCACCAACTACTTTGCGCTCCGCACCGCCGATTCTGAAATTGACGTTCAGCGCCGCACCATCAAGTCGTACCAGGACGCTCTCGACCTTACCAACAGCCGCTTCAAGGGAGGCATCAGCACCCAGCTTGACGTCGAGCAATCGGAGGCGACCCTCGCCGCCGCACAGGCCCAGCTCGCCACGCTCCAACAAAGCCGCGCACAACTGGAGCACGCCATCGCCGTCCTCGTCGGCAAGGCACCCGCGACGTTCTCTCTCCCCTTCAATCCGCTCGACACCGACCCGCCGGCCATCCCCGCCGGACTTCCTTCCGATCTGCTGGAGCGCCGTCCTGACGTTGCCGCCGCCGAGCGTCGCGTGGCTGCCCAGAACGCCCAGATTGGCGTTGCCATTGCCGCCTTCTTCCCCTCCGTGCACCTCACTGGCTCGACCGGCTTCGACAGCGGCGATCTTGGCATGCTCTTCAACTGGGAGAGCCGTATCTGGTCCTACGGCCCGAGCGTCTATTTCCCGATCTTCGAAGGCGGCCAGCTTGAGGCCAACGTCAAGCAGCAGCGGGCCGCTTACGAGGAAAACGTTGCCAACTATCGCGAGTCGGTGCTTGTCGCCTTTCAGGATGTTGAGGACAGCCTCAGTTCCCTGCGCTATCTGGCCCAGCAGGAGGAGGCTGAAAATCGCGCTTTTCAGTCTTACAAAAAGGCTCTCGATCTTACCAATGCCCGTTACACCACCGGTCTCGTCTCCTATTTTGATGTCATTCAGGCCCAGGGTCTCGCTCTTACCGCAGAACAACTTACCGTCCAGATCCAGGGCAACCGCATCGGCGGAACGGTACAGCTTATCAAGGCCCTTGGCGGCGGATGGTCCGATTCGCTCATTACCAAGCCCGATCATGGAGACCATGTCGCCTCGCCCTCCGTTGCTCCGACCGTTCTCGGCCCCGCCGCCAGCCGCCAGTAAAAAATGGCGTAAAAAAGGGCTTGGGCAGGGGTTGTCTTGGATAAACTATTGTGTTATCCCACTTAAAATAGTTTATACCTCTTTTCTTCAAGACCAATTTTGGCTAGTAGCAGGTAAGAACATCAGCCCAGCGACACTAATTCAACCCAATATTATTTCGTTGATTTTCAAGCGCCTATGAGCCGAGCAGGAAAATTCATCCCGGGAGGAGCAAACAAATCAGCGGGAGAAACGCCGGTTGGTGGCGGCAGGACGGGCCCCATTCGCGCACCTGCTCCTGCCGGTGCCGCTCCTGAACCGAGCGGTGGCGGCAGCAAGCGGCCTTTCGGCAAGGGATCGAGCCTCGTCAAACCGGTTCCGAAAAATCGCCGCCTGCCCATTGTCATCATGAGCGGCATGGTGTGCTGCCTGCTCGTCTCCTTTGCCTGGTACGAATTTGCCGTCCTTCCCGCCCAGCGCGATGCCCAGGCCGCCCGCCAGGCCGTTGCTGATGCGCAGGCGAAGGCCGCTGCCGATCTTGCCGCGGAAAAGCAACATGAGGCCGAATTGCTCAAGCAGCAAAATTCCGCCCGGGCCACGCTCACCGTCGATAGCAATCCGACCGGCGCTTCCGTCATCATTGGCGAATTTCATCTGAAAACACCCGCCATCTTCAATGCCCTGACTCCCGGCAAGATATCCGTCGTCATTCAAGCCGACGGCTACGAGGATTACCATCAGGACCTTTCCGTTACCGCTGACAAACCGACCGATCTCGGCACCGTGCAGCTCGTCGCCAAGGTAGGCGCCATCTCTCTTTCGTCTCCGCAAAGCAACGTTTCCTACAGCATCACCGGCCCGAACGACTACAGTCATCAAGGCCAGCTTCCCGACAAGCTTGATGGCCTTCCCACCGGTGATTACCAGCTCACCGCCTGGCAGGAGGACTGGAAACTGGCGCCCATGACGCTCACGCTGCACGACCAGGAAAAGCTGCAGAAGGAAATCAAGTTTCCCTACGCCAACGTCGCCATCACCAGCACGCCATCGGGCGCCACCATTCGCGATGGCCGCAATATCCTGGGCCGGACTCCGCTGACGCTCAATAATGTCCGCCCCGGCGATCTCCATATCTCCGTCGATCTTCCGCCCAACACCACGCAGCGGTTCCTCCTTCATGTTCCCGAGAATGGCAACATCAACAAATCGGTCGCGCTGCAGCAGGACAAGGACTTTATCGCCGCCTGCGGCATGCCCATGGTTTGGGTTCCCGACGGCGGTTTCTGGGCCGGCAAATACGACGTGCGCCAGGCCGAGTTCGAAACCGTTGCTGGCTATAATCCCAGCACCTTCCGCCGGTCCACTCGTCCGATCGAAACCATCTCATGGGACGCCGCCAACGCTTTTTGCGATAAGCTCAACCAGTTCGAGCACAAGGCCGGCAAGCTGCCCGACGGCTTCCATTACGCCCTGCCCACCGAGTCGCAATGGGAAACCTTCTCCGCCGATGCCGACATTGATCAGGCCCCCATGTCGCGAAACGGCATGACTTTGTCATCCACCCAGGATGCCGGCGCCTCCGAGGCCAACAAGTACGGCATTTATGACACCCTCGGCAACGTCTGGGAATGGTGCCAGGACGCCTACGACGACAAAGGCGACCACAGCCTCCGCGGCGGCAGCTGGCTCAGTTCTCCTGAGAACTTTCCCGGCCCCGATACGCGCAATGCAGGCGGTCCCAAATATGCCGACCGCTTCACTGGTTTCCGTGTTGTGCTTGTACCGCAGTAACGACTACTGCGGATTTGCCGGAGGCGCGTTGGTCGGTGCCGGCGGAGTGGAAGCCGGAGCGCCGCCTGAATTCTTGTCGGCGTTGGAAAAGACCTCGAAGAACGTTTTCAGGTAGCGGTTCGTCATCGTGATGCCGTAGATGGTCCGCGACGTCTCGATATCCTGGTCCACCTCGTCTGCCTTCCCGGTCGCCTGGGCCAGAGCCGCCTCCGCGAAATAATAGCTCGGATGATCCTGGTCGAGCGGCTTGAGTTTGCTCGCCAGTTTGGCCGCCGTCACCAGGTCACCTGCGCCAATACGCGCGTAAATGATCTTCAGCGTCACGTCGGGATCATTTGGCTTTTGCAGCGATTCATAAAACTTGGTTGCGCCATCGAAATCGCGCTGACGAAGGCACATGTCGCCAAAGGCCATCGTCCACTCGACGCCCAGCGCGGGCGTCAGCGCCTTGTTGCCGTTCAGGCTTTCCAGCGCTTTCTTCGCATCGTCAAAATCGCGCAGTTCGGTCAGAATACGCGCCTCCAGAATCACCGTCTTTGGATCGTTCGGGGCCGTCTTCACCGCCGTTTCGATGGCGTCATGCGCCACTTCGTAGTGACCGTTTTTGTAATTGAGCAACGCTGTTTGGTAGGGCGTGAGATTGCTGGTGTCCCCGGCCTCCTCCGTATCGTCCTGGGCGCTGGCGGCCAAGGGGCACGCCAGGAGCACAAACCCGAGCATCACCGGGCCGAGACCCGGAACCCGCCGGATGCGCCTGGTGATTATTTCCTTCATGTGGAAATTTCCTTGGGGCGGATCCAGTGCCGCCCGGTCTTTTCCAGCAGCAAATCGGCTTCCACCGGGCCCATTGACCCGCAGGCATAGAGTGGCAGGTCGCGCGCGTTCTGCTTCCGCCACGAGTCTCGCACCGCATCGACCAGCCGCCACGCCTGCTCGACCTCGTCCGACCGCGTGAAGAGCGTCGATTCGCCGACCAGCGCGTCGACTAAAAGCCGCTCATAGGCTTCCGGCAGGTAATGATCGAAACCGCTCTTGTAGAGGAAGTCCATCTCCACCAGTTCCGCTTCGGATTTACCGGGAACCTTGGCGTTGAAGTTCAGGCTGATGCTCTCGTTGGGCTGGATGCGGATCCGCAGCGAGTTGCGCCGCAGGCGATCGTCCGCCGACGCGGCGAAGAGCACCTCCGGAGGCCGCTTGAAGATGATGTTGATCTCCGTAAATTGCGCGGCCAGCGCCTTGCCCGTGCGCAGGTAAAACGGCACGCCGCTCCAGCGCCAGTTGTCGATCTCGAACCGCGCGGCCACGAACGTCTCGGTCAGCGAATCGTGCGCGACCTTCTCCTCCTGCCGGTAGGCCGGGATCGCCTTATTGCCGATGAATCCGCCGCCATATTGCGCGCGGATGACGTTTTTCTGCAGGAAATCGAGCGAAGGCGTCGGGATTGAGCGCAATACTTTCACTTTTTCATCGCGGATCGACTCCGCATCAAGCGACGCCGGCGGTTCCATCGCCGTTAGGGTGAAAAGCTGGAAGAGATGATTTTGCAGCATGTCGCGCGACGCCCCCGCATGGTCGTAGTAACCTCCACGGCTTTCGACTCCGACCTGCTCCGCCACCGTGATCTGCACGTGGTCGATGTAGCGCCGGTTCCAGAGCGGCTCGTAAATCGCATTGGCGAACCGGAAATAAATCAGGTTCTGCACCGTTTCCTTGCCGAGATAATGGTCGATCCGGAAAATGTCCTTTTCGGCAAACGCCCCCTGTACGGTCCGGTTCAATTCCTCTGCGCTCTTCAGGTCTTCGCCGAAAGGCTTCTCCACGATCAGCCGGTGCCGTGTGCCGTCCGGTCGGCTCGCCAACCCGGCTGCAGCCAGGTTCTGCGCCGCCTGGCCGAAGTAATCGGGCGCGGTCGCCAGGTAGAACAGGTAGTTTTCGCCGATCTTCTCGCTCTGCGACAGCTTCTTCAGCTTGTCGGCCAGCTTTTGATAAGCCTTCGGATCGTCCAGTTCGCCTTGGAAATAATAAATGCGCTCGGCCAGCTTCTTCCAGATCGCCTGATCCACCGGCTTAGTGTGGGAAAACTTCTCCAGGGCATCGCCCAAGTCCTTGCGGAATTCCTCGTCGCTCTTCGGCCGCCGTGCGAAGCCGATGATCGCAAAATCGTCCGGCAGCAGATCATTTTTTGCCAGATGATAGAAGGCGGGAACGATCTTTCGATGGGTCAAATCCCCCGTCGCGCCGAAGATCACTGCCGCGGTTGGCGGCACCTTGGTCGGTGACTTCGACATGATTTGCAGACACTCCGGATCGAGATTGGAGATCGACATGGCTCCCCTTAGGCGTTGTAACTGGTCGAGGCGGTCGTCCCGCCCTGACCGGTCCAGTTGGAATGGAAAAATTCGCCTCGCGGCTTGTCGACCCGCTCGTAGGTATGCGCGCCGAAGTAGTCGCGTTGCGCCTGCAGCAGATTGGCCGGCAGCCGGGCCGAGCGGTACGAATCGTAGAACGCCAGCGCGTTTGAGAAGGTCGGCGTCGGAATGCCCAGGGTGGCTCCCAGCGCCACGGTGCGGCGCCAGCCGTCCTGCGCCTTTTTCAGCGCCTCGGCGAAGAAATTGTCGAGTACCAGGTTCGTCAGGTTCGGATTCCGGTCGAACGCCGCCTTGATGTCGCCCAGGAACCGGCTGCGGATGATGCAGCCGCCGCGCCACATCAGCGCGATGGCTCCAAAGTTAAGCTTCCACTTGAACTGTTCCGAGACCTGCCGCATCAGCATGTAACCCTGCGCATAGGAAATGATCTTCGAGGCATAAAGCGCCTGCCGGATGTCCTCTACCGCCGCGGTCACATCACCCGTGAACTTCGCGTGATTCGGTCCGGACAGCACCGACGAGGCCGCCACGCGCTCGTCCTTCAGTGACGAGATGATCCGTGCGAAAACCGCCTCGGCGATCAGTGTTACCGGCGCGGCGTGGTCGAGACCCGAGAGCACCGTCCATTTGCCCGTGCCCTTTTGTCCGGCCGCATCGAGGATCTTGTCCACCAATGGCTGACCATCCGTGTCCTTGAATTTGAAAATGTGGGAGGTGATTTCGATCAGGTACGAATCGAGATCGCCCTGGTTCCATGTCGTGAAGATCTGCGCCAATTGGTCATTATTCAGTCCCAGCCCGGACGACATCAGATGATACGCCTCGCCGATCAACTGCATGTCACCGTACTCGATGCCGTTGTGGACCATCTTCACGAAATGGCCCGCGCCGCTTTCGCCGACCCAGTCGCAGCACGGCACGCCGTTGTTAACCTTCGCCGCAATCGACTGGAAGATCGCCTTGATGTGCGGCCACGCTTCGGGATTTCCCCCGGGCATCAGCGAGGGACCATGCCGCGCACCTTCCTCGCCGCCCGATACGCCCGAGCCGACGTAAAGAATGCCTTTTTCCTTCAGCTCCGTGTACCGGCGCGCCGTGTCCTCATAGAATGAATTGCCCCCGTCGATAATGATATCGCCCGGCTCCAGCAGCGGCAGCAGGTGACCGATAAACTCGTCGACCGCCGCGCCCGCCTTCACCAGCAGCATGATCCGCCGCGGCTTCTTCAGCAGCCCGACCAGCTCCTGCAGGCTGTGTGCGCCGACCACTTTCGTTCCTTTCGCCTCGTTGGCGAGGAAGTTATCCACCTTGCTGACGGTGCGATTGAAGACCGCGACCACGTAACCATGGTCGTTCATGTTAAGGACGATGTTCTGGCCCATGACGGCCAGTCCGATGAGGGCAATGTCGGCGTTTTGTGGCATATAAAATTGAAACGAATTTAACCAGGCGCCATGTGGCGCGACCAATCAACTTAACGACCGAAACCGACCCGGCAACCTTTATTCGCCGGATTTACCAAAGCGTTAAGGAACCAGCGCTGGCTGGACTTAGGACAGCGGCTCCATCTCGTCCGGATCGGGTACGGCCTGGGTCTTCGTTGACACCTTCTTGGTGCGGGTCGGCGGGACTTCCACCGGCGGCTTGACCGGCGTGTTGTCCGGCGCTGCTTTGGCCAAGTCGGGTGAGTCTACCACGGCATAGGTGCTTAAACCGAAAGCCTTCGGATTCAGTTGCCGCAGCCGCTCGGCCAAAATGGTGGCCAGCGTCCGCAGCAGAACATTTCCTGCGCCGGGATTGTCCTCCATGAATTGGATCAAGTCCGCATCGGCGATCCGCCAGAGCTGACTGAATTGCGAGGCGGTTACCGTGGCTGCAGCAGGGCCGGGATGAAAAAGGCTGATCTCGCCCAACGTCTCGCCCGGGCCCACTCGCGCCAGCAGCAACTCCGATCCGTCCTCCTGCCGGGCGCGGACCTCGAGTTCTCCGCTGATCACGACAAAGACTTCCGTTTGCTGGACGCCTTCCTCGATGATGACGTTTCCCGGATGACCTGGAAAAAACTCTCCATACGAGCTGAGTAGTTCACGGTCGTCCGGCTTGAGCTGCCCAATCCAGCTAAAGGTCGGCAGCGTTGGCTTCATTAAAGATTCGGACATGCTGTACCCCCTGATTCCCACTAATATAAAGCATGTTAAATCTCATGGGCAACCCTGTCATGCATCAAATGGACTTCCCCACGATACTTTTCTTCCCGGGCGATTAATTTGAGTTCAGCTTCCCGCCGCACCAAATGGTCTGGATAATGGGTGATCCACACGGATTGCACCGGATGTTGCGCCACCTCCTGGAACAGGTCGCGCTCGGGGAAATGGGTCAGTTCGCAAAGCAGCGCATTCACTTTGCCCCCCTTTAGCACGGGCGCCAGCTCGGAAGGATGCGCGAGGTCGGCTGAATAAACGTACCGCTTTCCCTCGTACTCCAGCAGCACGCCATAGCAGTCAAAACAGGTGTTCGGATAAGCCCGCTTGAAATGGCTCGCCAGGCTGTGGAGATGCTGCGTGGGAAACGCAGTGAAAGTGAACTGCCCATGCACGTGCGGTTTGCCCGGCTTGATCGCGTGCCAATGGATCGGGAACCCGATCAGCTCCGGGAAAAGCAGGCATTTCTCCAGCCAGTCCTTCATCGCCATCAGCACTTCCGCCGGGCCGAAGACATGCAGCGGCGCCCGCCGTGTCCGCAGCCAGAGCGACTGAATCAGTGACGAGACCTGCCCGTTGTGGTCGCTGTGCATGTGACTGATCCAAAGAATCTCCGGCACATCCGCCTCGATTTTCTTATGCAGCAGAAAGCGCGCAGCTGCGGCCCCGCAATCGAGCAAAATGCTCGTCTCCGGCGTCTGGATCAAAATGCCGGAATGCTCGCGCCGGGCGCTGGTGTGGCCGTCTGCTGTCCCGAGAAAAATCGCGCGCATGAAGTGGTCGTCCCTGGATTTAGGTTGGAGGAGCGATGGCGTTGAACCCTGGAGGTGCCGTTACTTTTACTCCGGTGACTTCCGGTAATGTTCGATATCGTTGAGAATGTCGCGCAGCACCTGATAAGGCCACTGATCCGTGTTTACTTTCGTGATCAGTTTTTCGCCATAGAAATCAAGCACCGGCTTGGTCTCTTCCTCGTAAACCCGCAACCGCTTCTCGATCACTTCCACATTGATGTCGTCCAGCCGGTTTTCCTTCAAGGCCCGGCGTTGCAGGCGGTCGTAAACCTTTGCCTTATCCGGACATTCCAGATGAAAGACACGCCGGACATCAAGTTTGGAGCTTAATATCTTCGCTTGGTTAATGTTGCGGGGAATGCCATCCAAAACGAGAAAATCGATGTCCGGCTTAAACCGGCCGGCCCGTTCCATCGCATCAATTTGTGTCGACCAAAGACCAATGCTGATATCGTCGGGAACCAGCTGTCCTTTGCTCGAATATTGCAGGAACGCCCGCCCATATTCGGAGCGGATATCGACTGCTCGAAAAACATCGCCACACGCACAGTGATAAAAACCAGGAATGGTACCGAGAATCTTGCCCTGAGTGCCTTTGCCGGAGCCTGGAGCGCCAAAAAGAAGTAAGGATTTATAAACCACGATGAGCTAATAGTGCCTATTTTGTTCCCTTAGGCAATCTCAACCCGGAGCGTCCTTGAGTCAACATTGCCAATAGGTAATGATGCACCTATAATTATTCGAAAATCCTGTCAGTCTTGCCACCAGCGATAACCTTTCCTACTTTCCTTTTCCATGCTTGATCCCGAGCTCCTTGCCCTGTTGGTCTGCCCTGAGACCCATCAGGACATCACCCTGGCCACCGCTGACGAACTCATTTCTCTGAATGACGCCATTGCCCGCGGTCAGATGAAAACCATTGCGGGTAAAGAGGTAGCCGAATCGCTGGAGGGCGCCCTGATCCGCATCGACCGCGCTGTGGCATATCCCATTCGGGACGGCATTCCGGTCATGCTCGTCGCGGAGGGCCTTGTTATCTCGGGCTTATTTTCCGGGGCGAAAGCCTGACCATGGCCGAGCTGAGAGGTCGCAAGCTTGGGGTTCTGCTGACCGTGGCTCCGGCGCATCCCGGTTTTCGTCAGGCAATTGCATTGATGAATGCGGCCCTCGACGCTGGTCTCCGCGTCTATCTCTATTGCATCGACGATGGTGTCCACGCCGTCTTCGCGCCGGAAATCCAAGCCATCAAAAGCCGCGGTGCCAGCCTCTTCGGCTGTGCCTACGGCGCCGGACGCCGGAATATCGCCCTCGATGAATCGGCCGCCTGGTCCGGCCTCACCATCCTCGCCGATGTCATTGGCAGCACGGATCGTTTCGTTTCCTTTTAAATTATGCCGCTGCCTAAAACCCTCGTCATGGTCGAGACCGACCCCAGAACCAGCCCGCGCCCCGCGGAAGCCATCCGCATCACTGCGGGCATCGGAGCATGGAAAAAGACTGACGTTACGCTTCTCCTCCGTGGGGCCGCCGGCTATTGCCTTCAGGAGTACGCCGACGAACTGGTCGACGAGGAAAACTTCTCTCATTACCTGCCTCTCGTCGCGGAACAGCCGCGCCCGGTTTACATCGAGAATTCATTCACCGATACCGCCGCGCTCGAAAGCTCTCCCTGGAAATACGAAATCATCACTGAGGAGCGGGTGGCAGAACTCATCCGCGCCAATAATTACCTCATCCGCTTATGAGTGAATCTCGAGCGCCCCGCCGCATCCTGCACCTGGTGATCGAAGGCTTTCCGACCGAAAATCTTGCGAACCTTGCCGCGCCTTCCAGCGATGCCGTGACCGAGATTTTTCAGCTCACCGAAAGTTCCGCGCGCGAGGCCCTCGAAAAAATCTTTGTGGCCGATACTGTGACAGTTTGGAGTCCGATGAGATAAATCTTGTCGGCCTAAAAAACGAGGAGTAAGCAACCCGCATGGAAATCGTGCTTGGGGCCCTGCTCGGTTTCGCCGCCTATTTTGTCGTTCGGGCCATTCTTACCGGCATCTACACGGTTGACCAGAACGAGCGCGCCGTTCTCACCACCTTCGGTCGCGCCGAGCGCCTTGAGGGCACGACTCTCAACGACCCAATCTCCGAGGGCCTCACCGACGAGGAAAAGCAGCGCTATGCCTACCCGCAACTGCGCGTCATCGGCCCCGGCGGTCCCTATTTCAAGATGCCGTGGCAGCGCGTTTATAAGGTCTCCGTTGCCACCCAGACGCTCAACATCGCCTTCGATCCCGAAAGCCCCAGCGCCAACAACAACAACACCGTGCTCGAGGCGGTCACCAAGGACCAGCTCAACACCGGGCTGACCGGCCAGCTCCGCTACACCCTTTCCGAGCGCAATCTTTACGCCACCGTCTTCGCGGTCAAAAATCCCATCGCCCACGTCATGGGTTACTTCGTCTCCATCCTGCGCGAACGCATCGCCAACTTCGACGCACCTCCCTTGGCCGTCACCACCACCTCCGCCGTGCCTGACGGCGGTTCCGTCGAGCCCACGGTCGTCCAGGGAATTTCCATCAACGACCTGCGCAAGAATCTGCGCGAGCTCAACGAGCAAATGGACCAGGAATGCGCCTCATCCGCCGCCCGCTACGGCATTCGTCTCGACGCCGCCCTCATCACCAGCATCGACCCCCCGATTGATGTCGAATCGGCCCTTGCCGCCATCAACACCGCGCACAACGAAGTCTCCTCCCAAATCAGCGTCGCCCAGGCCTCCGCCGACCAGCGCATCGTCCAGTCCAAGCGCGCCGTCCAGATCGAGACCCTCAAGGCCCAGGCCGAGGTCGAGCCCCTCAACTGGCTGGCCGCGCAGCTGACCGAGCTGCGCAAGAACGGCCCTGACGCCCTCCCGCTTTACCTGCGCAATATTCGGCTCGCCCTCTACGCCCGGGCCTCCCACATCATCCTGGAGATGAAAAAATAATATGGATGACGCCGTTCTCAGTCTCGGCATGCTCCTCGCCACCTCCCTCGGCGTCTTTATTGGCTGTTTCATCGTGGTGCCCACGCTTCTCGGCATCGCTCGCTTTCTCGGCTTCTATATCATCGTCGAGGAACGGCAATGCCTTGTCTATGTCCTCTTCGGCAAGATCAAGCTCGTTCTGGACGAGCCCGGCCTCCATTTCCCCATCGCCAGCCTCAGTTGGCGCGCGCTGCTGGTGAATTTTTTCGGCGATGTCCGCCAGGTCGACCTTCGCCTGGACCAGGAATATTACCGGGCCACGCCCGTGAATTCCGAGGAAGGCGCGCCTATGGGCATCGGCGTCTGGTACGAAATGTGGATCAACGACCCGGTCGCCTATCTGTTCAAGAATGCCGATCCGCGCGGTTCGCTCCGGACCAATGTCGGCAACGCCACCGTGCGCAATCTCAGCAATCTCAAGCTCTCGAACATGCTCGAGGATCGCCACACCATGAGCAAAATGGTCCGCGACGACGTCAGCGGTAAATCGACCGAATGGGGCTACGCCCTCGGCAGCGTTTACATCCGCAAGGTCCAGTTCCGTGACGCCAATATGATCCAGCAGATCGAGGAAAAAGTCGTCAACCGCCTGCGCCAGGTCACCTCCGCCATCCGTCAGGACGGCACCAACCAGGTTAATCTCATCACGAGCACCGCCGACCGCCAGGCGGCCGTGGAGTTTGCCAAGGCCGCCGCCATGCGACCCTACATCGTTGGTGGCGCCCTCAACACCATTGCCCAGGACCGGGAAGTAGCCGAGGTCATGTTTGAAATTCTCGAAAACCAGCGGATGCTCGAAGGCAACGTCAACGTCACGCTCATCCCGCCGGGGCTTCGCGGGGATGGGCTCACGCAGTTCCTGACGGCGGGTCAGGCGGTTCAGGATGCCGGCGGAAAGCTGGTCACATCCGGCGCTCCTTCGCCTCCGCCGATTCCTCCGGCACTCGATCCGGGGTCGTGATATTCAGCGGTAGAAAATATCGTACGGATCGCCGATTGGCGTCCGCACGGTGATCGGCTGCGGCGTCCGGTCGGGAACAGGATCATTCGGGCTCGTCAATAAAAGCGGATTTTGCGTTTTCGCCGCCGAGACCGGTTGCGCTGTGACCGGTTTTTGCGGAAGGCCGAGCGAGGCCTGCTGTTGAATATTGAGCCGCTGCAAGTCCGTGGCCAACGGCGGCTGCGGAGGCAGCAGGCCGTTTCCCAAGGGCTGCGCCAGCTTCGACGCGGCCTTATCCTGCGGCAGTTCATCGATCATCAGATCGGAAGGATCATGGTCCAGCAAAGGATCTTTTTCGGCCGCCGTCATTCCCGGCGTATCAATGCTTACCGAGTCCCGGTTTGGATCGGTATTATATGTCGATTTCCTTTTGGGTATTATCGGATCCGTGTCATTCCCCTTCGAGCCGTAGAAGGAAGCCGGGGCCGAGGAGGTGGGCAGATCGAAAGAATAAAAGCTATGCCGGACGGTGCTCTCCGACGCGCTCAGCGGCGTGATCAGCGGCTGGAAAATCGTTCGGCCGTAGGAAGGCTTCGTGGTATCTGGCTCCTCATCCTCTGCCGAATCATTGCGCAACTGGACGGGTGCTTTCCCCGCTTGGGTCTCGCTGGCCCGCACGAGCGTATTGGGATCATCGGTCGGCATGCTCATGCCCGCCAGATTCGCCAGATTGGGATCGGTCTGCACCTGGCTGGAAAAGTCATTGCTGGTCTGTCCCGCCGAGTCGAGCCGAAGCTGGCTCTGGTAACTACGGACCAACCAGTCGCGTTCCCGCGCCTGCTGCGCTCTCAACTTTTGCATCGCCCGCAATTGGTCCCGCGTTGGTTTCTGCGGTTTGGCTTGTGGTTGATCCGCTTCGTCCTGGTCGGCCTGGGCGGCGAGTGCATGATCGCTCGTGTCGGGAAAAATACTCGCCTGCGCCTTTGGCGCGGCAATCGTGCAGATCAGCAGCGGTACCGCCACGAAACAGGCTATTTTCATCGCTTCCTTACTATACGCTTGTTGAGAAAATGTTTCAACGCTCTCTTCACGAGGGAAAAAACCGGTCGAAAAAAGCATTTTCAGAGGAGAAAAAAGACTTTTACAACCGAATACGATTCGCTAGCAACAACCCATGGCAACAAAAGCACCCAAGAAAACCACCAAACGTAAACCCAATGCAGCCTTCCTCAAGCCGGTCACCCCGGATGACAAACTCGCGGCTGTTGTCGGCTCCAAGCCGCTTCCCCGCACGGAGATTGTCTCCAAGCTCTGGGCTTACATCAAAAAGAACGGTCTTCAGGACAAGAAGGTGAAGACCCAGATCAACGCCGACGATACGCTCAAGGCGATCTTCGACGGCAAGAAGTCGGTCACGATGTTCGAGATGAACAAGTACGTCTCGAACCATCTGAAATCCTAGCGAAACTCTTTATGGCGGCAACGGCGGTCGGCATCGGCCGCCGTTGCTGTTTTCAGAGGATAGATTGATCCGCTCTCGTTTGGGAGCGATCAGAGGCTGGCTCGGTGGTTAATGGCATGTTCGTAAACATGCTCGTACTGTTGTGCCGAGGCCTCCCAGGTGAAATCCCTGGCCATTCCCTGCTGCTGCATCGCCGTGTAGTGATGCGGCCGGTCGTACCACGTCGATACCGCCCAGCCGATGGTATAGTACAGAGCCCGACCGGAAATTTCCCAGAACTTGAACCCGGTGCCCCGGCCGGTCGATTCATCGTAATTCTCGACCGTATCGTCCAGTCCACCCGTCGCGCGCACGACCGGCAGCGTGCCATAAAGCGACGAATACATCTGGTTCAGCCCGCACGGCTCGTAAATCGACGGCATCAAAAAGAAATCACTCCCCGCCTCGATCAGGTGCGCGACGTCCGGGGAAAAACCGATATAGGTGTTCGATCGGCCCGGATTTGCCTCCGTCAGCCAGCGGAAAAAATGCTCCGTGAACGAATCGCCCGTACCCAGTACGACGACTTGCATAACCATGTCCCGGAGCGCCTGTGGCAGCGAGCCGCGCAGCAGGTCGAACCCCTTCTGCGGCGCGAACCGGGAGACGATCCCGAAAACCGGTATTTTCGGATTGATTTCCAGCCCAAATCGCTCCTGCAGTATCCGTTTGCACTCCGCCTTGCCCGTGAGGTTTTCCCGGCTGTAGTTCGTCGGCAGATATTTGTCCGTTGCCGGGTTCCACACCGTGGTGTCGACTCCGTTCAGGATGCCGAAGACATGCTCCGCGCGATTATTAAGAAAAGGCGCCATTCCCATTCCGCCGATTGGTCCGCGGATCTCGTTTGCGTAGGTTGGGGAAACCGTTGTCACCGCGTCCGCGTACTGGATGCCCGCCTTCAGCAGGTTGATCCCGCTGAAATCCTCAAACCGGTCCGGCGTCAGGTAATCGGCGCCCAGCCCATAAAATGAAAGCACGCCGGCATCGAATTTCCCCTGATAGCCCACATTATGGATCGTCAGCACGCTGGCCGTCGAGGAGAGGGGCGATAGCACCCGGTCCCACGTCTTCAAAAACACCGCCGCCATCGCCGTCATCCAGTCGTGCACATGCATCACATCTGGAATGAATCCCGTGTCCTTGCAAATTTGGAGCGCGGCCTTGCTCAAAACGCCGAAACGGTACGCATCCTCGTCGCCCTCATAGAGGGCGGGCCGGTCGAAATAGCGCGCGTAGTCAACGAACCAGATCGGCACTTCGCCATCGAGTTTCCCTTCGAAAATCCCCATCCACAGCTCTTCGCCGCGTCCGAAGTGAACACAACATGACCGCGAGAACGTGATTCCGTAACGCCCGCGGTCGATCCGCTGGTAAAGCGGCATCACGATCCGAACGTCATGGCCTCGTTTCAGCAATGCCTTGCTCAATCCCGCCACTGCATCGCCGAGTCCTCCCGTCTGCGCCAGAGGCGTGCATTCGGAGGTGACGAACAAAATCTTCCGGCCGCTCTTTTTTTCCAGGGCGCGGGCCTCTTCCGGCTTCGTCGCCTTCGTCCGCGGCTTCGGCGTCTTCTTCGGCTTGGCTGCTTTCGCCTTGGCCGGGGCTTTGGTTTTGCGGGAAACTTTGGCTTTGGCCGCCGGGGCGGGTTCCGGCGCTGGTGCTGCGGGCGTAATGGGAGCAGGGGTCGGAATCGGGGCGGACAACGGGATATTGATTGATGTCTTCTTGCGGGCGGGGCTCTTGGCCATGCGGCAGATTAGGATGTTTAGCCTCATCGGTAAAGTCCTTGGGCAGAAGCATGAATGGCGATGAATGAAATATTTGCTCCATGTAGACTTTATTGTGCCCGGCCCCAAGATGTGACAACTTGAAGCGTGCTTACGCCTGATGACTTCAGCTACTCCCTGGAGAATACCCATGTTCTTCTTGCCCCCAACCGCAAGCTCGACACCTTCGGCACGTCGCTCGTGAATTACTTCCTCGTCACCGAGGAGATGGATTCGGTCAACAAGTCCCGTGTCCGCGAGGGCCACATCCATGCCGAACGTCCCCAGATCATCACGCCGCAAAACATGGCCAAGCTCATGCTCGAAGGCTTCGGCGACCAGGGGGAGCGCTTTGCCGAGCAGATCAGCGCCCAGTCGAATCAGTTCGCCTTTCTCAAGTACGGCTTCCGCGTCAGCAAGTCCGACATCCGTTCCTACGACGTCCACGAATCGCTCGAGAATGTCGCCGGCCGGCTCAAGGAGGAACTCCAGCTCAAGAACGAGCCGTTAACCGCGCTGCTCACCGGCGTTGACGACGGCTGGGAGGTCTGCCTGCTCAAGTTCATGATCGACATGATCGTGGCCTCGGCCCCCGGAAACCTCGGCGATTTTCGCGAACGCGGCATGATCTAAAAAGACTGCGGGCCATGGGGATGGAAAAATTGTTCATCGCATGCCGGGCTGCTGGCTTTTAAGCTGAAGGTCCATTTTCCATGAGCGCACCTTCCATCCTTTTTCCCCGGAAGCTGAGGCAGGGCGACACCATTGGCCTCGCGGCCCCGGCCAGCCCGCCGGAGCAGGCTGATAAAATCGACGAGGTCATCGCCCGGTTCACCGCCTGCGGATTCCGGCTCAAGCTCGGAAGAAATCTTCGCCAGCGGACCGGCTATCTGGCCGGCAGCGACAAGGAACGGGCCGCCGACATCAACACCCTTTTTGCCGATCGCAAGGTCGACGCCGTTTTTGCCCTGCGTGGCGGTTATGGTTCGTGCCGGATTTTGCCGCTGCTCGATTACAAGATGATCCGCGCCAATCCCAAACCTTTCATTGGCTACAGCGATATCACGGCTATGCATAACGCCATCCTGCGCAAAAGCGGCCTCATCACCTTCCACGGCTCCAATGCCTCCAGCGCCTTCGAGACGGATAATGCGAAGATCTGTCGGAAGATCCTCATGGAGCCTGCTGCCAAAAACGGGACCATCCTGTTCTCCCGCGAAACGACCAGGTCGATAAAGACCGTCGTCGCCGGAAAAATTTCCGGTCGGCTCATTGGCGGCAACATGACCTGCCTGCTCCGCCTGCTTGGAACGCCCTACGCCCCCGATTTTCGCCGTGTCATCCTTTTCCTGGAAGACACGGGAGAGAAGGCTTATCGCGTCGACGGACTCTTTTGCCACCTGCGTCTCGCCGGAATCACCGAACAGATCGGCGGGCTCATTCTCGGTCAGTTCGATCATCCTGATCCCGGGGAGGAAAAGCGTGTTCAGGAAGTCCTCCGGCACGAGGCTAAGCGGATTGGTGTGCCCGCCATTGTCGGTGCGCCCATCGGTCATTTCGCGGGCCAAGTCATCATTCCGCATGGCATCCACGCCGCCTTTGATGCCACCAAAGGCCTTCTCAAGTTCTGACGCCGACTCGCATTCGTACCGTGATGGGGGATGTGATCATGCAAATAGCAGGCGGCGATCATTTCCGCTCTCTCTATTTATAAGTACTTCATCTGGAGTCAATTGAAGATAAAAAATTCTCTGGTACATCTCCTGCATCTTTCCATTTATGAAAAGGCATCTTTATGTGCCATGGTTGTTGCTCAGCTTCGTTTTGGTTGGTTGCGCCACCTCCGATAATGGCCGGCCCATTCCCGGCACGCTGGAAAGCACCGACAGCAAAAACAGCGAAAACAACACGCCGCGCACCAACTCGACGCCAAATCCCGATCCCGAGTCGCAGCCGCCCGATTCCGTCCAGGCCCGTTAAGAGGTGGCCACAGCCGGACTCAGGATCGCGTCGCGCATCCCATGGATCAGCTTCTTGTCCGAAGGGACAAGAGTCACCAGCACGCCACCGAGCGAGGCCCGGTCGTTTGCCACAAAGTAATAGGGGCAGACCCGGGCCCGTCCCGTCAGCGTAACCACCTCGTCATTTTCGGCCACATAATCCTGCTTCGCCAAGGCGCCTTTGATGAAGCGTTGCAGCACCCTCGGATGCGTTCCGAATTCTTCCAGAGCCGTCCGCACCTGCTGCACCCATTCCTCCGCCGGAAGATCGGAGCCCACATAAACTCCGCGCGCGCCCCATGCCAGGGGCGAGAAACCCGAAATTTTCAACACCAGTTCCCGCTGCTTCTGGCTGAAGCGTTCCATCTCGTGCCACGATTGAATTCCCAGCTCGGGAATCACGGCGTGCGGTGGCAACGGTGCGGGATCAAGCACCCACGAGTAGGGAATGATTCCCTGCAGCAATTTCTGTCCCTTCTCGCCGATCTCCTGCCGCCAGAAATCCTGCAGCGGCCGCGACCAGAAAAGTGCCAGCCATAATTTTTCCTCGAGATAAGGTTTCAGCGGCGGTGTCAGCGGTTGGCCCGGCTGCCAGCTTGCGGCCAATTTCGTCAGTTGCGGATAATCGAACGCCTCGAAGAAACGATACGCCGGCTTCCCGCTAGGAGTGTAATTCTCCACCGACCGCACCCGATCTGCGCCCACCAGCCATTCCATCTCGGGCCGATAGGTCGCACTCTCTTCGGAAATCAGCACCTCGCCGTCGTTGAGCACCGAGGCGAATCCTTTCCGCATTCCATCCGCACCGCCCAGCACGGTTTCTCCCAGCGCGCTATAGGTTTCGCTCAGCCATGCGGTCAGTCCGATTCCCCCCGGGACGGAATCGAGCTCGCTCATCGCGAAACCCTCTTCGGTCAGAATCAGGTCGGGCCGGATCACTGCCGGCACCTGTCCCTTGATCCGTTCATCCCGGGACAGCGCCACCAGTTCCGGTGGCTTGCCCGCATCGAGCAAGGTCGCCACCCACGGATGCGCTTTTCCCGCCGCGCTCTGCCGGTAAAGCAGGTTGCAGGCATGATTGAACCGGTTCAGCGTGATGCCCAGTTTCTCTAGCAGTTCAATATGCCGGGCGGATAATGCAAATGGCTGCGGCGCGATCCGCCACGTTTTCTCCGCAAACAGGCCTTCCGAGGGCAAATGGTCCCGCACATAGTGGGCGCGTTCGACAGGGGTCATGGGCGTGGGACGGATAAGAGTCCTAACGTGGCACAAATCGCCCTTCGTGCAAAAGCGAATATCCTCAGCAATGAATGGAGATTTACGTCCGGATCTGGCCATTGCCGCGGATAACGAACTTGTACGAAGTCAGTTCCTCCAGGCCCATCGGCCCGCGCGCATGCAGTTTGTCGGTGCTGATCCCGATCTCCGCGCCGAAACCGAATTCGCCACCGTCGGTGAAACGCGTGGAAGCGTTCCAGTAAACCGTCGCCGAATCGACCTCGTTGAGATACCGCTCCGCGATCGCCGCATCTTCCGTCACGATCGAATCGGAATGATGCGAGCTGTATTTCGCGAGATGCTCCAGCGCGCCCTCCAGTCCATCGACCACGCGCGTCGCCAGGATCAGGTCGAGGTACTCGGTCGTCCAGTCGGCTTCCGTGGCTGCCTTGATGTTTTCGCCCGAGACCAGCTTGAGCACCGTCTCATCGCCACGGATTTCCACGCCCGCCTTCGTCAGCGTGGCCGTGATCTGCGGCACGAATTTGTCCGCGATGGCCCGGTCGATCAGCAGCGTCTCGATCGCGTTGCACACGCCGGGGCGCTGCACTTTTGCGTTCAGCACGATTTTTTCCGCCATGGCCAGGTCGGCCTTGGCCTGGACAAAAACCGAGCAGACCCCATGTGCATGCTTGATCACCGGGATGCGCGCTTCCGCGACCACCGTCTCGATCAAACTATGCCCGCCGCGGGGGATGATCAGATCGATCAGGTCGCTCTGCCGGCAAAGGAAAGGCACCAGCGCCCGGTCGGTATCGCCGATCAATTGCACCGCGCCCTTGGGCAGCGAGGGGCATTTCTGCAACGCTGCGATCAGCGCCTTGTTCGAATGAATCGCCTCCTTGCCGCCGCGCAGGACAGTCGCGTTGCCGGTTTTCAGGCAAAGCACCGCGGCATCGATGGTCACATTCGGCCGCGACTCGAAAATGATTGCGATTACCCCGATGGGCACGCGGATTTTCGCGATCTTGATCCCGTTGGGCCGTTCCCATTCGGTGATCTTTTGTCCCAGTGGCTGGGGCAGCGCACGCACCTGTTGCACGCCCTTCACCATCGCCGCGAGCGATTTTTCCGTGATTCGCAGTCGGTCGATTATTGCCTTGCTCAGTCCCGCTTTCTCAGCAGCGGCGATGTCCTTCGCATTGGCCGCGAAAATGGCAGGCGCCTCTTTTTCCAGGTGCACTGCGATTTCATCCAGCATCTCGTCCAGACGCGCCGTTGGCAGTGTCGCCAGCAACCGCGAGGCCTCGCGGGCTTCGCGGCATAATTCCCGGACCATGGCCTCGCCGCTGCCCAGCGCGGGGACTTCACGCGTGTTCGGCCAGCTTGTGAGCAGGTTGTCCGTGGCCGCCGCAGTTTTTTCGGATCTTTCCATACCATTGGGAAAGGCGAGGGGCCCCGCCTTCCTTAAGGATGAAAGATAGTCCCAACTACCTTGCCTTGGCAAATCGAGAGCAGCACATTCTTTTCGCGCCCGTTGGCGATCTGCATCGGGATTCCCGCTTCGTTCACGAGCCGGGCGGCCTTTAGTTTGGCGATCATCCCGCCGACCGATGTCTGGCTTTGCGTTCCGCCCGCCAGCCGCTGGATGCGGTCGTCGATTCCGTGCACCTCCCGGATCAGCCGGCCCGAACCGTCCGATTTCGTGGCCAGTCCCCGCACATTGGAAAGAATAATGAGCCGTTCCGCCCGCGCCAGAATCGCCACGTGCGCTGAAAGCTGGTCGTTGTCGCCGAAGCGCGCGCCGACCAGTTCCTCATACGAAACCACATCGTTTTCGTTGAAGATCGGGATCACCTTTTTATGCGCCAGCAGATGCTCCACGCTCCGCTGGATGTTGCGGTAAAGCGAGCGGCTGTCCAAATCGAAGTAGGTCAGCAGCACCTGCGCCACGCGCATTCCCGCGCGTCCGAACGTCTCGGAATAGAGACGCATCAACTGCGGCTGGCCCAGCGCGGCGCACGCCTGCAGTTCGGCCAGGGCTGTCGGGCGCTTTTTCAGGCCCAGCAGCGACATGCCGCAGCCCACCGCACCCGAGCTCACCACGAGCATCTCATGGCCTCGTTGGCGCAATTCCACGATCTGGCCCACCAGTTGTTCAATCTGGCCCAGGTCCACCTGTCCGCGGGAGTCGCTGAGGATTCCGGTGCCGAGTTTGACCACCCACCGCTTCGGCACGGGCTGGTTCTTGCTCACAGGAAGTAGGGCCTCACGCGACGATAAAGTTGAAAAAGTTCCCAGGCATAGCCCGCCCATTTCCTGAGCGGCTTTTGCTTTTGTTGCTGCACGGGAGCAGCCACAGCGGTCGCCGTTTTGCCTTTACCCTTGCGCGAGCCGAGCAGCGTGCCGGCGATGCTTACCACCGCAGGCACGGCCATGAAAATCCACGGATTCTGGCGCAGGAAACCAAAGCCCCTCATGCCGTACTCGGCATAATGGATTGGCCTTTCGAGATTCTGATAGGCCGCAGCCAATTCACCCCGCTGCTGCGCGATCTGGGCAATGAGCCTGGCCCGTCGCACGGAAAAATCCTCTTCCATTTCCGCCACTGGATTCATGATTTGCTCTCCGTCGTTTTTAGGTCGGGCCGGATTTTCTCCACGTCCTTGCGCAGCTCGGCCAGCGTCTGGCCCAGGAATTTAGGCCGCGCCGCGATCATCTTCCGGGCGGCCAGGACCAGGATCGCCCCAACCGCCAGGCACGTCACGCAGATGATTCCCAGCACCAGCAGCAGGTGGGTGCCGGAAAGTACCACCAGGAAGCAAAGGAAAAAAAAGATCGTCAGCGCGATGCAGAATAAGGCGGCCAGGCTGATGAGGATCAGCTTTACCGCATAAGTACCGGCCTCCTCCAGTTCCAGCGTTGCCAGGTCCAGGCGGGCATAGACAATGGCCACCAGGACGCCCCAAAAGACGCGCAGGGAATCAAACAGGCTGGGCTGGGCGGGCTTTTCGGCGCCCTCGGGAGCTGGCATTCGGGTCCCTCGCGATCTTAATCGCGACGGCGCAGGAACGTACCGGCCGCGAAACCGATCCCGAGCAGAAAGCCGACGCCGGTGGCGATGCCGACCGCGCTCCAGGGATTGTCATGGACGTATTCGTCGGTGACAGCCATGGCTTCCTTGCCCTTCGCCTTTACGCTTTCCTGCACAGTGGCCAGTTTGTCCTGCGCCACCTTCAGGCTTTCCTCGACCTTCACGCGGGCTTCGGCGGCCTTTTCGCCGACGACGGACGCGGTGGCCTTAAGCAGATCC
Organism: Methylacidiphilales bacterium; assembly: GCA_021272165.1. Taxonomy (GTDB): domain Bacteria; phylum Verrucomicrobiota; class Verrucomicrobiia; order Methylacidiphilales; family UBA1321; genus JABDGH01. The sequence goes on from JAJSLK010000025.1 coordinate 56,198, forward strand.
TGCACGTCCTTCGTCAGAACCTTGACATCTTCAACGAGTTTATCCCGGCTGGCGGAGGCATTTTGATTCGAATTCGTAGACATAAAATATTTCCTCTTTAAAATAACTAAAGCCGAGGGGAAGCCGAAAGCAAGTCTCTTGTTTTCAGTTGATTGGTCACCGCCGGGCCACGATCACGCCAATCAGGAAGCCGAAGGCCGCGGCCATCGCCACCGCCTGCCACGGATTATTCTCGATGAACTCCTGCGTGTTGTAACGGGCCGTCGCGGCGCTGTCCCGCAGGTAGTTGGCCTGATCATTGAGCCGGTCGCCTACCTTCCGTACCGCTTCGGTAGCATGCGCCTTCAATTCCCCGGCCTGTTCCGAGAGAGGATGTCGTTGCGTCATGGGTTTTTAATATACGGCAAGCGGCGATTTTAGAAACCGCGGATTATTTCAGCTTCGCCAACGTCGCCTTCACGGCCTCGAAGTTCGGCAGATCTTTCGGCGTCGGTGTCTGCTCGGCGTAGGCGACCATTCCTTTTTTGTCGATCACCACCGCGGCCCGCGCCGACGTGTCGCCCACGCCGGCCAGGTTTGGAAACACCACGTCGTAGGCCTTCGTCACCGACTTGTTCAGGTCGCTCAAAAGCTTCACCGTAATTTTTTCCTTCTGCGCCCACGCCTCCTGCGCGAACGGGCTGTCCACGCTGATTCCGTAGACCGTGGCATTCAGCCCTTCATAGGCGGCAATGCCGTTGGAGACATCGCACATTTCCGCCGTGCAGACGCCGGTGAACGCCAGGGGAAAGAACAACAATACCGTGTTGTTCTTCCCGAAGTTGTTGCTTAGCTTGACCTCTTCCAGCCCCGTGGCCGTTTTGGTCTTGAGCGCGAAGTCAGGAGCCGAGGTTCCGATTTTGAGTGGCATAATGAATGTTGGTTTGAGGTTACTTCTTGGCGCTCGGCGGGATCGCTTCCAGACCCTGGGCGGCCCGGTCCTTCATCGCGGCCTTGCGGCTCAACTTGGAGCGGCCCTTGTCGTCCTGGCCGATGCATTTGACCCAGACTTCGTCGCCCATCTTCACCACGTCGTCCATGCGGTTCACGCGCGTGTCGGACCATTCCGAGATATGGACCAGTCCGTCCTTGCCCGGGAGCACCTCGACGAACGCGCCGAAGTCCTTGATCGTCACCACGCGGCCGCGATAGATCTTGCCGATCTCGATGTCGCCGACCATGCCGAGGATGATCTCCTTGGCCCGTTCCATGGCATCGCCGTTGTGGGAGTAAATCTTCACCCGGCCGTCGTCCTCGATGTTAATCTCGGCGCCGGTCTCGGCCACGATGCTCTTGATGTTCTTGCCGCCCGGCCCGATGACCAGACCGATCTTCTCGGGATTGATCTGGATCGTCTCGATGCGCGGTGCGAACTGCGACAGCTCGCCGCGCGGGCTCTTGATGACCGTTTCCATGAAGGCGAGGATCTTGGCCCGTGAGGCCACGGCCTGGTCGATCGCTTCCTTCATGATCGAAAGCGGGATGCCCGGCAGTTTCAGGTCGAGCTGAAACCCGGTCACGCCGGTGCTCGTTCCGCAGAGCTTGAAATCCATGTCGCCGTAATGGTCTTCGGCGCCGAGGATGTCATCGAGCAGCAGGTAGCGTTTCAGGCTGTCCTGTTCGTCGTACTCGGTCACCAAGCCGACCGAAATCCCCGCGACCGGGGTCTTGATCGGGACGCCCGCGTCCATCAAAGACAGACAGCCGCCGCAGACCGACGCCATCGACGTCGAGCCGTTCGATTCCATGACTTCCGACGAAATGCGGATCGCGTAGGGGAAATCGTTCTCATTCGGCACGACCGGCAGCAGAGATCGCTCCGCCAAGGCGCCGTGCCCGATCTCGCGGCGATTCAGACCGCCCACGCGACCCGTCTCACCCACCGAGAAGGGCGGAAAATTGTAATGGAGGATGAAGCGCTTCGTCACATCGCCGCCGGTGTAGCCGTCGAGTTCCTGGGCTTCGTCGCTGGGGGCCAAGGTTGCGAGGCAAAGCGCCTGGGTTTCGCCACGGGCGAAAAGCGCCGAGCCGTGCGAGCGCGGGAGCAACCCCACCTCGCCCGAAAGCGGGCGGATTTCCTTTACCGAGCGGCCGTCGCTCCGCTTTTGCTTGTCAAGGATCGCGGTGCGGAATGCCTTGATCTGCACCTGGTCGAACGCCGAGCTGATGTCGAAAGCGGTCGCTTCGGGATACTTCACCTTGATCGCCGCGGCCACTTCGTCCTTCAACGCGCCCACGGCGGCGTAACGCTCGATCTTGCTCGGGCGATAAATCGCGCCTTCGATGCGGTCCGAAACCATGCTATAAGCCATCTCAACCAGTTCCGGCTTGGTCGCATAGAGAGGCAGGGTCCGCTTCGCCTTGTTCACCCGGCTGGCGAGTTCCTTCTGCAGCTTGATCACGATCTGCACCTGCTCCTGCGCGTAATCGAGGGCCGCCTTGAATTCGGCTTCCGGCAATTCCTGCGCCGAGCCTTCGATCATGATGATCTCGTTTTCCGAGCCGACATAGACGAGGTCCAGGTCGCTCAGGTCCATCTGCGCATGGGTCGGCTGCGTGACGAATTTTCCGTCAATCCGGCCAACGCGCACGGCTCCGACCGGGCCCGCGAAGGGGATGTCGGAAACCATCAGCGCGGCTGAGGAGCCGTTGATGCTGAGAATGTCGGGATCGTTTTCGCCGTCGGCTGAGAGCAGCGTCGTGATGATCTGGGTGTCGTAAAGATAGCCTTTCGGGAAGAGCGGTCGTAGCGGACGGTCCGTCATGCGACAGGTGAGGATTTCCTTCTCCGAGGGCCGGCCTTCGCGCTTGAAGTAGCCGCCGGGGATCTTCCCGACCGCCGCCGCGCGCTCGCGGTATTCGACGGTCAGCGGGAAGAAATCCTGGCCTTCCTTGATTTTGGTGGCCGAGACGGCCGTGACAATGACGAGGGTATCGCCGTAGCGGACGGTGACTGCGCCGTCGGCCAGCTTCGCCAGCTTGCCGGTTTCAATGGTAATGGGGTGCGCGCCAAAGGGGGCCGACACCGTCTGAATGGTGGACATTTAATTTTCCTGAGTTAAGGCGCAGCCGGGCGCCCAACCGGAAACGGAAAACGCAGAGGACAATGAACTCAACCGCCGGGCGATGAAGTTGATTGTACTCTGTAGTTTTCCGGGACGACCCGGGTCCGCCAGGCGGATGGGCCTTTCGCGGTGAGGGAGACCTACTTGCGCAGGTTTAGTTTCTGAATGACCTTATCGTAGCGCGCGGAATCGGATTTCTTCAGGTAATCCTGAAGCTTTTTACGCTGAGCCACCATCATGAGCAGACCGCGGCGTGAGCTATGGTCCTTGGTGAACTTTTGCAAGTGCTTGGTCAGGTCGTTGATGCGGCGGGTCAGGAGCGCGATCTGGACATCGGCCGAGCCGGTATCCTTTTCGTGTAACTTGAACTCCTTGGTGTATTCCGTTTTCAGCGCTGCTTCCATAAGGTGAGGGTCGATTAAAGCAGAGTCGCTGAAGAGAGCAAGGGGAAAATTGGATAGCGGTACCGTTTCGAAATTCAGGCATCCCGAACTTGTTGCGGGATCAGCCTCCGGAAGATGATCGTTATTCCCCCGGCAGATGATCCTTCGACAAGCTCGGGATAACGGAGGCGGGAATCGTCGACTTTCGGCCAAGGCTTCATCCTCTTCGGATTTTCTTTCGCGGCTAATCCGTCTCTTTCTGTTAGTGTTGCCAATCTCGCTTGCCCCTTCGCATAGTTGAGCGATGTCCACCCCCACCTCCGAGGCGCTCGAGGCCGCGAAGATGAACCCGGAACGCAGTCTTCGGACCGGGCAGGGTTCGGCCCTTCGCGGCATTCTCGTGAACAGCGCTCTCGGCGGTGCCAAGCTCGCTGCGGGGATCCTCGGCCATTCCTACGCTCTTATCGCCGACGCGGCCGAATCGTTCGGCGATGTGATGGGTTCCTGCGTCACCTTCATCGGTCTTCGCCTCGCGGCCGAGCCCGCCGACCAGACCCACCCCGCTGGTCATGGCCGCGCCGAAACCCTTGCTTCGATCATTACCGCCTTGGCCCTCTGTGTGGTCGGTGGCCTCATCTTTTGGGAGGCCGCCGCCACTCTTTCCGTACCGCGCCAGGCGCCCAATCCGCTCACCCTCCTCGTCCTTGTTCCTGTCATCCTCATCAAGGAATGGATGTTCCACTGGATGCGTGCCCGCGGGAAAAAAATCGGCAGCCTCGCCGTCATTGCCGACGCCTGGCACCAGCGCAGCGACGTCGTCACCTCGGTGGCCGCGCTGGTCGGCATCATTGTGGCCTGGATCGGCGGCTCCGCCTGGAGCCATGCCGATAGTTGGGCGGCCATGCTCGCCAGCGTCTGGCTCACCGGAACCGGTCTCTGGCTGCTCGGTCCGGGACTGCATGAAATCATGGAAGGCTCGGTGGATCCCGCCCTGCTCCAGTTCATTCTCGAATCGAGCCGCAGCTGTCCCGGCATTCGGGACATCGACAAGGTTTGGGTGCGCAAGCTGGGCATGCGTCTCATGATCGACATGCACATCGAGGTCGATCCCGACATTTCCGTTCTGGAAGGCCATCGCCTGGCCCACGAAGTCAAGGCCAAGCTCCAGGCCGAACTCCCCCAGGTCCGCGATGTTATGGTCCACATCGAGCCCTACGACCCCGAGCGGGCCAAACGTCCCTACCGGATTCAATCAGGCGGGTAGGCATGAGCGCATTTCTGCCTGATTATCTTCGCGCTCATCTTGCCGCGCTGGGCTGCGATCCGGCCCGGGTCGAGGAAACCTTCATCCACTCCGGGGGCCACGGCGGACAGAACGTCAATAAGGTCGCCACCTGCGTCCAGCTCCGCTACGCCCAAAAGAATCTTTTACTTAAGATGCAGGACCACCGTACCCAGGCCGCCAACCGCGTCGCCGCCTGGAGGCTGCTCGCCGCCCGCCTTCAGCAGATGCGCGATCGGGAAGCCCGCGAGCGCCGCATGGCCCGGGAACAAAAACGGCGTCAAAATGCTCCCCGTCCCCGCGGCATCAAAAAGCAGTTCGTTGAGCTTAAGCGCCGCCGCGCCAAGACCCGCCAGGCTCGCCGGGACATTGGCGCGGAGGATTAAGGCATGTCTTCAAAATAGGTCAAGGTGGCATGCAGAGGCACTTTGCCGACACGATTCACCGCGGCAAAAAGGCCGAACGGATAAGCTATTTATCCTGTTTGACCGAAGGTGGTTCGTTTAACCGTGCTGCCTTGGCGGTCTCGAGAGGCCGGACGGCCTGGTCCACGGCACTCTGGCTTAATTCTTCGAGGATAAAAGCGGCCTGCCCGCGCCGCGCCACCTCGATCCGCAGAAGCCGGACGGCGCGGCGGACAATTTCGGAACGCGACAGGCCGGTCCGGAGATGGAGCTCGTTGATGAGGGCGGTTTCCTCGAGCTCGAATTTGGTGGGGATGGAAAGGCCTTTGGCCATCCACGAATCATACCGGCGAAAAAAAATCTGACAATCTCCCTTGACTACTTGTCTCTACATTGTAGAAACAAGTAGAAATGGCGGGCAAAAAAATTAACAGCAAAACCAAAACCGAGTCCTTTCCTGTTCATTTTACGGAGAACGAGAGGGATTTTATCGAGCAGATGGCCGGACGGTTCCGGTTAAACAAATCGGAGATCATCCGGTGTTCGGTTCGTTTTGCCGCGCCCAAGTTTTTATCGGGGGAGATCAACATTTTGACTCTGACGCCGGAGGCAACAAAATGAGTGAACAACTCCATCGTCATGTTCTTCGTTCCAGGGCCGAAATCCTCCCCGCGCCGTCCCGGGGAATTTCCGGATAGACTTCATCTCGATAGGTGTCCCAAGTGAGTCAGGACGATGCTTTTCTCCGCCTCTTATGCGTGGACGACAACCCCGTCCTGCTGCAAATGCTGGCGCTCGGTTTTAGCACCTACGGCTTTGAAGTGGTCACAGCTTCGCACGGGATCGAGGCGCTCCTGCAATTTCAAGCCTATCACGGAAATTTTGGGGCTGTCCTCACCGACAACGATATGCCGGACATGAATGGAGTTGCCCTGCTCAGGCAACTCCGCGCTCTTGGCTATAGCGGCTGCGTGCTGGTTATGTCCGGACATCTGACCCCTTCAGACGGCCAAGCCTATCAGGACTGCGCCGTGAGCGGCTTTCTTCACAAGCCTTTCGACATCGGCATGGTTGCCACCATGCTGATGCGGGTTGATTGAATCCGTGGGATGCCAGGCCTCTCCTCCGCGGCTTTCGTGTTCACCAGGCGAAACGGTCTCACGCTTTCATCGCTTCGGCATAGCGATTGGAAATGAACTCCCAGTTCACCACGTTCCAGATTGCCTTGATGTAGTCAGGGCGGAGGTTGTGATATTTCAGGTAATAGGCGTGCTCCCAGACATCGATGCCGAACAGCGGATAATGTCCCTCCGTCAGCGGGCTGTCCTGGTTCGGCAGCGTCAGCACGGTCAGCTTCTTGCCTCCGTCCAGCACCAGCCAGACCCAGCCGCTTCCGAAAAGCCCCGCCCCCGCCTTTGCCATTTCTTCCTTTAGCTTGTCCAACCCGCCGAGGTCATCGTTGAGCGCCTTCGCAAAATCGCCGCTGGGAATGCCCGCCTTGGGCGAAAGCGTTTTCCAGAACAGCGAATGATTCGCATGCCCTCCGCCCTGGTTGCGCACTGCCGTCCGGATCGATTCCGGCACGGTATCGAGATTTTTCATCAGCGTATCGATGTCGGTGCCGGCCGGGAAAGAAGGTTCCTTGGCCAGCGCCTCGTTCAGCTTGTTCACGTAGGCCGCGTGATGCTTGTCGTGATGCAGATGCATCGTTTCGGCGTCGATATGCGGCTCCAAGGCGTCGTAGGCGTAGGGGAGGGGAGGAAGCTTGAACGGCCCCGTGGGCGCCGGTGGCGCGGGCGCAGCGGGCGTTTGCGCCTGGGCCGAAAATCGGCCCAGGGCGGTCGAGGCAAGGGCGGCGGCGGTCAGGGTTTTCAGGGCTTGGCGGCGGGTCGTAAGCATGGGAAGTCTCCGGGTTGAAGTTTGCGGGGTTTGCTTAAGCTAAGCTTCCCGCGCCTCGATGCAAACGGCTCGTTTGCCGGAGGCCCGACCCTACTTGCCCCACTGCACTGTGATCAATTCCGCGCCCTCGCCCAGCGGCTCGAGGTTGTAGGTCTCCGCGCTCGCCGGCACGAGCCAGCTCGCTCCCCGCTTCAGTGTCTGGTCCTCGATCTTTAACTCGCCTTGCGCCAGGAAATGGTATTGGAAGCTCGTCTTGTCGCTCGTCCACACCCGGTACTCGCCCGGATAAATAAACGCGCGTTCAATGGTGAAGAAGGGGCATTGCAAGACCCGTTCGCTGTGCGGCTGCATGAACTGCGGTTCGTAATCGTTGAACCGGATCGAGTCCAGAGCCTCCTGGCGATGAAGCTCCCGCGGCTTGCCCTTGTCGTCGACCCGCCCCCAGTCATCCACCCGGTAGGTTGTGTCCGAGTTCTGCTGGATTTCCAGAATCACGTTCCCGCCGCCGATGGCATGCACGCGCCCGCTGGGCAGGAACATGGCATCGCTCTGCTCCGGATGAAGTGTTCCCAGCAATCCCGGCAATTCGGGCGTTCCGATTGCCTTTTCAAATTGCTCCCGCGTCGTTCCTCTTTTCAACCCCGCGTAAATCTTCGCATCCAGTTTCGACTCCAAAAAATACCACATCTCCGTCTTCGGCTCGCCCGACTGGCCGGGTTGCGGATGGACCTGCACGCTCAAATTCTCCTGGCAATCGAGCAACTTGATCAGGATCGGGAACCGTGGCGCATCCGGCGCGCGCGTGCCGAACACCTCTGTCCGCTTCTTTTCCCAAAGGGTATGGATTGTTTCCTTGCTATCCGGCTTGATCTCGGCCCCGGAAACGATCTCGCTGCAGGCCTCCGGCCGGTCGGAAACCTCCCAGCTTTCCCCGATTTTCTTCCCTTCCGGCAATTCCCGACCAAAAAGTTCCCCCAGGTTCCGGCCGCCCCAGATTCGCTCCTGGAAGATCGGCTTGAAAAAATAAGCGTTCATGGCTTGAGCAGAATGACCGTCCCCGGTTCCACTTTCAATTCCTTAGCCGCCGAGCCCTGGTTCATGGCGATCTCCAGAAGGTCATTTCCGCCATAGAGCAACATCAGCTGCCCTTTCTCCAGGTCCCCGTATGTTTTCACCAGCGGTCCTGAGTAATTCTGTTTTCCCACCGAAATTTTCACCAGGTTCCCGTCTTTCAGCTTGGCCGCCATCTCGCTGCCCTTGCTCAGGTTCAGGATCACGTTCCCGTACCGGTCGATGTGCAGGACCTCGACCGCCATTGTCCCTCCGGCGAACGTCGGTTCCTTTACCGGCAGCAGCAGCAGCGTGTGGATCGGTGTTCCCATCCGGTCCGGGTCAACGCCGTCGGCCAGGTGCGCGGCCACCGGGGCGAAAATATCCCGGCCATGGAACGTGTGCGAGGTTGAGCCCGGCCGGAAATACTCCGGCTTGTCGAGCTTCCAGGCCCGTGAAAATCCCTCGTTGTCGACCACATGCGTGAACAGCCCATTGTCCGGCCCCACAAAGTATTTTCCCTTCGACGTCTGCAACAAAACCGGGTCCCGATCCGTTCCGACCTGCGGATCGACCACCGCGACGAAAATCGTCCCCGCCGGAAATTCCTCCGCCGATTGCTCCAACAGGTACGAGCCCTCCGCGATGTCGAACGGAGCCACGGTATGCATCAGATCCAGCAGCCGCGCATTCGGGTTGATCGTCAGGATCACTCCCTTCAACTGCGACACATACGGATCATCCCAACCGTAATCGGTGAACAGCCCGATCACCGGAGGTGGCGATGCCTGCGCGGTCGTGGTGGACGAAAAAAGACTCATGGCAATAACCAGCAAGCCGAGACGGCTCATCACACGTGAAATCGGCATACTCCTCAAGCGGAACCTATTTCGCTCTGTCGACCAAGCTAAAAATGTCATCCATGCCTCCATCTACTGCGGCCCCATCCGCTCCAGTTCCTCCAGCCGCGGCCCAATTCTCTTGTCCGCCCAGTTCAGCGACTTGAACAGCATCACGTAGAAAAAGGCTGTGATCAGGATCGTCGTGATCCCCGTCAGCCAGTGATGCGTCTTCATCTTTTGCAGCGGCGGCGCGAACGCGATCATCCCCAGCAGGCTTCCCACCACGATCACCGCGTCGAAACTTGCTCGCTGCCAGTAGCCCCCGCCCAAATGCAGCCACATCCCGAATTCGTCGAACGTCAGCGCCAGCGCGAATCCGTACGCCACTCCGCACCATAACCGCTCCCGCGGCGTGATGGGGCAGAAGAGAAGAATTCCCGCCGTGATCGAGAGCAGGAAAATCCCATAATTGAGATGGTGCACATGCGTTTCTCCCATGTGCAGAAACAGGTCTGGAATCATGCGCCCCATGATGAAAATCACCAGCAAACGGGATGCGATGAACGTCAGCAGGAACGTCGTGAAGACAATCCGCGCCAGGTGCTGCTCTCTCCGTGGTGAAAACGGATCGCTGGCGGTCGTGGCCGGCCCTCCCGGAGACGATTCCATCCTTCCAGTATGCAGAAACCGGCTGCCGCTTCCACTAGGGAATGCCGTTTTTTGGCACCCTAGCTGTTCAGTCCCGAAGAGAGGCGGTGTGGATTGGTTTTAAAGCGTGCAGGTTCTTTCTGCCAGCAAGAACAGATGAACTGGTAAGAGGTGAGCCCGGCCAGAGTCTTGAGGCGCTTGGCAAAGTTGTAGGCGTTGAGGAACGCGGCGAGATGCTCACGTAGCTGGGCGTGGCCGTCGTAGTGATAGGTGCGCACGGTGGCCTCCTTGATCGTGCGATTCATGCGTTCGACCTGGCCGTTGGTCCAGGGATGGTTGGGCTTGGTCAGCCGGTGATCGATGTCGTGACGAGCGCAGGCGACCTCAAAGGAGTGGGCGCGAAAATGCTCGCCCCGCTGCCAGGCCAGTTTGATGTCGGCGGCGGCCGAACGGACGTTTCCGGGCGTGGTGAAGTGGGTGCCGTTGTCGGTGAGAACGGTGTGGATTTTATAAGGAATGAACTCGATGAGTTCCTGCAAAAAGTCGGCGGCCTCGCGCCGGGTGGCTCGCTCCACCAGCCGGGCGAAGGTGAACTTGCTGGTGCGGTCGATGGCGACAAAAAGGTAAAGCTTACCCTCGGCAGTGCGCACCTCGGTGAGATCGATGTGGAAGTATCCGATGGGATAGACCTTGAACTTCTTCTTGGCCGGACGCTGGCCATCGAGATCGGGCAGGCGGCTGATGCCGTGACGCTGAAAGCAGCGGTGAAGCGCCGAGCGGGTCAGTTGCGGGATGGTGGCCTGCAAGGCATAGAGGCAATCATCCAGTGGCAGCAACGTGTGCTTGCGAAAGGCGACGATCATCGCCTCCTGCTCGGCGCTCAGCGTGGTGGAGCGAGGCTCCGGTCCCATCGGCGCGTCCGACACGAAGGAGCGCTTCCTCCATTTGTGCACCGTCTTGGGGTTGATGTCGTAGCGCTCGGCCAGCGCGATCAGGCTCTCTTGACTAGATTGGATCGCCCGACGCACCGCCGCCGTCGTGCGGGCGCACCCGTGTAATACTTGTCCCATAGTTCCTCCGGTTTTGGCACATCGTCGCGCCTAACACCACCTCTCTTCGGGACTGAACA
>JAJSLK010000027.1 GCA_021272165.1 Methylacidiphilales bacterium
GCCGTAGGGATTGATCGGGCGCTGCGGCAGCCGCTCGTCCATCGGGATTTTTTCCGGGGTGCCGTAGGTGGCGCAGGTGGAGGAAAAGATGAACTTCTTCACCCCGGCCTCGACCGCGGCGTCGAGGAGATTAATGCCGCAGGCGACATTGTTGCGGAAGTATTTGGAGGGATTGGTCATTGATTCGCCCACCAGCGCATTGGCGGCGAAGTGCATGATCGCCTCGGGCTTCGACTCCCGGACGGTGGACAAAATATGTTCACGATCCCCCAGTTCGCCTTTGATGAACTTGGCGCGGTGATCAATCGCCGCACGATGACCTTCCGTAAGATTGTCGAAAATGGTGACCTGATGGCCGGAATTGATGAGCTCTTCCGAACAGATGCTGCCGATGTAGCCGGCGCCGCCCGTGACAAAAATATGCATGCTGAAATTCAAAACCGCCCGCGAGTGCAAGTCACGCGGGAAATATTCCCGTCGCCCGGCGGTCGACGGCTATCGCTATTTCTTGCGCGGGACTCGCTTTAGTTCCGGCAATGGTTTGCGGACATTGCGATAGATCTGGATGATCGAAACACAGTTGTTGATGACGTAATAAAGGGAAAGCGCGGCGGCAAAGTTGTAGAAGAGGAAGAGGAAGATCAGCGGCATATACTGGGCGATCTTGGCCTGCTGCGGGTCGCCGATCTGGGGCGTCATCCGCATCATGACCATGGTGAGGGCGGTCACCATGATCGGCAGGGGATGGATGCCGAGGGGGAAGCCGAGAAGATTCAGGGTGAAGATATTGTCGGGCTGGGTCAGGTCGCGCACCCAAAGGAAATGCTGGCCCCGGAGTTCGACTGCGTTCTGGAGCATGAAATAAAGGCTGAAGAAGACGGGCATCTGGACGAGCGCCGGCAAGCACCCACCGAGGGGATTGACGCCATATTCGCGATAAAGGGCGAAGGTCTCGGTATTGAGCTTCTCGGGCTGGTCCTTGTACTTGGCCTGCATTTCCTTGATCTTCGGCGCCAGCGCCTGCATGCGCTTACCGGAACGGTTAGCGATGCTCTGGAGCGGCCAGGTGATGGCCTTGATGATGAGGGTCAGCAGGATGATCGCGATGCCGTAACTGTGGAAAATGAAGTTCCAGAAATGGAGCACGGTAAGCATCGGCACGATCAGCAGCGAGAAGGGCAGGAGGCCGTCGTAATTCATCAGCTCGCCCTGGTCGGCGCCAAGGGCATCGAGGCGGTTGAATTCCTTCGGCCCGGCATAGACGCTGTAATTGATGGCGACCGACTGTCCAACCGGGATCTTGATTTCGGGGAAGAAGGCCGCCGCCTCAATGTCCGGCTCCGCGCTGGGCGGCATCAGGTTGCCGTCCGGATCGCGCTGGTTGTAGCAGCGGAACTCGGCGTGCTGAATGCCGCGGTCCTGGGCGGGCGTCAGCAGCACGGCAAAGAACTGGTTCTCGACACCGAGCCAGCGCAAAGGCGAGTTGTCGATGTTGAGGCTGGAGACCACGTCCTTCGCGTCGCGGGTCTTGATCCCGACAAGAGGGATATAGCCGGGATTGAAGTCGTTGATGGTGGTCAGGCGGAACTTGGCGGTCAGCCAGCCGGAACCGAGGTAGATATTGGAGAAGGCCTGATAATGCCCGTCGACCAGCAGCGGCTCCGCCCGACCGATACTGAGCGAATAATCAGGCAGCGTGACATCGGTTGTTCCCGTGTTGGTCAGAGTCTCCTTGACGTCGAGCGTATAAACCAGTGGCGGCGTGACGGGACGGCCCAGCCGCGTGGCGATATTGCGCGAGAAAACGCGGAATGAGCCAAGGAGGCCGGAATCAACCGCACCGGCCTGGCCAAAGGCGTAGGACCGCTCCCATTTCACCCCATTGGGCAGCTGCGTCGAGTAAACCACACTACCGGGATTTTCCGTAACCTGAAAATTAGCGGTATCGGCGCCGGGCCAGCCGCTCAGCTCCAGGATACCGGTGCGCGACTGCTGGTTGAGCATCACATGGCCGTTACCTTCCTTATGCTTCTTGAGTTCGACCTGCTGAATGGCCGCGCCCTTGGAAGTCAGCGTCACCTTCAGGGCGTCGTTTTCCAGCGTGCTGACCTTCTCCGCGACAGGTTGGGTCGGGCTGGGACTGCTCGGCGCGGGCGTCGGAGTTGAGGACTGGAACGAGGAAACATGTTCCTCGGGCAGGCTCGGAGCGGCGTTGGTTGAGGCGGACGCCGTGACGGCGGACGCCTTGGACTGAGGGCGTGACGGATAAAACTTTTCCAGCGCGAACTCCATTCCGATGAGGAGAACGACACAAATAAAAACGACGATGCGGCCCGTGCGATCCATAGAAACGAGAATTACTTCGCTGCCATCGCCGGAGGCACCGGATCAAACCCTTCCCCTCCCCAGGGATGGCAACGCATGACGCGGCCGAGGCTGAGGCCGACACCGCGGCAAACCCCGTGCGTGCAGATGGCCTGCTCGGCATAGTGGGAACAAGATGGGGTATAACGGCAGCAACCCTGCACGCCCACCATGAGCTTGAGTGGCGTAAAAACAACGCGATAGACGCGAATTAGGAATACCAGAATGGACGTCATGGGTCGTTCATCATGGCGCAGTTTCCCAAAAAGGCAAACTTAGAGACTGTCCGAAAAATAGGCGTGGGTTACGTGACGAGTCGAATTTGGGCCGAATCGAGGCGCGAGCGACGAGCCTGGCCGTAGCTAAGTAAGGAGTGAGCAACGAAGAGTCGGCCCAAATTGGCCGTCACCCCTCTGGGGCCGAAGTTCTTTTGCCTTCCGGCGTCGTCGCTCGCTCGTCACGTAGCTAGGGCTATGCTCCTCGCTCGGCTCCTTGCTGCCGGCCAAAATCTCCTCCGGCGCGGCCCCTGGCTACTTTTGCAATGAGTTCTAGGAATCAGCCATGGGCCAGCGACGCTCGATGCCAAGCTGTTGCTTGATCTTATGACGCATGATATGAAGATTCCGATGCACGCGGTTGCCCAGGCGGTAAAGCGTGAGTTCGGCCTGTAATTTTGTCCCGTATTGGTCGACCAGACGGTCGAAGCGTTCCCGGGCGTAATCGTATAACTGCTGGTCGAGATGATTGAGCCGGCGGATTTCCTCCAGAACGGCCGGGGAAAACTGGATCGAGTCCGCTGGGGCAATGTTGTCGGAAACATAGAAACGCCGGGGCCATCCACAGACATGGCGCAGAAGCATCAGGGAAAGGTCGAATTGCTCGGTCAGACCGACAAATTTGAAATGGCGGTCCAGGTTGGCTTTCGCCGCCTCGAGATGTTCCTTGGTGCAGCATTGGAACGGAAGGTCCGGATTGGTTCCCGCCAGCAGCCGGGTCTGGTAATTGTCGAGCGTGGCGGCGACGCTGCCCAGGTTCCAATCCGGCCTGGAGGGATCAATCTGATGGCCGGCCGGATGAATTCCAAGCCGACATTGATGACGGTAGTGCGAAACGACGCGCTGCACCGGGTCGCGCAAAAAAGTGATGTAATCGGCCGGCCAGGGCAAAATTTCGTGAATCCCGAAGAGCATGTGTCCCTTGAAGACCTGATGCTGGTCGAGCTCCTGGGGGAACATCTTTTTGATTCGGGCCACGCAGTCATTCCAGTTCGCCGAAGAGATGTCCCGTTCGATGCTGGTGTTAAAATGAAGGCCCTCGCGATAGGTTTTGACCAGAATGCCGCGGAGCGACATTCCCGCCGTCTTGGGAATGTGAAAAAAGATGATTCGGCTAAAGGTACTGACCTTCTGATCGGTTCCCGACATAAACATTAAGAGGGAGCATACTTTGTCCCAAAGATCACGTTCTTTTTGATTTAAGAATATAAAAGAAAAGGATTTGTGCTTGGAGGCTATCCCAAAATCAGGCGTGAGCCGCATGACAGATGAATTTAAGCCGAATCAAGGGAGTGATGCCATACGCATCTCGACTGACCAAGTGACAAAGAGTCAGCCCAAATTCATCGTCACCCCTCAAACCGAGGCCCTTTTGCCTTCCAGCTTCATCCGCTCTCTCGTCACGTAGCTGCGGCTATGCTCCTCGCTCGATTCCTCGCCGGAAGATCAAAATTGCTCCCGGCGCGGCCATACCTCATTTTCGGATAGCCTCTAGGGAGACAAGCCGCCATCCTGCTGAGGGCCCCATGTCCACCTTAAAGGAGATCGCTACATCGTTAAACCTATCGGTAATGGCTGTTTCAAAGGCCTTGCGCGACGCGCCCGACATCAGTGTCGGCACCAAAGCTCGCGTAAAAGCAGAAGCGCAGAAGCGAAATTATATTCCAAATCGCGCAGCCCAAAATCTCCGGTCGCGGCGGAGCGGATTGATCGGAGTCGTCGTACCACAAATCAACCATACCTATTACTCCCAGTTGGTCTGGGGCGTGGAACGGCAGGCGGAAGCCGTCGGGTTACAGATGGTGCTGGCCCATTCGCTTGACCGCGCCGACAACGAAATGCGGGAGGTCCTCAAGCTAATCGCCCGGCAGGTGGACGTCTTGATCCTCGTTCCGGCGGTGCGCTGGCAGCACCGGCTCGCCACGCTGGAGCTGGTACGGACGAGCCGGATTCCGGCCGTGCTGCTCGATGCCTATCCGGCCGGAGCGGAGAATTTTCCTCTGGTGAGCTGGGTGGTCTGCGACGACAAACGCGCGGGACAACTGGCCACGGAACATCTGCTGGAACTGGGTCATCGCGACATTCTTTTTCTGGCCGGACCGAATGGATCGTCATCGAGCGCGGGACGATTCAGCGGTTACCAGCGATCATTGAAGACGGCGGAAGTGGCCTACAGCGACAACCTCGTTTATCTCGCCGACAAAGATATCGCCTCGGGCCGCAAGGCAATGGCACAGGCGCTGTCGGAAAAAGCGGAGTTCACGGCAGTGGTGGCGTTCAACGACAGCGTGGCCATTGGTGCCATCGACACGCTGCAGCAGCAGGGTTTCCGGGTGCCGGAGGATGTCTCGGTGGTCGGGTTCGGCGACGGCGTGCTGGCGGAAAATTTCCGGGTCCCACTGACGACGGTGCGGATTCCGCAGGTGGCCATGGGTGAAACGGCCCTGCGTTTGGCGCTCGACCTGCAAAAAGGCGTGCCGGTCGAACCGCGGCATCTGCCGGTCGAGATTATCGTGCGGGAAAGCACGGCAAAACTGGCCACCTGAAAGAAGATTGCATCGCGACGGATTCGGGCCAAAGTCGGAGATCATGCCGGAGGATCTGGCCGATCTCGCCCTGGACCTGACGAGGGATTATCCACGCAGTCCGCGCGCGCTTTTTGCGGGCTACGTGATCGCCGGACGTGTGCTCGACAAGTGCCGGGCGCTGGTCAATGGCACTGCAGGCGAATACCAGTACAATTACGGCATGGACCGCGTTTTCTTCGAGTTCACCGGGATCGATGCGGAGGATTTCAAGGATTTCGTCGCTACGGGTGCGACGGACGAGGAAATGGCGGACTGGATCCATGAGCACGCGAGGATCCATTCGGCAGCCGACATCGCCTCATGGAATTTCGGCCTGAAATGCCGCCGGATTTCGGAACTGCCGCCGGATCGGCAGGCCTGGGTGCAGGAATATCTGCTCGCCAACGTGAAGCCCGAAGTGCAGGAACGGGTCATTTTCAATTTCGACCTGCTCGACGCGGAGGAAGGCCGGCTGGGATAAGAGATGGCTACGGACGCGCTCCAGGGACGCCTGAGTATTTTTGTCAATGGCCGCGCCCGGCAGGTCGGCGGCACCGCGACGCTGGGCCAACTGGCGGAGGAGTGCCACCTGGATCCGCGCCGTCTTCTGGTGGAATTAAATGGCGAAACCCTGTTGCGGAACGAATGGCCCGGCCAGATATTGCAGCACGGCGACCGGGTCGAGTTTATCCGGGTGGTGGCTGGGGGTTGACCTGTGGAACTGGCACCGGAGCAGGCGTGGGCATGGCCGAAGGCGCGGCGCCCGGATCTGACGGCGGGACATCGACGGTCCAGACATCGTATTGCGGGCCGAATTGGGCAAGGCAGTCGAGGGTGAAGCAGCGAATGTAAACCAGCGCAGGCAAAAGGACGACCGTGCCGATGTAAGGCAACGCACCGATGCAACAGGTAAAGCAGCAGATGATGATGGAAACGATCAGCAGGGCAAAGGCAAGGGCGATGCGCAGCAGGACGAAAACCGCAATGCTTCCGGGCCAGAGCCGGCATAGATTCATCGTTTCCCAGAAGGCGACCCGGGCCATGAGGCCGTTGCGGAACATAAGCGGAACGCCCAGCTCACGGAAAAGAAAGAGAATGATATTGAACACAATCCCCAACAGCAAATAGACGAGTCCAAGAAAAACAAATCCGACGATTTCTCCCCCCACCGGCCAGCGGTCCTGTTCAAAAAGCGGCAGCGCCATCAAAAAAGCAACGACGAGAATGGGCACAAAAATCAGGAAAGCGACCAGCAGAAGGAGAAGATAGAAGCCGAAAAGGCTGTTGGCCTGGCGGGAGTAGTATTCCCAGGGCCAGGAGATGGCCGCGCGGTTGCGGACGATGTTGTCGAGAAACAGGAACTGGCCGCGGGTTCCGAGCCAGTAGATGGCCAGGACGATGATCATCCCCACAATGAACCCGATGATGACAACCGTAATAATGATCCCGATTTGCAATCCGAGCAGGCTGTTGTGGAGGGCCGCATCGAACTGGGACCAATTGAAGGCCGGGGTATGGGTGGCGCCGCTTTTATTCCAGGTCGGATTATTGAAATTGGTGTTAAAGGAGCCGTTGGCGCCGTTACCGCCGTGGAGCAAACCGGCCAGAAAGGCACTAAATCCGATGACAAACCATTTGCCGATATCAAAAGGCCGGAAGAGGATGACCATCATCCTTTCCCAGGCGGAATCAAAGGCACGGCCAAAGTCGATCATGTCCGTTTCTTCCGCATAGCGGATGGCAGGCGTTCGCCAAGCTAAATCAGGGGCTAGGACTCTTATCAAAAGTAGCCATGGGTCGCGTTGCTTTTTCAGAGCCCTCCAGCAGGACGCGAGAGAGAGAGTGATGCCTCGGCGCAGCCCCTGTCTACTTTTGATAAGAGTCCTTAACTGCGCCCTTGCGTTTTGTAAAAAGCGCTGACAGCTTAGGCGCCCAATGCTTGGGAGCAGCCTATCCTTACTCTATCGATTGCCGATCCTGGCCGGCGCGGCCCTCGGATTAAGCATCGCCTCACAGGGGGAACCGACCCAGCCGAACCTGAGTCAACCGGCCGGCCCGTCACTGGCGGCCAATCTTTCGCCGGTGAGTTATCCCCCGGTGACGCCCTGGTCGGCCTGGAGCGCGCGCAATATCAACGAACTGCGTCATCTTAAAACTGCCACCGGTTCACCGCGACTCCCCTCCCCGAATGAGTGGTCGACGCTCGATCTGTACCAGGGAACCATCACGCGCCAGCAGTTCGAGGACAAGTTGCATACCCTTTACGATCCCTTTTCCGGTTTTACGCCCTATCTCGATATCAAGGACACGCAGGTCACGATCTACCCCTCCCCGACCGAGCGCCGCGTTCCCCAATTTGTGCTCCAGTTCGCACCGCCGAACCAAGCCCTCGCGCCAATGCGCTGGTTCAGGACTCCAGAAGAAGTGCGGGCCGAATCGCATCCAACGGACAAACCATTGAACGGACTGCGGGTGGCCATCGATCCGGGCCATATCGGCGGCCCCTGGGCCCAGATGGAGGAGCGAAGCACGCGCTACCACGGCAGCGCCCCTGTGCAGGAAGGTGATCTGAATCTGATCACGGCCCGCATCCTCAAGCAGGAGCTGGTCAACATGGGCGCCACGGTTTTTGTGGTGCGCGACTCGACCGAACCGGTCACGCCTTACCGGCCCGAAGATATGCTGCCGGAGGCGCGTGAACTGTTGATGGCTCATTCCATCCATGAAAGCAACCTGCGCGCACTGCCGGCCGACAAGCTGAACCTTCTTTTCGGCCACAAATTGATGGACCTGGCCGAATTCCTTTTCTACCGCTGCTCCGAGATCAAGGAACGCGGAAACCGGATCCGGAATAATTTTGTGCCCGACATCACGGTGACGCTCTATATTGACGCTACGCCAGGCAGCGGCCGCGGCCGCCTGACCTCGGCCAATGCCAACATCTTCTTTGTCCACGGCTGCTATACGCGCTCGGAGATGGCCGATCCCGATATGCGCCGCCGCTGCATCTATAAGATGGTGGAAGGCAGTTCCGACATCGAAGCCGAAGTGGCGAACGATATCTCCCAGGTCTTCGCCCAGCGAACCGGCCTCGGACCGGTCAAGTACGGCGACTCCAGCACAACCCGGGGAGTGATCCCGAACAATCCCTACGTGGTGGCGCGCAATCTGGCCGCCAATCGGGAATACGACGGGCCGGTGGTCTGCACGGAGCCCTATTTCATGAATAATCGCGTCGTCTATCAGCGATTGCTGGCGGGTGACTACGACGGCCAGCGGACCTTCGATGGCAAAAGCTACGGCAGCATTTTTCGCGAGTATGCCGACTGCGTGGCCGAGGGATTGGCAAAAGCTTACGCCAGCTCGACGGTGATCGCGGGCGCCAGCAATCCCGCACCGCAGGGTAAAACGAAGTAAGAGGCAGTTACTCCCCTGCCGCCTCTTGTAAACAACTCTAAACCAGATTTGTTTTCGGCGCACACAGTTTCCACTGTTATTCGGTAGAAACGGCGATAAATTCTTTTCCGTCCGTACGGCAATTGCAGAAACGAACTGCCCAAATTATGTCTCAGCCCCTGGAGCTCGCCGATCTGGTGCCCGGAACCCATCTCGGGCATTACGTCATCACCGACAGGATCGCGCAGGGCGGAATGGGCACGGTGTTCAAGGCGCTGGAGCCTGCGCTGGAACGTTACGTTGCGATCAAGGTCCTGCGACCCGAGTACGCGAGCAACTCCAACTACGTCCAATATTTCCAGGAAGAGGCGCGGGCGGTCGCGGCGCTGCGGCATCCGAACATTGTGCCGATCTACTTCATCGGCCAGGAAGGCAACGTCGTTTTCTTCAGCATGGCCTATATCGACGGCGAGACGTTCGACGACTGGATCGAGTCGAAGCGGTGGTTCAACGAACAGCAGGCGAAATGGTTCCTGAGTCATGCCGTGGCCGCGCTCCATTCGGCGCACAAGGCAAACATCGTTCACCTCGACATTAAGCCGGCGAACTTTTTGGTCGACCGCTCCAATAACATCATGCTGACCGATTTTGGCCTGGCCCAGAAGATCGTGAAAGAAGCCGACGACAACGCGTCCCGGGAGGCGTTTGGCACGCCGGCCTACGTTGCGCCGGAGCAGATCACGCGCTCGGCCACCGATCAGCGAACTGACATTTATTCCCTCGGCGCCACGCTCTTTCACATGATGACCGGAAAAATTCCGTTTTCCGGCGCAAGCGTGGAGGACATCGTCTGGGGCCATCTGGAAAAACCGTTCCCGATGGAAATTGCGCATGAGGCGAATCTGCCGACCGGGTGGATTTACCTGATCAAAAAAATGATGGAGCGGTCGCCGGAAAACCGCTTTGCCAATTATCGCGAGCTGCGCACCGCGCTCGAAAACGTCCATTCGTTCCGCTACGAAACGACGCCGCTGGAAGCGCCGCCGCCGCCGAAGCCGCTTTCCGTTCCACGCACCGGCAACAACACGCAGACGCTGCACGGCCTGCTGGCCCGGACCAAGACGCAGTGGGACACCGGCCACGCCAAGGCCGGGACGTCGATTGAGATCAGCCGCCGGCAGGTCGAGGAGGCAATGAAGTCGCGAGCCGAGCCGCTGAAGGTCGAGGCAATGGTCAATACCCTGCGCGATTTGTGCAAACCGGCCGCAGAAGCGCCGGAATCGCTGGTCGAGGCAATGGAGAAAATGCCGGGGTTCGATCCGGCGGTGCGCGCACTGGTCAATTTCATGGTGAATCCGCAAACCGAGGAGGAGTTGGCGGAGAACATGAGTCCCCATGACGCCGTCGAAACGCTGGGCCTGGAGCGCGCCCGCAGTCTGGCGCTGACTTTCTTCACGCTGAATTACGAGGCGCCACAATCATTGAATTTCGATTGGAAGCCGCTTTGGCAACACCAGATTTCGGTGGCGATCGTGATCGATTTCATCTACGACGCGCTCGACCTGAAACGCAACGGCTTCGAGTACGTGGCGGGGCTCACCCACGACATCGGCAAACTCGTCCTGGCCGAGCTTTTCCCATTCGCCTACTTCACGACGATGAACCGCTCGCTGCAGGAGCATTTGCCGCTGGCGGCCTGCGAGATGCAGATGTTCGGGATCAACCATGGCGAAATCGGCGCGAAATGGCTGAAGGAGCAGGGCTTTCCCCATGTGCTGGTCGATGCCGTTGCGCAACATGAAACGCCGGAAAAAATCAACCGGCGCCTGCTCCTGGCTCATGCGGTGGTGTCCGCCAATCATCTCGTGAAACAGATCGGCATTGGCTACAGCGGCAACTCGATGCTCGACCCGCGCGCATGGGAGGAATTGCCTTCGACCGGCGCGCTTTGGGAGGCACGCGGGAACAAGCAATATGTCTTCGATGACTTTGCCCGCGACATCCTGAGCCAGTTCGAGTCATTTCCTGATTTGCTCTGAGCAACACGGCCGAGGCTCCTGTCATCCCACCCGAAGCCAAGCTTCGGGGAATTCAACCCAAGAGATTAAACCAACCCGGCGTCCTGATCGGCTTCAAGGAAGCCGTGCAGGTGGCGGATGCGGGTCGGGTGCCGCATCTTGCGGAGTGCCTTCGCCTCGATCTGGCGGATGCGCTCGCGGGTGACGCGGAACTGGCGGCCGACTTCCTCCAGCGTACGGGAATAGCCATCGACGAGGCCAAAGCGTTGTTCGAGGACGGCGCGTTCACGCTCGGTCAGCGTATCAAGCACGTCACGGATCTTTTCCTTGAGGAGCGCGTAGGCAGTCATTTCCGACGGATTCTCCGCCGACTTGTCCTCGATGAAATCGCCGAAAGTGGTGTCGTCACTATCACCGACCTGGGCCTGGAGCGAGATGGGCTGCTGGGCCATGCGCAGAACGGCACGGACGCGCTCGACCGGCAGGCAGATTTCCTCGGCCACTTCTTCCGGGGTGGGCTCGCGGCCGAACTCCTGCACGAGCTGCTTCTGCACGCGCATGAGCTTGTTGATCGTTTCGATCATGTGGACCGGGATACGAATGGTGCGGGCCTGATCGGCGATGCTGCGGGTGATGGCCTGGCGGATCCACCAGGTGGCGTAGGTGGAGAATTTGTAGCCGCGGCGGTACTCGAATTTCTCAACCGCCTTCATCAGGCCCATGTTGCCTTCCTGGATCAAGTCGAGGAAGGAGAGGCCGCGGTTGGTGTATTTCTTGGCGATGGAGATGACGAGGCGAAGGTTTGCCTCAACCATCTCGGTCTTGGCCTTGTGGGCCTTGCGGAGCCAGTCGACAAGCTGATGATGATCCTGATGGAAGCGATCGAGCGGCATTCGGACCTGCTGCTCAAGGTCCTGAAGCTTCTGACCGAGCTCCGAGACGTGGGCCTGGTGCTCGCGGCTCTTGCTGCGCGATTTGTGGAGCTTTTCGAGCTCACGCTGGGCCTCGACCAGTTCGTGATGGTGATGCTCACAGACGACCACGAATTCCTCGGTGACCTTTTGCTTGTAGTAGAAGCGGGTGAAAAGTTTCTGGAGGGCCACGTCGGTCTTGGCAAATTCCTTCTCGGCCTTGGCCAGAGTCTTGGCATGGCTGCGGGCCTTGACGACCTTGGTGTAGGCGTGGTCGGCCTTCTGGTTGGCGGCCTCGACGCTGCGGACGAGGGCCTTGAGGGTGGAAAGATACTTGTCGCGGCTGTCGATCTTCTTGTCCTGGATGACACGGTCGAAGCGCTCGCGGCCCTGCTCGAGCTTGCGAGCGAGGTTAAGATACTCGCGCGCGGTAAATCCGAAGCGGTTGAGGTGCTTCTGCACCATGCTTTCGGCATCCTCGATCCGCTTGGAGATTTCAACCTCCTGCTCGCGAGTGAGGAGCGGTACCTGCCCCATCTGCTTGAGGTACATGCGGACGGGGTCGTCAAGGATGTCGAGCTTGGCGTCGGTCTTTTCGTCCTCGGAAAGCTCCTCCTCGGCCCCGGAAGCGGTCTGCTTGTAGCGGTCGACCTCGGAGGCGTCGATGACGTCGATCTCGAGGTTGCGGAGGAACATGATGATGGCTTCGAGTTCCTCGGGGTTGTTGACGCTCTCGGGAATCGCCTCGTTGAGGTCGTCCCAGGTGAGATAGCCCTGGTCCTTGGCCAGCTTGACGAGATCGCGAAGCCGTTCCTGACGCTCCGGCTGGCCGGACCAGACTGCGCCGACCTTGTCTCGCTGGCCCTTGTCCGAGGCATCGTTCAGCGAATGAGACGGCGCGGGCGCAACCGGCTCGGACTTATGGCCGTTTCCATTCTTTTTATGGCCGTTTTTCTGCGCCTTGGCAGAGGCAGAAGCCGCCTTGGTGGAAGGGCGGGCGGCGGGAGCGGAATGACGGTGGTTTTTAGAGGATGATTTGGGCGTAACGGAGCGACTCGATTTGGGCATAGAAGGTGAAGGGGGACGGATAAAGACGGGAACTTGGTAGCTTCCATCATGAAGGGGACGCGGTCAAGGACTTCTTTGAAGTTAACGTAAATATAATCTTAGGTGAACAAGCAGAGTTGTACTTCCCTGCAATTGGCAAAAAATCAGATAATACTCAATTTTGGAACATCAACACAATGTTGCGCATAAGCTCTGATAGTCCTTTCCCCTGCGCCCCAACGGGGAAATCTCATTCCAACCCGGGGCAACGCCCCGGGTTAGCGACATCTGCATCTCATCTTTGGCGTCAAGGGTCGCAACCGCAGCCTGAGTGACGATGTACGAAAACCGCTGCATGCTTACATGGCGGTTGTTTTGCAAAATCTTGAGTGTCGCCCCATGTTGATCAATTCCGTGGAAGACCATGTCCATATTCTTTTTGAGCTGGCGCGTACTGTATCGGTCAGCAAGGCCGTGGAGGAAGTCAAGAAGGCTTCTTCCAAATGGATCAAAACCCAAGGCGACAAATTTGCAGATTTCGCCTGGCAGGATATGGGGTCTTTGCCGTCAGCGAATCGAATGTTCCAGCCGTGCACAAGTATATCGCCAGTCAGGCTAATCATCATCGACGAAGGTCATTTCAGGACGAATATCGAGCTTTTCTCAAACGGCATGGCGTAGCTTACGACGAACGATATGTCTGGGATTAAAAATAATTCGCCCTTTCAGGGCTCGATCCATGGTTAATACCCTTCCCAGGGCGTTGCCCTGGGCTGGAAATTGAGAGCCCCCGTTGGGGCAATTTAACAAAGACTGTAAGAAATCCATGATAAATGGGATCGCCTTTGATTTATGCGAGAAGCAATCTAATACTTACCGGAATAGTCATTGCCAAAAACAACAGAGACAAAGAAAATTGTAACGGGAAAAGTTGTGAAAGGCGAAGCAGGCGACCGTGATCTTCCCGACGATGTACGGAAAGAATTACGTCAGCTCTGGGAGAAGGCAAATAAAGAATGCTCTCACATAGAAGAAGAAAGGGAGAAGAGACAAAGACAGATCAAAAAAAATAAGGAGAAGATAAGAGAAAAATATAATGGCGAGTTGGAAGGCATTTAGCAGGAAAGCCAACTGAAAGACTCGAATCCATCTATTCCATCTCCTGACTACATTTCCAAATCGGGGAATTTCCGGCGGATTGCGCTAATTTCAGCCAAGTACCTGAGACGTTCCTCGCCTGAAAGCTCGGCCGATTTGACGGCAAGATTGAGGAACTGGAGGCGCTGGCGTTTCCACCTTTTCTCGAGGTTCAGAATGAGATTGTCCGCGTAAGCCTCGGGAGTTGCCTCGGAAGGCAGGGGTGGCGGCGTAAGGAGGAGCCCGGCGAGATAATCCCGGGTTCGTTCATCGCATTCGGACATGAAACCGTTGGCGTCTTCCCAAGCGTCGTGGGCATGGGCCTCGAACAGTTGCAACAGCACCTCGCTACCTTCCAGTCCCTCGATCCAGGCATGGACCAGCTTGCGGCTAACGGCGGGCACCAATTCCGGATGTGTGAGTAAAAGCGAAAGAAGCTCCTCGATGGCCTTGTCGGGCTGGAGCGGTTCCGGCGGCGCAACCGGCTCGGCTGAGGACTCCGATCCGGCATCAGCGACGGCATAAGAACGCGGTTGGGATTCGGCTCGACGGAGAAGCGCCTCGGCCTTGCGCACCTCTTCGTCGAGAACGGCGCGGGAGACTTCAAGGCGACGCGCGACTTCAAGGAGAAAGGCTTCGCGCTGGACGGCGTTGGGAATTTTCGCGATGACCTGGGCTATTTTCTGCGCGACGGCGCCGCGGCCCCGCGGACTGGCAACGTCCTCTTCGGCACAGGCGGTATCCAGCAGATGGCGGGTGTAGTCCTTCGCCCCATGCAAGATTTCCTCAAAAACGGCGACTGGCTGCTTGCGCAACAGGCTGTCGGGATCTTCGCCCTGCGGGATGGTGGCGACGCGGACGTTGAGCCCCTCCTTGAGGAGGACATCGACGGAGCGCTGGGCGGCATTTTGTCCGGCGCGGTCGGCGTCGAAGCAGACGATGACTTCTTTTGCCAGCCGCCGGAGGATGGTGGCATGGGAATCGGTAAACGCGGTGCCCTGCGGCGCAACGACATTGCGGATGCCTTTCTGCCAGCAGCGCATGAGGTCGATCTGGCCCTCACAGAGGATGGCGCTTTCAGCCTCGATGATGGGACGTTTGGTTTTGTTCAGGCCGAAGAGAATGCGGCTTTTGATGAAGATCGGCGTTTCGGGCGAGTTGACATACTTCTGGGCCTTGGCTTCGGGATCGAGCAGGCGACCGCTGAAGGCAACGACTTCACCGGCGTCGTTGTGGATCGGGATCATGAGCCGGCCACGGAAGAAATCGTAAACACGGCCCGATTCGGCCGTGGCGGTAAGGCGGGCGGTTTCGAGCGCTTTCGGGCTGTACCCGGCTTTTTGCGCCCATTTCAGCGTGACGTCCCAGCCGTCCGGCGCGTAGCCGAGGCCGAATTCCTGCGCCAGGGATTCGGGAAAATCACGGCTTTTGAGATAAACCCGAGCCGGCTCTGCAGCGGGATCGGCCCAAAGCATTTTTTGCCACCAGGCGGCAACAGCAGCGTGCAGCGCGAGCAGTTCCTCCCGGCGGCTGCGGGCCTGCGGATCCTGCGGGCCGCTTTCGGGAATGACAATACCGGTACGCTGGGCGAGACGGCGAACCGCTTCAGGAAAAGTCATGTTCTCCATCAGCATGAGAAACTTGAAGACGTCACCGCCGTGGCCGCTGCTGAAGCACTTGAAGATTTGCCGGGCCGGATCGACGAAAAAGGAGGGCGTTTTCTCCTTGTTGAAAGGGCTGAGCGCCTTGAATTTTGCCCCCGATTTCTTGAGCTGAACGTAACCGCCGATAACGTCGACGATATCGCTGGCCTGGCGAACCTGTTCGACGATTTCGGGAGGAATCATGCCAGCCATGAGATCGTTTTAGAGCATTTCCATCCTGCGGCCAATGCTCATCCCGATCCTCCCTTTCGGCGCAGTTTGGATCATTAAGATATTAGCTATTGTCGATGTTTTTTGATTCTGATATGGGATTTTTGTGCCGAGACGCTTTTCCCTGCTGCTGATGCTGGCGTTAACGGCATTGCCGCTTTTAAGCCGGGCTCAGGATAATACGACAGGGACTACGGTGGTGGAAACCTTCACCGGGAACGGAACCACGACGACCTCTTCGTTCAAGGTTCGCGATAAATGGGAAGTCCGGTGGCATTCGCCGGTGATCCTAAGCATTACCGTTTACTCCGCCGATCACAACATCGTCGCGGGAACCATGGGCATGAGCAGCGGTTCGTTTTACCTGCCGACGGGAGGAAACTATTATTTGCAGATCGAAGGCGCAAAAAACCCGCCGGGATTTTACCGAAACCCCACCCAAAACCGGAATGTGCCCAATACGGGACTGATGCAGACATTGAACGGCGGCGATAATAACAACGGAAGCAACGACTCCAATGGCAATAATGGCACCAGTGGAAATCCACCGCAACCTCCGCAGATGCCTCCCGATTTTCTGAAATGGAATGTGCAGGTGGTGGAGCTGGGATCCGGCGATACGAATTCCGGCGAGCCGATGGCCACCAATTTCGTTCCGCCTTCAACCCTGGCCGCTGCTCCAACGCCGACCCCAGCGCCGCTCGCCGCCACGAATGAACCGGCGGGAAAACTGACCGCCGACCAGGCCCGCGCGGTGGTGTTGATCAAGGGCGATAACGCCGAGGGAACAGGCTTTCTGGTCAAGATGACGACAGGCCCGGTGGTGATCACGAATCTTCATGTGCTGGCCAACAATCCGAATATCAAGATCACAACCAACTCGGGAACGCAGGTTTCGGTTGTCTCCGTGAAGGGCGCCGCGGACCGCGATTTGGCGATGTTGACGATCCAGGATGCGGGCTATAGTTATCTCGACACCACCGCTGATGTCAGCAAGGTGGCGCAGACCGGCGACGAGGTCATCACCCCGGGCAACAGCGAAGGCGGCGAAGTGGTGCTCAACACGCCGGGGACAGTGCTCGGCATCGGGCCCCAACGGGTCGAATTCAGCAACCCGATTTATCACGGCAACAGTGGCGGCCCGGTCTTTCACACCAAAAGCGGCAAGGTGCTCGGCGTGGTGACGGAAGCGATCAAGGTCGATATTTCGGATGATCTGGACAAGACCTCTTTCGCCAGCCGCAACTCGGCCATCAAGGGATCGCTGCGTTATTTCGGCCTGAGATTCGACACGGTGCCGGACTGGATCGACGTCGACTGGAGGCGTTTTCAAAACGAGACCCTTTTCCTGGACCAGTTCCAGGACCAGAACCGGCGGCTCGATTCCTATTTGAACGCAGCAGATGACAAATCGAGAAGGAACGATAACGACAACGGCAATGGCGACCAGAGCAGCAACAGCGAGGATGCGAATCTTTACCGCAGCGATGAAAACATCATGAAGGCGACGGACCGCTATCAACAAAGCTCATCCGGAGCCGACATCGCCCAGCGGCTCGAGGCCTTACGCGGCCTTCTCTTCGACCTGCAAAGCGTCGCCGACAGCAATGTCGATCAGATACAGAACATGAATAATTTTTATTCCTTCGATCAGGAACAGGCAAAAGAGGAACTGGCCTATCGCAAGGCGCTCAAGGCCGAACTCGATTCCATCGGCAACAATGTCGACCGTTTGGGGAGTCTTCCCCGAACCAATAATTAGAGCCGTTGGGCGTGCCAGAGGGGGGAATCGAACCCCCGACCAAGGGCTTATGAGTCCCCTGCTCTACCGCTGAGCTACCCTGGCATTTATGTTGATCTTAAGCTACTTACGTTTGACATCCAGCGTGTTTTCGAGTAATCTGATACCGCAATCTGATACCATGTTATGAATACCGTTGAAAACGCCCAAGAAGCCAAAACCCAGGATTCACCCTGGGAAAAGTCGAGCATATCAAACCTTGTTCGCTGGAAAAGCTCAAAAATATATTTTGCCCGAGTCAAGATCGGTGGACGGCTTATCCGCAAGTCGTTGGATACTCCGCTCATGAGTGTCGCCCGAAACCGGCTTGCTGATCTTATTAAGCAAGAAAGGGAGCGAGCAGAGGTGGCCACTCCCGATGTTCAAGGTAAGCTGACTTTCGGAGAAGCCGTTAAAATTTACTTGGAGCGGCTCGACGGGAATCCAGACCTTAAACCTTCAACCAAAAAGTACCGTCGCCAATGCGTAGGGGCGATCCTCAAGACATGGCCAGGCCTGGAGACTACGGAACTTCGTAAGATCACCAAGCCAGCTTGCCAAGAATGGGCGCGGCAGCTTCGTCAGCACGGTACGAAATTTCGTCCACCCGGAGCAAAAAAGGAGCGCAAGGGGATTTCTTCGTCACGGTTCAACAACACCGTGACGACCCTACGCCAAGTTCTAAAGCTCGGCGTGGAAATGGGAATTGTGGTCATAACCCCAGTTCGTGACATCAAACGCGCCCGCGAGATTCCCAAGGAGCTAACACTGCCTTCGCGCGCGCATTTCCCTGAGTTTGTGCGCCTGATTGAAACGTCCGGCGCCGGCGGAAAAGCCAAAAATTGTGCAAATTTGGTTCGATTCTTGGCCTTCTCAGGCTGTCGCATAGGGGAAGCTCAGACCGTCAGATGGCGGGACATTGATTGGGACAGAGAAGAACTCGTTGTCAGGGGAGACGCCCTGACCGGCACCAAGAATTGGGAAATTCGACGGGTGCCCATGATTCCTGAGCTTAAAACGCTTCTTTCTTCCATGCGGCAAACACGGCCCGATGAAGCGCCTGATGCGAAGGTGCTTCAAGTTCGTGAGTGTCAAAAGAGCATGGATCGGGCGGCTGTACTTCTTGGCATTCCCCGCATTACCCATCACGACTTGCGCCACTTGTTTGCAACCACGGCAATCGAAAGCGGTATCGACATACCAACCGTTTCGCGGCTTTTGGGACATAAAGATGGCGGCGTACTTGCCATGAAAACTTACGGTCATCTTCGGCAGGAGCACGCGAAGGCAGCGGTGCAGAAGATAAAGTTTTGCGCGTCTTAGCCGGTCAAGAATCAATAATTCCGCCAACTACCAACTTTCACACAATGATTCCCAGGTTGTTTTCAGCGACTTCCGCAGCGCCTTGAGGGTCGGCAACGTGGGCCAGTAGTCACCCGCCTCAATGGCCTGTAAATGACGGGCGTTGAGGCCAACACCTTCAGCGAGGTCCTCTTGCGTTAGGCCTGCTTGTTCCCGAAGCTGGGCGACTTTACGGCCGAACTTCTTCCGTTCCGCTGAAGGGAGAGGTTTCTTGCTTGGCACCTCTCAAACATGGCCAGAATTTCGACCACGCGACACGGGACATGCCCCGTTGTTTGAGCTTGTCATGTGATAGAGAAGCCCTGACCATCCACACCGAACTAAACCTAGTTTCCCCGTGGTAACCGATGCGAATCCTGATCTTAGATGACAATGCGGCCCTGGCTCAGATTCTTGGCTTGAGCTTGCGCTCAGAGGGCCATTTCGTCTTGGTCTTTGCCTCTCCCGAGGAAGCCCTGAAACACATTCATGAAGTAGAGGTTCTCGTGACGGACTATAACATGCCGGAAATGACGGGACTGGAAGTTGCGAGACGAGCGCACGAGCAGGGCTGGAGAGGTTCTCTTTTTATTATGTCCGGCCATCTTTCAGCCATATCCGAGCGAATTGAACATCCACTTTTGCGCTGTATTTTGGACAAGCCTTTTTCCCCACGCGATCTTGCTGAAATTCTATGTAAATCCAACGAGGAGATATTGCCGCAGGACACGAGTGGATAGAAATAAGAACGAATCAAGATTCCGAGCGGCAACCGAAGTTGATCATGCAGTTGATCTGCGCCATCGATATTGATCCAGAGCGATATGTCGCAGAAAGTTTCCACAAACAGATGCGGCCACCAGCAAGGTGTCCCCACTGTTACCGCACAAAAACACTTTGGGCCTGGGGCTACTACAGTCGAAATCTGAGCCGGATCGGTCTTGGCGCCTTGCTCATCTTCATC
>JAJSLK010000006.1 GCA_021272165.1 Methylacidiphilales bacterium
GCTGGAGATCGTCCAGGCTGAATTGCGAACGGGCCGCCGCTGCCACATCTATGCGGTTTATACCCAGAAGCGCGACGTGACTCGCCGCCTGGAAAGCATCCTGGCGCGGGAAGGCATCCGCGTTGCCGTCCTCACCTCCGACGTGCCCACCGAAAAGCGGGAAGCCTGGTTTGAAACGAAGCTACAGCAGGGGATACAGGTTACGATCTGTCATCCCAAAATCATCGAAACCGGGCTCGATCTGCTTAGCCATCCCTCCATGATCTTTTATGAGTCGGGCTACTCCCTGCACACCCTGCGTCAGGCCAGCCGACGCTCATGGCGGATTGGACAGCGGCAGCCGGTCCGCGTCTATTACCTGTATTACGGCGACACCATGCAGTCGGCCTGTCTACGACTCATGGGGAAAAAGTTGTTGGTGTCGTTGGCGATGGAGGGGAAGTTCTATGGCGAAGGGCTTCAGACACTGGACGATGGGGACGATATCCTCACCGCGATGGCAAAGGAGCTCGTCACCGAAAGAGGAATCGGTGAATCGGCCAATGCAGTCTGGCAGCAGCTGCGGGCGGAATCGAGCACCCTCGCGCCCCCGAAACCCGTCCTGCCTGAGCCCTCGACCAAAGATGAGGATGCTGTACCGGTTCCACCACCCTCTCCGCCACCCCTCCAAGTCCCAGCCTTTCTCAGCGCCCTTCATTTCGGTTCAAATCTGCCGTCAGTTCTGCCACGGCGGCGCCGCGAAAAGCGGACGCAGCCCCACGACGCGCAGTTCTCGCTATTCGAGGCACCGTGAACCATGATCATGGCAGCCACCCGATGAAATCTGCCTGCCTCACGGGAGCCGATGACCGAAACAACTGGTTGCAAGAAAAAAGAGGAAGTCCCGCCGAGACCAATTCGATATTCCACATAACTTAGACCTCTGGTCATTTCCTGACATATTTTTCTACGAAACCGGCTATTCCATTTACACATTGCGGCAAGCCAGCCGGCGCTCCTGGAGGATCGGGCAACGGAACAACGTCAACGTGAAATTTTTCTACTACGCGGGCACCATGCAGGAAACGTGTGTGCGGCTGATGGGGAAGAAGCTCTTGGTTTCGCTTGCCATGGAAGGAAAGTTCGCAAGCGACGGCCTGCAAGCGATCGACGAAGGCGATGACATCCTGATGGCGATGGCCCGGGAGCTGGTGACGGAAAAAGGAATCGGCGAATCGGCCGACGCGGTGTGGAAAAGCTTGCAAAGGCAGCAGGCGGAAGTGTTCGGAGTACGTCCTGTGGAAACCTTGCCACCGGAAACCGAAGCTGAACCTTCGACCGGAGACGCGCCGAGAGTTATCGTTTCACCGCCAACGTCGATCCCGGCATTGGTAACGCAGCTTCTGATGTTCGGAGGGACACTTGAAAATGTGCCCGGGCGTAAAACTTCACGCAGGCCATCGAGTGCCGCCACTTCTTCGGATCAACTCGGGCTGTTCCCGAATTGAGGGCGAGCAGGGCTTTACCCGGCATGATGGGGCCCTAATAATCGCCAGGTGCTCACTATTAATTTTGTGTGCTAGAAGCGCCGACAATCGTCTTACGCGCCATGCTATTACCGCCATTCACCCCAGCCAACTGACCACCTAAACACGTCCAGTTTGTCGCCACAGTGACACTCCGCGGGTTTGTGGTCCCCCAATAAACAAATTGTAAAGCGAAGTTTTGGCTTCACCCACAAAAAGCAGCCCCCGGGCATCACGGGCATGTCGCACTCGGCTGGCGTGCCCTGAGAAGAAAACGACAGAAAGGGAGAAACAACCGTGACTAATGAGATCAAACCCAGACAGACAGCAACGCAAAAGACCGGCGGTATCAAGTCCTGGCACCGCGTCGTCACACGGAAAGCGTCCGTCAGGCGACGGGCTGGGAGTTGGATAAGGGAATCCAATCGCGACGTCAACCGGCAAAAGATGCTGATTGCAATGCTGCCGCTGGTAAGGCGTGTGGCTCTTAAAATTCGCGAACATCTCCCTGCCCATGTGGAAATGGATGAGCTGAGCGCCAACGGCGTTTTGGGATTGGTGGATGCCGTCGCCAAGTTTGACGCGAGCAAACGTGTGAAGCTGGAGAGTTACGCGCGGCATCGGATTCGCGGCGCGATTTTGGACGGCCTCCGCGCCGCCGATCCCGTCACGCGCGACACCCGCCAAAAGCACAAGCGAATTCAAAAGCTGTATCGGGAACTGGAGGTCAATCTCGGACGGCCCGTCCCGGACGAGGAGATGGCTGCGGCATCGCGAATGAACCTCGCCCAGTGGCATCGGGCTCTCGCCGACATGCAGAGCGTGGGGATTG
>JAJSLK010000022.1 GCA_021272165.1 Methylacidiphilales bacterium
CATCTGCCCGGCTTCGACCTTGGAAAGGTCGAGGATTTCGTTGATCAGTTCCAGCAGATGCAAGGCGTTCCGCTGGATGATCTGGACGCAGCCGGCCTGCGCGCATTCCTCCGGGCTCCGGTGCAGCAACATGTCCGCGAAACCCAGAATGGCGCCCATGGGCGTGCGGATTTCGTGACTCATGTTCGCCAGAAACTCGCTTTTAGACCGGTTGGCGCTCTCGGCTTCCTCCGTGGCTGTCGTCAGGGCGTGCGCCAGTCGCTTGCGCTCGGTGATGTCGCGAATGTTGCACTGAATTACGTTGCGCCGGCCTTCCCGATAAACGTTGCTGACGAATTCGACTGGGATGTGACGGCCGTCTGCATGCTCCAGCGGAAGATCCTCGTAGCGGATATGGCCATCTCTTTGCAGCGCCTCCATGGCCTTCTTGGACATTTCGGCATCCTTGAAAACTCCGATTTCCCACAGTTCCTTGCCCAGGAAATATTCCTTGGGATAGCCCAACAGATCGGCCATGAACGGATTGACGTCCAGAACCTTGGCGGTCCTCGCATCCAGGATCATGATGCCGTCGTGCGCCGATTCAAAAAGGCGGCGGTAGCGGACTTCGGAGATCCCTAAATTCTGTTCTTCCTCGCGTCGATCGCTGGCGTCGTGGAAAACCAGCACCACCCCAGTAAGCCGTCCGGCGGCGTCGATGATGGGCGCGACGTTGCCATCGATGGGACACTCGCGGCTCTCGCCCACGATGAGGAATGTCGAGTCCGGCAAATCGACCGCCGCCCGACCCTGGATCACGCGGGCGATGAGGCCCTCCTGCGTTTGGGAGGATCCCTCAATCGCGATATGGAAGATCTCCGTCAGGTCCTTGCCCAACGCTTCGTTCTGGTTCCAGCCCGAGAGTTTTTCGGCCACCGGGTTCATAAACGTGACGCGGCTCTCCGGGTCGGCCACGATGACGGCCTTGCCGATACTGGCCAGGATTGTGCGGTACCGGTTGGCCAGCATCATGGCCTGGGCTTCGGCCTGTTTTTGCCGGGTAATATCCAGGATGGAGAGCAGGATCATTGGGCCTGGAGTGTGGCCGTCCGAAAGTCGTCTCGCGCTAACTAGCATGGTTCTGGGCCCCAACGCCGGGAAAGCATGTTCCATCTCGAGATCGTCAAAAGCGCCGTCCTGCGGCGGCAGTGCTCTTAACAGCGTCAACAGGACGGGAATATTCCATTGCCCGTTGCCGAGATCGGTGAGTTTTTTTTCCACCGTGTCGGCGGGCGCCACCTGAAACGCCTTGTAGAACGACTGGCTGGCCGCCAAAACCCTCAGATTGCAATCGAGCACCAACAGTTGCTCCCGAACGGCATGGCTGACAATCTTTTCGACAGACAAGACCTCCGGATTGGGCGGCGGTTCCGAGCTCATGTTAGCCTTGGGTCGTTTTCGCCAATCGCTATCGATTCATTGCCCACAGATGTCAGATCGGCAAAGTGCACCTAATCTTGACTTTTTTGTCGCTGGACGAATCGCATCACCAACCGCCGTCC
>JAJSLK010000083.1 GCA_021272165.1 Methylacidiphilales bacterium
GAACCCTTGAGCAAATGACCATGCGTTTCAGCCCAATTACCGCAGGTGCCCAAAACCCGGCGCATGTCGTTCTTGGTCGTGGCCCCGAGCTTGAGACCGCCGAGCCATTTATCGAGTGCCGCCGTCGTCAGGTCACTCAGGCAGAGGCCGGGGAACGCTTCTGCCAGCTTGCGCGTGAATTTGCGGCAGAGGAACACGTAGTGAGACGAGAGGCCCGACTGTTCCCGCGAAGCGCCGAATTGTTCTGAGATTTCGATTAAGGGCAACCGGGGAATATCGCTGCGGTTATGCCGCAGGAAGAATTCGACCGCTTCCCGCAGCGTTGCTTTGCCGAGTTTGTTGATTGCTTGCGCGTGTTCCTCGACGGCCACATGCAGGGCATAATCAGGCGCGAGGACTCTCCGCGCCGCCACGAGGCTTTCCAGTTCGGGTGTGGCCATTGCTTCGACCGCTTCCGCGTCATTCGTCAATTCTCCGAGAATTTGTTTGGCTACCCGTTTCGCTTCCGATTTGTCGGCAAAATTCTTCTGAACCCGCCTGCCTCCCATATAATATGCCAACTGGTACATCGCCTTACCGCGATTGACCGAGCGATAAAGTTTGACTGTCTGTCTGCCATTTGAGATTTCTGTCGCCATATACTATAATGGCGGTTGTCAACCCAAACGCATCTGCTATGCAATTCGTTATGCACAAAGCCGTTGCTCGCGTAAGCAACTATCGTTATAAGCTTTGTACTTTGCTCGACAAGCTCAGGATGACAGACTTTTTGGTTAAGGTTCCAACACAGCACCTTTCTTGGGTTATTGCCGGCGAAGGCGCGAGACTTCGGGCAGGGTCAGCAGCGAGGGGAGCAGCGTGCGGGCATCGGTGATTTTCTGCAAGGCTTCCCAGCTCAGGGCGCGATCGAGAGAGAAGTTGCCCGACTTCAGGCGGCTGAGCTGGACGAGATGCGCGCCGCAGCCGAGGTCCTGGCCAATGTCATGGCAGTAGGTGCGGACGTAGAATCCTTTGCTGCACTGGATGCGGAACTTGATGAGCGGGAGCTCGACCTCGTCGATGGCGTAGGAGCCGATGTGGACGAGGCGCGGCTCACGTTCGACGGTTTTTCCAGCACGGGCGAGCTTGTAGAGCGGTACGCCCTGTTGCTTGAGCGCGGAGACCATGGGCGGAGTCTGGTAGAAATCGCCGGTATACTTTTTGAAGACGGTGTCGAGCTGCTCGCGGGTGAGGGTCGGAACGGGCTTTTCCTCGACGATTTTACCGTCGGCGTCCTGCGAGTCGGTGGTGGCGCCGAGTTTCATCGTACCGGCGTATTCCTTGTCCTCGGCCATGAGAAGGTCCTGGATCTTGGTGGCACGGCCGATGACGAGCATGAGGAGGCCGGTGGCGAGGGGGTCGAGGGTGCCGCAATGTCCGACTTTTTTGAAATGAAACCGGTTGCGCACGTAATCGACGACATCGTGTGAGGTGCATCCGCCGGGTTTGTTGATGAGGAGAACTCCGTCCGCTTCCATAAATTTATCAGGCAATAATCAGGGCAATTGTTTGGCGATCAGTTCGAGCAATCGTTTTTCGAGCTCCGCGGGCGGCAGCTTGCTGCGCAGGCCGGCGGCGAGACGATGGCCGCCTCCGGCGAATTCCTGGCAGATGCGCTGGACATCAACGGTGCCGCGCGAGCGCATGCTGGCGCGGGTAAGGCCCTCGGGCAGCGCCTCGAGCAGGAACGCGACTTCGACGGTTTTCACCGACTGGAGATATTCAATGAGGCCCTCGGTCTCGTCCGGAATCGCGCCGCTTTTGGCGTACATTTCGGGGCTGAGATGGAACCAGGCGACGCGGTTGCGGTCGGCGAAATGAATGGCGCTGAAGACCTCGCGCATGAGGAGGAGGCGCTCGGCGCGGAAACTCTGGTAGCAGCTTTCGGCGAGGGTAGTCGGGTCGGCGCCGGCTGCGACGAGACGGGCGGCGATTTCAAAGGTGCGGGCGGTGGTCTGGCGATAACGGAAATTGCCGGTGTCGGTCATGATGCCGACGTAAAGATTGGCGGCGATTTCGGCCGTGAGCGGCCATTGGAGCGCGGAGATGATTTCGTAAAGGACCTGCGCGGTGGCGGGCGATTCGGAATCGATGAGGTTGAGCTTGGCGTAACCGGGATTGCTGATGTGGTGGTCGATGTTGATGTCGGGCTGGCGGTCCCAGCCTGTGGATGAATCGCCCGCGACGATGCCAAGGCGCTTGTGATCGGCGCAGTCGACCGCGATGAGGAGGCGGTCGCCGGGAAGCGTGGCGGGGAGCTTGGTGAGTTGTCCGCTGCCGGGGAGAAAGTCGTAAAGAGGTGAGAGGCCGTCGGCATTGGCGACATGGACATCCTTGCCGAGGGCCTGCAGGGCGAGAGCGAGGGCGAGCGTAGAACCGTAGGCATCGCCATCGGGGCGGACATGCGAGATGACGAAGAACCGGTCATGCCGGGTGCACAAGTCCTGGAATGAGGCCAGAGATTCGGAGCAAAGCATAAAGGGGAAACGTCAACGAATAGAAGAGATGCCATCCAGTGTCGAGCACCGCTCAGCGCAGGAAGAAGAAATAGGCGGCGGCAGCGATGATGATGAGCAGGACAACGCCGCCGACGCCGATCATCAGCCAGGGCGTTTTCTTGACCGGCTCCTCGGGTGGAGCGAGATCGCTGTAATTGATGGCCGAGACGCCTTGAACATAAGCGGTATCGCCGACGGCCTTGATGGGCTGGGGATCGCCCTGGGGGCGTTCGGGAAGCTTGACAGTGCCGTGGATGAGGGTGCCGGTTTTACTTTGGCGCAGGAGGGGATCGCCGGGAGCGGGAGCGGGAGCAGGAGCGTCCTGGGGTTTGAGTTTAGGGCGCTTGATGCTTTCCTCAAACTGAATCTGGACGACACCGACCTGAATCGTGTCGGCGGGGCGAAGGATGGTTTCGCTGATCGGGGCGCCATTGACAAGGGTGCCGTTGGAAGAATTGAGATCGCGCAGGACGACGTCGGGGCCGCTAAGGATAAAGATGCAGTGGCGGTTGGAGACGGAGGGGTAGGGGAGGAAGATTTCGTTGCCGGAGGCGCGGCCGACGTGGGTGTATTCCTGGGTCAACTCGATGGTGACTTGGGGGAGGTCGGGGCGGAGGATGGTAAGCTTGGGCTGACTGTCCTTGGGGCGGATGCTTAGGGAGGGTTCAGTAGTTGTGATGGGAGCTGAAGTCGAGCGAGTCCCAAGGAGACCTTCGTCAGCGCGCCGTGCTCCTTCAAAGAGGAGTTGTTCCCAAGTGAGGGTGACCGTTTTCTTATGAGGTAAAATATCCTCGTCAAGGGAGAAGCCACCCCCGGGCCAGGAGAGCATGTTGTAGATGGCTTCCTCGCCCTCGATGGTTCCGCAGAGCGCGTGAAGGACGCGGCCCTGCTGGATATAGATGTAGCCGTAGGATGCTCCGGAGCGGAAGGTGATCTGGCCGCTGCGGCGGCTCAGGCAGCACATCTGGAGTATTTCGGGAAGGCCCATCTGGGATTGGGCATTCAACCCCGATGGGGAGGGTAAATCGGGTTCCGGGACGGGGTTGCTGTTCTGGTGACTCATCTCGACGATATTTGCAGTTGCAAGTAAGAGATAATAGTGCACCATCGACTAGCCTTGACAAGCTTTCCACACAAATACCCTCTCTATGGCACTGTTTTCTTTCGGAAAAAAAGATAAAAACCCCCCCGAAGGTGCTGCCCCTGTGGCAAAAGCGCCATTGACTCCGCCGAAGATTCAGAACCCTCCGCCGACGGCGAATCCGCCTGCTGTCAAGCCTCCTCAACCTTCCGGTTTGATCCCCGCTTCCGGTATTCCGGCGGGTACCGCAACCACCCAGCCGATGGTGATGCCGCGTGGCGTATCGGGCCTTAAACCGGCGCGTCCCGGTATGGCGCAATCTTCGC
The DNA here is from genome assembly GCA_021272165.1 of Methylacidiphilales bacterium. GTDB lineage: Bacteria > Verrucomicrobiota > Verrucomicrobiia > Methylacidiphilales > UBA1321 > JABDGH01. Next base: position 3,945 of record JAJSLK010000083.1, read on the forward strand.
GTTCGACGCAGCGGATTGTTTTGCCCACGAGCCCGTCGGGCGGCAAGGCAACGAACACAAAGGCGCTTTCGGTGTCGGCGCCGACGGGACGGATCAGCCTGCCGATCGGCATGATTTTGCGCTGTCTGCCCGCGGAGGTCCTCGCCTCCGACATGTCAGAATTTGAAGCTTCCGGAGCCGCAGCGACCGAGATCGGTCTGCCAATGAACATGATTTTGAGCCAGCTTCCCTCGGGCAAGGTGGAGGTTCCGCTGCAGGAACTGGTGCCCCATTTTCCCGCCGGATACCTCCAGCCGACCGAGTCGATTGTAAGTTATCTTCCGACCCTCATCAGCCTGCCTTTGATGGACGTGGTGATGCGGATTCCGCCCGATTTGCTGGCATTGCGTCCAGACCAGAAAGGCGTGGATGCGGCCGTCATTAACATGGCCGATCCGTTTACTGAAGAAATTTTGCGCGAGCAGGCGGAAGCGGCCCGACGTCAGGCGGCCCAGGCGAATATTATCGACGAAAGCCAGGTGCCGCAGGCGGAGGAATTTGTTCCGCAGCCTCCCACGCCGAAGACGATTGCTCCGCCGCCTCGTCCGCCCTCGGCGGCGTTGCCGCTGCCCCGTGGACAGGCCGCCGGTGCGGTGCCTCCGACGATTCCGGGCGCTGTTCCGCCCTCCGCGACGACGACTTCCTCGGTAAGCGCACGAACGATTCCAACTCCATCAGTTTCGGCTTCCGGCCGGTTGCCCACGCCGACCCGCGCGACTTCCGCGATTCCATCACGTCCGCCGGCTCCCTCGGCGCCTCCCCTCACGTCGGCTGCGCCGCCGACTCCGCCCGTGTCTCGCCATACCACGTCGCTTCCGGTTCCACCGGTGCCGCGCCAGACGGGGGCGGTTTCCACGCCCGGCCGCCAGCATACGACTTCCATTCAAATGCCGCCGCGGCCTTCGTCAACGCTGGCTCCGCCAATGGGGTCGACAGTTCCGCTTCCTTCTCTCGCTCCGCCCGCGCCGATTCCAATTGCGGCACAGCCTCCCATCGTCTTACCGCCGACGCCTCCCGTGCCTCCAGCCGAAGTAGTATCAGGCCAGGCCGATGCCGGGGCTGGAGATCTTCAGCGGCTCGCAGCCCTGGCAATGCAGCAGATGGGCGAGGATACTTCGACGAAAGAGACGGCTCCGCTTCCCGTGTCGGAACCTGCCGCCGCACTGGAACCACCGCCCGCTCCTGTGCCTCAACCGGTGGTGACCCGCATGCCCGTGCCTGCTCCGGCCCCGCTGGGCGCGCCACCGACTCCCCGTTTTATTCCCGCGTCTGCTGTGACCGAAGAAGCGACGGTAATGGCAATTCCGGCACCCGCTCCGGAACCGGTGGCGCCATCTCCAGCTCCCGAACCTGTTGTCGCGGCGCCTGCACCGGAACCTGTCGTGGCTGCGCCTTCGATCAATCTGGAGGAATTCGTGGTGCGTCCTTCAGCGGCGGAAGTGGCCAAGACTCCAACCGCGTCTCTGCCTTTCGTGCCTGCAGCCGTAGCCGCTCCCGAGCCCGAAATAGCGCCAGCGCCCCCCTCCGCCGGAGTCGCGTTCAATCTCAACACCTGCACGATCCATGAACTGGTGCAGATTCCGGGCTGCTTCCGCGATCTGGCCGAGTCGATCATCGCGCATCGCCAGAAGATCGGTTCGTTCAAGCGGCTGGAGGATTTGCTCGACGTTCCGGGCATGACGAAGGACGCCTATACGAACCTGACGGGCGAGGCTCCTCCGGAAAACCGCATTCCGCTTTCACTCAACGAGCTTTTGGGTTTCCCGAGCGATCAGTATCTATCGCTTAAGGACGTCACGGAACGGATTGCCTGCTGGCCTGATGTGACCGGCTGCGTGCTGAGCCAGAGCAGCGGATTGTCGCTGGTGGGCAACGTCCCGCAGGGGCTTGACAAGGCGGCGATCGTGGCTTTCGCCCCGAGGATGTTCGAGGCGATCAACAAGTCGTTCTCGGAGATCACGGGCCGGGAGACGGATGAACTGGCGATTCCGATCCCGGGGACCAGCTTCCATATCTTCCGCAACAAGGACCTCTACCTGATCATCCTTTGCCGGTTGCCGCAGATGCCCGAGCGACACATGAAAGTTGCACGGTTCGTACTTGCGGCGTTGAGTATAAGGAGAGATTGATTTTGTAGGTCGTGCGCGTATGGCTTTCATCAACTATTCAAGCCGCGAGATCCAGCTCAAGATCGTTTATTACGGCGCTGCGCTTTGCGGCAAGACGACCAACCTGGTGACGCTGCATAAGCAGATCACCCACGCGCAAAAGGGCGAACTGGTGTCGCTGGCGACCGATGCGGACCGGACGCTGTTCTTCGACTTTCTTTCGCTGAATACGAAGACGCTACCGGGCTTCACCACACGGTTCCAGCTTTACACGGTTCCGGGACAGGCGATTTACAATACGACGCGGCAGTTGGTGCTCAAGGGGGTCGACGGCATCGTTTTCGTGGTCGATTCGCACTGGGACAAGATGGCGGATAATGTCGAGTCGTTCGCGAATCTGCAGGAGAATCTGATCGAGAACCATCTGAGCCTGGTGCAAATCCCCTACGTGCTGCAGTACAACAAGCGGGACATTCCCAACGCGGCGCCGATCAATTACTTGGAATATACCTTCAATAATCGTGCCAACCGGGCGCTGGCCTTTGAGGCTGTGGCGGCGACGGGCGTGGGCGTACTGGAAACGCTGAACGCCGCCGCCCGCCTGCTGTTGGCGAAATATTCGAAGACGCCGAATGCCAATGTGACCGGCATGAGCCGGCCCAACCCGACGGTCGCGGTTCCGCCGCAAAGTGATTCGCCCCAAGTGGGCGCCGGAAACGTCGCTGCCTAAATTACGCCTATGACTGGAATTGGAATGCTTACGGCCGAAGATCAGATGGCCATCGAACAACGACTGGCGGACTTCCTGAATAAATCGGAAGCCCAATGGTCGGCACTGGTCGACAAAGGGGGCAATCTTTTTGCCCAAAGCGGGGATACCGGCACGCTGGATCTCAGTATTCTTTCGGCACTGGCGGCCGGTTCGTTTGCGGCGACGCACGAACTGGCCAAGCGGCTGGGGGAATCTGAATTCAGCGCGCTTTATCACGAGGGGCACGGGCAGCACATCCTGATGAGCGCGCTTCATCACGAGTGTTTGCTGGTGACGATCTTCGGCGAGAAGACGAACATTGGTCTGGTCCGTTTTTATGCCCAACAGGTGACGGTTTCCCTGAACGAGCTCCTGAAGGGCGCCAGCGAGAAAGAAGCGACGGCAGAACCCTTACAACTGGAAGGCAATTTCCTCGATAATCAGGCAACAATTACCTAGCCTACAAGATAGATAGGCAAGAAGTTTTAGCCGTTCATTTTCACGACAAATAAATTCAGGAGTTACACGGGGACGGGAATTTATTTTAGAAATATCAAATTGACTTCGAGAAAAAGATAAGCGATAAGGCATTTATTAAAAGCAACTTGCGATTTTAATAAGACTTATTTGATTTAAGGGTTAACAGCAATATTTTTCACTTTTTCTGTTGGCACGCGAAATGATTGTTTTCCATACAATTAAGGCTAGTTGCGGCGAAATGATTTTTGAATTTTGAACATTTTTTATTGAGAGGAGGTGAAAAGAACAATGATTAACAAAGTAATTACTAGCGCCAAAAACGCGCTGCGCCGTATGAAGAGCAAGAAGGGCCAAACCCTCGTGGAATACGCCCTGATTCTGGCCTTCATTTCCGTGGTCGCCATCTCGGTCTTGATCGCTCTGGGTAACCAGGTCAAGGGCGTGTTTACGACCATCACCAGCCAGCTCTCTTACGCGAGCAGCAGCCACTAATTCTCAAAGTTGGCTCAGAGGCTTGAGAAGTTCCATTCTCTCAAGTCTCTTCCTTAAAATGACCGTAATTTCGGTCTTCCGTTCTCTCTCTTTCATTGTCGAAACAGTTTGATTCGTGTACTTTGGTGGTCGTTCCCGATTTATGCCCCGCCTGAAAAACTTTCTGCATCGTGTCCGCGCCCGGTATGGCAACCGGAAAGGGCAGACATTGGTCGAATATGCGCTGGTGCTGGCGATGGTGACGGTCTGCATGGTGGGGGTTTACACACTGCTGGACGCCCGGCTGGTAGCGATTTTCAGCGCCATGACCGACCTGTTGGACACGGCCCAGAGCAGTACTTAGCCATCGCCTCAGGAGGCAAGCGAACATATAAATCGGCTTGCCCTTAATAAAAATTGAGATAGGTTCACGACTCTCATGAAACCGAATATCCACCCCGAATATGTGGAAACCCAGATTGTCTGCGCCTGTGGCGCGGTCTATCACACCCGCTCCACCAAGCAGAATATCCGTCTCGGTATCTGCGCCGCCTGCCATCCCTTTTTCACCGGCCAGCAGAAGTTCGTCGACACTGCTGGGCGCGTAGAGAAATTCACGCGGCGCTTTGGCACGAGCAAGATGACGGAAAAAAGACTCGCCGGAGTGGCCCCGAAGAAAAAATAGCTCTTTTCCCCCGGGCGCAGTCTGTCGCACACGCGGCAACTGCGCCCTTTTTGTTTTCCGACGACCTCTTTGTTAATTCAACCCGATCATGGATCTTCATTCCCATTTGGAACGGTTTGGCCGCCGCTTTGCCGAGCTGGAGGAGTTGCTGGCCAGCCCCGATCTCTACAGCAACCCGCAGCGCGCGCAGGAACTGACGCGGGAACACGCGCGCCTGAAGCAGGCGCTGGCAGACGGGCAGACGTGGGCGAAGCTGCGGCACGACCTGGCCGAGGCCGAGAAGATGGCGAAGAACACGGCCGAACCGGAGATGGTGGAGATGGCGGAGGAGGAATTAAAGACGCTGCGGCCGGCCTACCAGAAGGCGGAGCAGGCAGTGCGGTTCGCGATTGTGCCGCCGGATGAGAATGATTCGCGCAATACGATCGTGGAAATTCGCGCGGGAGTGGGCGGCGAGGAGGCAGCGCTTTTCGCGGCGGAACTGGCGCGGATGTATACGCGTTACGCGGAGAAGGTGGGCTGGAAGACGGAGACGCTGGAATTGAGCCCGGCGGAAAAAGGGGGCGTGAAGGAAATCGTTTTCCAGATCAACGGGACGGACGTTTACAAGAAGATGCGTTACGAGAGCGGCGTGCATCGCGTGCAGCGGGTGCCGGCGACGGAAGCGCAGGGACGTGTGCATACGTCGACCGCGACGGTGGCGGTGCTGCCGGAGGCGAAGGAGGTTGACGTGGTGATCCGTCCGGAGGACCTCGAGATCACGGTCTGCCGTTCGGGTGGTCCGGGCGGGCAGGGGGTCAACACGACCGACTCAGCGGTGCAGGTGACGCACAAACCAAGCGGGCTGACGGTGCGCTGCCAGGACGGTCGCTCGCAGCTGAAGAACAAGGACAAGGCGCTGAACATTTTGCGGTCGCGTCTGCTGGAAAAGCAACAGCAGGAAGAGGAGGAAAAGTACGCGAAGCATCGCAAGAGCCAGATCGGCCATGGCGACCGGAACGAAAAGATCCGGACTTATAATTTTCCGCAAAACCGGCTGACGGACCACCGGGTGAACTTCACGGCTTACCATTTGTCGCAGGTGATGGAGGGAGACGTTGATGAGATTTTTGAGGTGCTGGCGGCGCACGCACTGGAGGAGAAATTCCGGGAGCTGGAAAACGGAACGTCATGACTGTCGTGGAGCTGCTCGAATCGACCACCGGCTATTTTTCCCGGCACCAGGTGCCGTCGCCGCGATTGACGATCGAGTTGATGCTGGCGGAAGTGCTGCAGAAGACGCGGATGCAGCTTTATCTTGAATTCGACCAGACGTTACCGGAGGCGCAACTGGAGCGGCTGCGGCCGCTGGTGAAGCGGCGGGCGGAGGGGGAGCCGCTGGAATATGTGCTGGGCGTGACGACATTCGCGGGGCAGCGGATCGAGGTGACGCCGGATGTGCTGATTCCACGGCCGGAGACGGAGATTTTGCTCGAGGAGGCAACGAAGCTGATCGATCCGGCGGGGCTGCCGGTACTTGATGTGGGGACGGGTTCGGGCATCCTGGCGGTCGCGCTGGCAAGAAAATTTCCGGGGCTGGAAATTTTCGCGACGGACATCAGTTCCCGGGCGCTGGAAGTGGCGCGGCGGAATGCAAAAGATGTCGGTAATATTTGCTTTCTCGAAAGCGATCTGATGGAAAACAAGGCATTGCCCGAAAGGTTTCAAATGATCGTGGCGAATCTTCCCTATATTCCGACCGGCCAGATTGAGGGGCTGATGCGCGAAGTGCGTCATGAGCCGCGACTGGCACTGGATGGAGGAGCGGACGGGCTCGATTTGATCCGGCGGCTGGTGGCGCAGAGCGCGGGGAAAGTCCGGTACCTGGCGATGGAGCTGGGGGACGGGCAAGCGGAGGCTGCGAAAACGCTTTGCGTGGGCGCTGGTTACGCTTTAATGCGAATCTTACCCGATTTCACGGGTTGCGAGAGAATTCTCGTGGCAGAACAGGTGGAAACACATGGATAAACTGGTTGTAAAAGGCGGCGCCCGCCTCAAGGGTCGCGTGGAGATCAGCGGCTCGAAAAACTCGGCGTTGCCCATTCTGGCGGCAACGTTGCTGACGTCGGAGACGTGCGTGCTGCACAACGTGCCCGATTTGTCGGACATCCGCTTCATGCTTGAGATTCTAGCACGGCTGGGAGCGAAGGTGACGTTTGAGAACGGTACAGTGACGACCCGCGCGGAGAAGGTGGTGACGGAAGTTCCGTACGACCTGGTGCGGAAGATGAGGGCCTCGATCTGCGTTTTGGGGCCGATGATCGCGCGATGCGGAGAGGCGAAGATTTCGGAGCCGGGAGGCTGTTCCATTGGCGACCGGCCAATTGATATTCATTTGAAGGGGTTGGGGGAACTGGGTGCGCCATCCCATAGTGAAGGGGGCAACGTTTACATCCCGAAGGCGACCTTGATCGGGAAGGAGATTTTTCTCGGTGGAAAGTTTGGTTCGACGGTTCTCGGCACCGACAACGTGATGATGGCGGCGACCCGGGCGAAGGGAACGACGATCATCGAAAGCGCGGCCTGCGAGCCGGAGGTACGCGACCTGGCCGAGTTTCTGCGGAAGATGGGGGCCAAGATCGTGGGGCACGGAACGCGCCGGATCGAAATCGAGGGCGGCGACAACCTGGGCGGGGTGGAGCACACGGTGATTCCGGACCGGATCGAGGCGGGGACGTATATGGTCGCGGCGCTGATCACGCAGGGCGACGTTTTCCTGGCCGGGGCGGAGGCGGAACATCTGGTCAACGTGATCGACCGGATGAAGAGCTGCGGCGCGCAGATCAAGTCGGAGCCGGCCGGGATTCAAGTTTCCGCGCCGCGGAAGCTTAGTTCCATCGATTTGGTGACCGAGACTTATCCCGGTTTCCCGACCGACATGCAGGCGCAGATGTGCGCGTTGATGTCGGTGACTCCGGGGATCAGCGCGATCACGGAAAAGATTTTCCCGAGCCGCTTCATGCACCTGAGCGAGTTGCGCCGGATGGGCGCCTCGGTGGAGCTGGAGGGGGCGACGGCGATTCTTCACGGCGTGAACCATCTCAGTGGCGCCCCGGTGATGGCGTCGGATTTGCGGGCCTCGGCGGCGCTGGTGCTGGCCGGTCTGGTGGCGCACGGCACGACGGAGGTGAACCGTGTTTATCACATCGACCGGGGATATGAGCACATCGACGAGAAGCTGCGTCGGCTGGGCGCGGAGATCGAGAGGGTGAGGTGACCGAAACGGCTAAGGGTTCCGTCCCGCGCCGGATCGTTTATCCCGGGACGTTTGACCCGATCACCAACGGCCACCTGGACGTAGTGGAGCGGGCGCTGCATCTTTTCGACGAAGTCGTGCTGGCGGTTGCGGCGGACACGACGAAGAAACCGCTTTTTGAGCTGGATCAGCGGCGTTCGCTGGCGGAGCAGGCATTGAAGGAATTTAACGGGCGCGTGAAGGTAACCGTGTTTCGAGGACTGCTCGTCGATTTTGTGCGCAGTCAGGAATCGCGGGCGATCCTGCGCGGATTGCGCGCGGTGTCGGACTTTGAATTTGAGTTTCAGATGGCGCTGATGAACCGGAAGCTGTCGGACAACATCGAGACGATTTTCCTGATGCCGCGCGATACGTACACCTATCTCAGCTCGACGATCATCAAGGAGATTGCGCGGCTGGGCGGCGATGTTTCGTCGTTCGTGCCGCCGGCGGTTGAGGAGGCGCTGAAGAAGGCGTATCATGGAGGCAAGCCGTGAATTTTGCGCCCGCATTGATATCGGAAGAGCATCCGCTGGAGATACGGGAGGAGCTTCCGGGCGCGATGCTGGGCCTGAACGAGGGTTCGGCGCGGACGCCGGAACCAATCCGGGTGGAACTGCTGGTACAGAGGGACGAGGGGGATATCCTGGTCACGGGCTGGACGACGACGACGCTTTCGCTGGTTTGCGGACGGTGTGCGGAATGGATGCCGTGGCCGGTGCGGGCCAAGGCGGAGCATATTTTTGAGGCGCCACATCCCAATTCCATCGACTTGACTCCCTTCATCCGGGAAGATATTTTGCTCGAATTGCCGTTGAACGCGGTCTGTCGGCTGGGAGCGGATGGTCGGTGCCCGGTGACTGGCGAGTTCCACCAACCGCGCCCTGAATCTTCCGATTCGCTTGTCCGAGAGGAAGTTTGGGAGGCGTTGAGCAAAATAAAACCAAAGAACTGATATATTATTTATGGGAGTCCCTAAACGTAAAACATCGAAGATGCGGCTGCGCACGCGCAAGGCCGCCAACGCCTGGAAAACACCTGGTCTCTATGTCGACCCGAAGACGGGCAACCGTCATCATGGACATTGTGTGGACCCGAAGACAGGCACCTATCGTGGCCGTCAGGTTATTTCGCGCACTGTTGAAGAGTAATCGGCGCGAGCCGATTTGGAATCCAGCCCGGGGTTTGCATGTCCACCAGCACGAAGATCGCTCTTGATGCCATGGGGGGCGATTCGGCCCTGGCGAGCACCGTGGCGGGGGCGATCGAGGCGCTGGAGAAGTTTCCGGACATCGAACTGATCCTGGTTGGCGACCAGCCGCGGATTGAGAAGGAGCTGGCGCATCTGGGTGCTTCGCCGGACCCCAAGCGTTTTTCGATCCATCAGGCCTCGCAAGTGGTGGAGATGGCCGACAGCGCAACGGACGCGCTCCGCAAAAAGAAGGATTCGTCGATTTCCCGTGCGGTCGATCTTCTGGCCGCGGGCGGAGCGGACGCATTGGTTTCGGCCGGGCATACAGGCGCTTTTGTCGCCGCGGCGAAAGTGAAGCTGCGGATGCTGCCGGGAATCGACCGGCCTGGAATCGCGACGGTGATGCCGACGGAGACAAACCTGTTCCTGCTGATCGATGCGGGGGCGAACGTCGATTCGGAGCCGAAGCACCTGCTTCAGTTCGGCATCATGGGCGCGGTCTATTCGCGCGAGGTGCTGGGCTGTCACAATCCGCGGGTGGGGCTGATGAGCATCGGCTCGGAGGCGGGAAAGGGGAACGAGCTGACGCGCGAGGCCTACAAGGAACTGGCGCAGGCAAAGATCAATTTCATCGGCAACGTGGAAGGGCATGATCTGTTCAACAAGCCGGTCGACGTGGTGGTCTGCGATGGTTTTGTCGGCAACGTGATCCTGAAGACCTCGGAGAGCCTGGCGGGAGCGATTTTTTCCTGGCTGAAGCGGGAGCTGAAGAAGGACCTGGTGCGGCAGGCGGGCGCGATGCTGGCGAAGGAGGCCTTTTATACGATTCGCCGGCGTACGAACACCGAGGAATACGGCGGGATGCCCCTCCTGGGCGTGAACGGCATTTGCATCAAGGCCCACGGAAATTCGACTCCGAAAGCAATTAAAAACGCAATCCGGGTCGCACGGGAAGCCGTGACTCAGAAGGTAAATCCGCTTATTGTCAGGGCCATTGCCCAACATGAGCCATTTGTCCCAGAAGCCATCAGCGACGGAAAACGTGCGACGTAGCGCCTCCATCATTTCCACGGGAGCCTATCTTCCGAGTCGTATTCTGACCAATGCCGACCTGGAAAAAATGGTCGAGACTTCCGACGACTGGATTCTTTCGCGCACCGGCATCCGGGAGCGGAGGATCGCCCGTGAGGATGAATTCACGTCTGACATGGGCGCGGCGGCCGCGCGGCAGGCGCTGGAACTGGGTGGGATCGATCCGGGTAGCATCGATCTGATTATTGTGGCGACGTGCACGCCCGACACGGCGTTCCCGTCGACGGCGTGCCACATCCAGCACAAGATCGGCGCGAAGCGGGCGGCGGCCTTTGATTTGCAGGCGGCGTGCTCCGGTTTTCTTTATGCGCTGGTGACGGCGGATCAGTTCATCGCATCGGGGATTTACAAGACAATCATGGTCATTGGCGCGGAGAAACTTTCGTCCATCGTGAACTGGCAGGACCGGAACACCTGCGTCCTTTTTGGCGACGGGGCGGGCGCGGTGATTTTGCAGCATCGGCCCGGGGCCAGGGGGCTGCTCGCTTACGATCTCGGTGCCGATGGCGGGCAGGGGGACATTCTTTCCATTCCGGCGGGCGGCTGCCGCCTGCCGATCACGCCGGGGGTTCTCGACCAGAGGCTGCAGTATATCCAGATGTCGGGGAAAGAGGTCTTCAAGTGCGCGGTGACGGCAATGAATCGCTCCGCGGAGGATTGCCTGGAGAAAGCCGGGCTGAAGGCGGAGCATCTACGCTGGATCATTCCGCACCAGGCAAATTTCCGGATCGTCGACGCAGTGGCGCAGCGGCTCAACGTTTCGCTGGAGCATTTCGTGATGAATCTGGACCGCTACGGCAACACGTCGTCAGCCTGCATGCCGATCGCGCTGCACGAGACGAGCATGGCGGGGAAGCTGGAACGGGGTGATTTACTTTTGATGGTTTCCTTCGGCGGCGGTCTGACTTGGGCGAGCACGGTTTTGGAATGGTGAGCGCCGAGGGTGATGGTTCATCCCGGGCGGGTTGAGACATTGATCCGGTTGGAGTTATTTATTTTGGGATGAACACATCTTCTTCCATCTGGGAAACACGCAAGACCGAGCTGGAATTGCCGGAGGAGGTTGATCTCCAGGTGGAGGTGGCGAACGTGGGGAGCCGCACGCTGGCGATCCTCGCGGACCTGATGCTGGGCGGGTTGGTGCTTTTCGTGGCCTACAGCCTGACAATTTTGCTGGCGCGGGATGAGACGCAGGACTGGCTGGCGCGGTTCAGTTCCAACACGCTGGAGATGTTTTTTATCCTGCTGATCTTCGGCTTCCAATGGGGCTATTTCAATTTCTTTGAGTGGATATGGAACGGGCAGACGCCGGGCAAGCGGCTGCTGCATCTGCGGGTCATCAAGGTGGATGGATCGCCGGTGAGCGGGGTCGATGTTTTGCTCCGTAATTTGTCCCGGCCCATCGATACGCTGGGGCCGATGGGGTTGATCGGGTTGCTGATGATTTTTGTGAGCCGCAAGGCGCAGCGGCTCGGTGACCTGATGGCGCGGACGCTGGTGATTCATGAGACGGAGATCGACTGGTCGATCTTTGACCAGGTCGAAAACCCGGCGACAGACGGCTCCTCGGTCAGATCAACGGCGCCTGCGATCCGGCTGACTTCGGAACAGTGGGAACTGCTGCACCGGTACCTTAATCGCCGCGGGAACCTTCAGCCGGAGGTGCGCGAGCGGCTGGCCCGGTCGCTTTACGAAAGCCTGAAGCCGGTGGCGAAAGGAACGGAGCTGGAACGATCCCCGCTGCCGCCGGAAGATTGGCTCGTCGAATTGGCGCGTCGAACGTAGTTTGTCGCCATGGCCGAAAGCCCATCCGCCCCGCCTCCGTTTGCCTCGGCGTCCGTGCCGTACCGGGTCGATCTGCGTCCATTGACGACGAGCGAGCTAATCGACCGGGGATTCATTCTTTACCGCAGCCACTTTGCGGGGCTGCTGCTACTGGCGCTCCTTTGCCAGATCGCGCCGCTGCTTTACCAGATCATGGTCACCGGGCTGAAACTGATGCCGGTCGACAACGAGGTGATCGATCATCCCGCGGCCTTTTTCCAAAAGATGGGGCTGATGATGGCCTTCGGTTTCCTGACGCAGATCGTGGTCTATGGATTTGAGATCGTGATGACGTTTTATATTTCGGACAGCTACCTGGGCCGGATCCCGTCGGTGGTGGAAAGCCTGAAGAAATTTGCGGGACGGGCGTGGGCGACTCTGATCACGTGCCTGCTGAGCCGGATTCTCATCGCGCTGACGTTTCTCTTTCCGTTCCTGGCTCTTGCGGCCTCTTACTTTATTCTGCTCTTTTATCCTCCGACAGGCTTCGGGCGCGCGCTGGTCGAGGGCGGTGTTGCGATTTTGCTGCTGGTGGCGTCGCTGGCGCCGGTGCTGATCGTTTTCATGCGCCTATGGCTGACGACCTCGATTGTCGCGCTGGAAAGGTTTTCGGGCTGGAAGGCGGTGCGGCGTTCGTTCCAGTTAGTGCGGTACGATCCGGGGTTGGGCATTTTTTACTGGGGTGAGATGAGGCTGAGCTTCCTGCTGCTGCCGCTTTTTATCATCGAGCTTTTGATTTTTTCCCTGACCTCACTGCCGCTGGTGCTGTTCCAGATCGGCGAGACGGTCCGACACGGAACAAACGGGCAGGTGGCGCTGCCGCCCGAATCGACCGTGATTCTTAGCCAGATCATGAGCTTCGTGGGCATCGCTCTGATCCTGCCGCTTTATCCGATAGCCAGCACGCTGTTCTATTACGATGTGCGGATTCGCCGGGAGGGATTCGACCTTGAATTCATGGCCTCGCAACTGGAGGGGCGCGTATGAAGCTTCGCGGCCTTTTCGTGTTTCTTTGGCTGGCGGGGTTGGTTTCTGCCTTCGCGGGCGAGGGAGGCAATCCGTCGGTGACGACGGCGCCTGTGACCAATCCGGCGCAAGTGCGGGAGCATTACCAGCAGGTGGTGTCACGGCCCGAATACGCCGACACGGATGAGGCGGACGTAAACACCCATTTCCGGGACTGGCTGACGCAATGGATCCGGCGCATGGAGGCGAAATTCGACCAGATCAAATACGCGGGGGAAATGCCGGCCATCACCTCGCTCCTGATGAGCCTGCTGGTGGTTCTTTCGATCGCGGGACTGCTTTATGTCATGGTGCGGTTGACGCGCCGCCGGGCGATCATGGAAGGTGATTTTCCAGAGGAGACGCCGGGTCCCGGGACCTTCCATCCGCCGGAATTCTACGAAAAGGAGATCGAGGCGGCGATTGAGACCCGCGACTGGCACGCGGCGTGGCTGGCGGCGTGGCGGCAATTTCTGTCGCGGCTGGAGAATCGAGAGCTGGTGGAAGCAGACCGGACGCGGACGAATCGCGAGTACCTGGCGCAACTGCGGGCCGAACCGCTTCCCGGCGCGGCGCTGGGAATGTTAACGGGGATGGTCGACGCCTACGACAGGTTTATCTATGGGCGCCGGATGATTGCCGAATCGGACTGGAACCAGTTTTACCGGCAGATCGGCGAGGCGTCCCTGTTGCTGCATCTGGATGAAAAGGGCGGCCTGCCCGCGACAAAGGAGGGAGCATGAACCGGAACATCGCCTACGTCCGTGTTCTTTTGGTGATCCTGGCGGTGGTCATTCTGCTGGCCTTTCTGAATCGCACGCCGCAGCGCGGATCACACGATGCCTGGCTGCCTTCAAGTTTCAATCCGGTTGGGGCGGGACACATGGCGCTGTTTCAGACGTTGTCTGAATTGAACTGGCCGGTGGATCGCTGGCGGGAACCGCTGAGCCGATTGGCCAATTATGGCACGGGGAACGTCCTGGTTATTACCCGGTCGCAGGCCGCGGCGCGCGTGACATTTTCCGAGCAGGAGATCGATCTGCTGGATGACTGGGTAAAGAAGGGAAACACGATCCTGCTGCTGGGAGCGCTGGGAGATTGGGACGACACGCGGATGTTCCTGCGGCAAATCGGCTTTACCGTTCCGGAGGAGAAAGGTTCCGTGGCCGATCTTTTTCAGCCATTTCATCCCGGCAGCGAGCAATCGATTCAGGTGCAACCCGGTCCGGGATCGGCTGAGCCGGGCACGCTGATTCTTCCCGCGGTTACGGCGCTGCCTATTGCCTATCCCGCTGGAGCGCGGGTTCTCTGGCAACAGGAGGGTGAGCCTTATGTTGTCGATGTGCCGCGCGGTGCAGGGCACGTCATTTGTGGGGCGTCAGACCAGATACTGAGCAACAAATACCTTGGGCAGGGCGATGATTTTGCGGTTGTGCTGCGGCTGCTGATGCCGTCGGGAGAAATGCCGCGGCATATCTTTTTCGAGGAGACGCACCATGGCTATTCCGCGGTCTATGCGCTGGCGCATTTGCTGAACGATCCGGGGGTCCGTTTTGGCGGAATGCTGGCGCTGCTCGGCGGACTGGCGTTCCTGGGCTCGTCGCTACTTCGGTTCGGGCCGGTGATTCCGCTGGAGCGTGAGGCGGGGCGTTCGATGCTCGAATTTGTCGATTCAATGGCCGATCTTTACCGGCGGGCCGATTTGCGCAACGAGATGGTGAGGGTTCTTTTCAACGAGACACACCAGAAGATCCTGCAACGACTGAACCTGCCCCCCACGGTGTCGCATGAGGTGATTTCCTCTCGATTGCAACAGGCGAATCCACATCTGCCGAAGTGGAAAAAACTGGCGCAGCGCTTTGATTCCCGTGAATATAAGTCGGGACTTCCACCCTCGGGCTGGCTTCGTGTGACCCGTGACCTGATAGAAATCAAATCCGCCATGGCATGAACTCAATTCTCGCAACCCGCGCCGCCGCCATCCGCCAGGAGATCCGAAAAGTGATTATCGGGCAGGAAACGCCGGTGGAAAAAACACTCATCGCCCTGCTGGCCGGAGGCCACGTCATCCTGGAAGGGGTGCCCGGGCTGGCCAAAACGCTTTTCGCCCGCACGCTGGCGGCGACGCTCCACCTCAGCTTCAAGCGGATCCAGTTCACGCCCGACCTGATGCCGTCCGACCTGATTGGCACCAACGTTTTTCAACCCGACACGCATACGTTCAAATTTCTGCCCGGGCCGATCTTTGCCGATATTCTGTTGGCGGATGAAATCAACCGGACGCCGCCCAAGACGCAGTCGGCGCTGCTGGAGGCGATGGAGGAGCATCAGGTGACGGTCGACGGTGTTTCGCGGCCATTGCCAGACCATTTCTTTGTCATCGCGACGCAGAACCCAATCGAATACGAAGGAACATTTCCGCTGCCGGAAGCGCAGACCGACCGCTTTTTGTTCAAGATCAAGGTCGATTACCCGACCCCGGCCGACGAGATGACGCTGCTGCAAAGCAGTCCTTACGCGCGGCCGGTGGCGGAGGTGGTACAGCCCCAGACCTCGGCGGATGACTTTGCGGCCATCCGGCGGGAGATCGAGGCGGTGACGATTGACCAGACGATTTACGATTACGTGTTGCGGCTGGTGAGCACATCGCGGCAGAGCCCGTTGCTGGCCCTGGGGGCGAGCCCGCGCGCCGGTCGCAACTGGATTAAGGCGGCGCGGGTGCTCGCCTCACTGCGGGAACGGAATTTTATCACGCCGGACGACATCAAGGAGCTGGCCTACCCGATCCTGCGCCACCGGCTTGTGCGCAAACCGGAAACGGAGATCGAGGGCACGATGGTCGAGCAGGTGATCGACCAGCTTCTCGCGTCGGTCGAAGTGCCGAGGTAGGCAGCAAGTATCGTATGGTCTTTTCTTCCGTCAATCGCGCGGAAAGAAAAGAGGTGGTCACAAATGGTGACTACCTCCAGCGAAGGGATATCGGATTTCATCCTTAGGCAATTGCATGGTCTTCCTGCCCCGCTTCTATTTCACGCTGGTGGCGGCGATTCTGCTGGCGCTGGCGTCGCCGTGGACGTCGCAGGGGATCGCCGCCAGCCTGTTGCTGACGCTGCTGCTGGCCTGTGCGGTTTTGGCCGATATTGTTTTCATTCCCCGTGATGCGCTGGCCGTGAAACGGAAGGTGCCGCCGGTGCTTCGGCAGGCGCAGGCTTTCGATGTCGAGCTGACGCTGGTCAATCGTGGCGATCGGGTCGCCTCGTTCGAGATCATCGATTCGCCGCCAGCCGATTTCACCGGCTCGGCCCGGATGCTGGTGCTTCGTTTGCCACCGAGGCAGGAAGTTGTCCGGATCTATCACCTGAAGAGTTTTCGGCGCGGCAGTTTTGAATTTGGAGCCGTGTTTTACCGGGTAAGCGGAATGCTCGGGCTGATTCAGCGGCAGGGCAAAATCGAGATGCCGCAGCAGGTGCAGGTGCTGCCGGACATCACCGGTGAAGGCTCGCGTGATTTGCAACTGGCGCTGGCCGGGGCGATGCACGCCGGGCGGCGGACGACGCGCTGGCGGGGCGAGGGGAGTGAGTTCGAATCGCTACGGGAGCATCTGCGTGATGACGATTTTCGCCATATCGACTGGAAGGCGACGGCGAAGCGCGGCAAGCTGATCAGCCGGCAATACGAGATGGAGCGGGACCAGCGGCTAATGATCCTGCTCGACACGGGGCGGCTGATGAGCCCGAGGATCGGTTCCTACCGCAAGCTCGATTATGCGATCAATGCCTCGGTGCATCTGGCGCAGGTGGCGCTGCACAAGGGCGACCTGGTCGGTTATGCCATTTTCGATGACGAATTGCGGGCCTTTGCCGAGCCGAAGAAGGGGCAGGCGCAAATTTCGCACCTGGTGCGGAATCTTACCTCACTTCAGGCGACGCGGCTCGAATCGGACTACGCCGCGGTTTTTCATCACGTCCTGCGGCGGTGCTCGCGGCGGACGCTGATCGTCTGTTTCACCGATCTGGGCGATGCCCCGGCGGCGCAGCGGTTGTTGCAGGCATCGTTGCCGCTTTTGCCGCGGCATCTTCCGGTCATCGTCACCGTAAGCAATTCCGAAGTCCTGGCCGTGACGCGCAAAATGCCGGTCAACGAATTCGAGGTCTATCGGCACGTCGCCGCGATGGAAATCTGGAACGATTATCAGCGGACGCTGTTGGGCTTGCGTAGCCGGGGAGTGGCGACGGTGAGCGTTCCGGCCCAGGAATTGAGCACCGCGGCAATCAACGAATATCTGCGGATCAAGGAGTCGGCGCGGCTTTGACCGTGCCGCGTCCGGTGAAGAGAAGATAAAGCCAATAGGAAAGGCCGAGGGTCAGGCCGAGCGTGACCTTGAACCAGATAGGAAAGTGGGACGGCGAAATGAACGCCTCGATGCAGCCGGCAGTGATGAGCGCGGGCACACAACTGACGGCCATCCGGACCGCCTGCGGACCGTGGTAGGCGAGCGCATCGGCGCGGGAGTAGGCGCCGGGATTAAGCAGCGCGTTGGCCACGACGAATCCGGCGCCGCCCGAGACGATGATCGAGCTGATTTCGAGCATGCCGTGGCTGGCGATGAATTCGAGCAGCGCGCCGAGCAGGCCATAGTCGGCGCAGAGCTTGAAGACGACACCGAGCATGAAGCCGTTTTGAAAAAGGATCCAGGCGGTGATAAAGCCGAAAGAGAGGCCGCCGGCGAAGGCGAGCAGCGCGACGGAAATATTGTTGGTGAAGAGGACGGTCGACATCACCGGCGCGGGGACAACGGTGAAGATGCTGCCGGTCCACATCCGGCCGGAATAAATCGAATTGAGCACGCTGCTGGGCAGGACGATGGAGGCGGCGCGTTCGTCGAACTGGACGGCGGAAAGGCCGAGCGCGACGCCGATGAGGAAGATGATCGCCGACCAGGCCACGGCCTGCAGGTGGTTGCGGGCGGCCTGGGGAATTTCGTTGCGGATAAAACTGCCGGCGGCCTGGGGCGAGAAGCGGTGGGGGCGGTAAATCTGGTTGTGGGCGCGGGCGACGAGCTGGTGGAGAAAGAGAAGCAGCGTCGTGCCGCGATAGTGGGTCTGGGCAAAGGCGAGATCGCCGGTGGTGGCGCGGTAGAGCGAGGAAAGTTCGCGTAGAAAGGAGCGGTCGGTCCGGCGCGGCCCGCGCGCCTCGATGGTTCCGAGCATGGTTTCGAGCCTCTGCCAGCGGGGCCGGTTTTTTCGCACGAAGGAACCGAGGGTCATGGTGGAAAATCAGGAACCGGCCTGCTTTTCGGCGCGATCCATCCGGGCCAGCACGCGGTCTTTCCCCAGGACTTCGAGCAGGTGATAGAGGCTGGGGCCGACCGAGCGGCCCGAGACGGCGAGACGGGCGGGATGGATGAACGCGCCGACTTTCTGTCCGGTCGCGGCGGCGAGGGCTTTGAATTCATTTTCCAAATCCGTGGCGCTGAACTTGGCGGCGTCGATCTGGGCGAGGCGCTGGCGAAGCCTGGCCAGATTGGCGAGGCCCTCGGGAGTAAAAACCTTTTTGACTGCGGTCGGTTCAAAATCGAAATCGTCGCGGAAGAAATAGCTCATCCATTCGGGCAGTTCGCGGCCAAGCTTGATCTTTTCCTTCACGATGGCGAGCGCGGCTCGGAAATAGGCGGGATCGCAGCCATCGGTGGGAATGCCGTTGCGCTCGAGGATTTCGCGGGCCATCGGCTCGAGGGCCTCAATGGTTGCGGCTCGGAAATATTCGCCGTTGATCCAGAAAAGCTTGTTCAGGTCGAAATGGGCGTTGGAGCGGTTGACCTGCGGGAGATCGAACTTGGCGACAACCTCGTCGATGGCGATGACTTCGCGGTTGTCCTTGGGCGACCAGCCGAGCAGGCAGAGATAGTTGCGCACGGCCTCGGGGAGATAGCCCTGGTTGCGGTAGTCGGCGATGGAGGCGCCCTCGTCGCGCTTGCTCATCTTGGAGCCATTGGGATTGAGGATGAGCGGGATATGGGCATAGTGGGGCGGCTTCGCGCCGAAGGCTTCGATGAGGGCCAGGTGCTTTTGCGTGTTGGAGAGGTGGTCCTCGCCGCGGATGACATGGGTGATGCCCATTTCGAGATCGTCGACGACGTTGACGAGGTGGAAGACAGGCGAGCCGTCCTTGCGCTGGATAACGAGGTCGGGCTCGTTGGTGCGGTCGAACTGGATGTCGCCGCAGATGAGGTCGTGGACGATGGCGGGCGTTTTCGGCGTGTGGAACTTGATCGCGCCATCCGATTCGTAGGCCTTGCCCTCGGCGAGGAGCCGGTCGACGTAGCTTTTGTAGATGGAGGCGCGCTGGCTTTGGAAGTAGGGCCCTTTATCGCCTTTCACGGTGCCATCGGGCTGGGGGCCCTCGTCCCAATTAAGGCCGAGCCATTGGAGGGCCTGGAAGATGACTTCGACGTACTCGGGCTTGTTGCGGGCGGCGTCGGTGTCCTCAATGCGCAGGATGAAGGCGCCGCCGGTGTGGCGGGCGTAGAGCCAGTTGAAGAGCGCAGTGCGGGCGCTGCCGATGTGAAACATTCCCGTGGGGGAGGGTGCGAAACGAACGCGGACAGATTCCATGCCGGATTTTAGAGTGTATCTTTTCAATAAGCGAGAGCTGTGTTGGCTCAAGCTTCTCGCTTTTAGCGGGAGAATTCCTTTATCCTGACGATATGTCGCGATGCGCCTGTTTTTTGCTTTTCGCCGCGGTTTTCAGCCTGGGGGGCTGGGTTGCGGCCCATGACGACGACGGACCGGCAATTTCGATCACGAGTCCCGATTTGGGAACGACTTTTGCCTTCGGGACAATCAAGGAGCATTCACTGACCTGGGACAAGAAGAAGCAGATGCTGATGGTGCATGTGACCTTTACCGACGCGGAGGAGAATCTGGGCCAGCCGAACGACGACCAGCATGTGTTCCGATTGCCGGGGGTGCGGTATGACGAGGCGAAAGGGGTTTTCTACGCCACCTCGAAAAAAGGGGAAACGATCCCGGTGGCGAAAATCCGGCAGGCGCTCTTTTTTAAGGTGGTGGAGACGACGCCGAACGCGGTCGTGCGCATCCAGCATCCGCGGGGCATGATTACCGTGATCATGGAGGCCATCAGCCCGAACGACCCGGCGATGATTCAGTCGCCGTCGGACGGAGACGGCACCCATCAGGTTGATGCGGGCTCGGTGACGCAGTAGCGCCGATCAGGGAAACGAGGGGACAAAGCCGCGATTGAGGGTCCGCAGGTAATCGGCGGTGACGATGATGCCGTTTTGCTTGAGGGTCATGGCCATGGCATCCTCGATATCGAAGGGCTTTTTGCGGTTGTTGGGATTGGTCGCGTTGCGGTTGTTGGTCTCGTTTATCTGGCGAAGATTGAGGGCGAGCTGGTTGACGCCGCCCCTGGGGCTGGCATCGTGGAAAAGGTCGACGGCCTTTTGGGCCTGGTCGGGCTGGCCCTTAGCCTTGAGCATGGCGGCGGCGCCTTCCACGAGCGAGGCGACATAACTCGCGCGATCACTGTTGTTCAGGCCGACAAATTTCTCGACCGAGATGGCCTGCGCATTTCCGGCAAGAAAAAGGAGAGAGACGAGGGCGACAACGGCCAGGGAGGGCTTATCATTCATTGGGGCGATTTTATCACCGGTCGGGCGGGAACTCATGGTAAAAATGGAGATGAAGACGAGCTCTTCAATTTTCGCGGCGATGCTGACGGGACTTCTTTTGCTGATGGTTTCGGCCCGCGCTTCGACGCCGCATGTCTGGTACGTGACGAGTCCCGATTACGGGCAGACCTTTGCCTACGGCTCGGAACAAAGCCGGGCATGGGGCGTGCGCGGAACGGACAGGCATCTGGCGCTTTACCTGAATTACACGAACGATCCCTTTGTCGACCGGAACAATCCGCGGCAGTACGACAATTTCGTTTTCAATTTTCCGCAGATCACATTTGGGAGGGATGGGCACACTTTTTATTATCACACCCCGAAGGGCCGGTTGGCGCCGGTGGCCTCGCGACGGCCGGGGTTTCTGGGCATTGAAGAGATCAAGCTGCTGGACACAAGCAACCTGCTGATCAAGAAGCCGCACGGTTATGTAACGGTAATGTTGGAGATTTGGGGTTAACAGATTAACGGAATTACGGCTGCGGAATGGAATCGAGTCGACATGTCTCTTTATGTGGCGCGGATAAAAGTCAATTGAGACATAATGACTCCTGTATTCAAGGGAAAATAGAATACAAGTTATTGGAAATAAGCGATATAAGAATTCCGATGTTCTTGGCATCCATGATGCAGTGATGAAGGAAAGAAAGGATACACGATGAAACTCATACGTTATCAAAACACACCCTTATACAACCCCATCTCGAGCTACACGAGCCTGCGCGATGAAATGGACCGTCTGTTCGACGTGGCCTTTCCGGCGCTAAGCTCATTGCAGCAGGAGAGCTTCTTCGGTGACTGGCAGAACGAATTCCCGATCGATCTTTATCAGGAGAAAGATGCGTTTATTGCCCGCGCCGAATTGCCCGGCTTCCGCAAGGAAGACATCAGCGTCGAGGTGGCCGACGGCATTCTGACCATTACGGGTCATGAAAAGTCGGAGACCAAGACGGACAAAAAAGAGAGCGCCGCGACGACTCGCGAACGCCAGGTCACCCGGTCGATCTCGCTGCCGGAATACCTGAAGCTGGATAACATCGGGGCCGTTTATCAGAACGGCGTATTGACGGTGACGCTGCCGAAGAGCGAGGAAGTGAAGCCGAGACAAATCGCCGTCGAGGTGAAATAACCCGTGACCCATCGAGGAAAGGAACAACCATGAACAACCTATTGACCAAGAAAGAGACCAACGGCGCCGGGCAAACCACTCCGCGCCGGACCGTGGTTCCGCGCTATCAAGTGCGGGAGAACGTGGACGCCTTCGTCCTGACGGCGTGGTTACCGGGCGTGGATCGGACATCGTTGGAGACAACGGTGGATGGCGAGACGCTGACGGTGGCTGGAAGCCGGAACTTGACGGCTCCGGAGAGCTGGACGCCGGTCTACCGGGAAATCCCGCAGACCGATTACCGGCTCGAGTTCGAACTGGACCATCGCATCAACCGCGACGGAGTCCGGGCCGAGTTGAGCCAGGGCGTGCTGACGCTGACGCTGCCCAAGGCCGAAGCGGTGAAGCCGCGCCGGATCGAAATCAAGGGCTAAACTCCAAGGTAAGGTCTTGTTAATCAAGCGCCCGGTCGCAGGACCGGGCGCTTGATTTTTGGCGACAAGGGCGGAGGAATTTCATTTTCCTCACCGACCGATCTGCTAGGTTGGCCGGGTGCGTCTCTTTCATGTTTTCCTGTTTCTCCTGCTTGGATTTGGGTTGGTTGCGGCCGAGGATTCATCTCCGTCCACGGCGCCGTTGAAGGCGCTGCCGGTCGATCCGGCTGATCTGAACCCGGTGCAGCTGCCGCAGGCGATTCCGGGCGGGGTGAACATCCATTGGTACGGACATGGCTTTATTTACCTGACTTCGTCAGTTGGCATCCGGGCGGCAATCGATCCCTTTGGCCCGCAGACGGTCCATTACCAATTCCCGACACATCTTTCGGCCGATATTGTCCTGATTACAAATGAATCGGAGGATCACTGCGCGGCGGACCAGATTTTTGGCGACCCGCTGATCTTCCGCAGTGTAATGGCGGTGGGGTTGAACCGGGCGAACGGAATCGAGTTCCACGGTGTTTCGTTGCAGAAGGATCCCTCGGGCCAGGGCGGCGCGAACACGGCATTTGTGCTGAAGTTCGACAACGTGACGTTCTGCTATCTGGGCCAGATCGCCCAGCCGCTGCTGGCGACGGAGAAGCAGCAGCTTGGGCATGTCGACGTGCTTTTTCTGCCGGTCGGCGTCACATCGATGTCGGTGGATGACCTGAACCAGGTGGCCAGGGACGTGGCGGCCTCGGTGATCGTTCCGGTCAATTACAAGACCGATCAGTCGGGTGATCTTCCCTTGCGTGGGTTGGACGAATATCTCGCCACTACAAAATTTCCGGTGCGGAAGGTATCGGCCAGCGAGATGGTGATCAGCCGCGGGATGCTGCCGAGCCAGCCGACTATTTATGTGATGAAATCGCCATGAAGATTCTTTTGATTGGTTCCGGTGGGCGGGAACATGCGATTGCGTGGCGTTTGCGCCAGGACGATCCCAAGCTTCAGCTTTTTACGGCGCCGGGCAATGCGGGCACCGGGCAACTGGGCGTGAATCTCGACCTCGCGGCGACCGATCTCGACGGGCTGGTGGCCTGGGCGCAGAAGGAAAAACCTGACCTGACGGTGGTAGGGCCGGAAGCTCCGCTTTGTGCAGGAGTGGTGGACCGTTTCGAGAAGGCGGGTTTGCCGATCTTCGGGCCGAACGCGGCGGCGGCGCGGCTGGAGGGGAGCAAGGTTTTCACGAAGAACTTTCTGCTCAAGTACAATCTGCCGACGGCACCGGGGGCCGGCTTTAACGATTCGTCGTCGGCTTATCTTTATAGCCAGAAGCACACGACTTATCCGCAAGTCCTGAAGGCCGACGGGCTGGCCGCGGGGAAGGGCGTCATCATCGCCGGGTCGCCGCACGAGGCGGCGCAGACCATCGACCGGATCATGGACCAGCGGATTTTCGGCGACGCGGGGCGGGCGATGGTGATCGAGGAATTTCTGCCGGGGCGGGAGATGTCGGTGCACGTGGTGACCGACGGCATTTCGCATTTCATCCTGCCGATTTCGCAGGACCACAAAAAACTCGGGGAAGGGGACACGGGGCCGAACACGGGCGGGATGGGTGCTTATGCCCCGGCGCCGTTCGCGACGGCGGACTTACTGGAACAGATCGGCGCGCAGGTGGTCGAGCCGGTGCTGGGGGCGTTCCGGAAGGAAGGAATCGATTTTCGCGGTATCCTTTACATCGGCCTGATCTGGACGAAGTCGGGGCCGAGCATTTTGGAATTCAACGTGCGCGGGGGCGACCCGGAAACGCAGGTATTGCTGCCATTGCTGGAAACGCCGCTGGTGGAGATTTTACAGGCCGTGCGGGAGCGGCGCCTGGGCAAGCTGAAGGTGAGCCTGAACACGAAGCGGGCCGTGACGGTGGTGCTGGCGGCGGGAGGGTATCCCGGAACGCCGGAGACGGGCGCGGTGATCGAGGGGCTCGATTTGGAGTTGCCGGGAACATGCGTTTTTCACGCCGGAACGAAGCAGGCGGGAAAGAAAGTGGTTTCGAGTGGGGGCCGCGTGTTGAGCGTGACGGCCTGGGCCGACGATCTGGCCAAGGCCCGGGAGCTGGCTTACCAGCGGGTGGCCAAAATTCATTTTGCGGGCAGCCAATACCGGCGCGATATTGCCGCGCGGTTGACCCTGGAATGAACGTGACTGCGCGAATTCTTTCTCTTTTTCTTTTGGCGGGAACGGCCCTTGGCGCCGAGCCGGCGGTGACACCGTCCGAGGCCGGGAATGATCTCCTGAGCGAGGCGTTGCCGATTCTCCAGGCCCATTATATCGACGGACAAAAGCTCGATGTGAAACCGGGTGATCGGCTGAGCGATCTGGCGGCACGATCGGAGGGGAAAATCACATTGGTTTCAACCGATCCCGTTGAAGAAAAACAGCCGATCCTGACCACGACGTTGCCGGATCACATTTTGTATTGGAGGCTGGCGTCATTCACACCGGAGAAGAGCTGGATTGATCTGGGCACGCAATTACAGCAGGCGGAGTCGAGCGCGGTAGGGATCATTCTTGATCTGCGCAGTAACGTCGCACCGGATGATTTTGCCGGCGCAGCGCAGGTGATGGATTTCTTCGCGCCCGCCGATAAGACATTTCAGAAATATTCCGCCCGGAATCCCGATGGTAGCGTGGGAGGAATCTTGATTCCCGACCATCCTTTCCATCTGCCCATCGTGGTGCTGATCAACAATCAGACCGCCGGATCGGCCGAGGCGCTGGCCGCCTGCCTGAGAAACGACGGAGCGCTGGTCATGGGCCGCGCTTCGGCGGGAAAGGCAGCGGTCTTTGCAGAGGCAAAACTTTCGTCGGGCCAGGTGTTGCGGTACCTGACGGAGAACATCACATTAGGGGATGGCCAGCCGATGTGGCAGCACCCGGTGACGCCCGACATCAGCCTGACTGTGCACGACCAGATGGAAAAGGGGGCACTGGTGCTGATCGGGCATCATGGGATTCAGGATGTGATCCAGGAGTATCCGCAGCGTCACCGGATGAGCGAGGCGGCGCTGGTGCAGGGAGACGACCCGGAATGGGACGACTATCTGGCTTCGCTCAAAAAAAAGCCCTTTTTGCTCGCGCTGCCGACGATCCATGACGTGGTTTTGATCAGCGCACTCGACAGTTTGAAGGCGATCCGGCTTTCGCAGCAGCACGAAACCGCGCCAACCACGACCAGCAACCAGCCGGCAGGAGCGGTGCCAACCAGTAGTATGCAGTAGTAAATCGATGAATCGTGGTCTATCCTGTTCACTTTGACCCTGCATGAGAACCGTCCTCTTTGTCTGCACCGGCAATATCTGTCGCAGCCCGATGGCGCAGGGTCTTTTCGCGGACTTGGTGCGGGGTCGGCGGGACATTGAAGTGACGTCGGCGGGAATCGGCGCGGTAGGTGGGCAGCCGCCGAGTCCTTACGCCATCGAGGTGATGTCGGAGATCGGGCACGACATCCGGAACATCCGGAGCAAGCCGCTGATGGCCGATCTGGTGCGGAGGGCCGATTTCATTTTTGTGATGACCTACGGGCATCTCGATTCGATGCTGCTGCTCTTTCCCACCGCGGCGGAAAAGACGTTTCTCTTGCGGGAATTTGAAACGGATTTGCCGGTGATGGAGCGGGAGGTTTCCGATCCAATCGGTCAGTCGAAAGAAACCTATCGTCATTGCCGGGACCAGATCCGGGCCGCTTTGCCGCGGCTGCTTGATCTTGTTTTGCGTTCCACCCATGATGAAACGCGGGTGACGGCGCTTAAGAAGGTGGCGATTGCCGCCGATGCGGACGGGACCGAGTTGAAGGAGCAGGTCCGCTCGTGGCTGACGCAGAACGGCTATCCGTTCGAGGACGTGGGTGGCAGCACGACGGAGGAGATCGCGATGCGCGTGGCGCTGGCGGTTTCCGACGGACAGGCCGACAACGGGATCATCATCGACAGGACCGGCTTCGGCCTGAGTATGGCGGCCAACAAGGTGCCGGGAGCGCGGGCGGCGCTGGTGCACAATGTCGAAATGGCGCGCTTGAGCCGCGAGCGACATGATGCCAATATTCTTTGTATCGCATCGCAGGAAATCCGGGGCAAACGGCTCAAGGAAATCCTCGATGTCTGGATCAATACCGCCTTTACGGGCGAACGATCTGAAAAACCAATCATGGAACCGAAAGCCAATCCCACTCCTCCTCCCGTTGCACAATCCCGTCCGAGCCTTTCCGAGGCCGATCCGGATATTTTTCGCGCGATTCAAAATGAATATTCCCGCCAGCGCGACAACATCGAGCTGATCGCGTCGGAGAATTTCACCAGCCGCGCGGTAATGGAGGCGCAGGGTTCCTGCCTGACCAACAAGTACGCGGAGGGTTATCCGAAAAAGCGGTGGTATGGCGGTTGCGAGTACGTCGACATCGTCGAGGAACTGGCTATTGAGCGGGCGAAGAGCCTGTTCGGCGCGGAACACGCGAACGTGCAACCGCACTCGGGCTCACAGGCCAACGCGGCGGTCTATTTTGCGATGCTTCAGCCCGGCGATCTGATCCTGACCATGGATTTGTCGCATGGCGGCCACCTGACGCATGGCCACAAGATGAATTTTTCGGGCCGGTTTTACCGCGTGGTCCACTACGGGGTGAGCAAGGAGACCGAGACGATCGATTACGATGCGCTGGAGGCGCAGGCCCGGGAACATCGGCCAAAGATGATCACGGCGGGTGCCTCGGCCTATTCGCGCACGATTGATTTTCCGCGCCTGCGGAAGATCGCTGACCAGTGTGGTGCGTTGCTGTTCATCGACATGGCGCACATCGCCGGGCTGGTGGCCGCGGGGGTCCATCCGTCACCGATTCCGTATGCCGATTTCGTGACGACCACGACGCACAAGACCCTGCGCGGGCCGCGCGGCGGGCTGATTTTCTGCAAGGAAAAGTATGCAAAGGAAATCGACGCGCAGGTTTTCCCGGGCGTCCAGGGCGGTCCATTGATGCACGTGATCGCGGCCAAGGCGGTGGCGCTGGGCGAGGCGTTGAAGCCGGAGTTCAATGCCTACCAGCAACAGGTGGTGCGCAACGCCAAGGCGCTTTGCGAGGGGATGAAGAAGAACGGCTTCCGGATCGTCTCGGGCACGACCGATAACCACGTCATGCTCGTCGATCTGCAGCCGAAGAACGTCACCGGCAAGGACGTGCAGGAGCTGCTCGACCGCGCCGGGATCACGGTGAACAAGAACGCGATTCCTTACGATACCCAAAGCCCCTTCAAGGCCGGCGGTATCCGCCTCGGCACACCCGCCGTCACCACGCGCGGGATGAAGGAGGATGAGATGTTCGACATCGCGAACCTGATCGAAGAGGCGGTGGAGCACCGCGCCAACGCCGACAAGATCGCGGCCATCCGCGAACATGTCCGCGAAATCACCGCGCGTTTCCCGCTGCCGTTTTAAGGCAGCGACGGTCCGAGACCGCCGTTTTCTTTGCATCCATGCGAGGCCATCCGCTTCTTGTCCTTCTACTTCTCGCGATCCTTCTGCCCCTGGGCTGCTTTTTCTTCATGATCTGGCAGCCGCTTCCGAAGCCTCATAAGTATTATAATATCGAGACGGAAATCAGGTGGTCGAAGGGACCGGATATCGTGCTCAATGCGGAGAACATGGCGAAATTGAACCGAGAGGTTGCGGACCTGATCCAAAAGGAAGCGCCCGGTTCCCAGGCCCAATATTCGCTGGTTGCATTGGGGCCGCGACGGGTTGAAGTGCTTTACCTTAGTGACGAGAAGCTGGCCATTTCGACATCGCTCCAGGAAGAGCTGAATGCCTTTATCCGGCGACGCATTGTCGAGCTGGCCTGGGAACAGGGGCAGGCCATCGGCAAATGAACGGATGGGAATGAGTCTTTCAGGCTCACCCTGCTCTTGCCTTTTGACCCGGTTTTTTTGAAGATGATGGGATGGACTTGACCCGAATTGTCGAATCGTTGCTTTTCGCCACGGATCGGCCCCTGACCCCGAAGGCCTTGGCCCATGCGCTGCATGGCGCGGCCCGTTTTTCGCCCACGCCCGAAACCGCTCCGCACGAAAAAGTGACGGTGGGCGAGGTGGAAGCGGCCCTTGAGCAACTGCGGACGCGGCTGGATGAAGAAGGATCGAGCATGATGGTGCAGGGCGTCGCGGGTGGTTACCAACTGAAGACCCGGCCCGAGTATGCGATCTGGATCAATCGTCTTTTCGAGCAGCCGAAGGCGCCGCGGCTGAGCCAGCCGGCGCTGGAGACGCTGGCGGTGGTTGCTTACCGGCAGCCGATCAGCCGCGCGGAGATCGAATCGGTCCGCGGTGTGGCGGTGGACGGCGTCGTGGCGACCCTGCTGGAGCGGAAGGTGATCCGCGTGGCGGGCCGGTCGGAACAGCCGGGCCGTCCGCTGCTCTATGAGACCACGCCGGTTTTCCTGGAGCTTTTCGGGTTGAAAAATCTTGATGAACTTCCTAATGCCGATGAATTACGCCGGTTGCAGCCGGAACCGGAGCCCTCTCATGCCCCCCAACAACAGCAACTTGACGTCGGCCTGGTCACGGCAGATGCCGCTCCTGCGTCGGCAGGTGGACCGGATCGATCTGAGAATCCTGCGCCTGCTCCAGCAGCGGACTAAGCTTTCGGACCGGATCGGCCAGCTCAAACGGCGGCACGGTGCGGTGATCTACGTTCCGGAACGGGAGCGGGAGCTGCTCGCGCACGCACGCCGTGTCAGCAAGGGCAAGCTGCCCGCGCGGGCTCTCGACGCGATCTATCGCGAAATTCTTTCCAGCTCCCGCGCGGCGCAGGGGCAGGCGCCGATCGGCCTGCTCCGTTCAAGCGCGGCGACGGTGCTGCCGGCAGGCCGATGGTGCTTCGGCGCCTGCGATGAATTCCTACCATTTACGAGTTGGACCGGAGTGGCAGCCGGTCTCGAAAAAGACTCGCTTGCCCTGGCCTTGCTCACCGGCGGCGACCTGAAAAATATTCTGCAAGCAACCCCGGCTCGACGCCGGTTTCTCAATCGCTTTGAGGTTATTGGCGATTTCCTGCCGGTTACGGATCATCAGTCCGGCCTAATCGAAAGGATTTTCATTGTCACGCCACGAGCCAAGGGCACAGACGGCAACGCGAGCCGGCTGTTGATTTTAATCGAGTGCAAATCCACGGTTAATGCGGTAAAAAGCTTGGCTAACTCCATGCCAAACCGACCCCTGCAAGCCGAACACCTGGCCCTTGGCTCCCGATCCGCCCGCGGCGGCCGGGGATTGTTGCTGGCCCGGCTGACGCTGGGGCAGGCCATGGAGGGTGTCGAGACGACAACCCGGCTACTGGCAGCGGGAAAATCGGCCGGTCTGGGGCTTCATATTCTTGGCGTTTATCCCGGTTCCGAGGATTATGACGGATAACGCGCCGAAGCCCGAAGGCACCTCTCCATCGATTCCTCCGGCCAAAAAGGGGCCGGGAGGGAAGATCGTGGTGATGCTTTCTTCCGTGGCGAAACCTGCGCCTGGGTCCTTTGTCGTGGAAGCCGAGCCGCCGAAGACAGTCGTCCGCCCGCCGCCCCTCCCGGCCAAAAGTTCCGAGCCGGTCCGCGCGCTTCCTTTGCCGGGGACGAAGGCCAAGCCGCCGCCTCTGCCGGTCAAGACCGCGGCGGACCCGGTCAAAATTGAAGCGAAGAAAGCGGAGATCAAGACCGTCCCCCCGATTAAACTTAATCCCTCTTCGCTCGGCACGGCTTCTTCCGGGGAATCGATTTTTGCTGATGCCGATACCCCCGCCGCGCCGACTGAATCGGTGCCGCAGGGATGGAAAAAATTGGAGCCGGGGGAATTGGAGCCTTTTGAGGGCGACTTCAATAGTCTCGATGTTTTTGGGCTGAAGCCCAATACCAAATCGGTTGAGGTTCCACCGGGACTGATTCCCGAGACCAAACCGGAGGAGAAGAAGGAAGGGCCCGCGCCGATTCCATCTGCGCCTGCACCATTGATCGAGACCAAGGTCCCGCCGGTTCCCGAGATCAAACCGGAGGAGAAGAAAGAAGGGCCCGCGCCGATTCCATCTGCGCCTGCACCGTTGATCGAGACCAAGGCCCCGCCGGTTCCGGATACCAAACCTGAGGAGAAGAAAAAAGAGGAGCCCCAGCCCATTACGGTGGTGGCGAAGCCCAAGGGACCGCCGCCCTTGCCGGTATTGAAACCGGCCACGCCCCAGGTGGTGCATCAGGCGCCCCCGTTGCTGGAAAAATCGCCCGCCCAGGTGGCCGAAAAACTGCCCGCACCGCATCTTCCAGACGAAGCCGGCAAGGAAGAACCTGCACCCAAACCGGCTGAGCTATCCGAGGCATCGGGGGCTCCGAAGGCCCCGGCCATGCTCAAGAGCGAGCCACCGGCAGTGGTGAACAAGCAGCCCGTATTACCCTCCAAGGCTGTTACCGGACCCATTATCTTGCGCCAGGGGCCCGCTCCGGTCGCACTGCCCACAGTCGCCAAACCGAAGGAGCCCGAATCGATCAAGGTTGTCGATGCCAAGCCCGCGTTGCGTCCCCCCGTCCTGCCCAGTAAGGCCTTGGTACAGCCCAAGCCCGTCGAGGCGGATAAAACTCCGGTGCCGATTGAGCCCGCGAAAAAGGTCGCCAAGGTTAAACCAGCGGAAAAAATGCCAGCGATTGTTCCTGCTGCACCCGCCAAGAAAGCGCCATTGCCGCTGACCCGCGTCGAACGCGCACACCGGCGGCGCGTCGTGGAGACGGTCACATTTTATGTGGTACTGGCGGTTACGGGCATCCTGCTTTTTGTCGGCGGTCTTCGCTTTGGCCGGGAAACTATCCTGGAGGGACAGGTGATTCCGCCCACGGGCATGACGCTGGGCAATGAAGTCTGGATCGTGGGCGATTTTCGGATGCAGGCCTCAGGGGTGGCCGAGGACCTGGCTGCGGATCGGACGCCGCTGCGGCAGGAAATCCAGGAGCGGCTTGACCATTTCCAGCATGTGCAGGGTGACATTGCCGCCCGGGACGAACGCATCCGGCTTTTGCAGCAGCAGATCCAAAATTCCAAGGACGAGGTGATTGGCATCGTCAAGCAGGCGCGGGACGCGACGCAGCAGTTGTGGGATGGGCCGGGAGCCGATCTCGACAACGAATACAACGACCGGCTGGACCAGTTGGGCCAGGCGATCGCCGACCGGGCCAAATCGCTCAACCTGAATTATCAGCCCGACGAGACCTATCATTCGCCGGAAGTGTGGGCCAACGCCTATCGATTAGCTCTCTACGGGATCACCGGCAAGGTCGACGGCGCGAAGGAATTGCAATGGTTGGGCGACCAGATGAAGCAGTGGCGCGATTATCAAAAATCGATTGATGACAAGAAGGAGGCGTTGCGGGAAAAGGCGGCTCAGCTCAAGCTTGATCCGGCGCCGAAAATCACCGATCTCAACAACAAGATCGAGGACTTGCAGCATCACATCGACAGCACCCTGGCTGAGGAGGAGCCGCTCAAGGCGGAGTTACAGCAGGCGCAGACCGATTTGGCGACGGCGCAGGCGAACGAGGCCGGGCTCGATGACAAATATTACAAGCAGCTTTACGCCTTGCCGGAGGGGAACATCACCGACCGTCTGTCTTTGAGAAATAATGGGCGCTTTACTTGGAATGATCTCGAACGGAACAAGCCGTTCCTGGAAGGGGAGAGCGTGCACTATTACTGGATTTTTGCGCGGGCCACGCGGATGTCGGACAATCGGCAATACTGGGCGCTCGGTCGGATCGGGTTGAGGAAGAATGAGAATCTCCAGATGGTGATCGAACCAGACGGATTTGTTTCGACGAAATCGATCCTGCGGCCCGATCTGTCGCCGGATGAACAGGCGCAGTAAAATCACGCCACACCGAAAGGCTGTGACTTGGCGCTGGCGGCGTTGGATCGAACCCTTGGCCCGCGAAGTCTGGACCGGGCGTTTGGAGGCCATGGGCGGGGTGACGTGGGCGGCGATCGAGAAGCCGGGGCGGTCGCGCATTCTGCTGGAAGCCTATGCGCAGGAGCGTTCCACTGTTTCCTCACTCCAGCAACGGCACGGAGGAAGCGTCCGGGCGGTGCAGGCCCGCGAATGGATGACGGCAAAAATGGGAAAGCCGATCCGGATCGGCACGCGGCTGGAGATTGTCGAGGATCGCGCGCGGCGAGGGGCGACGGGGCTGCCGCGATTGGTCATTCCCCATGGCATGGCCTTCGGCAGCGGCGAGCATGCCACGACGCGAATGCTATTGCAGGCGCTGGCGCGGCAAAAGGACCTGGACCGGATGCGCGTGCTCGATCTTGGAACAGGCAGCGGTATTTTGGCGCTGGCAGCGAGACGGTTCGGTGGAAAGAAGATCGTCGCGACCGATTTTGACGCGGAAGCAATCAGAACGGCCCGGCAGAATGAGGCGCTTAATTTTTTGACACCGCTGATTCGCTGGCAGTGCGCCGACGTAAAAAAACTTCGGGCCACGGCCCGGTACGATCTTATCATCGCCAATCTTTTCAGTGGAATTTTGATCGAGGCGGCGCCGCAAATCAGCCGGGCGTTGTCGCAGGGCGGAGCCTTGTGGCTGAGCGGGATCCTGCGGTCGCAGCAGCAGGAAGTGGCGGTGGCTTACCGCCGGTGCGGATTGCGTTTGGTTAAGACAACGACCCGGGGCAAGTGGGTGATGCAGCAGTGGGCTACATCCCCAGGTTGAGCTGGCGCTCGAAGGCGGGGTCCTGCTGTTGAATAAGATCGACGATGCGGTCGACCTGCACGTGTTCCTGAACGAGTTTCTGGATGAGGCCGATTTTGTCATGGTCGCCGACCTCGGTCTTGACCGTCATGCGCGCGATGGCGGTGGTGGCGGTGGAAATATCGGCATGAGTGGAGATGAAGGGGATTGAACGCTGACGAATGAGCTCCACGACACTTTCATGCGGCAGGATGCCATCGGTCAGTACGACGCCGGCGAGGTGGCCGCGTGGGGCCATCTTGGTGTCCTCGTTGAGGATCATCATGATGAGGTCCTCGCGGTCGCCGGGGGTGATGATGAGGGTACCGGGCGTGAAAAGCCGTCCCGCATTGCGCAGGGAAATGGCACCGACGCCGAGGCGGGCGATGCGGCGGCGCTTGTGCTGGACACCGGCGATGAATTCGCCCTTGATCTGCACGCAGGCCTGGTTGACGGTCGGTTTGTAAAGCTCGGTATGGAGCGGAATCATGCCGAGCAGAGGCAGGCCGAGCTTGGCGAGGCCAAGGGTGGTGTATTCCTTGAGCATGGCCATTTTCTCGGGCACGACCTTGTTGATGACCGCGCCGATGACTTCGACGCCCTGCTTTTCAAAGAGTGCCAGATTGAGGCTGATTTCGTCGATGGGCCGTCCGATGCCCGCGCGGCTGACGATGATGACCTTGCTCCGGAGAAGTTTGGCGACGGTGGCGTTGGAGAGATCGAAGACGCTGCCGACGCCGGCGTGGCCGGTGCCCTCGATAATAATGAAGTCCTTTTCCCAGGCCGATTCGTCGAAGGCGGCGCGGACGCGGTCGTGGAGTTGGTGGGTGATACCGCCGGAGAGATAGCGGCGGGTGAAGTCTGGCTCAACGGCGATTGGGCTCATGGCCCGCAACGGCGTATGGGGATGGTAGGTGTCGTTGATGAGAACGGTGTCCTCGTCGATCTTGGCGCCTTCGACTTCAACAAAGCGCTGCCCGACCGGCTTGATGTAGCCGATGCGGGGAAAGCGCTGCTGGAGGGCGGCGAAAAGTCCAACGGAGGTCGTCGTCTTGCCATCGTCCATGCGCGTGGCGGCGACGAAAATGCGTGGCGTGACGGTATTGCGTAGGACCCGCTCGGGAAGATTTGCGTTGGGTTCGAGGAAAACGGAGTTGGCCATGCGAACGAGTTAAGCGCTCAGGCTAGGACTCTTATCAAAAGTAGACAAGGGCCGCGTTGCATTTCCCACAGCCTTCCGGCAAGGCGCGAGAGAGGGAGTGATGCCTTTGCGCATCTCGACCGAAGGAGCAACGCTGCGGGAAGGCTGTGGGAAAACAACCCGAAGGGGCCGGGGTTCCTTTGGCCGGCGGCTATGCTCCTCGCTCGGCTCCGTGCCGCCGGGCCAAAATCTCCTCCGGCGCGACCCATGGCTACTTTTGATAGGAGTCCCCACCGGCTTGGCGCAAAAATGAAGGCATTCGCGAATGTCGCCTTGCGGCTGATTCAAGCGATAACCGGCGCGGGATTGTACCGGCCCGCGCCCTGGTCGGGATAAAGCCGGCGGTATTCGACCGCCTGCAGACCGATGATGGCCGCAACCCCAACGATTTCATGGATGCTGGCGCCGCGGGAAAGATCGGCAGCCGGTTTGTCGAGGCCGAGGAGGATCTGGCCGTAGACCTCGCCGCCGGCGAGCCGCTGGACCAGCTTCATGGCGATGTTGCCGGAGTTCAGGTCGGGAAAGACCATCACGTTGGCCTGACCCGCAACGGGGCTGCCCGGGGCCTTGATCTCGGCGATTTCCTTGACCAGGGCGGTGTCGACCTGCAGTTCGCCATCGACTTCGCCGGTCTGCATCTTTTCGAAAAGCTGCTGCTTGGCGAGCGCAGTGGCGGCGACAATCTTTTCGGTGTCCTGGGTCTGGGCCGAGCCCTTGGTTGAGTAGGAAAGCATGGCGACGCGGGGAACGGCCCCGGTTAACTGCCGGAAAAGCCGCGCCGATTCGATGGCGATGCCGGCAAGCTGGTCGACGTTGGGATTCGGGATGACGCCGCAATCAGCGAAGGTGAAAACGCCCTTTTCGCCATATTTCTGGTCGGGCACCTGGAGCACAACGCATGAGGAGATCGACTTGATGCCGGGGAGGGGCTTGATGAGCTGGAAGAGAGGGCGGAGAATGCTCCCCGAGTTGGAGGTCGCGCCGCCGACGAGGCCATCGACCTGCCCGTTCTGGAGCATGAGCGCCCCGAAATAGTTGGGATTGAGGACGATCTTTTGCGCGTCGGGATCGGCGATGCCCTTGTAACGGGCGAGGCTGGCGAGGCGCTTGGTGAAGAGGGGCAGATCCTCGGCCTTTTCCGGGTCGATGATGTGGATCTTGTTCAGGGAGACCTTCGCCTTTTCGGCGGCGGCTTCCACCGCTTCCTTTTTGCCCAGGAGCACGGCGACACCGAGCCGGAGCTGCACGAATTCCGACGCGGCGGTCAGGATACGGGGCTCGGTTCCTTCAGGGAAAAGGATGCGCTTGGGATGCTGTCGAAGCTTTTCGAAGACGCTTTCGATAAATTTCATTGGGAAAGTGGGACTGTCAGTTCGTCAGGTGCCCGGGAGACGATAAGAAGGTTAAATCAGTGGCAAAGGCCATGAAATTTCATGCCTATTAAGCAGGTCAGCTTAGGGGCTTTCGGAAAAGGTGTCGAGAAATCTTGAATTAGCCCGTGCTCACTTTTAATTACTCCTTCAGTAACGTTTCATGGAGGGATTGACCTGGAGGGCCCAGGCGTCGATGCCCCCGGTGAGGTTTATGACGTTGGAGAAGCCCTGGGCCTTCAAAAAGCCCTGGGCCCGGGCCGAGCGCATGCCATGATGGCAGTAAACAATGACGGTCTCTTCGGGCGAAAGCTCCTGAAGGGCGCGTTGCTGGAACTGGCTGAGGGGGATCAATTCAGCCTCGGGAATTCGTGCCGTGGCCCATTCGTCAGCTTCGCGCACGTCGATGAGCCGGAAGTCTTTGGCGGCCAGACGGGTTTTAAGTTCAGGGGCGGTAATAGTCTCCATATGAAGGGAAAACGATGTTCGCCGGAAAGGAAATCGATGCAAGTTTGAACGTATGCTGCACGTCATCCAAATGTAACAAACCGTGGGCTTGCCCAGACGGATGTCTCGGCTACATCTCGATGGAGCTCATTTTTGCAAAAACATGGTCTATATGATGCAACAACGGATATTGGTCGTCGATGACGAGAGCGATGTTCTCGACATGCTCGTCATCAACCTGCGTTCGGCCGGTTTTGTCGTGAGTGTAGCTGAAAATGGCGCCGCGGCGCTGACCCTGGCCCGTAGCGAATTGCCGGCCCTGATCGTTCTCGATTTGATGCTGCCCCAGATGTCGGGCCTGGAAATTTGCAAGGTATTGAAAGGTGATACAGCCACCCGTCACATTCCGATCATCATGCTTACCGCCAAGGCCGAGGAGGTCGACAAGATCGTCGGACTCGAGCTCGGCGCGGATGATTACGTGACCAAGCCGTTCAGCCCGCGGGAGCTGATCCTGCGCATCAACCGCTCGCTGCGCCGGGGCAAGGAAAA
Organism: Methylacidiphilales bacterium; assembly: GCA_021272165.1. Lineage (GTDB taxonomy): Bacteria > Verrucomicrobiota > Verrucomicrobiia > Methylacidiphilales > UBA1321 > JABDGH01. The sequence goes on from JAJSLK010000083.1 coordinate 40,448, forward strand.
GGTGCCGGGAGTGGAAAAAATCTCCATTGGCGACCTGGTCCTGGATCATGCCCGTCACGAGGTGATGGTGAAGAACCAGCCGGTCGACCTGACCGCGACTGAATTCCGCCTGCTGGCCATGCTGATGGAACGGAGTGGCCGCGTGCAGGGCCGTGATCGCCTGCTCAACGATGTCTGGGGTTACGAAAGCGTCATCGACACGCGCACGGTCGACACCCATGTCCGCCGGCTGCGGGAAAAACTGGGCCCGCTGGCCAATTACATCGAGACAGTCCGCGGCGTTGGCTACCGCATCGGCAAGAACGAAGGGGACTGATCGTCATCCCTCGACAAGCTCGGGATGACAGAGCCTTATTTTCCCATTGGCAAGTTGGTTGGCATCGCCGAAATTGGGAGGATGGAATCGTCCGCGCCGTTGTTTGCCGTCGAGACTACTGGGCTGACCAAGCGCTATCCGCTGACCTGGAAAAGAAAAGTTCTGGTCGCGCTGGACCACCTGAACCTGCAAATCCGGTCTGGCGAGGTATTCGGCCTGCTCGGTCCCAACGGCTCCGGCAAGAGCACGACGCTCAAGCTGCTGCTCGGCTTGATTGTCCCGAGCGAGGGCGAGGCGCGGGTGTTCGGCCTGCCTCCGGACAGTCTTGATGCGCGCAGGCGCGTCGGGTTTCTTCCGGAGAATCCCTATTTTTACGGCTTTCTGACCGGCGACGAGACGCTGCGCTTTTATGGCAAACTTTGCGGCGTGGCCGGGGCGGCGCTGGACAGGCGGGTCGAGGAATTGATCGAGCTCGTCGGCCTGCAAAATGGACGGGAAAGGCCGCTCCGTTCCTATTCCAAGGGGATGTTGCAGCGAATCGGGCTGGCGCAGGCGCTCATTCACGATCCGGACCTGCTCTTTCTCGACGAGCCGACGGCGGGAGTCGATCCGCTCGGCTCGGCCCAGATTCGTGACCTGATCCTGCGGCTGAAAAAGATGGGCAAGACGGTGATTTTTTCGTCCCACCTGCTGGAACAGGTGCAGGAAGTCGCCGATCGTGTCGCGATTTTCTCCCTGGGCAAAAAGGTGCTCGAGGGTTCGCTGGAATCGCTTTTGACCGAGCGCCAAAGCACGCAGATCCATATTGCGGCCGAGCTCAGCACGGAGCAGGAGGCGAAGCTGCGGCAGGCGCTCGGACAGGCCGGGCTCGACAGCGCGGCGATACAATTCCAGCGGCCGCAGTTGTCGCTGGAGCAGCTTTATCTCCGCACCGTTCAGGCCCAGTCGGAAGCCGCGGCGAAGGGAGCCCCGAAGCCATGATGACTTCGTTGTATCGCATCACGGTCATCGGCCGGAATACGCTGACAGAAGCCGTCCGCCAGAAGGTGCTGAGCGTGCTTTTGATTTTCGCGCTGGTATTGGTCGGCAGCTCCGTGCTGGTTTCGGAAATCGCCGGAGGGCTGGATGCCTCGAGCCTCTTCGAGCAGCAAATCAAATTCGTGAAGGATTTCGGGTGCGGGGCGATCGGCCTTTTCGGCTTTGCCATTGCCCTGCTTTCAACGGCGCAACTGATTCCACAGGAGCTGCACAACCGGACGATTTACACGATCCTGGCCAAGCCGGTGCGCCGTTCTGAATTCCTGCTGGGCAAATTCTTTGGCATCGTGCTGCTGCTGGCCCTTTGCGTGGCCCTGATGTCGCTGGCTTTTGCTGCCGCGCTTTACTGGCAGGAGCAACTGGGGCTGGCCGCGGTCGATGCGGCCGATACCCAAATCCCGAACTGGCAGCAGAATCCCACCCTCGTCAGCCAGTACCACAACGACGTTGCCCAAATTTACCAGCAGGTGCGTGATCCACAGTTGATCGAGGCGATTTTGCTTCTTTTCATGAAACTGGTAATGACCACAGGGATCGCCCTGCTGATCTCGACGTTCGCCTCCTCCTCGATCTTCACCATCGTGACCACTTTCATGATCTACTTGATCGGCCATATGGAATCGACGGCCCGGGAATTCTGGCTGGCTCGCGGCGCGGAGATGTCGATCTGGCAGAGCGGGCTGGTCGGCTTTATTTCGCTCCTGATCCCCGACATGAATTCATTCACCATCGTCGATGAAATCCTGGCGGGCAATCACGTGCCTTGGTCGCATGCGCTGAACCTGCTCGGCTACGCGAATGCCTATCTCATCGTGCTGCTGGCGGTCAGCATCATCATTTTCGATTATCGGGAATTATAATCATGAACGCCACGCTTCCTCTTCGCCAGCGTTTGCGGCGGGCGCTGCTGCTGGCCGCAATTCTCGGCCTCTGGGCGCCATTCAAGATCCTCTGGGAGCAGGAAATCGGGCGGGAACAGGATTTCCTCCGCTATCACGGCACGGTGATGACGCGCCAACTGCGGGATGATCTGGGGCAGGGGTTGACCATCGGGGTGCTGAGCGGAATGCGCAACGTGGTGGCGGACCTGATCTTCGTGGTCAATGTCACGATTGCTTGGGAGAACGAGGAATGGTTCCGGATGGGCAGTTACATCAACCTGTGCACGGTGCTCCAGCCGCGGGCGCCGGTTTTTTGGGATGTCGGCGGCTGGCAACTGGCTTGGAACGCCTCGGTGGCGGCTGCCCACGATCCCCGGCAGCCGAATGAGCTGCGGCGCATCAAGGCCTCCCGGTTCTGGGTCGACAAGGGGCTGGACGTCTACAAGCGGGGGATCGAAAACAACCCGAATTACTGGCGGCTCTGGGCCGATACCGGGCTGCTTTACCAGCAGCGGTTGAAGGATTACCGGAACGCCGCCTACTATTACCAGAAGGCGAGCGAGCTCCCGAATGCCCCGGTTTTTTACGAACGATTCCCGGCCATCATGTATGAAGATGCCGGGGACGACCAGGCGGCCTACGCGGCATGGAAGGCTTTATGGCTGCGGTTGACTCCCGAACAGAAGGAAAAAAAGGAGCATTGGAAGGAAAAAATCAAAGCAAGCATCCGCCGGCTCGAACAAAAACTTTCGATCCCAAAAGAAAAAAGAGTCTTTCCCAATTAGCGGCGTGTCATTAGTTTAAGGTTCCGGTCTTTTTATCGCCGGACGATTTGAAATGAGATTTGGCATCTTTGGAGACATCCACAGCAACCTCGAAGCCTTGGAGGCCGTGCTGGAGGATATGCAGGCCCAGGCGGTGACCCACACCGTTTGTATTGGCGACATTGTCGGGTACAACGCCAATCCCCGCGAATGCCTGGAAATTGTGCGGGCGCTGGGATGCCCCATCGTCAAGGGGAACCACGACGAGGAGGCTTCGGAGGGGCGGGAGGTTGAGCATTTCAACGACATGGCCCTTTCGGCCATCCGCTATACCCGGACGCAACTGACCAAGGAGCAGCGCGAATTCCTTCGGGCCCTACCGCTCCAGCGCCCGGTCAATTCCTTTACCGTGGTCCATTCGACCCTCGACCAGCCGAACCGCTGGGGTTACGTTTTCTCCTGCCTCGAGGCCGAGAGCAGCTTTCAGTACCAGAAGACCAACGTCTGCTTTTTCGGCCACACCCATGTCCCGCACGTCTTCATTCGGGACAACAAGGTCCACGAGTTCTTCTACAAGAAGATCGATATCCAGCCGGAGAAAAAGTATTTCGTGAATGTCGGCAGCGTGGGCCAGCCGCGGGACGGCGACTGGCGGGCGGCCTACGTGATCTTCGACTCGGGTGCGAATACGATTGAATTGCGGCGTCTGCCCTACGACTTGGCCAAGGCCCAGGCCAAGATCATGAACGCCGGCCTGCCCGCCCGTCTGGCCGAGCGGCTGGCGAATGCGGTCTAAACGATCATGAAAGGCAGGTTGCTTTGCCTTGGCGCGGCCCTGTTCTTAACGGCAACTCAGTTTGTCCGGGCGGATAACCAGGAAACAGCCGATGGGCTGTTTCACCAGTTACTCAATGCGCAGGTGGCCGGGGATTACTCCGCATTTGTCGCCCATGGGACGACGGAACTCAAGGCGGCGCTGACGAAGACGCAGTTCGATGCTTCTTGCGAGCTGCTGGCGCCGCGGTTGAACGGAGGGTATGATCTGGCCGCACTGGGCGAGCTGAACCAGAAAGGTTACCAGATTTATCTTTACCGCCTGCGCTTCAAGGGCGGCGGCGATGACCTGCTGGCCACATTGACGTTGAAAGATGGTGAAGTCGCGGGAATATATTTCAAATAGATGATTTCCGGCGATTGAACCGTTGTGAAAACAAACGGTGACAATCGTTGCGCGCACTTGCTCTCCGCGCTCCAGCTTCTAAATTGTACCTGAGTCTCTCCATGCAACTTTTTATCGATCTTCATTGCCATTCCCGCTTTTCTGCCGATGGCGTGGCCGAGCCCGAGGCGCTGGTGCGGGAAGCCCGCACGAAGGGTCTCCACGGCTTTGCCATCACCGACCACAACACCTGCGCCTGCGTCGACTATTTCCTCCAGCATGGCTTCATGAACAAGGAGGGCACGGCCATTGACGGCCTGCTCATCATCCCCGGCCAGGAGATCACCACGGCGGAGGGGCACCTGCTCGCCCTCGGTATCACGCTGCCGGACCTGAAGGGCATCCCGGCCAGCGAGGCGGTGACGTTGATCCATCAGGCCGGGGGTATTGCCATTCCGCCTCATCCCTACGATTTTTTCCGCGCCGGCATCCGCGAACCGGTGCTGGAGACGCTCGACATCGACGCCCTGGAGGTATTCAACGCCGCGACGACGCTGAAGCGCTATAACCGGCATGCTTTTGCCTATGCGGAATCCCGCGGCCTGCCAATGACGGCAGCCAGCGATGCGCACGATCACGAGGCGCTTGGCACAGCCTACAGCATTCTCGAAGCCGACACATTTTCAGTTAAAGGCGTCCTCGATGCCATCCGCAAGGGCCCGGCCCTGCGCCAGCGCTATCTCACGCCCAAAAATGCGTTCAAAAAGACGTGGAATAACGTCTTTCGCCTCCGCCGCCGCCGGCAGCCTCAGCCGGAAAAGGTGGCGTGACTTTGAGCCCGGCTCTCCAAGCTTAAATGAAAAGAACCACCAAGGTGCCAGGGGAGTAAAGAACCTTGGAGCGAGCTTCGGGGAATTCAACCCAAGGGATTAAATCTTTGTTAAGGCGAGTCCCAAGGCTTGCGCAAAGGCGGCGTTAACGGGATATTCAGGCCTTTACGCCATGCTCGATATCCGCAAGATCCGCGAAAATCCCGATTTTTACCGGGAGCACCTCGCCCGCCGCAATTCGGGGGATGAGAAGCTGATCGCACAGGTGCTCGCCCTGGATGAGAAACGCCGCAAGTTATTGCAGGAGAGTGAGGCGCTCAAGAGCGAGCGTAACCGGACGAGCAAGGAGATTGGCGCGATCAAGGCCAAGGGCGGCGACATCGCGGAGGTCTCGGCCAGGATGAAGGCCGTCGGCGAGCAGATCACGCGGCTCGACCAGGATTTGGCCGGGATTGAAACCGAGCAGACTGATCTGCTTCTGCGCATTCCCAATGCCAATCACGATTCGGTCCCGGTCGGCAAAACGGCCGAGGACAATCGCATCGAGCGAATAATCGGCAAACCGGCCGAATTCAGCTTCAAACCGAAGCCGCATTGGGAAATCGGCGCCCAGTTGGGGCTCATCGATCTCGAGGCCGCGACCAAGATTTCGGGCAGCGGATTCATCGTTTTCAAAGGGCAGGGGGCGCGGCTGGAGCGGGCGCTCATTAGCTATTTGCTCGATTTACACACCGGCCAGCATGGTTACACGGAGATTTCACCGCCCTTCATGGTTCGAGGCGAATGCATGATCGGCACCACCCAGTTTCCGAAGTTTATCGACCAGCAATATGCGGTGACCGAGGAGCCGCCACTTTACTTGGTGCCGACTGCCGAGGTTCCGGTGACCAATCTGCACCGGGAGGAAATCCTTCCCGCCGACAAACTACCCATTCGTTACGCGGCCTATACGCCCTGCTTCCGTCGTGAGGCGGGAGCCGCGGGGGTTGGTACCCGGGGACTGACCCGGGTGCACCAGTTCGACAAGGTGGAGCTTGTCCATATTGTGAAGCCGGAGGAGTCCTACGCCACGCTCGAGACGCTGGTCGGCCATGCCGAGCGGGTGCTTAAGGAGCTGGGACTCCATTACCGGGTCGTCTCGCTTTGCACAGGCGATATTGGCTTTGGAGCCGCGAAGTGCTATGATATTGAGGTCTGGGCTCCGGGGGTGGGGGCGTGGCTGGAAGTTTCTTCCTGCAGCAACTTCGAGGACTTTCAGGCCCGGCGCATGAATCTCAGGTATAAGAACAGCGAAGGGAAAAATATTTTTTGTCATACTCTCAACGGTTCCGGGCTCGCATTGCCCCGGCTTTTCATCGCTCTGCTCGAGACGTACCAGCAGGCCGACGGGCACATTCTTTTACCGGAACCGCTCCAGCCCTATTTGGGAGGGTTGAAGAAGCTTTAATCAAACTATGCTACAGCCATTGAAGTCCCCCCACCGCCACCTCTTTCTCCTGGTTGCGGCCCTGTTCGCCTCCCTTTCGCTCGTCACATGGGCGGACAATACCACGGCGCCCAGCGCCACTCCCCCGGCTTCTCCTGCAGCCGAGCCCCAAGTCGTTCCTCCCGGTACGCCTGGAGCCGCCCCGGCTCCCGACCTGAAGCAGCAACCCGGGATCGATCTTCCCGACAAGGGTGCGATCAAGCAGCCGCAAACACCGCCCGCCACGGACGACCAGTCCACGAAGCCAGCCCCCGATAACAATGCGCCGGTCCAGCTTCCGGTGCTCAAGCCGATTACGGTTCACGCCGACCGCGACGCTGAAATCGAGCATGAAGTCGGCGTCCTGCTGGAAGAAAATCACTATCTCCAAACCCCGATCACCATCGAGATGTCCGAGCGCTGGCTGAAGAATTACTTCGACGCGCTCGATTACAACCACCTCTTCTTCCTCCAGAGCGATATCGACGAATTCACCACCAAGTATGGCACCAAGCTCGGCGATCTTCTTCACGGCGACAACGAAGAAGCCGCCGTCGCGCCCGCCTTCGAGATTTTCGAACGCTACATGCAGCGCGTGCAGGAAAACGTGAAGCTTTCGGAGAAGTTGCTGCACGAGAATTTTGATTTTACCAAGGACGAAACCTTCACCCTCCGCAACAACAAGTCGCCTTGGCTGGCCGATGCGGCCGCATCGGAAGCAGCCTGGCGCGGGCAGGTAAAATCGGATCTGCTCAACGGCGTTCTCGAAAAGAAGCCGACGGAAGACACGATCAAGCGCCTAAGCAAACGGTATGCTTCACTCCTGCGCGAAGGATCGGAAGAGGAAGATCTTGATGTTTTGTCGATTTATCTCAGCGCGTTGACTCATGCCTATGATCCCCATTCCGATTATTTTTCGCCGACCGAGGCGGCCAATTTCAATATCCAGGATATCAAGCATATTGTCACTGGCATCGGTGCGGTGCTAAAGACGGACGATGGCTATGCCACGATCGAGGAAATCATCGCGGGCGGCCCGGCCGATCTCGATAAGCGGCTTCAGCCGGGTGACAAAATCCTGGCCGTCGGCCAGGGGAGCAGCGAGCCGGTCGATGCGGTCAACATGAAGCTCGACCACGTCGTGGATATGATCCGCGGGCCGAAGGGTAGCATGGTCCATCTTGTCATCCTGCCCGCCGGCCAGGCGGAAGGAACAGTGCACAAGGACATCGTCCTCAAGCGCGACATGGTCAGCATCAAGGACAGCCTGGCCAAGGCGCATATCATTGAGCATCCCGTGCCGGGCGGCGGCACCGAGAAGTTCGGCGTGATCAACCTGCAGGACTTTTACGAGAAGACCGCCTCGGACGTCGCCAAGCTGGTGCAACGGCTGAAGAAGGAGCAGGTGCAGGGAATCATTCTGGACCTCCGCAGTAACGGCGGCGGGTTGCTCGATCAGGCGGTCGATCTGACCGGTCTTTTCGTCGAGCGCGAGCCGGTGGTGCAAATTCGTCGCTTCGATAACTATACCGAGCAGCTTTCTTCCGACGACACGCGCCAGATTTACGACGGGCCGCTGATCGTCATGGTCAACAAGATGAGCGCCTCGGCGACCGAGATCGTGGCCGCCGCCCTTCAGGATTATGGCCGCGCCATCATCGTCGGTGACGAGAGTACGCACGGGAAGGGGACGGTGCAGACCCTCATCCCGCTTGATCCGCAAATGCCAATCGGGTTTCCAACTGATCCGGGTGCGGGCAGCCTGAAGATGACTGTCCAGAAATTCTATCGCGTGGCGGGCGGCTCGACCCAGAAGAAGGGTGTCATTCCCGACATTGTTCTTCCCTCGGTGCTCGATGCGCTTGAGCTCGGAGAAACGACGCTGCCCTACTATCTGCCCTATGATGAAGTTCCGAAGGTCACCTACGATAATCTCAATCTGACCGCTCCTTATCTTCCCGACTTGCGCACGCATTCCGCGGCCCGCGTGGCGGCTTCGCCCGACTTTGGCTACGTCCGGCAGGATATCGCCTATTATAAAAAGAAGGTTCACGACAACACGGTCTCCTTGAATGAAGCGACCCGCCTCAAGGAACAAGCCGATCTCAAGGCGTTGAATGCCCAGCGCAAGAAGGACCTGGAAGCGCGCAAGGCCAGCCGCGATACGATGCTCGATCTAACCCTCGACATGGTCGCGCAGAATCTTCCGGCCGCTCCCCCGGTGGTCAAGCCGCCGAAGCTCGATGCCGATGGCAATGAGGATAATGACGATACGCCCGGCCTGAGCGCCGCCGTCAATCATCCGATTGACGACCCGCAGCTCGACGAAGCGGTGGACATCATGAGCGATTACACGCACATGCTACGCGACTCGGGCTCGAAGCTGGTTCAGGCCTCGCCCAACGCCAAGTAATCCTGCCCGGGTGTCGCAACCCGCGTTGACTACCTGCGCTGGGGCAGCATGGGCGGTTTGTTCAGGCTGCCGCTTGAAAATTGATCCAGATGCGGGCCGAGGTGCTGGAAGAGCACCTGGAGAGCAAAAGGCTTGGCCAGGCATGGGCAATTGAGCGAAGAGACAAAACTCTGGGTGCTGTCGCGCACGAGATCGCCGCTCATGAAAAGGAACCGGTTGCGATAGGCCGGGTTGATGGCGGCGGCGCGTTCGTAAAGCTGGGGGCCGTCGATGCCGGGCATGCGAATGTCGCTGATGATGGCGTCGTAGCGATTGCGGCCCAGGAGCATGAGAGCCTGCTGGCCGTCATTGGCCTTGTCGGCAGTGATGTTTTGCAGGTCGAGAAATTCGCAGATTGCATCGACGATCGCACTTTCGTCGTCAACAACCAGAACGCGGCCGACGCGCTTGGCGCGTTTGGGTGGAGAGGGCAGCGGCTGGGTTTCCTTGGAATCGGAAACCATCTTGGGGCTGCGGGCCATGGGCAGCTCGATGGTGAAAACCGTGTTGCCCGGTTCGCTCTTGGCGGAAATCGTTCCACCGTGATTCTCGATCAGCGTATGGGCGATGGAGAGGCCCAGGCCGGTGCCTTCGCCGAGATTTTTGGTGGTGAAGAAGGGATCGAAAATGAAAGGTAGGACATGGGGTGGAATGCCGCTTCCGTTGTCGGAGACGGTGATGTAGACCATGTCGCCACGCCGCCCACCTTCCACCTTGATGATGCCCTGTTGGTTGGTCTTGGTGATGGCCTGTTCTGCATTGTTGAGCAGGTTGAGCAGGACCTGCTGCATCTGCTGCGCGGTGACGAGCACCGGGTACGAGACCTCGCACGGTTCGGCGATGAGCTGAATATTATTCACGCGAAGCTGGTATCGCTTCAGGTTGACCGCCTGCTTGATCAATTCGTTAACGCCGATGACCTCGCGCTTCTTCGATTCCTTGCGGCTGAAGGCGAGGAGATTTTTGACCAGATCGGCCGTCCGCTTGGCTTCGAGCACGATGGCGTTGATGGAGGCCTCGTCCGCCGGGCCGCCGCGGCGCAGGGCCAGAAGCTGGGCGTTGGAAAGGATTGAGGTGAGGGGATTGTTGATCTCGTGCGCGATGCCCGCGATGGTTTCGCCGAGCGACGCGAGTTTTTCCGACTGGATCAGGTGGCGCTGGAGCCGTTCCTGTTCGGTCAGGTCGATCCGCAGCTTGATGGCGAAGGCGGCAAGCTCGGCCAAAAGCACGATGGTCGAGAGTGTCGAATCATCGAAGGCATTGGCTTCAAGGCCGTCGAGATTGATCAGGCCCCAGACCTTTTCCTCGACGATGATCGGTACCACGAGCTCGGAAAGGACGTTCTCGAAGAGAGAGAAGTAATTGGGATCGACGCGCGTATTGGGACAGAGATAGGGACGGCCGGTGAGGGCGACATGGCCGGTGAGTCCTTCACCGATGCTCAACTGACACATTTGTTTCTCAAGCGTCCAATCTTCGCCACGCACCGACGTAATGATGAGCTTCTGTGAATTATGGTCGACCGTGACAATGGAACCGTGTACGCCATTGCCGAGGTCAGACGAATAACTGAGGACCATCTCAAGGATTTCCTCGACGCGCTTGCGTTGACGAATCGCTGTTAACACTTCGCGAATCGCTATTGCCACAGGTGTGGATTCCATAAGTCGCGTATTTTGAGCACCCAATATGTCGATGGTCGACTCTTTCCTTATATCCAAACGGTTAAATTATAACCAAGGGATAACGGATAGAAGGATCAGATGCTTAAGAAGGTTTTAGGAAATTGCCAAGCATTGGAGAACCGCCTCGAGCCGCGGTTCCACCACGCGCGCCTCGCCCTGCTGCTGGCTCATGGCAGTATCGGGATCCTTCAGGCCATGGCCGGTGAGTGTGACGGTGATGACGCTGGCCTTGGGAATCAGGCCGCGACGGCCCATGCGCAAAAGCCCGGCCAGAGGCGCGGCGCTGGCTGGTTCGGCGAAAACCCCTTCGAGCCGGGCGGCGAGGGCGTAGGCAGCAAGGATTTCAGCGTCGGTGACGCTTTCGATCAGGCCTTGGGACTCGTTTACGGCGGCGGTTGCGCCGGTCCAGCTGGCGGGATTGCCGATCCGGATCGCTGTGGCGACCGTCTGGGGATCGGTGACGGGTTTGCCTTCAACGATCGGAGCCGCGCCCGCGGCCTGAAATCCGCACATTCGGGGCAGCGAGGAGATCCGCCCGCCCTGATGGTATTCCTTGTAGCCCTTCCAATAGGCGGTGATGTTGCCGGCATTGCCGACGGGCAGGAAATGGAAGTCGGGTGCGCGGCCGAGGATGTCGCAAATCTCAAAAGCTGCGGTTTTCTGGCCCTCGATGCGGACCGGATTGATGGAATTGACCACTTCCACGCCAGGTCTCGCGCCGAGTTCGCGCACGAGACGGAGGGCTTCGTCAAAATTGCCGCGAATGGCAACGATTTCCGCGCCATACATTCGCGCCTGCGCGAGCTTGCCGAGGGCGATTTTGCCGTGGGGCAAGATCACCGCGCAACGCAGTCCGGCGCGTCCCGCATAGGCGGCGGCCGAAGCGGAGGTGTTGCCGGTGCTGGCGCAAATGACCAATTTTGATCCCCGGGCCAGCGCCTGGGTCATGGCGGCGGTCATGCCGCGATCCTTGAAGGAGGAGGTGGGGTTCAATCCTTCGAATTTCAGGAAGAGGTCGAAGCCGCCGCCGGCTTCCCGGGCCAGGTTCGGAGCCGGAATCAGCGGGGTGTTTCCCTCCAGAAGGGTGACGATCTTTGCCCCTTCCGGCAGCCAGCCCATGTAGCCGCGATAGTGCTCGAGCACACCGGGCCACGCGGAAAGAGTCTTGTGATGCATCATGGGAATTATGGGCGAAGAGCGAAACCAATCAAGAGAGATGGAAGCGGGTCGTGCTCCAGTCCTAATCAAAGTCCTCCACCCGCAGATGAACCGGCGGGGCTTTCACCGCGCTGATCTGTGAGATTTCGCGCACGGCGGCCTGGAGCTGGGATTCCGGCGCATCGTGAAGCATCAAAACCAGCGGCGTTGTTTCGCCCGCATGAGCCTCGGGCTGGATGACCGACGAAATGCCGATCTGGCGGGTGGCCAGAACCCGCGCGACCTCGGCCAGGACGCCGGGGCGGTCGAGCACCAGCAACCGCAGGTAGTAGCGTGAGACGATCTCGTCCATCGATTTGAGCCGGGACTGGAGCGATTCATGGCCGACGTTGCGGGCCTTTTGTTCCTGCGGGAAATGGGCCGCGATCTGGGCGAGATCGCTGATGACCGCGCTGGCGGTCGGGTCGCCGCCCGCGCCGCGTCCGTAGTAGAGCGTATCGCCGACGACATCGCCGCGCACCAGCACGGCGTTGAAAACGCCGCTGACGGAGGCGAGGACATGCGATTCCGGAACCAACGTGGGATGGACGCGCACCTCCACGGCGCTCTCCTTGTCGGTCTTGATAATCGCGAGAAGCTTCAGGCCGTAGCCGAGCTTGCGGGCATAGAGGATGTCCTGTTTTTCGACGGTGCGGATGCCTTCGGTGTGGAGTTTTTCCGGCGGGATCCAGAAGCCGTAGGCCAGCGCCGCCAGCACCGCCGCCTTGTGGGCGGTGTCGTGGCCGTCGACATCGAGGCTTTCGTCGGCCTCGGCGTAGCCCTCCCGTTTCGCCTCGGCGAGCGCTTCCTTGAACTCGAGCCCGGCCTCATTCATGCGGGTCAGGATGTAATTGCAGGTGCCGTTGATGATGCCGTGGATCGAGATAATACGGTTGGCGACAAGCCCCTCGCGCAGGGCGCGGATGATCGGGATGCCGCCCGCGACGCTCGCCTCGAAAAGGAGATGGCGCTGGTGTTTTTGGGCCGTGGCGAAAAGTTCCGCCCCGCGCTCCGCCAGCAGCGCCTTGTTGGCGGTGACGACGTGCTTGCCGCTTTGCAGCGCTTCCTTGATCAGTTCGAAGGCCTGCTTCGTGCCGCCAATCAATTCGATGATGACATCGAGATCGGAATTGGCGGTGAGCTTGCGCCAGTCGTCGGCGACGATTTTTTCCGGCACGCCGAGTTCCCTGGCGCGATCCATTCGCTTGTCGGCGACCTGCACGACGCGAATTTCGGCGCCGATCCGCTGCTTGATCAAATCGCTTTGGGTGGCGAGTCGATGCCAGACGCCGCCTCCCACGGTGCCAAGGCCAGCCAGGCCGACGCGAAGAATGGAATGAGATGAGTTCACAGGAAACGCAAGGCTACCAGAAGAATTACGGAATTAAAATGGAAGAAAGCCTTCTCAAAACCGTTTACCGGGAATAGTTATTCCTGATGCACGCACATACCGAAGGTTTCCTGGCCCCTTTCCTGGGTCCCTACATTCCCTGGCTTTATTGGCGTTCGCTCTGGTGGACTGTGCTGGGTTTTGCCGGCGGCTTTACCTTCAGTGGCCGTTTTGTCCTGCAATGGATTCATTCTGAAAAAGCTCGAAAAGTCGTCGTGCCGACCATCTTCTGGCACCTCAGCTTTTGGGGCAGTGTGTTGAATACGATCTACTTTCTTCACCTCGATGCCGCCCCGGCCATTTTCGCGAACTGCTTCCTGCCGTTTCTCTATGGTCGCAACCTCTACCTGCTCTATCGGCACCGGCCGATCGTCAGCGCGGAGGATGCCACTGGGAATTAGTTATTCACCACGCCAGGGCTGTTCGGATCGGTCTTGTGCTCCTCGACGCTGATGACGACGTCGTTGGCGAATCCGACGATGATCTGGCCGATGGGAACCTTAACGTAATAGGTCTGGATTACGGGCCGGCCCCATGCGTCGAAGGCGTAGCTGTACTGCGGCTCCTCGCGGTAAGTGGTGTAAATCCAGGTGAGCGATGAGCCGCTGGCGTCCGACCGCGAGGAAGTCTGCTCCGGCTTGCCGACGGACTGACGGACTTCATCCGATGTCATCCCCTGGATCACGCTTTTATTGGCGATGGCTGCGGCCACGGCGTCGCGATGAACCTGGTTTTTCTTCGCCAAGGCGAAAAGGCCGGGATCGATTCCGCTCGGCAGGTCCTCGGGACGGATCCAGCCGTTGATCGTGTTATTCCGGTAGGTCGCCTTGACAAGATAGCCCTCGGGCGCCATCCCGAGCAGCTCCATTTTTTGGCCGGGATAGAGCGCGGCCAGCGTGGTCTGGAAATCTCGATTCAGGTAAATCGTGGTCGTGGTGTGGACCGGGGCAATGATTTTGTCGGGCAGGTTGCCGTCGAAATAGAGAACGCCCTGTTCGCGCAATTCGGGCGCGATCTGCGCCGGGGCGGAGGACATGGCCAGGAGCAAAACGCAACTCCACACGAAGAAGGTTTGCTTCACAGTAAAAGCTTAGCACCAATTAAGGGCCATGGCGAGAGGCTGACAGATAGGGGTATCATTTCAGAGGTCTGTCATCCTGAGCTTGTCGAGAGATCAGCCGCCGACTGATCTTCTATTATAACCAAAACAACTCCCTGACCTTGGTGTCCTCCGTGCGAACCCGCCGTCCCTTACGGCATCGGGTGCTTTAGGAAAAAATCCCAAATCCGGTCCGTCGCATGGAACGGATCCAGTGTTGGTCCGCAAATCGCCTGTGGCAAGGGTTCCACCGATCCCGGGCAGTGGTGGCCGTTCCCGTCAGGTAGTAGACGGGCAGTGGCCGCGCCAGCAACTCGGCTTTCGTAAAACTCTGCGACGACACCGGCGCGATGGCCGCGATCCGATCCGAAAAATGGCCTCCCAGCGTGAACGTCATCCCCGCGCCGTTGGAAAATCCCGTCACGTAAACGCGGTGCGAATCGATTGGCAACGTCGCTTCCAATTGATTCAGGTCGGTCACCGTCGGCATCGACTCGGCGCCCAGCGCCGCCCGGACTATCCCGGGAACCAGCAGCGAAAGCAAGAGAAGCACGATAATGACGAAACGATGCATCATCACCTCAGACGTCTTCTTCCGGCCTAAAGTTACTTCCGACTATTATGTTTCCCGGTCGATCCAGGTGACAAGTTCCGCCAGAACGGGCCGTCCGTCGTGATGCCAGGTGAGGGGAGGAAACTGCATCTTTCCTGCGGCACAAAATCGCGTCACGCCCAGGTCCAGAAATGTCTTCTCGCTGGCCGCGTTCATCTTTCCCGCCACGCCCACCGTAGAAATCTTTCCCGCCACGGATGCCAATGCCCTCTTCAGTCCCGCGGGCGAGGCCTGCCGCAGATAAATTATCCCATGCAGCGCCGACGGGCGGAACGCCGATTTCGGATCGTGAATCACCGTCCAGCCCAGGTGCTTCGTCGGCGGCAACCAGACACGATGCCCCAATCCATGTGCCACGTCCCGCGCCTCGGTGATCCGCGCCGCGACCGTTATGGGCCGCGCCGGTTTCCGCTTCATCTTCCGCCACGCGGTCTCCAGCGCCCGCGCCAGCTTCCCGCCGATCTCCGAGATTCTTGCGCCCGGCGGCGCGTAAATCGCCTGTGGCGACAAGCATCCAAGTTGGTCATACGTCAGCACATCGACCGCGCAAGCCCGCGCTTCCTTCGACCCAAATCGTTCCGGCTCCGCCAGCCAAAGCAGGCTCAACGCGTGACCATGCGCGATGAATTTCTGCGCCGGTACCGTCTGCGCGCGAAGACTCGCCATCGTCGCGTCGGAGCCGAACGCAATCACCACCTCGGCCCGCCGGAGCAAAGCCGGATCAAGCTCCCGCTCCGTCTTCACCAGCTTCCGCAACGGCGCGGGCAGTCCGCGAATAAAATCGAGAATCTCCCGTCGCGTCGACAAATCATCCCGGTCTCCCGGCAGCTTCAGCACGTTCATCGCGCCCAGGAGAAGCCCATGCCCCAGGCTCATCTGCGCCGAAACCGCCAGGTTCCCCGCGCAAATATGATAAACCAGCCCCGGAGCTCGCACCTGGCTCCACGTCAAGGAACCCGGCCGCCGAAACCACTTGTCCAATGCGTCCACCTGCCCGAGCTGCTCCTCCAACAGACGCAGCAATTCCCGCCGGGGAAAAAGCCGTGGATACGCGCGGGAAAGAAGGTTGAGTCGCTGGCGAGTGGTCAACGGACTCAGCTTGGCAGAAGGAGGAAAATTTACAAATTGTCCTTCGCCTTTTGGCTCGTCGCCTCGTAACGCTGCTCCAGCAACTTCTTCAACTCGGCGGTTTTCTCCGCCTCGTATTTCTTCCACTTCACCCAATCGAACAGTTCCACCTTGCCCTGGCCCGGGGCATCGATTGCCCTCGCGTCAAAAACTTCCGCGCCCGGGAAGACCAGCGTCACTTGAATATGCGATCCCGTCCAGGTCTGCACGGGGAATGTCGTCGGATCGCTGGGGCCGTACTTGTCCCGGAACGCCTGGTTGGCCACATAAAGGTCGCCCTTTTTGGCCTTGAGCGCGATCTGGAAGTCGATCAACTCACCCTTCTGAAACGTCAGCACCATCCCCTTGACCGGCACGCCGCCCCAGGTCATCCCCTTCACGTTTGTGACCAGATAATTATCGCCGTAGGGGCAAACTCTCAGCAGCACGCCCTTCGCCTTTGGATCGACAATCTGCAATGCCGTCACCGAGTAGTCGGTCACCTTCGCGCCGAACTTGTAAGGCCCCACTCCTTTAATCGAATCGACCGACTCTGTTTTGGGCCCATCCGTTTTTGTGGGCATAGTTGCCTTCGGCGCGGCCGTGGGGGAACTGGAAGCCGCGCCCGGCTTGGCATGGGATGTGGACGAATTCGCCTTCGCCGGAGCTGACGCCAACGGGGGATCGTCCGGCTGCTCATGGAATTGAGGCCCCACCACCGCCTTCGCTGCTGTCGTGGCACCCCAAAGGGCTATCGACACGAGAAGTAATTGGGAGGTTTTCACTACTTTTATTTATACGCCATCAGGATGATACACTATTTGTGAGAAATGAGTAAATAGTACCAGTTTTTTAAGTGCTTTTACCTTCTCATTTCACCGATAAGAGATCCTCGATTCCCAGCGAACATCCCCGCGGCTCCGTCCGCGCCATTCGGCCCAACAACCGGAATCCGTCCGCTTTCCGCTCCGCCAGATCAAGCGTTTGCACCGCCAGCACCGAATCGACGTTCGCCAGGTCGATCCAGCGAACTATTCCCCGACGATCCGGCGGAACTTCTTTCCCGCTTACCGGATCGCAAATCAGCACGCGCGCCCACGGCGGCGTCTGGTGCCGTCCGCCAACTCCCCGCGCATACGCCTGGCTCGACAGCTCGGTCATGCCGTACTCATTCCAGATCGCGTCCCGGCCCACGGCAAATGTCCGGCTCAACTCCGCGTAAAGCTCGATTTGTGAAATCTCCCGGCTCCGCCCCTTGAATCCCCCCGTCTCCAGCAGCCAGCTTCCCGGCGGCAGGGCCAGCGGCAAATCGGCCCAGGCATCGAGTAGATGCACAAAACTGTAGGCCGTCCCGCAAATCGCCACGGCCTGACCCTTTTTGACCTGTTCAGCCAGAACTCCGCGCAGGCGCGGCAGATCAAATTTTCCCCGCTTGATCCAGAAACGGTTTCCGCTTTGTTTGGCTGCTTTCGGCCAGAAACCAAACATCGCGCTCAACGACGATCTCGGTGCTTCGGCCGGCGATGGCGTCAGAAAATGGAATTGAACGTGCCGCTGGAACAGCCCCGCCCGCCGCGCTCCTTCTACTGAGACATCCCGATAAATATCCGGGAAAAGCAGATGCTGCCGCCCCGGCTCGCCTGTGGTCGTCCCGCTTGTTTCATAAATCGCCCCCGGCCTGGCCGAGCTGTGGGCGAAAAGCTTTTCGCGTTTGAAGAGCTGTTGCGGTCCCGCCGGAATCTCCCGCCACGAGCCGAGGTTTTTCGGCGTGACACTGTGCGCCTCGCAAATCCGCCGATAGGCCGGCATGCGCGCGAATTGCCACGCAAACAGCTCCCGCGTGAGTCTTTCCCATTTCGCCTCGTCGATGGGCGCAAGCAGTTGCGCACGCCACGCGCGGCGACCGGCCGGACTGGCGAAATCAAAGGGCATGCCTTTCAGTACAGGCCAAGGGACCCTCCGGCAAGTCCGCCCTAAATATTCCTTTGAGACTATCTAAAAAGTAGGCGTGGGCCACGCCGATCGGAGTTTTGCCTTCTGGCCAGGAGCTGAGAGAGAAGCATAGCCATCGCTACGTGACGAACGAGCGACACCGCCAGAAGGCAAAAGAATTTCGGCCTCGAAGGGGTGACGGATGTTTAAAGGAATGGCTGCCTTTAGGATGAGGGCTTACGCCGGGACGAGGCGGCCTTCTTCTCTTTTTTCGGAGCGGGCGCGGTCGGATGAAGGGCGTCGAGAAGCGTCTTGTCCGGATGAATGCCGGTGATGCCCGCATCGACAGCGCCCTTGCTCAGGACGATCTGCACCGGCTGATTCGGGACGGTCTTTTTCGCTTTGGAAATTGGGCGGCCTTTTTCGTCGAGGACGAGGGCGTAACCACGATCGAGCGTGGCCTGAGGTCCCAGCGTGCGCAGCCGGGCAACGAGATGGACGAGGTGGGCGCGGTGCTGGACGAGTTTCCGCGCGGGATGATGGGGTGTGAGACGGGCTTTCAGGAGAGCGAGTTCCTGCCGCCGTTGCTGGATGACGTCATGGGCGGAGGAGATGAGAGACTCGCGGAGGTCGTCGAGGCGCTGAACCCATTGGCGGACGACGCGGCGCGGTTCGCGGAGAGCGTAGCTGGACGCAAGGGCGGCGAGATGTCGCCGGCGACTGGCGAGATCGTGGCGGACGGTGCGGTCGAGACTAAGGCGGAGCCCGGCGAGGGTGTCGTGCCATTCGGCCCAGTCGCGGGTAAGGAGCTCGGCGGCGGCGCTCGGCGTGGGGGCGCGGAGATCGGCAACGAAGTCGGCAATGGTAAAGTCGGTTTCGTGGCCGACAGCGGAGATGGTGGGCATGCGGCAGGCGGCGAGCGCACGCGCCACGGGTTCTTCGTTAAAGGCCCAAAGGTCCTCGAGGCTGCCGCCGCCACGGGCGACGACGAGAAGGTCGATATTTTCTTCTGCGCTGAAGGTGGCGATGGCCGCGGCGATTTCCTGCGCGGCGCCAACGCCCTGGACGCGGACGTCGCGGATGCGGATGCGGATGCCCGGGGCGCGCCGCTGGAGGACCTGGAGGATGTCGTGGAGGACGGCGCCCTGGAGCGAGGTGACGACGCCGATGACCTCGGGGAAAACGGGGAGGGGGCGTTTGCGCTCGAGGGCGAAGAGGCCCTCGGCCTGGAGCTTCCGTTTGAGTTCCTCGAAGCGTTGCTGGAGACCGCCCTGGCCGCGCGGGCGGACTTCGGAGACGACGAGCTGGTACTGGCCGCGGGCCTCGTAGACGGTCATGGCGCCGCGGGCCAGGAGAGCCATGCCGTCCTCGAGGGCGAAGCCGATGCGGCGGGCCTCGGGCCGGAACATGACGGCGGCGAGAGTGGCGGCTTCGTCCTTGAGGGTGAAATAAAGATGCCCGGAGCCGGGGGCGCGGAAGTTGGAGATTTCGCCCGTGACCCAGACATCACCGATGCCGGTTTCGATGAGCTCGCGAAGGGCAGCGGTGAGGCTGGTGACGGAAATCGGGTTCTGCGCGGAGAGGCCGGGAGTCTCGACCTTGAGGCCGAGGCTCAATTCGCCGGGGTCATCGCGTTTGGCGGGCATAAGATGAAGTTAAGGGCGGTTTTAAGAGAGTTTCAACTGCCCGATAACCTGGCTTGCTTTCGCCGCCAAAAAAAACGCCGGTCCAGAACGAGGTTCCAGACCGGCGCAAATACTTGCCTTACGGCTTAGTAGCGGCGACGCGAGTTGCCACCACCACCACCACCCGAGGAGCGTCCGCCCCCGGAAGAAGAGAAGTCCCGGCGAGGACCACGCGGCTCCATCGGACGGGCTTCATTGACCGTCAGGTCGCGGCCGTCATGGTTTTGGCCATTCAGGGCGTCGATGGCCCGCTGGCCTTCTTCGCTTGAGCTCATGGTGACGAAGCCGAAGCCGCGCGAGCGCTGGGTGTCGCGATCGAGCATCAGAACCGCATCGGACACGGTGCCGTGCGGGGCGAAAAGCTCGCGAAGGTCTTGTTCAGTGATTTGGAAGGAAAGATTTCCCACGTATAATTTCATATTTTTTTCTATTCTATTTGAGGTTGCGACCTCACAGCCAACGAATGAAGTGCGTGCGTATGCATGCATTAAGTTACCTTTGGAAGCGAACAGAACAGAACGGAAGCCTGAGCTGAGACACTACTACTTGGCTTCAGTGGGAAGCGATGTGATCGATTACGGGGCAAGATGGCATGCCTCTGGACACATGTAAAGGAATATCGCTCAGGCTCCGGCCGGGCGAAAATCACGCTTCGAGGGTGATTTTCTGCTGGATGCGCTCGACGCGGAGGGCGCGACCGGTGGCGGGGTCGGCTTCGACGAAGATGCCGTCGGCCTGGAGGCCCTCGCGGGCGATGTAGAATTTGTTGGGAAGAAGCGTGCGGTACTTCTGGACGACGCTGGCGACATCGCGGCCGATGACGGAGTCGTGGGGGCCGCTGAAACCGGCATCGGTGAGGTAGGCGGTGCCGTTCGGGAGGATCTGGTCGTCAGCAGTCTGAACATGAGTGTGAGTGCCGACGACGAGGGTGACAAGGCCGTCGACGGCGCGGCCAAAGGCGATCTTCTCGGAAGTGGCCTCGGCGTGGAAGTCGACGAGGATGCAGGGGGTTTCCTGACGGAGCTTGGCGATTTCAGCGTCGATCAGGAGGAAGGGGTTGTCGACCTGCGGGCCCATGAAGGTGCGGCCGAGGAGATTGATGACGCCGAGCTTGAGGCCGTTGCCGGCAACGACGACGGAGCCGAAGCCGGGGGTGCCGGCGGGAAAATTAAGGGGGCGGAGGAGGCGCGGTTCGGTGGCGAAGTAGGGGACGATTTCGCGCTGGTCCCAGGCGTGGTCGCCGAGGGTGATGACGTCGGCGCCGGCGCGCATGAGGTCGACGGCGAGGCGCGGGGTGATGCCATTGCCGCCGGCGGAATTTTCGCCGTTGATGACGAAGAAATCGGGCTGGTAGCGCTCGCGGAGGAGCGGGATGGCGGCGCGGACGGTGTCACGGCCGGGTTCGCCGACGACGTCGCCAAGGAAGATGAGTTTCATGGGAAGCTTTTTGACGGAATTAACAGAATTTCCAAATTAACGAAATTAGGAGGGTTTGTCATGCTGAGGTTCCAAAATTCGGCGGATGAGCCGATCCACTATTCCATCTTCACTCCGTCGGCGATGTCGAGATGCGCGGCCTGACGGGCGGGGCCATAACCGGCAACCAGCGCCGCGGCGATGACGAGAAAAGGGAGACTGAGCAGAAAGCTCCAGGGCGTGGCCCACGAGATGGTCCAGCCGAAGAAGGAGACATTGATGACAAAGCTGAGGATGACGGCGAGGACGAGTCCCGCGATGATGCCGAGGAAGGAGCCGAGCAGGCCAATGATGGCGGCCTCCCAGAGGACAAGGGCCTCGATTTGACGCCGGGAAGCGCCAACGGCGCGGAGGATGCTGATTTCGCGGCGGCGTTCGGTGACGAGGATGGTGAGGGTGAGGAAGATGCCAAGGGCGGAGACGATGATGCCGATGGTCTGGAGGATGTAGGTGACGGAGAAGGTCTGGTCGAAGATGCGGAAGATTTGCTCGCGGAGCTCCTGGTTCGACTTGATGAGGTAGTCGCCGTAGGGGGCGAGTTTTGGGCGGAGCATGGCCTGGACCTGGGGCGCGGTGAGGCCCGATTTTTTATCGATATAGATGCCGATGCCGTTGATGGAGTCATCGCGCCAATATTTTTTGTAGGTCTGCCAGTCGACGAGGATGACGCCGCCTTCGGTAGTGTAGTCGAGGTAGACGCCGGCGATTTTGAAGTCGCGGCGGCCGGTGGGGGTGTCGAGGCTGATCGTGTCGCCGAGGCCGAGGTGAAAGCGGCGGTAAAAGGGCTGGCTGACGAGGATGGCGCCGTGGTCGATGGCGGCGTCGAAGGCAGCATGGGAATCGCCCTGGTCGAAGTCGAGTCGCTCGATGTCGCGGGTGATGGCGAGGCGGACGGAGGCGAGCTTGACCTGCTCGCCGTTGAGGCGGACGCGGAGTTCGCGAAAGGTGTCGTAGGTGACATGGGGCAGCGAGGCAACGGCCTGCTCGACTTCGGGCCGGATCGTTTCACGGTTGCCGATGAGAAGATTTTCGGCGGGAGCAATGACGAGATCGGATTGCACCGAGCGATAGAGCCACGCTTCGACGGTGGTGCGGAAACTGTAGATCATGGTGGAGATGCCGACGACCATGGCGAGCGCGAGGACGAGAGACGAGATGGCCATGGACGTGCGATGGAGCGATTGCGCAAAGTGGCCAAAGGCGATGCGGGCCATGACGGAGCGGGGGCGGGTCCAACGGGAAAAGAGGCGGCTTAAGGTCGGAACGAAAAAGGCGAAAGCGAGGAGGGCGAAGAGAGCGGCGCCGAAGCTGATCCAGGCGGGTCCGATCCGGAGGCTGACATAACCGAGGAGGTCGGCGAGAAGAAGCAGGCCGAGGCCGATGGCGAGCCAGCGGGTGGTGGAGCGGGCGCGCTGGTCCTCGAGATGGCCGATGCTGAGGGCCTCGACGGGAGAGATGAGGGCGGCCTCGCGGGCAGGAAACCAGGCCGCGGCGAGAACAGCGGCGAGGCAGAGCGCCAGGGCGGCGAAAACGGCCCAGGGAGAAATGAAAAGAGTCTGAATGCTGGCGAGGATGTAGAGGGAAGTGATGGTTTGGGAGACGACGCCGACAAGATGTCCGGCCAAAAGGACGCCAAAGATGAGTCCGAAGATGGAGCCGGCGACGCCGAGGAAAAGGGCCTCGGCGATGAAGAGGGCCTGGACCTGGAATCTGCTGAGGCCGAGGGCGCGGAGGACGCCGATTTCGTGGCGGCGTCGGACAACGGAAGTGGCGACAGTGTTATAAATGAGAAACATGCCGACGAGGAGCGAGATGAGGGAGAGCGCGGTGAGATTGAGTTGGAAGGCGCCGATCATGCGCTCGATCTGGCGGTTGCGGCGGTCGGGGGCCTGGACGATGACGGCGGGCGGGAGCTGGGCGCGGAGGTCGGCGCAGATGGCGTTGAAGTCAGCGCCGGGAGCGAGCAGGGCGGAGATGCGGCTGAGCTTGCCGACGTGGCGGAAGTTTTCCTGGACGTTGGCGATGTCCATGACGGAAAGGTGCTCGTCGGCGCCCGGAGCGTCCTCGCCGAAGTCGAGGATGAAGCCGACGTGGAAGGTTTCGAGGCCGGTCTGGGTTTCGACCCGGAGCGGGTCGCCAATCTTGAGGCCGAGGCGGCGGCAGAATTTTTCGGTGAGGGCGATGACCTTGGGATCGCGGAGGAACTGGACGACGTCGGGCTTTTGGTTCTGGGCGTCATGCAGCTCGAACGTGCGGAGCGGCTGGTTGGAGAAGATATCGACACCGAGGACCTGAAGGTATTCGCCGGGATAATCGGCGAGGCTGGCGACATCCTCGACCATGGGCGTGGCGGCGGCGATGCCGGGGTGGTTGGCGACAATGGGATAGGCCTGCTCGTCGAAGCGGAGGCCGTCGCCGATGACTTCGAGGTCAGCCTTGCCCGCGACGATGTCGACCGAGGCGCGGAACGATTTGAGTGCGCTGTGATTGACGATCTGGATGCTGAGGAAGACGGTGACGCCGAGGGCGATGCCGGCGATGTTGAGCGCCGTCAAGACCGGATGCCGGGCGAAGTAGCGGAGGCTGTGGGTGAAAAGCAGGCGCAGCATTCCCGGAGTTTTGCACAAAACCGGGAAGGAGCGGTAGCCTTAGAGAGACTGGATCGCCTGCACTTTTGGAAGGTGTTGTGATTAAGGGGATATTTTTTTGGAAAATCCGGTTTTTGATTCGGATGACAGGGGACGAAGACCATTGCAACCGCGGCGGTGGACGATACCATTGGTCTGAATGCGAGGCTCCCCCGGGATCGGGTTGCTGATGGTGTTCGCTCTGGCGAGCGGTCATGCGGGGGCCGAAATATCCCTGCCTGTCGTCCGTACCTGGGGTGATCTTGAGAATGCGCCGAAGTTCACGGTGATCCCTTCGCCGTGGGTGCAGGAAGGCGAGACGCCACCGAAGCTTCCACCGGTGACTTTTCAGGTGGGAATTCAAAGCAACAAGGCGACGAGTTATGGCGGGCTGGTGCTTTATTTTTTAGAGTCAAAGGGAAGCGGGGCCCTCGGGACACCGCAGGAGCGCGGACTTTATTTCTGGGAGGTGGTTAACGATCAGGTTAAGACGAAAGCGCAGACGGCCAATCTTTCCGACGGCCCAAAGGGAGATGCAGGAGCAGTTTTCTATGCAGAGTCCATTCCGTTTGGCGCGGCAGGCGACTATGTGGTGAAGCTCGTGAGACCGTTTAATCGTCCCGGCGTTCCGGACAAGCCGGTTATTCTGGCACAGCTAAAAGTACACGTTCTGGATCATCCGGAGGACTTATGGTTTCCATTTTGGACGACCAGTGGTGCGAGCGGCGGGGCGCCCTCGGGGCAAAATGCGGATGGGACGCGTTATGCCACGGTCTCGGTAAACAATTCCATGGGAGGCGCGGCTATTCCCAAACCGCCGGAGCCACGATCCTATGTCCAGCTTCCGGCCACCGATCAAAGGCTTCCGGTTCTTGTTCCTGATGGGAGCGATGAATCCCATGTTCATCTCCAGATGCTCGATTCCGCGTTGATCGTGAAATTTGATCCGCAGATCGAAGCTTTTTTCCCGGACGACTTTTTTCTGACGCGCTGGTGGGTGAATGGGAAGCAGATCGATCTTGATCCTGCCTTGGATCGGCCGCCCCAGGCGCGGCGGGCACTTGGGGTTCAGGAATCTGAACCTGTTATGAAGAGAGTAGTTTGGCGCCAAGCGAAGGAAATGCCACTGCTCATGTTTGGCGCATTAGTTTGGTACACAAACGAAGTCCATTTTGACCTTCAGTTTTTGCCGGAGTGGCTGGGGGTGAAGAAGGGCGATCAGGTGAGCGTGCAGCTTCTTTTTTGTCCGAACGGATTCAAGGATACGGGCCTGCAGAACGCGCAACTGAATCAAGCCCAAGCCCTTGATGAGACTGAGATCCGGCCCGCGCCGGAATGTTTTTCGGCAATGTCGAACCGGGTCGATTTTATTTATTCGGGGAATCCGGTGCATCCGCAAAAGTAGGAGATGGCAGGCGATAGCGGATTTCGAGATAAATTGGTCTCGCCAACGGCATCCGGTTGTTTTGAATACGGGGATGGCCACCAAATCGAAGGCAGGAACGAAAAAAGGACCCCAGGTAGGGTTGATCATGGGGAGCCTGTCGGATTGGAAGACGCTGGAAGCGGCGGCGAAGATCCTGGAGGCGTTCGGGGTGGCGTATGAGAAGCACATCGTGTCGGCGCACCGGACGCCGCACTGGCTGGCCGGTTACGCGGGCAGCGCGAAGGGGCGCGGTGTGCAGGTGATTATCGCGGGGGCGGGCGGTGCGGCGCATCTGCCGGGAATGGCGGCGGCATTCACGACGCTTCCGGTACTCGGCGTGCCGGTGGAGAGCCGGGCGCTGAAGGGGCTCGATTCGCTGCTTTCCATCGCGCAGATGCCGGCGGGCGTGCCGGTGGGATCACTGGCGATCGGCGAGCCGGGCGCAAAGAACGCGGCGCTGCTGGCGATTTCGATTTTGTCGTTGCAGGATGAAAAACTGCGGCGGGCCTGGGAGGGCTATCGCGCCCAGCAGACGCGGACGGTCCGCGCCCAGAAACTGCCTCGAACTGGAAAATGAAAACGGGCCCCATTCTTCCCGGCTCGACCATCGGCTGCCTGGGCGGAGGCCAGCTCGGGCGCATGTTCGCGCTGGCGGCGCGGAAGATGGGCTATCGTGTGCATACGGTGGACCCGACGCCGGACAGCCCGACGGGCCAGATTTCAGACCGCGAATATAACGTGCCGTTCACGGAGATTCCGACGCTGCTGAAGTTTGCGGAAGGCGTCGATGTCGTGACTTACGAGTTTGAGAACATTCCGGTGGAGGCGCTCGACGCGCTGGTGCCCTATGTGACGTTGCGGCCGGGCCGGGACGTGCTTTACACGACACAGAACCGGCGGCGGGAGAAGGAATTTTTGCAGGGCAACAATTTTCCGGTCGCGCCGTTTCGCGTGGTGACGAGTGAGACGGAATTGCGCGAGGCCGTGTCGGCGTTGGGTTGTCCCTGCGTGTTGAAGACGGCCGATTTCGGTTACGACGGCAAGGGACAGCAGAAGATCGCCTACGAGACCGATTTGGCCGAGGTGTGGCGGCGGCATGGCGCCGCTGCGGGAGTCGTGGAGGCCTGGGTGCCGTTTGCGGCGGAGCTTTCCGTGGTGGTGGGCCGTGGGGTGAAGGGCGCTGATGACGAGACGCCGGTGGTGGCGTTTCCGCCGACCTTGAACGAGCACGAGAATCATATTTTGGCGACATCGGTCGCGCCGGCGCCGCTGGCCGCAAGCATCCTGGCGCGGGCGCAGACGATTGCCTCGGAGATTGCGGCGCGGCTCGACGTGACGGGGCTGCTGGCGGTCGAGTTCTTCCTGACGCGACGGGGCGATTTGTTGGTGAACGAGCTGGCGCCGCGGCCTCACAATTCGGGGCACTATAGTTTCGACGCCTGCGTGACGAGCCAGTTCGAGCAGCAGTTGCGGGCGGTCTGCGGACTGCCGTTGGGCGATACCCGGCTGCTATCGCCGGTGCTGATGCACAATTTGCTGGGCGACGTGTGGGAGAAGGGAACGCCGGACTGGCCGGCATTACTGGCGTTGCCGGGGTTGCGGTTGCATCTTTATGGCAAGAGCGAGCCGCGGCGTGGACGAAAGATGGGCCATTATTGCATCCTGAGTTCGAGCCTGGACCAGGCGTGGGAGATCGACGAGCAGGCGCAGAAGATATTAGGCCGGTAGGGTGACTATTCGTTTAGGGCACTCAACTGCTTGACGCCCCCAGCGGTTGTGATAAAGATGAGGGAACCACCACCACAGGTAGATGCGTTGCCCCAAATGTCAGGCGCGAGATGATAAGGTGATCGATTCTCGCGCCATTAAAGATGAGACGGTGATCCGTCGGCGGCGGGAATGCCTCGTCTGCGAGCACCGCTTCACGACCTACGAGGAAATCGAGCGTGAAGACATCCGCGTTTTGAAGCGGGATGGGCGCTACGAGGCTTTCGACCGGCGCAAGATGACGGCGGGTATCGATAAAGCCTGCGAAAAGCGGCCCGTGAACCGGGAGGCGATTGAGCGGATGGTGAATGAGATGATTGATGAATTGGTGAAAACTTACGGCGATGAAATTCCGACGAAGGCGATCGGGGACAAGATCATGGTCCATTTGCGCCGGCTCGACGAAGTGGCTTATGTTCGCTTCGCATCGGTTTACCGGAAGTTCCGGGATATCAAGGAATTTGTGAACGAGGTGCAAAGCCTGACTTTGGAATCGTAATGATCGCGCTGCCACAACGACTGCCTCATGTGATCTGGATGAACGACCGGCTGGTGCCGCTGTCGGAGGGATGGCTCGCGGAGTCGATTGAGCATGCGGCGGAAGCGGCGGGACACCATCGCTGGCATCTGGCGCCGGACGTGGCGCGGGCGATTGCGATTTACCTGGAGAACGACTGGGTGGCGCCGGCGCTGCCGCTGGATCATTTGCGGGAGATGGTGCGCCGTTCCCTGGAAGGCATCGGTTACGACGACATCGCTCAGAAAAGCCTCATCGTGCCGCCGCGGGTTTCGATTTCGCTGGTGGAACTGGCGTCGCGGGCGCCATACGAAATTGAATTTTATCCACTGCTGAAGCAGCGGCTGGGCGATGCGATGGAGGTGCAGGTGGCGGGAGTGCGGCTGGATGGGCTGCGGGATTGCACGAAGATCCTCGATTCGGCGGGGCGTTGGCGCCGGACCTGCATGCGGATCAGCGACGACATCATCTATTTTTGCCGGTCCTTCATGCAGCGGAGCACACCACGGGCCGTCGACCTGGTCATCCAGTAACAATCGTTTTTTCGGTCTTTTCCGGCACAGACGTGTAACAATCATCGGGCTGGCCAGAGAGGCCGGTTCTTTGGCAGCCTGAGAAGAGCTGCATTTTACGACCATGGCCATCGATCAACTGTCAAACACCACGACGATCTCCACGCACGAAAAGGCGATGCAGATCAATCTGGACCGGCGCTTTTACGGCACCTTTGCCGAGATCGGCGCGGGGCAGGAGGTGGCGCGGTGGTTCTTCGTCGTGGGCGGGGCATCGGGAACGCTGGCGAAAACGATCTCGGCCTACGACATGGCGTTTTCGGACGCGATCTACGGCAAGGGCGAGCGTTATGTAAGCCAGACGCGGCTGCAGAACATGCTCGATTACGAGTTCGCGCTGCTGATTGAGCGTTTGAACGCGAAGCGGGGCGAAACGACGTCGTTCTTCGTTTTTGCCGATACGGTTTCGGCGCGGAATTACCTGGGGACGAATGAATGCCACGGCTGGATGGGGATCAAGTTCCAGCTCCAGCCGGGAGCGCGGTCGAGCGAGATTATCATCCACGTGAACATGCTCGATAAGGAGAACCTGCAGCAGCAGGAGGCGCTGGGAATCATCGGGGTGAACCTGACCTATGGCGCGTTTTATCTCCACAGTGAGCCGGAGAAGTTGATTGCGTCGCTGCTCGATGGGCTTTCGACGGCGCGGCTCGAAGTGGACATGATCAAGTTCATCGGGCCCTATTTCATCAACGTCGACAACCGGCTGATGAGCCTGCAACTGGTGGAGAAGGGGCTTTCCAATGCGACGCTGATCGGCGCGAACGGCGACGTGCTGCAGCCGTCGGAGGTTTTACATAAGAAGCCAATCCTGGTGGAGCGGGGAAGTTTCCGGCCGGTGACGCTGGTGAATCTCGATATGCTGGACGGAGCACGGCAGCACTTTCTGCGCGATGCGGAGGTGAAGGAGGAGGAGACGGTTGAGCTGATGGAAATCACGATGCGGAACCTGCTGACGACGGGGACGATCGACCACCGCGATTTCCTGGCCCGCGCGGACACGATTAACGCGGTCGGCAAAATGGTGCTGATTTCCAACTACGCGGAGTATTACAAGCTGGCGGCCTATCTCCAGCGTTACACGAAGCGGCGGATCGGGTTGGTGCTGGGCATCCCCAACCTGAAGGAGCTTTTCGATACGAAGTATTACGACATGCTGGAGGGAGGCATTCTCGAATCATTCGGGCGGCTCTTCAAAAACGACCTGAAGCTTTACGTTTACCCCTTCCTGGATGCGTCACTGGACGAGATCATCACGGCGCGCGGCGTGGAGGTGCCGGAGCACCTGAAGCATCTTTTCACGCACCTCTTCGAGAACGGCTTCATTGAGCCGATCGATGAATTCCACAAGGAATATCTGGGCATTTTCTCACGCTCGATCCTGGCCAAGATCCGGGACCATGACCATAGCTGGGAGCAGATGGTGCCGCCGGAGATAGCGGCCTGCATCAAGGAGAATTACTTTTTCGGGTATAAGGCCTAGAACTCATTTCAAAAGTAGCCATGGCTACTTTTGAAATGAGTTCTAGGAGTTGTCATCCTGAGTGAAGTCGAAGGATATCCAGCTATAGAATTGTCGAAGGAGAATCTGGCGGGGTCAAAAACGGCTGAAGACGCTTAAAAATTACTGAAGATAGGCCACTTACAAAGGAATCTGGCGCGAGAATGGATTTCCATCGGTCTTGGCACGGTTGGGGCTGATCAGGCCAG
>JAJSLK010000088.1 GCA_021272165.1 Methylacidiphilales bacterium
CATCTCTGGACAGACCACCAACAATACACCAGCTAAGATCCACAGCACGATAAGCGCTTTTCAGGGCGCGCTTTCAAGATTAGCACTCAAGCGCCTACGAGGCACGCAGTTCTTCGCAGGCCCGCGGAACTTTGCGTCCAGGCTCAGTGACCTACTCGGCTTATGCTGGTCACTCGGAATTCCCGTAATTCACTTACGGGTTTTTCCACTGACATCCAAACGTATGGCGGCGATGGCCATTCGGACGGGAAATCGACATGTAATTCTAATCGGTCGCGATGCGATGTTTCCCGCCCCCGTTGCCTATTACATCGCTCATGAGCTGGGTCACATTTTCAGAGGACACTTGTCGGAGAATTCCGCCATTGTGGATCTTGAAATGCCCGACGAGCTTCACGAACGGGATAGCGAAGAAACGGAGGCGGATGACTTTGGTCTGAGTTTGTTATCTTCGGGTATTTGCAGCGGGTCATGTTACTCCCTCCGATGACGTCGAGTTGATCCCATTGTGGAGATCAACAATGGTAGCCAGACGTTCTTTTTGTCGAGAGCTAGCTATGTCAGTAATGAGACGAAATAATGTTTCTGATAGTACGCCCGAGCAGTTTTTAGGTGAATCTGACGACGATACTAATGATGCCGATACCAGTTCCGCCAAGATTAAAGCTTATGATGTTGGATCATCCGAATACGAACTGATCAAAGAGGTAGCTTCATGGGATATTTCATTAAGGCGTCTTTTGGAAAATAATCAGATAGATCCGAGTCATCCGATTGCCGCCAATACCGCCAAAAAGGATACAGTTTTAAGGAAGCTCAAACCTATCGTTGCTTTACGCCATGAGTTCGTAAAATCAAGACTTAGTGGTGCTCTGGTGAGGAGATCAAGAAAGGCTAGTGTTTTATATTCACGAATTCCTGCGATTTATGATTTAAGCGATGGAAATCCCAGGCGGCTAATTAGAATGTTTGAAGAACTTTGCATGAATGTAACCAGGGACACCGATGGAAAGGTGAGGCCCGTTCCTGTTGAAATTCAGGCTCGCGTTATGAACGCATCTGCCTCCCTTTTCCGGGATTACCTTAGGATGCTACCGGGAGCGCAAGTGACTTTGACCGGGACCAAGCAAACAGTGCTTCTATATGATTTACTGCGAGAAATTGGACGATATTTTTCATCGGGCTTACTCGTTGGTCCATTTCCACTCGATCCAAAAAGTAGCTTTACGGTTGACCCTGATACCGATGAAGGCCTGATCAGATTATTACGCTTAGCATCATATCACGGCGCGATATTAAAAGTTAGCGGAGATGATACAGAAACAGGGGATATCAGGGGTCGAAGATTCCGGCTCTGCTTTGCCTTGTGTCCGCTATTTCAACTACCATTACGTCTGTATGCCCCGGTAAATCTGTCGACCTGCATCACTAATCGACGCAGGTATGCCCGCGATCCCGATATGATAGTTAGCAAACAAATGACCTTAGGAATAACTCAATGAAAATTTTGGATTCCGGTCAATGTGACTTAGAAATCGTTCTTTCCTCAAAAATTGATTTGTTCATTTGTGCCTCTGGTTATGAGTCTAGGGCGGTTCATTTTTCCAAGATGGCCCTATCCAGTGATGTTGTTCGAAAAGTCGTACTACCGTTCAAAGAATCTAAGATTCTGAACCGTGCTAACGGGGACCAATTTTTCATAGATAATGGCTTTACGATGCTACCAGAAATAGGAGAAAGCGATGGGGTTGTCGCTTACAAGGAAACATTTACGCTTCTTACGAATATTGCGGCTTTAGGGAATGTTAAAGCTCGATTGGTTATTGATTACTCTTGTATGACAAGGGCGTGGTACGGGGCATTTATAAATGCACTATTTGAGTTTAAAAGCAGCTTGCAACAGTTGGAAGTCTTCTTTTGTTATTCCCCTGCAAAGTTTTCTCGTCCCAGTCGCCCAGGGCCTAACCATATGATGGGGCCATTGAACGGTTTTCGCGCGTTAAGGGCGGTAGCTCTTCCAGTAGCGCTGGTAATAGGCTTGGGCTACGAAGAGATACGCGCAGCGGGGCTACGGGAATATGTAGATCCTGCACGAACGGTTTTATTTTACACAGATCCTCCGATTGACCCTGAATTTTTACTAGCAGTCCAGGCTAACAATAAGAGCCTCTTAACATCCGTTCCAGAAAGCGATCAAATAAAGCATTCTTTAATGGATATGGACTCAACGGCGGCGCTACTTCATGAAACGACTAGTGATCTCGCAAAAAGCTTCCGGGTGGTCGTTGCGCCGCTTGGAGTTAAACCGTTCTCCCTCCTTAGCATGCTTTTAGCAGCAAGGTATCAAGAGTTCGATGTTTGGAGAGTAAGTGGCTGCTCACTCGCACATCCATCCGAACGAGAAGCTGAGGGTACAGTTTTAGCATACCGTCTTTTATTTGGCATCTAAACGGTCGGTTTAAATGTGCAACTAAGATTATTTATCTGCAGCTTCCTCTATCAGTCTTTTGATACATCTTTTAAATTGAGATTCCCTGCCTCGATCGTTAATAGTCAGTTCTTGAATAATAATTGACTCTTTGTCGCTCCAACCGGGTTTGGCCCGCGCGCTAATCGCTGGCCTCGCGTGCCAAGCCCGGTTCGAGCCAAGGAGCGAGGCAGAAGCGTCTTTTCTCCCGGCAAACTCCGCTGCTGCGGAGATTGCCGGGCGTCGCGCTGGCATGCGAAAGCTGTCTCTCGCCAATGAAAGAGCATTTTAGAGTAAACGGACTACTGGCTATTCCTCGTCGTCTGGATCAGGGCCTCCAGTCATTTTTCGCTCTTCCATATCTTCCCTAAAATCTAGCCATACTTCAATTGGCTGGGCTTTATTATAGTTTTTATTGTAATACTCAACATCCTTGGTAATGGCCCAGCAATCATTGGCGATGTCGCCTCTCCGTTGTTGAATGCTCTCCTGCATGAATGGCGGCGGTGCAAATTCCATATCAAGCCAAAAGGCCATCTGCTTTAAAGTTCCATCACCTTGATCAACTTTTTTTCTGACGCAGTGCATTCGACGAACTTTATTGCCGTTTTCGTCTAAAATCACTTTGGTCCGCATGGCTTGACTAAGCTCACGAGCCAGGATATTGCGCGCGTCTTTCCGGGATGGCTCCCACACCCGTTTAGCGAGCAGCCAGTCAACGATTTCGTAAATATCTAGTGGCGTGGCTTTCTTGCCATTCGTCCTGTAATATTCTTCTATGTAGGCCTGTAAAGTTCGATTGTAGCTCATGCACTTTCCTTTCTTAATGGTTTAGTGGGGATTTGCCCCAGCCGTCGGTAATTGTCGTTGTGACAAGAATTTCACGTATTTTGGTCAGCATCTCCCGATTGGCGCTCCAGGGTATTTCTTTTCGATGCTGTAATTGCCCGTTCACAATGCCAGGGTGAATTCCGATTCTCTGGGAAAATTGAAGTATTTTAGTCTTAGAATAAAAGGGCTTCATTCTGACAATGAAGGAATCGATTTTTTCTTTCGGGACTAAAAGCTCCGCACCCTCTCTATCTGCTCTCTCTTCAGTCGTATCCAGTGAATGAATCTTTGCTTCACCCACTAAATCCGTATCGATTGAGCGACTATCTCCATATTTGATGTGAATAAGTTCGTGAGCCAGGGTATGCCAAAACCAATCAACCCGGTCATATCGAACCGAGAGAACAATTACGGGAGACTCCTGACACTCCTCATCCAGCCAGAATGCGGCTCCATCGATTCGAGAGCGCGGAAGAGGCTCAACGATTACTAAGCGCACTCCCAGTTCTGCCAAGACCCCGGGCACGGTGGCCGTTTTTGTTTCGGATTCGGCAAGAGATCTGATCTCAGGCAAGCTCTTTTCGAAAGCATTTTGATCAAACTTGCCAACATTTAGCAAATTGGCGAGACGAGCGGCTCGGAAAACCCATGCACGTTGAGCTGATGTCAAAGTGTCCGACTTAAAGGTTT
The DNA here is from genome assembly GCA_021272165.1 of Methylacidiphilales bacterium. Taxonomy (GTDB): domain Bacteria; phylum Verrucomicrobiota; class Verrucomicrobiia; order Methylacidiphilales; family UBA1321; genus JABDGH01. The sequence goes on from JAJSLK010000088.1 coordinate 3,989, forward strand.
GCCGAGCAGAGGCATGAATCCGAGGCTCTTCATCTAATGAGCTGACGTTGAAAAAGCCGCACAACTCCTTTTCCAGGTCATCAATATTCCGTGCAGGTTTGATCCAACCTCTTTTTTCCATTTCCTTTACGGGCGCCAATTCAAACAATCTCGCCCGCCTTCTCGTTTCGGGATCATCACGACTCACCAGAGAAAGTCTGTATGCCGTCTCTCTCTGCATCCAAGTTTCGGGCGTGTCGCCTAACGCCAATGCAAGATCAACGGCGAGTTCTGAGGTAATCAGTCTTTTCCCTTGAATAATCTCGTTGATGGCAGGCACATGCCGATTAACGATCTGGGCTAGGTCAGCCTGAGTCCATCCACGCTCTTGCAGCATGGTCTTGATGAATTCGCCGGGCGGGAGAGGGATTTCGCTCATTCCTGTCGTTTTTACTCGACATCATGAAAATAAGCAATTAAGAAATTACGGAAATCAGTATTATCTTGTTTCAAGGCTAGAATGCTCGTTCCTCGTCAGGCTAGCACTTGGGTTTGAATAGCTGATCGTAAGGTAAAAGGAGGTGATTTACAAATGAGTACATCAAAAAAAGACGCATCTTACGCGTCAAAATTGCTTAGGACTCCCAGTACACCAGCCAAAATCAAGAGCGTAGCGGCTTCTGATTTGGCTCAGACCAGGAGGTCCTCTGGCGGTTCAAGCAAGAAGCGGTAAGCCAGAGGAGGAGGAGTTAGAATGGGAATGATCGGGCTGTGGAGAGTCATATTTCCACAGCCTTGTTCATTTTGATCAGCCTGACTTATTCTCAAATTGAAATTCCCTGTCTTGGGCGCTCGGGCTCAAAATAGCTAAAGGGTTTCATTTGGTGGCTTTCCCGAGGCGATACCGTGGGTTGGACTTTTTTAGTGGAGTGCCCTTTTTCGCGCTTCAAATCCGGGCGTAACGGTTCAGGCGGCGGAATCGTGGCCTTTTCCCGGAGTATCGACTCGAAGGGATCAATGACGTTTGCGGCGGCGGGCAGTTTGAGCAATTCATGGGCAGTCATGCGTGCGCCGCTGGATTGGATGGTTTCCGCCAATCGCGCCTTGTCGTCGGTGTAAACTATGACGGCTTCGCGGGCGCGGCTGACGGAGACGTAAAATTGCTCGGCAGATGAGGCACCCAGAGACGCCGCCGATTGCGCGACAAAGACCCGATCCACGGTTTTGCTCTGGGCGACGTGGGAGGTTTGGCAATAACCGTGAGCCAGATTTCCGTAATCCTTGTCGATGATCCAGCCGTTCGTCAGCTTGAGATCGCCGGTTTTGGTGAACCCCTTGGCTTGGTACACGGCTCCGTTATTCAGACGGTGTTTCCCATCGGACGTAAATCCATTTTGAGTGATACGGATTTTATCGCCCGGAGCCAAGACTACTGTTTGGGCTTCATAAACTTGGAAACGGGCACTTTGGTTCAATGGCAGCGCGTGTTGCTGCCCATGTGCGTCCTGGATGCGCAGGGAACTGTCGTGCCCCGCGCTCGATACCGTAAATCTTTCTCCTCGCTTAAAACCGGGAGCGTTTTGATGGAACTGGACAACCAGGCCAGGACGATAATTTTGAGGGTTGCCCCGCTGGGCTTCCGTCCATTGCTGGTTAATGAGGCGCGTAAATTTCCACTCGTCGGTTCCGAGCTTACCACGTTGTTTCAATTCCTCCCGAATCTCGGCCGTAACTTTCTCGCCCTCGGCATGGGTGGGCGAAACAACCAGGGCGGTTTTACGCGGAGACACCGCATCGGCGTAATCCTTGGCGAGTTGCTTGTACCTTTCATCTTCCGGCAATTCCTTGATGGCCCCCGATTGATCCAGCTTTTCAAAACCGCGTCGGGTATCACCCTTGGCCAGATCACGAACAGCCTCCCGGTATTGCTCGGTTTTTTGCCGCCGAATTTCAGTCAATTCAGCCGGTTTCAGTCCTGCGTATTTTTCCAGCAGGCGCAACGCATCCCCACGCTCGACGGATGTGTGCTGCGCCGTGTCACCAGAAAGAATCACCCGGCAATCCTGCTTTTCGGCCAAATGGAAAATGCCGCGCATCTGGCGGGCACTGAGCAGCCCGGCCTCGTCGATCCAAAGTACCTGCCCGCGCAACTGCGGATGCAGTGTTTCATTTTTTAGGAGATGCGCCACCGTTTGCGCGTTACCGAACCCCTCCCGCCGGAGAGTGCCGCGCGAGGCCTCGGCACTCGGCGCGAAGGTGAAAACCTTGTGGCCGCCGGCTTCGATGGCCGATACCGCTTCCTTCATGGTGGTCGTTTTTCCCGTGCCAGCAGGACCGCGCATAGCCGTTACCCGGTCTGGTGATGCCAGCACATGCCGGATCGCATTCCTTTGGTCCTGCCCGAGCTGGCTATTCTGGAAAGTGTAATGACGGGCATGGAGAGGGTGGCATTTGCCAAATCCCTGTTTCACGAAATCAATGTTCTCCAATTCCTCCCGGAGGACTTCCTTCGTTGTACACCAGCGTTGCCCGGCCATTTCTTGGACGAGGATGTCTTCACGGAAGATTTGTCGTTCCACCTGCTCCACGCCGACATGTCCGATGCCGTGCCACAGGGCTTCCGTCACCAACGCCTTGTCGGTCACAACCGAGGCCCGTTCGTGACAATGGGCCAGCGCGTAATCCATCGACTCGCGGGACGTGATGATTTGTTCCTGTCGGTAGTCCAGTAAACCGGAAAGCGATTGTTTCTCGTCCAGCGTAAGCCGTTCTGCCCATTCGCGCTTCAGATTAGCCATGGACGTTTGCACCTTCTTCTCACGAGTCACCGCGCCGAGCCGGTCCTTGGAATGAGCCTCGGTGATGCCATTTTTCCTGGCCGTTTCTTCAATCAATTCCGTGCGCTGGGAAAACTTGTCGAGAATTTCACGGGAGACGCCCTTGATTTCCCACCAATCGCCGGAGCGTCCGACTGCATAACCTAGGTTCGCCACTTTCTGCGACAACCGGGCGTGAAAAGCCGCCTCGTAATAGGGCGCATCCCGCTTGATGTCACCAAACTGCCCGGCCTTCCATTTGTCCTCTACCGCGTCATGGGTGGCGTTGAAGGTATAGCAATGGGAATGGAGATGAGGATCGGGCCTGCCTTCCACTGGCCGCGCGGTGAAATGGGTAAATTCACCCCAGACCATGTTTCCGGTTTTTCGATCCTCCTGAGCATCGTGGACCCGAACCCGCGTTTTCATGTCCGATTCGATTTGCCGCATGGTTTCCGATACGGATTCCCGGAATGCACCCAGAATACGTTCATCGCCGGTTAAGGTATGGACGACAGAAACGCTCTTTGGACAGTTGAAATTGAAATCGTAGCCCACCCTTCGATTGTCATTGGTCCGGGGAGTTAATCTCTCGCCCGACCCAGGACGCTTATTATCGCACAAGGTCTCGAAAGACTTTTGATCCACTTTCCCTTTCAATCCCAAAAGCTCGGCACCCTTACCCTGCCATTCCCCAATGACTTCCTGTTCCTGACCATAATACTGTCCCAGCTTGGAAGGATCAGCTTCATACTTCAGGCTGGAAGTATAATAGTTCTTGGCCTGTCGAATATCCTCACTACAGATAATCCTCAGCATATTTACATCCCTCTCTTCAAGGTCATCGCTCCAAAAATCATGGTTAAAAGAGTCCGAAGACATCTCCCCTTGGCAGTGCCCAAGGCTTGAAAAAGCAGCGGCAAAAACTTCGGACAAAGTCCGAACGGCATTCGAAGATTGTTCGAACTTGTTCGAGCCTGTGGGAACCCTGTTTTCAACGCTGATTACCCGGCTCAAATTGAATGACGCCAGCGTGGGAAGTTGAAATCCAGGTGTCGCTGGCATCCGGAAGAACAAGAACGTATTTGCCGTCCTTCGGATAGACACTAATCGATTTGCCCAAATCATTTAACGCCTTGACCACGACTTCGTTGTCGGCTGTGCGCGCATCGATTTGTCGTACCTCTTCCGCCAGGGAATCGTGATACCACAGCTCTAGTTTTAACCAGACAGAGCCAACGAAAATTAGCGACACGGCCGCACAGACGATAGAGGCCGTATGCCATGCGGCAGCGGAATTATAATTCTCGACGCGTTCGAGCATCCTTTCAAATCGTGGAGTGCAGTCATCCAGTCTTTTGACCACTTCGACCGACTTTTTGACTGTCTCTTCGGCAGGCTTCAAGATCGTCGCCTCCATTTTTGCTCGGACATCCAGCGCCAGTTTTTCCGTTGCAAACCCATCTGCTCCGTGCCGCAAGGCCTTTTCCACCTTCTCTGCGCTTCTAACCACCAACTGGCCCGTCGCGTTGACTTCCTGAGTCAGCCCGGCCACCTGATTAGTCATGGCACTGGATTGCTCCTGTGCTTTCAGGAGCATCGCACGAAGCTCATTACCGATGGCTTTACATGTCTCTTGCCACGCTTCGCGTTGGGTTACCAACTCCAGCGGAATCTTTTGAGTTACGAGCGTAAGCACGCCCATCGCCTGACAGACTCGTAAAATCTCGTCATCTGGAGACAGCTTTTCCAGATGCGCCGCCATCTCCCAGAACTCTGTCCGTTGCGCGGGAGGCAATCCCTTGGCAATTTCTCGAAAGATACTCTTTCCGTCGGGCGTCATGGCAGTAGTACCTCCTTAATGCGGTCAAATTCGGCAAAAAGCTGCTTCCGGTAGGCCTGTGCGCGCATCACCAGGCTACTTTTGGCAAGTTCCGGTATGAACACCTCCCGTTTAATGACGGAGGTGAGCGTGACGCCGTGATTACGCAGGGCATGCTGGAGATCGGGCAGCCGGGAATCCATCTGGATGATCTCCGGCTTGAAGAGCTTGCGGAATTTGACCACCTCCGCCGTTTGCTCCCAATAGCTGAAGGCCGAGGCATCATCCTCCTGCTTGTTTAGGACGATCACATACGAGACCCGGTTCTGGAGCCGTGCGGCCCAGGCGAGGACGCTTTCCACGCTGGCGGGGTCGCTCGTCACCAGGCCGAGCGCGGTAAAACTCATGGTGTCCGAGATCGATTCGTACATCGAATCGAACCAACCATGGGCGACTTTACCGCTGCCCGAACCCATGTCGGCGAGGATGATGGAAGCCTCATCGGCCAAGTCGATGAAGGCGTCGAGACCCGCGCGTGTGTTGATGTCGATCTTCTGTGTTCCTTCCGGGAAGAAATGGCAGAAGCTGCCTTTGACTTTGTTTTCGGTATCAAGGTCCAGACGGACGCAGGGGATACCGTTTTCGCTGAACCATTCCGACAGGGCGGTCAGCACCGTGGTTTTGCCGGTGCCGCCTTTTCCGCCCATGGGGAAAAGGACTTTGCGACGTTTACGTGTTTCGTTATTCATTTTTGTATCAGAGTGAGGGGTTTGTTTTCATCGAACTCGAAGATTTTCTTCTCCGGTTTCGGGATCGGCTTACGACGAAGCGCTTCGATGGCATCGGAGGAGTGTCGCGCCGAGGTTGGACTGACAGGAGCCATGCCTTCTGCCATGGCATAAAACTTCCGACGCTTCGACCTGACTTTGACAAAGCTGAAGATCGTCGAGCGCGAAGCCGAAATACCGTGTTCCTCGTGGAGTGTGTCCCGGATTTCCTGATAACTATTCCGTTTGCGCCGAAGCTCGCGGATGATTTCCGCGAACGGTTCAAGTTTGCTCCGAAACGGTTTACCCCGTGAGGATGGAAGGAGACGGCTCATTTATGGTAGAGGGAAGAGGGTGGTTACAACGTGATGATGAAATCTTCGCCGCTTTCCCGCGCCCAACCCCGGCGTTTTGGCCTCTATGGGTTGCGCGCGGGAAATCGGCTCGTCTTTGCCGAGCCATGCATGGCCAAGGATCTGGGTATCGCATCGAGAAGTCATGTTTGTCTTCCTTTCTTGCTTCTGAGGAAGGATTGACGGCCTCGGTTCTGGCCTTTGCCCGTCGTCTCGCATGGAAGAAGAGGCGGCATTTCGCCACCCCGGATTTTCTCGTAGCAGGCATATGCGCTCTCGTAATCGAGGAGTCTTTCCGATCCGCGACCGCCTTCCCGGATGGTTTTGAGCAGGTCGCACCAGGGAGCCAAGCCATGATCGGCGGCATAAAGCACCCGCCGGCCAATGAGCGGGCTGCCCATGAGCCGCAGAAAATCGGCGCGTTTGACGACAAAGGGTTTGACTTGGACTGTCATTTAGCTACTAGTAGCTAATACAGCCACTATTGTCAAAAAGAATTTTTACCTCATTATTCCCCCATGCAGATCAGCGTTAAAACTCCGCCCGAACTGTCTCTGCCGCTCCTCGAAAAATGTGCTGCATACGGAGAAGACTCGTCGAGCCACTTCCTTCAGGATTGCGTCTGGCAATGTGTTCAATGGATGGATACACCCCACCGTCCTTTTCATCCGCTGCCCATGGTGGAGAAGTACTACAGAGCTTTAGGACGTGAAGACCAACTTCTATCCGGCCCGAAGAAAAAGCAGGACGAGATCGTTCAACGACTCACAGATGAAGATAAGAAGAAGCGAGCCAAGGAAGCGGCCAAGCGACTGGCCGAGTTTCATGCACTGATAAAGCAGCAACCAGCTCCCAAGCATCTCCATCTCAAAATAAGCCAGGGAATGGGAGAGCTTCCCCAGCGCATCAAGGCGAAGGCAAAATGGCTTCGCGTAGCCGCCAATGCGCTTGTGGTGGCATGCCTGCGGGACTGCTTGAACGCGATGGACGATCCTAAGAAAGCGCTTGTTCCCCCGCCTATCGTGGTCGAATTTTGGACGGTTTCACACGCGAAGCGTCGCCCCAAGCCTAAGGGCGTTGACGAGGCTATGGTCTTGGAAACTTACGAAGAAATTCTGCGCAAGCGCAGTGGCCCCATACTCGACACAATTGTCCGACTTGCACTTTCGGAACAATGGGATGCATCCCTCGAACAGATTCTGCGCGATGCCGATGTCATCACCAAAGACCGGGAGATGAAGAGCAGGCTTGGCCCTCTTCGGCGCTGAAATCTCGGCGTTCGAGGAATTCCGCGGTGTCGGCAGACCATCGCGCGGCGGACACTTTTGCGGATAAATTCGCGCGTAAAACAAACCTTCAGTTCGCCAACCTGACGATTTTGGGCGGACACATTGCGGACAATTTGAGGCATGATTAGTACCGTCCGAATGAGTTTTAAAGAAATTCAGCAATCAACGCGCTCGACTCTCAAGTCGTTGCAAGTAAACCATTTTCAATGAAAGAAAGGGGTTGCGGGGGCAGGATTTGAACCTGCGGCCTTCAGGTTATGAGCCTGACGAGCTACCGGGCTGCTCCACCCCGCGATTAAAGGGACGCCAACTTACCGAGTTGGGCTTTCATCTCACCCGAAGTTGAACGGAGGATTAGTATCCTACCATCGAAGGGTATTGGCAAGGGGTATTGTGCAGGAAAAGGAAATACCCTCGGGATCGGGTCGGGGATGAAGCTGTCAGGATCCTTCCGTCCCGGTCAACCGGGCCCGGCGGGAGTTCCAACTTAAGAGTATTTCAGGAATCCGCGACGGGCGATGATTCCGGCCAAACCTATGCTTCACGATAAGAAGGACGACCGAGGACGGCTCAGGCATGGCATCGACGATGAACCGGAATCCAGCGGCGGAAAATGGCGCCCCGCTGTAAACGAAGGAGGTTCCCACCGGAATGGACGGAAAAAAACCGAGTCCCGGCCATGGCCGCGGGCGTGTCGGTGCTGTCAAAGCTGAGGGTGAGGAATGAGCCGGACGCTATGTTGGCCGAACCAATGGAAGCAATCCACTGGATGGCGTATCCGTCCGAGCTGCCGCTGTGGGTGATGTTGGCTATCCAATTCAATGGTGAAACAATGTTGGTTGGATTAGTAGCCATGTAGTCCATACAAACCAGAACGTGCCAATGGGGCGGCCCCGGGGTTACGTGCAGACCGTTCCGGCCACCGACAAACGCAAGAACATGCTGGCTATCACGCCCAAGGGGCATGCCCTAATGGCGGAGGTTTATCCTTTCTGGCAAAAGGCCCAGGAACAAATCGTCCATGGCCTGAAGGCCGAGCGATGGAAAAAATGCGCGGACAATCGAGAGAAGTGGTGCAGATTGCCGGTCGGCGCTGACATTCATTCAAGATTCTGGAACTTTCCGGGCTGTTCTCCAACGCCGCGATCAGGTAGAAGCCGGGTATGTCTTGTTCACAGGTTCATGTGCGTGTGCCGGCAAGCACCTCCAATCTCGGGCCGGGCTTTGATTGCCTGGGCCTGGCGCTCAATCTTTTCAACACCACGACGTTGACGCGCACGGAAGGCGCGAAGCCCCAGGCGGGGATGATCGAGGAAACGACGGCGGCTTTTTTCAAGCGGACGGCGCACGTCAAGCCGTTCGGATTTGAGGCGCAGATCAGGGGCGATATTCCGATTTCCCGCGGATTGGGAAGCAGTGTGACCGTGCGGTTGGGCGTGTTGATGGGCTTGGCGGAACTGGCGAAGGATTCAATCTCCATTTCGCGTGAAGAGATTTTGGAATTGTTGATCGAGCTGGAAGGTCATCCCGACAATGCCGTGCCATCGTTTCTGGGCGGGTTCGCGGTTTGTTCCCTGGCAACCGCAAATATGGCGGACGGCTTCGCCTACACCCGAGCGGCGGTAAAGCCGGAGCTGGCATTCGTGACGCTGGTACCGGATCTGCATCTGGAAACCGAGGAAGCGCGCAAAATCCTGCCGAAGGAGGTGCCATTCCGGCAGGCGGTGGAAAATACGCAACGGACGGCGAGAATCGCCGCGGCGTTTTGCACGGGCAATTATGAGTTGTTGCGCGGGCTGTTCGTCGACCATCTGCATCAACCGTTCCGGCAAAAATTGATTCCGGGGTTCGCCGATATTTTGCAGTCGGCCCAGGAGGCCGGGGCGCTGGGGAGTTTTCTGAGTGGAGCCGGTTCATGCCTGATGGCAGTGACGCTCGAGAATGAGAAGCAGATTTCCGCCGCCATGCTTGAGGCAGCGAAGAAACATAACCTGCCGGCGAAGGCGCTGGTGCTGCGCGCGGACAATGAGGGCGCGATGCTGGTTAATTAAGACTAACCTAAACCTTGATCTTCAGGCCGCGGCGGCGAAAGGTGGGCTGATCGAGATTTTCGCCGCGATACATCGTTTCGTGGGTCTTTTCGAATCGTCCGCGCGTGGGAGCCTCGAACTGCATTTCTTCCTGCTTGGCGATGAAACGACGGGGGCGTGTGGAGGATGAAGCGGGCCCAGCAGGAGCGGCCTTGGACTTGGTGGGCTCGGAGGCAGGTTGAGCCGGCCTGGCCTTGACCGGCGAAGGCAAAGGCTGGGTGGCCGGCAACTCCACGATCTCTTCGGCTTTCAAAGCGGGCATGGGCGCCGTCTGGGAAACCGGCTTCGATTTCTTGGCCGGGGCGGGCTGGGTCTCGACGGCCTCACGGGCGGGAGCGGTCATGGCGAGGAGGACGGTCATGCGGACCTTATTGTTGTTGTCCTCGTCAAGACTGGCGCTGGTGGCGATGGGGATGTTGACCGGGAGACGGTCCTTGAGGGCACTGACCATTTCCTGTACCTCGGAAAGACCGAGATCCCGGGTGCCGCTGACGGCAACAATGGCGTGGTCAATTCGTTTCCAGACCGCCTCATCAGTGACGAGAGGCGATTCGAGCAACTCGGCGATCAGATCCTCGATGCAGTCGTTGAGGTCGCCTTCGACGTGAGCGATCCAGCAATTTTCAAGGACTTCCGATCCGGCATAGCGGCCATAAAGGCTGCGGACATCAGCAAAAGAGAGCTGGATGAGACCGCGCTTGCAGACGATCTGGGCCAGGGCGCGAGTGGCCTGGGCCAGCAATTGATGCATGAGATGAAAACCGTGACGGATGTTTTTGACCGTAGCCGGATTTTCGGCGAGTTGGTCATGGGAGAGGACGAGAACACTGTCGGCATCACGGCGAAGATCAGCCATGGCTTCAACGGCTTTCTGACGCCGCGAACTGCCCTCGAAGGCGAAGGGGAGCACGCCCGCGACGATGACCTTCGCGCCGGCTTCATGCGCCTGTTCGATCAGATGCTCAGCCAAGGCCACGCCAGTCGAACCAGCGAGACCGAGAATGAGAATAAGAAAATCGCAACCGCGGGTGGCGGGCGCGAGCCGGTTTTTTTCGAGAACAGCGATCTCGCGCGCCAGAGCGGTGTCGCCGTTACAGCCAAGGCCGTGCACGAGCTTGCCGCCGAGGAGAAGGCGATTCGGCACCACGGAGGATTCGATCACCTGCTGGTCGGTATCGAGCACCCAAAGATCCTGGCTGGCGGGTCCATGAAGAACGATCTGGTCGCAGGTAGCCGCCCCGGTGTGACCGAGGCCGACGATGCGCACGCGGCCCGGAAAGAGTTGATCCGCTTTTTCCGCGAAGGGTCCGTCCTCGGTGAATTCGATCATATTTTAGATGAGCCTCATGCTGGCCAATGCGCGTCGCAGGGTTTGTCCGACACGAGCAAAGCCGCGTGCGGAGGGAAGTTCAAGTTCAGCCTGGCGGGCATACTGGAGCAGGCCGAGGACGGTGCTGAGATCGGGACGGCGACCGTAAGTCTGATCGCCGTCAAAAGGTGACTGATGGGCCAACTCGACCGGGCAGGGGAAAATCTGGGAGGCAAGCTCGACGAGGCCGTTGACCTGCGAGGCGCCGCCGGTGATGTAGACCGTGCCGGCGAAGTCGGGCCAGAAGGAGGCATTCTGGAGATCTTCGAGGATGATCTCGAAAATCTCGGCCTGACGGGCCTGCATGATGGTGTTGAGCGAGGAGCGGTGGATCTGGCGCTCCTCAAAATTATAGGCGCCCGGCAACGTGATGCGATCGCTGTCATCAAGACCGGGATCGAGAATGACCGAGCCCTCGCCGCGCTTGAGCAACTCGGCCTTGGCATAGGGAATCTTGAGACCGGAAACGATGTCGTTGGTGAGGTGATCGCCACCGACACCGAGAACACCGGTGTGAACGACCGCACCCTTCTGGTAGACGATGTAATCAGAGACACCGCCGCCGAGATTGATGACCACGGCCCCAAGCTGTTTCTGGTTGCGGGTCAGCACGGCCTGTGCGGTGGCGTAAGAGCTGAGAGCGTAGTTTTTTACGTCGATGCTTAGTTCCTTGACGCAGCGAATGGTGGTTTGGAGCCGGGTGGCCATGCCAAAGACTTGATGGAAATGGGCGGTGAGCTGGCGCGAGGCGAGACCCATCGGATTGTCGGTAACCGTACCATCGTCGAGAACGTAATGCTGCAGGAGATGATGAACGATGGCGTGGCCGGAAGGAAGCGGCTGGGCGGTGGCCATGTCATGCAATTCCTGGACGTGTTCCTGCGTGATTTCGTCGCTGTCGCTGTTGATAACGGTGGTGACGCGGGTGTTGGAGGACTGGATGTGGGCACCGGAGATCGCGAGATAAACCTCGGCAACGACGACGTCGGTTTTTTGCTCGGCCTCGGCGAGCGCATCGCGGACGCAGCCCTGGGCGACCTCGAAATCGACAATCTCGCATTTGCGGACCTGGCCGGAAGAAGCCTCGCCAATGCCGAGAAGGGCGAGCGTTCCGTCGGAACGAATTTCCCCGACCGCGGCAGCGACTTTGGTGCTGCCAACTTCAAGCGCGACGATAAGATTGCGTGATTTTCCCCAGAACATGGCGATGCGTGGTTAGGTTATTCGTAGAAGGTTATCGGAACATTTCGGTCGGGAGTAAGATCGACGGTGCGGATGGCGCGATACTGAAAATCGGGATAGCGGAAAATCGTTTGCAAGCGGAACAGTTGCTGATCGATGCAGTCGAGGCGAAAGGTGATCGACATGTCGCGCGTGGTGACCATGGTAATGGAAAGAGGCTGGCTGAGATCGATGGTGCGGATGTCGATGGTGGTGTGGAGTTCGGTATGATCGATGGCGTCGAGAATCTGGAGGGCTCGGGCGAGGCTCGTCTGCTCGAGCTTGGTGCCGGGCTCGAGATCGGCGTTGGTGAGCCCGATGATTTCAGGCAGGAGCGGCGTGTCTTCATCGCTGCGGGGTTTCAGAACGATGCCGTCGCGATCGAGGTAGAAAGTCTCCTTGGTGTTGAGGTCGTTGTTCAGCCCGACAATCTTGACGACGGGAATGCGTTCCTGAATGTGAATGGAAATCTTGTCGGGAAAATGGCGCTCAACCCGGGCGTTGGAGACATAGGGAAGCTTTTCGAGATCGCTGGTGATCTTGGGCAGATCGAGGGTCCAGAGATTCTGCTTCATCTCCAGGCCCGTGGCCTGGCGGATAAGCCGCTCCGAGAAATGGCCGCGCGGTTCAATCTCGATTTTATCGAGGGCGTAACGGGAATTGCTGTAGAGCACCTGGTCGAGCAGAAGGCTGATGCCAAAATGGAGCCCGATGCCGACCGCGGCGAGCATGATGGCAACGAGGCTGCTCCAGCCTAGAATCTGGACCAACTGCTTGCGCGTATGGCGCTTGCGCGTGGTCGTGTGCAGGATGTTGATCTGCTTCTGGCGGGTGCGGTTGCGCTGGCGGCGGCTCATGCGCCCCTTTCCGCCTGGCGCGCGGCCCAGGACAATTCAACGATGCGGCGGCAGAGCTGCGGGAAGGTGATGCCAACGGCAGCGGCGGCCTTGGGCAGCAGGCTGGTGGCGGTCATGCCGGGAATGGTGTTGATCTCGAGGCAATAGGGATTGATATCCCTTTCGAGGAGAAAATCGATGCGGGAATAAACCGCGCTGCCGATGGAGCGATGCGCGGCAAGCGCGTGCTTTTGGATGACGCGGACGATTTCCTCCGGAATGCGGGCCGGACAGAAGTACTCGGTGTTGCCCTTGGTATACTTGTTTTTGTAGTCGTAAAAACCGGCCAGCGGATGGATTTCGATAATGGGCAAAACCTGGTCGCCCAGGACACCGACGGTGAGTTCCTTGCCGCGGATGAAGCGTTCAATAAGCACGGCGGAATCAAACGTAAGCGCGTCGGCCAGGGCGGCGGCGAGCTCCTCGCGGCTGGTGACCGGATGGGTTCCGACGCTGGAGCCCTGGGCATTCGGCTTGAGAAAGAGCGGGGGAGTGAGCGTGATTTCCTCGAGCTTGCGGACCAGCTGTCCCTCAGGCGTGGGGATGCCAGCCTGCCGGAGCTTTTCCTTCGTCTTCTGTTTGTCGAAGGCGATGCGGCTGGTTTCGGCATTGGCGCCGGTATAGGGAATTCCCTTGGAATCGAGGATGGACTGGACCTGGCCGTCCTCGCCAAAGGTGCCGTGAAGGGCGAGGAAGGCAAGGTCAGTGCCGTCGGGCACGATAAAGTTCGCGTCATCGACGGTGACTTCGGAAACGTCGTAACCGGCTTCGCGCAGGGCTTCAGCCGCGGCGGCGCCGGAACGGAGCGAAACTTCGCGCTCGGCCGAAGGTCCGCCTTTCAGCACCGCAAGACGGTGGGGCTCGCGGCTCATGTCAGGTCTCCTCCCCCAGGACGATGACCTCGGTGTGAAGGTCGATCTGGCGCGCTTCGCGGGCGCGGCTCTGGATCAGGGCGATAAGTTGTAAGACATCTTCAGCCGTCGCTCCGCCGTCGTTGACGATGAAATTACCGTGAACTTCCGAGACGCGGGCCGGTCCGACGGAAAGATTCTTGAGGCCCATTTCATCGATCAATTTTCCCGCCGGAATCGGGCCGGGGTTCTTGAAGATGCAGCCGGCGCTGGGTGCGGCGGGCTGCGAGGTCCAGCGCTTGCTGGAGAAAACCTTGAGCTTCTCGTTGATCTCTTCCTTCGTGCTGGGAATGCCTTTCAATTTGGCCGAGACGGCAATGTGGGTCTGGAAATGGGGCACGCTGCGATAATGGATTTCCATATCGGCCTTGTTCAGTTCGTGGATATGCCCCATCTGGTCGATGCTGCGGATGCTTTCGACTACTTCCATGGTCCAGCCCTGCATGGCACCGGCGTTCATGCGCAGGGCGCCGCCGAGGCTGCCGGGTATGCCTTCCATAAACTCGAAGCCGCCGAGCCCATTCTTGCGGGCCTCGGCCACGACGGTCTTGAGCCGGGCGCCGGCACCGACGATGAGTTCGTTGCCCTGCACCTCGATGCGGCTGAAGAAGGGTTTGCCGAGATGAATGCAGAGGCCGAGGATGCCGCCGTCGCGGATGAGAAGATTACTGCCACGGCCAATGAAGGTGACGGGAATGGCGCGGTCGTGGGCAAAACGGAGGCCGATGCAGAGGTCCTCTTCGTCCTCAGGCTCGAACCAAAGCTGGGCCGGCCCGCCGATACGCATCGTCGTGTGTTTGTGGAGCGGTTCGTCACGCTTGAGGACGCTGCCGGGCTTGAGGCGGCCCTTCAGATCCGCATACCAGGTGAGGGCCTGGGCCAGATGAAGCGCCACGCGATGGATATCACCCGCGCCGAGGGTGATAATGAGATCGCCGGGCTCGAGCACCTCGTTAACCGCCGCGCGCAGGCGACCGAGCGTCGGCTCGTAGCGAACTTTGGGATGGCCGTCGGCCTTGACTGATTCGGCCACGACCTGGCCGTTGATGCCGGCCATGGCCGGTTCGCTGGCGGCATAAATTTCGGTGATGAAGACCTGTGAAGCGTCGTGGAACGCGGAGGCAAATTCATCCAGCAGCGCCTTGGTGCGGGTATAGCGATGGGGCTGGAAGAGAGCGAGGACGCGCTTCCAGCCGCTGTTCTTCGCGGCGGCGAGGGTCGCCTTGATCTCGGTGGGATGGTGGGCGTAGTCGTCGACGACCATGTATTCGGTCGAGCGATATTTGACCTCGAAACGGCGGGCCGCGCCGCGAAATTCAGCCAGCGCGCTGACGATCTGGTTCCAGGGAACGCCGAGCTCAGTGGCAAGAGCGACAACACCAAGTGCGTTACTGACATTTTGCGCGCCGGGAATTTGCAGCGAGACCTCGCCGAGCAATTGACCGCGGCGCAGGACGGAGAATTGCGATGAGAAGCTGTTCAGGCGGACATCGAGCGCGCGGTAAGCGGCGAGCTCGGAAAGGCCATAGCTGATGGCCTGCTCGCAGTGGGAGCAAAGGAGCATGGCGTTCTTGTCGTCGGCGGCGTAAACAATCGGGCCGCTGGTGCGATCGCAAAGCGTGGCGAAGACCTGCACGATCTCCTCAATGCTGTGATAGAAATCGAGGTGCTCTTCCTCAATGTTGAGGATGAGGCTGGCCTGCGGAGCAAAGAGCGCCAGCGTGCCGTCGCTTTCGTCGGCCTCGACGACGAAGGGTTTCCCGTCAGTCCATGCGGCGTTGGTGCCAAGCAGCGGCACCTGCGCCCCGATATAGTGGGAGGGATTTTTGTCGGCCTGGCGCAGCACATGCGTAAGCATGGAGGATGTGGTGGTCTTGCCATGGCTGCCGGCGACAACACAGGTGCTCTTGGTGTCGGCGAGAACAACGAGGCACTCGGCACGGCGGACGCAAATGAGCCCGCGTTTGACGGCGGCCTTGCGCTCGGGATTTTCCGCGGCGATGGCGGATGAGAAAACCACGACGGCGGCGTCCTCAATCTGCGAGGCGGTGTGGCCCTCGAAGTAGCGCAGGCCGGAGGGAATATAAGCCGAGGCCTCGCTTTTCGGCACGAGGTCGGAGCCGGAAAGACGGTGTCCCTGCGCGATGAGCAGCCGGGCGAGGCCACTCATGCCGCTACCGCAGACGCCAATGAGATGGACCCGTTGGGGACCGCTCTTCAGCAATTCAGCGAGGCGTTGTTTCAGTTCCGGTTGCATGAAGCTTCAATCTCCTCGGCGACGCGGCGCGCGGCATCTTCGCCGGCGAGTTTTTTTGCCGCGTCGGCCATGCCTTGGCGCAGCGGCTGGTTGGTCAAAAGTTCCGTGACGATCTGATGGAGCATCTCAGGCGTGGACTTGTTTTCCACCAGGATCCGCGCCGCGCCGGCCTGTTCAAAGATGCGCGCGTTGAAGGACTGGTGGTCGTCGGCGGCGGCGGGATAGGGAATGAGAACCGACGGCAGGCCGTAGTGACTCAATTCCGTAAGCGAGGCGGCGCCTGAACGACTGATAACCACGTCGGCGAGACTATAGAAATGTTCCATCTCCGTCGAGAACGCCTGCACGACGGCGGTGAGGCGTTGGCGGCGATAATTGATCTCCGCGATGTTGGCGTCAACTTGGCCCGTCAGATGGATGAACTGGACCTCGTCGCGGTGCTGGTGCCAGAGCGGCAAGGTCTTGAGGACGAGCTCGTTGATGCCGTGGGCGCCCTGGCTTCCGCCCATGATAAGGACGACGGGCAGGACGGGATTCAGTCCGAATTTTTCCGCCGCGACAGCGCGGTCGATCCGACCCAGGCCCCGGCGCACAGGCGTCCCGGTCACGACACAGTGGGCGCGATGGAGATAATGGGCGCAACCGGCGAAGCCGAGCATGGTCTTGTTCACCCACGGAGCAATGAAGCGGGTGACGCGGCCGGGAATGGCGTTCGATTCGTGGATAAGCGTGGGGAGATGAAGATGGCGGCCGAGAAGCAGCGGAATGGCGCTGGTGAATCCGCCCATGCCAACCACGGCGGTGGGCTGGAAATCGCGGTAAACCCGGCCGCATTCACGCCAGCTGTTGAGCATGCTCAGCGCAAAAGTGAAAACGCGCGGAGAAAAAAAACCGGGCCAGCCAATGCCCGGCAAGGCGTGCGCTTCCTGATCGTCCGCGCCCTTGAGCGCAATGGCATCGATCTGCTTGGGCGAGACGAGAAGAAGTGTGTCGTGGCCGCGCTGCCGCAGCTCTTCCGCCACGGCCAATCCCGGAAAGAGATGGCCGCCGGTTCCGCCGCACGCGATGGCAATTTTCATGGTTTCGAAATAAACATTACATTCTCACGCCATAGGACGTCGCTGGCAAGACCGGTGCGGTATGCGTCTGGTAGACGCCCTGCCGGTGTAAATTGAACAAAAGGCCGATGGCGGCGAGGCAGGTGAGGAGATTGGAGCCACCGTAGCTGATAAAGGGAAGAGGAATGCCTTTGCAGGGCATGAGTGAGGTGACGACGGCGAGGTTCATCAAGGCCTGGAGCGCGATCATGACGGTGATGCCGGTGCCGAGAAGAACGCCGGAGGGATCGGGCGCGTGGATGGTGATCCAACCGCTGCAAAGCAGAAGAATCAGAAACGCGAAAACGACCGAGAGCGTGACCCACATGCCGAGTTCCTCGCCGATGATCGGGAAGACGAAGTCGGTGTTGACCTCGGGCAGGTAGTACATTTTCTGGCGGCTGTTGCCGAGTCCCAGTCCGGAGAGACCGCCCGAACCGAGAGCGATCAGCCCCTGCCATTGCTGGTAACCGGCGCCGTCCTTGAACTGCTCGGGATGAAGGAAGGCCATCCAGCGCGCGAGCCGTTCCGGTTTGAAAACAGAGATGAGGACAATGCCCGCGAGACCGACGATCGGCACCGGGAAAAGATAGAGCATCCGGGTGCCGGCGCAAAAGAGCATGGCAACGAGGATGACGAGGAGGATCGCCGTGGTGCCATAATCCTCCTGCCTGATCATAAGAAAGAGAATCGGAGCGGAGCAGGCAATCGGCCAGAGAAAACCCTTGCGAAAATCGCGCACGTGGCGCTGATTTTTCCCCATCCACCACGACAGGAAAAGAATCAGCGCCAGTTTCGCGAACTCGGAGGGCTGATAGGTCCAGCCCGCCAGCCGGAGCCAGCGGGGGGAACCGTTGACCCTGACCCCGACATGCGGGATCAGGCAGAGGACCAGCAGGATGCCGGCCACAACCATCGCCCAGGGCGCAAAGCGCAGCAGCTTTTGGTAATCGCAGCGCGAGAGAAAAACGCAGGCGATTCCACCGATGCCGAGCCAGACGAGCTGTTTGCGAAGGTTGCTGTAGACACCGTTCATGTCCACGGTCGCCAGAACGGAGCTGGTGCTGGAGAGCATGACCAGACCGAGGGCGATGAGCCCCAGCATGACAATGAGCAGCAGGTAAGCGACGTTCCTTTGCATGAACATGCCGATGTCTCCTAAAAATGCATCAGGTGATAAACGACAAAGCCTCCGGCGATGAGAGCGCGGCAGGCCAGCAGGGCCAGCATACCGGCCATCGCCAGGGTGGCGCTCCAGGCGCCAAACCCGACGAGGAGGTCGAAGGTACCTTTGATCGTTTTCATCCGGATCAGGTTATTCCACGAAGTTGGCCAACTGCGCCGTCGGCGTGCCCGATTGCACGGCGGCGGGCGGAGAGGCCGGGGCCGGGGTGTTCTTCGCGCTGCGCGATTCGGCGGACGGAATCTTGAGCTTCTTGCCGATGCTGAGCTTCGCGGGATCGGTGATGTTGTTCGCCGTCATGATCGCGTTGGGCGTGGTCTTGAACTTGTGGGCAATGCGGGTGAGCGTGTCGCCCTTCACCACCGTGTAGAGGTGATGATGCATTCCCGACGGAGCCTCGGTGGAGGCCAGTGCCTTGGCCTTGGCGCCCTTATGTATCTTGGGTTCAGCCGGAGCCGGAGTTGCGGTCGTCATGGTGGCGTCATTCGAGGCCATGATGGGACCCGAGGCTTCTGCGCTGGTCGTCACCATGGCCGCAGCCGGAATCGCAGTTGGAATGACGAGCTTCTGATTGATCTTCAGGAAGTCCGTCGTGAGGTTGTTGGCCGACTTGAGCTGCGCCACGGTGACGTGATGATGTCGCGCAATTTTCGCCAATGAATCGTGGGCCTTCACGGTGTAGGCGATGGTGGCTTCGTTTTCAGGCGTGGTCGCCGGAGCTGGGGCGGCCGCCAGCGGAGACTCGATCTCCGTCGTGGGCTGCGATTGCGGAGCGGGCATCTTCACCGGACCCGAGGCGATTTCCGCCGAGGTGGCGGGAACCGGCGCGATGTCAGGCGGCGAGGTCACCAGTTCCGACTGGAGCGGATTGGACTGCACCGCAGGCGCAGGGGCAGCCGTGGCTGGAGCCGTCGTCGTGGCGGACGCGGCAGACACCGGCGAGGTTGAGGCAGTGGCCGATGGATTGGCCGCCGTGCTCGACGCATCGATGGGAGCCGTGCTGGCCGTCGCGCTCTTGTCGGACGTATCAGGAGCCTGTACATCCGTGCCGGCTCCGGCTTTGTGGGTCTTGTCGGCAAGCAGGTCGGCATCAGAGCCGCTGCCGCTCATCAGGTGATAGACGGTGAATCCGCCGATGACCAGAACATGCAAGGCCAATACGGCAATGAAGACCGTCATGAGTTTTAAGCCGCCGGTCGGTTGCGGCTTGAGGGGACTGTCGTTGTTTTCCATGGTTTCTCTCTTTCTTTCCTTTTTGTTTTTGTGGTGGTTTGGGTCGGGAGTGAAATTCAGTTTTGTTGGGCATGAGTCTGGACCAGCGCGCGAAATTGATCGCCGCGATCCTCGAAGCTCCTGAACATGTCGTAGCTGGAGCAACCGGGGGAAAAGAGAATGACATCCCCGGACTGGGCCAGCCGCCGGGCCTGGTCGACCGCGTCGGCGAGTGTCCCGGCCTTGTGGCACGGCACGACCGATTGCCAGGTGGCGAGAAGTTTTTCGGTCATCTGGCCAATCAGGACGACCGCCCTGACCTTTTCGCGCACGAGTGGACGCAGGCCGGTAAAGTCAAGACCCTTGTCCTTGCCGCCGGCGAGGAGCACGACGGGGGCGATCATGGCCCGGAGCGCTTTCTCCAGCGCATCGATGTTGGTCGCCTTCGAATCGTTGAGGAAGGTGACGCCATTGATGACCCCGACTTTTTCCAGGCGATGTGGCAGCGGCCTGTACCGGCAAAGCGCGGCAACAGCAGCTTCGCGCGGGATTTCATAGAGATCAGCCACGGCGAGCGCCGCCAGCATGTTCTCGGCATTGTGCGGGCCGATAAGATTCGTGCGGCGTTGCTCCAGAACCTGCTCGCCACGGGCAACGAGCCATCCGTCAATGAGCTGGTAATCGGCGGGCAGCCCTTCCGAACTGAACGTGACCTTGCGTGCCGCGATCTGCGGCAGGCGCAGGTTGGCGTTGACCACCGCGGCGTCGTCGGGGGTTTGGTTGCGGAAGATCTGCCACTTGGCGACTTCATATTCCTCCATCGAGCCGTAGCGATCGAGATGATCGGGCGTGAGATTGAGATGGACGCTGACGCGAGGACGGAATTCGACGATGTGCTCGAGCTGGAATGAACTGACCTCGACGACCATGACATCGAGATTCGCGCTCTCCCGCACCGCGGCGGAAAAGGCCGTGCCGATATTGCCCGAGGCCGCGGTTCGCTTGCCGCCGGCGGCAAGAACGGCATCAATCAATTCGGTCGTGGTCGTCTTGCCGTTCGTGCCGGTGATGGCGACGATGGGGCAGGCGCAAAAGCGGTAAGCGACTTCAAGCTCACCAAACATAGGAAGCCCGGCCTGACGGAGGGCCTGAACCAGCGGCGCGTTCGGGTTAATGCCGGGACTGAGGACGCAGAAATCGAAACGGGTGTCGGTCTTGATCGCGGCGCCGAGCTCAACGGAAACGCCGCGCTGGCGCAATGCCTCCGCGCGCTGATTGACCACAACGTTCTGGTCGGCGTTATCGCGCACAGTCACCTCCGCGCCTTTGTCCTGCAGCAGCTTCGCCGCTTCCATACCGCTGGTGCCCAGGCCGAGCACCACGATCCGTTTGTCTTTGACGTCCATAAATTTTCATCGTGCTTTCATCTCAGTTTCAGCGTCGCCAGCGCGGCCAGCGATGCGATCAGGCTCATAATCCAGAACCGGACCGTGACGGTGGTTTCGTCCCAGCCCTTCAATTCGAAATGGTGATGAAGCGGCGACATGGCGAAGATCCGCTTCCCGGTAAGCTTGAATGAGGCGACCTGGAGCATGACCGAGCCGGCCTCGATCACGAAAACTCCGCCCGCGATGACCAGCGCCAGCTCCTGGTGCACGCAAATGGCAATGACGCCCAGCACGCCGCCGAGTGCGAGCGAACCGGTGTCACCCATGAAGACCCGCGCGGGATGGCAGTTGAACCAGAGAAAACCCAGGCCGCTGCCGACCAGTGCCGAGCAAAAAACGGCGAGCTCACCCGAGCCGCTGACAAACGGCAAATAGAGATACGTGGCCAGCCGAACGTTGCCCGCGAGGTAGCAAAAAACCGCGTAGGTCATGGCCACGGCGATGAAGCAGCCAATGGCGAGGCCATCGAGGCCGTCGGTCAGATTCACCGCGTTGGAGGTCCCCATGATGACCAGGGCAAAAAAACCGACGGTCAAAAGTCCCATGTTGATCACCGCCGCGGTCTTGAGAAAGGGAATGTAGAGCCGATTCCATTCGCCGTCGTAACTCTCGCCATAACTGAGATAGGCGAAAACAAAAATGGCCAGCAGCGCCTGGGCGGCCAGTTTGTGCCAGCCCCGGATGCCCTTGGAATTCTTGCGCGCGACTTTTTCATAGTCGTCGGCGAAGCCGATGAAACCGAGATAAAGCATCGAACCGAGCACGAGCCAGAAAAGCCGGTTCGCCAGATCGCACCAAAGGAGCGAGCTGATTGTGACCGTGGCCATAATAAGGACCCCGCCCATGGTCGGTGTCCCCTTCTTGCCGCTGTGAAGATCGGCCAGCTCGCGGACTTCCGATTTCTGCCGCAGCGGCTGGCCCAGCTTGAGCCGGGTCAAAAGTGTGATCGTATTCGGCCCCAGCGCGAGCGAGAGAAGCAGGGCGGTCAGGGCCGCGGCCATGGCCCGGAATGTTTCGTAACGGAAGACGTTCAGCGGACTCCAGTGGGACGAGAGATAATAGAGATAAAAGAGCATCAGGCCCCGCCCTTTCCGGCCAGTGCGGCCGCCAGTTTTTCGAGGCCCATGAAATGGGAGCCCTTGACCAGGACCACGTCGCCTTCGCTCAAAAGCGATTTCAACGCCGCCGTCGCTTCCTCCGCATCCAGGGCCGTCACGATGTTCTGCAGTCCACTCGCCACAGCGCCGGCGCGATAAGCCTCGGCATGCGGGCCGACGGCAATCAACGCCACCAGGTTTTGTTCCGCGGCAAATTCGCCCACGGTGCGATGTAATTCCGCCGCCCGCTGCCCCAGTTCACCCATCGAGCCGAGCACGGCGATGCGGCGCGTCGCTCCGGGAAATTCCTTCAGCGCGATGAGCGCCGCCTTCATCGAGGAGGGATTCGCGTTGTAGGCATCGTTGATGATCGAGGCGCCATGCGCCTTCACCACCTGCATCCGCGCGCCGGGAAGCTGCACCGCCTCGAGACCCCGCGCAATCTCAGCCAGAGAGAGGCCGCATTCATGCCCGACAGCGGCGGCGAGCAGCGAATTGTTGACCATCACGCGATTAATCACGGGCAAACGGACCGGGACCGATTCGCCCTCATGAACCAATCGGAACGAGAGGCCATCAGCGGCAATCCGCACGTCCTGCGCGGTCCATGTCGTACCGGTTCCCGTCCAAACCACGCGGGCCTGAGTGCGATCGGCAATGCGGCAGCTCCATTCATCATCGCCATTGAGAACCGCGATACCATTCGCGGACAGCGCGGCAATAAGCTCGGCCTTCTCGGCGGCAACCGCGGCCTGGTCGGTAAAAAATTCGATATGCGCCGGGCCGATGCTGCTGATGATGCCGATCTCAGGCGCCGCCATCCGCGCCAGCGGCGCGATTTCCCCAGGGTGATTCATCCCCATCTCGATCACACCGAATTCATCGGTTTCGTCGAGGCGGATCAAAGTCAGCGGCACACCAATGTGATTGTTGAGATTACCCTCCGTCGCCTTGGTCCGAAAACGGGTGCGCAACACCGCGGCGATCATTTCCTTGGTACTGGTCTTGCCGCTGCTACCGGTGATGCCGATGGTGCGGACGGAAAGGAGACGGCGATAGGTCGCGGCGAACCGCTGCAATCCCTCAAGCGTGTCGGGAACCTCGACCAGGCCGAGATCGGCGGGAAGATCGGGAACGAGCCGGCTCGAAACCATGGCGGCCACCGCGCCCCGCTCCTTCACGCCGCCGACAAAAGTATGGCCGTCAAAACGGTCGCCGCGCAGGGCGACGAAGCAATCGCCCGCAGCAATGGTGCGCGTGTCGGTATGCAGCCGGTCGACCGGTAGCGAGGGACTACCCTGAACGAGCCGGCCGCCGCTGAAGCGGGCGACTTCCTCGAGCGTGCAGCGGCGCATCACGCGGCCCTCCTTTGCAGGAAATCGTTCACGACCGTGCGGTCGTCGAAGGGATGGAACTGACCCGCGATTTCCTGCGTGGTTTCGTGGCCCTTGCCCGCGATGCAGACGATGTCGCCGGGTTTGGCCAGCGCCAGCGCGTGGGCAATCGCCTGGCGAC
Source organism: Methylacidiphilales bacterium (assembly GCA_021272165.1). GTDB lineage: Bacteria > Verrucomicrobiota > Verrucomicrobiia > Methylacidiphilales > UBA1321 > JABDGH01. Next base: position 27,311 of record JAJSLK010000088.1, read on the forward strand.
GGTCCGCCAGCCGCTCGTATTTACCCTGGAAGCGGGGATAAGCCACACCGGCTTCCATCTGGCTGAGGATCGATTCGACGTTCTCGTTGCGGGGATTGTCAGCGGTGAAAATAGAATAGTCGGCGCATTCGACCGCGGCGCGCGCCATGAGCGGACGCTTGGCCGCGTCGCGGTTGCCGCCGCACCCGAGCACGCCGATGAGCCGGCCGCTCGTGATGCCACGCAAAACCAGCAGTGCCTTCCGCACGGCATCGTCGGTATGGGCGTAATCAACCACCGCGGTCACGCCATCCGCCGAAACAAATTTCTCGAGTCGGCCCGGCACCTGCGGCGTATCATGTAACCGCTCAACAATGACCCGCGGCGCAATACCGACCGCCAGGGCGCCGCCGACCGCCGCCAGGGCGTTGGCCACGTTGTAAGCACCGATCAAGGGGAGCGTAAAAGGATACGTCACCTCGCCCACCCGCAACATTCCTTTCGTCCCCGATGGACTGAATTCAAGATCGAAGGCTTCGACTTCCGCGCCAGGCCGACCCTGGAGCGTGAAGGCAATCACGCGCACGCGCTCACCGAGAAACTGCATCAGCTTCGAGCCATATTCATCGTCGGCGTTTACGACCGCGACCCCGGGCGTTTCCGGACGGTCCAGGTTGCTGAAAAGGATGCTCTTGGCGGCAAAATAATTTTCCATCGACTGGTGATAGTCGAGGTGGTCCTGCGTGAGATTGGTGAAAACGCCGACTTGGTATTCGATTGGCTCGACCCGGCCCTGTTCCAGCGCGTGGGACGAGACTTCCATCACCGCGGCGCGGCAACCGGCGTTCTTCATCTGCGCGAGCAGCTCATGCAGATCGAGTGATTCAGGCGTAGTGCGCGTCGCAGGCAGAATGCGTTCACCAATCTCGTACCGCACCGTGCCAATGAGGCCGACCGGAAATTTCGGTTCGGTGAGGAGATGCTTGAGAATGAACGTGGTGGTCGTCTTGCCGTTGGTGCCGGTCACACCGACCATCTTGAGCGTTCGATCGGGCCGGCCGAAAAAATTGGCCGACATCGTGGCCATGGTGCGGCGGGCGTTTTCGACCTCGATGAAGGTCGAATTGCGACCCATGGCATAGCTCGGATTCTCCAGCACCACCGCAGCGGCACCCCGGTCGCAAACCTCCGCGATAAAACGGTGGCCATCGGTCTTCTCGCCTTTCCAGGCGAAGAAAACGTCGTTGGCCTCAACGCGACGCGAGTCGTAGCGCAGGACGTGAATGATACGGTCGACCGGCCCCTGGACGGAGCGGGTCCTGACCCCTTTAAGCAATCCGGAAAGTCTCATAAGGCAGAAGTCGTGTTGGCACTAAGCGCCGGCGCCGTCGGCGCGGGAATATCGGGCGGCAGATTCAAAATTTGCGCGACCTGGCCGGCGATATTGGCAAAAACCGGCGCGGATACTTCGGCGCCGTAATATTTGGTCGTATGGGGTTCATCGACCATCACCAGCGCGACAAAGGCGGGGTCCTCCGCCGGCATGAAACCAATGAAGGAGGAAACGAACTTGGTGTGGGAGTACTCCCCATCGACGAATTTCTGTGCCGTGCCAGTCTTGCCCGCGTAGGAATAGCGAGCGCCGCTGGGATCGGTGATCTGGATGTTCTTCGCCGTGCCGTCGATGGTGACCTGATGCAGCGCCCGGGCGACCTCAGCGGCGACAGACGGGCTGATGACCTGCCGAACGGTCCGGGGCGGATAGATTTTTACCACGCGGCCTTCATCATCACGCGCTTCCTTGACCAGCCGCGGCTGGACGAGACGTCCGCCGTTGGCGATGACGCTCATGGCAGTCACCATCTGGATTGGCGTGGCGCCAACTTCCTGGCCCATCGGGATGCGGGTGATCGAAAGCGCGCTCCATTTATTCACGGGACGGAGCAGGCCCGACGATTCGCCCTGTTGCTGAAAGAGGCCGGTCCGCTGCCCGATGCCAAAAGCCGTGGCATAATGGTAAAGCTTCTCCTCGCCGAGATAATTCAGCGCGAGCTTGGCAAAGCCGATGTTGCTCGACTGCGCCATCACCTCGAGCACCGGAAGAGTGCCGTGAGGCTCGTCATCCCGCAGAAGTTTGCCGGCATAATTGAACGAGCCATTTTCGCAGAAAACCGGCGTGTCGAGATTGATTACCCCCTCGCTTAAAGCGCCTGCAAGCGTGATGATCTTGAAGATCGAGCCCGGCTCGACCATGTCGGTGATGCAGCGATTCAGCACCCGGTCAGGCGTGTGGGTCGAATTGTCATTGGGGTTGAAGGTCGGCCGCGAACCCATCGCCAGGATTTCCCCGGTATGGGGATCCATGACGATGATGTAGGCGCCATTCGGCTGGTAAGTCTGCACAATCTGGTCGAGCTGTTCCTCGACCACATGTTGAATCGCCATGTTGACGGTCAGTGTTACATTGTCGCCATCCACGGCGGCCCGCTCCCGGGTCTGGTAACCGGCGATGACGTTTTTCTTTCCATCGCGCTCCACCCAGCGCTCACCCGGCACGCCGCTGAGCAGGTCATCCATCTCCTTTTCGACCCCGATAAGGCCGTGACCGTCCTGACCGGTGAAGCCGAGCACCTGCGCGCCCATACCGTTGTTGGGGTAGACCCGGAGATCGTGCGGCGAAAAAATGAGACTGTTCCATTTCAACTCCCGCAACTGCGTCACCGTGCTGTCGTCGATGTTCTTCGCCAGCAAGGCATGGCGGTTACGCGGATCGAAACCCGCGGCGAGCTGCGCTGCCGATATCTGCAGGATTTGCGCGAGCGCGGGCAGTTGTTGGTTGGGATTGACCAGCAGCTTGCCGTCAACGTAGAGATCCGTCTTCATCTCCGTCTGCGCCAGGATGCTTCCCTCGCTGTCGAAAATGGCGCCCCGTTTGGGTGGAATCGTCTCGGGATGAAGATAATTATCAACCGCCATCCGCCAGTACTTGTCGTGGTCGACCAGCTGAATCTGGATCAGGTTGAACGAGATAACCGTGAACCCGCAGGCCAGCAAAACCAATATCCCAATGGCGCGTGTGCGGTGCAACATGTCACTTAGTGGGTGGTTTGCGCCGTCGCGGCCACGACGGAGGAGTTAAAATTGAATGAGGCCTGCGGTATCGTGCCCATGTTGGCCACGCGCGCGCGGGTGTTCTGGTCCAGGCGCAGCCAGGTCGCGCGCGGATCACTCCAGCCAATGAGATTGGAATGCATCTCGTCAAGCCGCCGCCTCAGGACCGGCATCGACTTCATGCCTTCGAGATCGTCCGCCAGCTCGGTATTGCGGGCTTCGATCGAATCGAGCTGCTTTTGCAGCCGCAGGGTCTCTTCCGCGAGATGGAGATTCTGGTTTTTGCACAGCATATAGCAGAGACCAAGTCCGGCGAGCAGGCCGGCGATCAGGATCCATTTGACCACGCCCATCCAGTGCAGCGACTGGCTGTCCTTCATGCGATTGCGGCTCATGACAGGTCCTCCTCGTTACGGATGGCGACGCGCAGCCGGGCGCTGCGGGCGCGTGGATTACGTTCGATCTCCTCCTCACCGGGCAGATAACGTTTCGGAGGCAAAAGATGCCGGTGCAGGTTGGGCACGGTGTTGGGGCGCGCCGGAGTGTCGAGCCATTCCGCGCTGTGCTCGCGCATGAATTGCTTCACCACCCGGTCCTCGCCCGAGTGAAAACTGATGACGGCCAGAACGGCTCCGGGGTTCATGATCTCCACTGCCTGCGGCAGGGCCGCTAGCAGAGCCTCCTCTTCTCGGTTGACGGCAATTCGTAGAGCCTGGAAGACCTTCGTTGCCGGATGTATTCCCCCAGCTCGTCGGCGCGGAAGCGCCTCGGCCACCACCGCTGCCAGGTCGGTCGTGGTGCGGAAGGGTGCGCGACGGCGGCGGGCCGCAATGGCCCGGACCACCCGTCTCGCTTCTCGTTCTCCGCCGTGTTCATAAAAAAGTTTGCTCAGTTCCTCTTCGGAAAGTTCGTTCACCAAGTCAGCCGCCGTCTGCCCCCCGCGCGTGTCCATGCGCATGTCGAGCGGGCCCTCGGCCCGAAAGCTGAACCCCCGCGCGGGAGATTCGAACTGAGGCGAAGAGACCCCCAGGTCGAGCAATACCCCGTCGACCCTGTCCCAGCCGTGCTCTGTGACGCATGTTTTCAATTCTCTAAAATTTCTCTGCTTCCATCTGAACGTCTCCGGCCACCGGGCCTCCAGCGCCCGTGCCGCCTCTGCCGCCGCACTGTCCTGGTCCAATCCGAGGACCAGCGCCCCCCGCTCGAGCAACGCGCGCGAATGACCGCCGCGGCCGAACGTCCCATCGACCCATCTCTGCCCCCCCCACACCCTCGCCGCCGCCAGCACCTCCGCCAGCAGGACGGGAATATGCTCCCCTCCGGCTCCCTCGCCCGCTCCCACGATCAACCCATGCGCCAGCGCCACGCGGGAGCCGGCACCGGCCTTTTCAGGCCCACCATCTCAAAGGCGTTGCGACGAGCCAGCTTGACCACCGAGGCCCCTATCACCTGGCCTTCGGGGTCCTTTCCCGCTTCAAATCCATAAACCAGTTGTCTGCGCACAAGACCCTTGATTTTGATTTCCATACTCCTCGTTTCGCCTCCGTTACTTGCAGCGAATCAACCGCCGCTGATGCCGGGTTGGTTGACGAAGAGAATGGGCATCATCTACATCCTCTTCATTTTTCGGCCTCCACCGGCACCCGCCGGCAGGACCCTTGCTAAAATCTTCGGGACACTCATAAGCCGATTGCGCTGAGCGCCTCCTCCACGGTCATGGTGGCCGCTTCCTTCTTTGCCCACGCGACCTTGTCCCAAATCTGAAAATGATCGAGCCGGCCCACGAGCATGGCTTCCTTCTTGAGCCCGGCCCCCTGGCGAAGATTTTCCTTCACCATGATCCGCCCCTGCTGGTCGAACGTGGCGCTCTGGGCCTTGCTGGCCAGAAGCTCCACGCCCTGGCGCATCGGGTCGGCCACCTTGAGCCGCGAAACCTCCTGCTGGAGCCGTCCGAGCCACGACTCCGGATAGACCTTCAGGCATATTTCCGAGGAGGGAAAAACAAAAAGCCGCGACTCAAATGTCTCGGCACGCCATTCCGAGGGCACGGTGATCCGGCCCTTCGCATCAAAGGCATGCTGGAAGGTATCCGTATAGGATGCACGAGTCTCGGATGACATAATTACACACCACTACCCATCTTTTTCTGCCACAATGGCCCACTTTTAAACACTTCAGTATAGGACTGTCAACAGAATTTGGTGCAAAAGAACGGGTTCCGAAGATCGGAACCTATTTCAACAAGCGCCCTTTTATTCGATATACTCAATGAAACTTAAGTAATTTTTTGAGCTCAAATCAAGAATCCATAAAGCGAGACATCGGCTCCCCCGGATGGTAAATCTCCGCTACTCATGCCCCGGCATCTCGCCACCATCACGTTGATCGGCCAGGACAAGGCCGGTGTCATTGCGCGGATCACGCAACTCCTGTTTCAACTCGGTGCCAATATCGAGGCGATGGAGGAACAGGTCACGCGACGGCAATTCAGCATGACCCTGCAAGCTTCATGGACACATGGGCACTTCGACTGCGCCACGATCATTCGCGGAGTCAACGCGGCGGCGCGCGATCTCGCCATGGACGTGAAAATCCATTTCGCGCCGGTGGGACCGCAACGGCTCGCCATCCTCGTGACAAAGGAGCCGCATGTACTCGAGGGTCTGCTGGCAAAATCACCGGCAAGCCTCGGCACCCGGCCCGTCGTGGTCATCAGCAACCGCCCGACGCTCGGGCCGCTGGCGCGGCAAAAGAAATTGCCGTTTCATTATGTCCCCTTCAACGACCGCGCACAGGCTGAGCAGCAGGTGCTCCAGTTGCTCGATAAGTATGAAGCCGATTTCATCGTGCTGGCGCGATTCATGAAAATCCTTTCGCCCAATTTCGTCTGGCGCTGGAAAAACAAGATCATCAATATCCATCCCTCGCTGCTGCCCGCCTTTCCCGGGGCCAACGCCTACCGGCAGGCCTACGAGCGGGGCGTAAAAGTCGTCGGCGTCACGGCCCATTTCGTCACGCCGAACCTCGACGAGGGCCCGATCATCACGCAGGAAGTCCTCAAGCTCCGTAGCAACGAAACGCTGGCCAGCATTGTGAAGCGCGGCCAGACACTCGAGACCCGGTGCGTCCTTCGCGCCGTCCGCGCCTATGTCACCAAGCGGCTCGACGTCCACTGGGGACGGGTTTATTCGTGACCGACCGCGCGATTACAAAACGACTTTCAGCAACGCATCCGTATCGCTGAGATCGGCGAAGACATAGGTGGGATTGCAGATCTTCAAATCTTCCACGCTGTAGGAACCGGTCGCCACGGCGATGGTTTTCGCCCCGATCGCCTTGCCGCAGGCGACATCGTGCGGCGTGTCGCCGATGATGAAAACGCGCTCGGGCGAAAATTCGATGCCGAGTTTTTCCTTCGCGCGAGCCAGCGCATACGGCCCGAGCTCGTCGCGAATGTGGCTGTCGTTCGCGTAGGCGCCGAACTCGAAATAGTGCCAGATGCCGAGATGGGAAAGCTTGAGCCGCGCACCCTCCTTCTGGTTGCCGGTAAGCAGGCCCTGATGGATCTCAGGATGGGCATGGACGGCATCGAGCGCCTCCTTGATGCCGGGATGAAGCTTCGATTTCCCGGCCGGGAGCGTTTGGGGAAGGAGCGCGACATAGGCGTCGAGCAACCGCTTTTCCTCTTCGGGCGTCACGGGCACGCCGATATGGGTAAGGAGATCGCGCGCGATGGAAGTATCGGTGCGGCCCTGCAACTGGACGGGCAATTTGTCGCCGAGATCGTGGCCATAAAGCTCGGTCAGAACGAGGAGAAGAGATCGCTCGCCCGCCCGGTCGGTCCAAACCAGCGTGCCGTCAATGTCCCAGAGCAAAAGGCTGTCGCGGCGCGAAGTCATCACATCGCCATGACGGAAAAGCCTGAATCGACGTAGAGCGTCTGACCGGTAATGGAGGCCGCTCCATCCGAGGCGAGGAAAAGACCCGTCGCACCGAGTTCCTCCAGCTCGACATTGCGCTTCAGCGGCGCGTGGACTTCATAATATTTCAGCATCTCGGTAAAACCGCCGACCCCGCGCGCGGCCAACGTGTTCACCGGCCCGGCGCTAATGGCATTCACGCGGATCTTATGCGGACCGAGATCGTAGGCGAGATAGCGGACGGAAGCCTCGAGCGAAGCCTTGGCCACGCCCATGACATTATAATGAGGCACAACCCGGGCCGCACCGAGATAGCTCATCGCGATGATGCTGCCGCCGCTTTTCTGCATGAAGGGCAGCGCCGCGCGGGAAAGTCCGACCAGCGAATAGGCGCTGATATCGTGCGCGATGGCAAAGGCCTGCCGCGACGTCTGGAGAAATTCGCCCGAAAGGGCCTCGCGCGGGGCATAGGCGACGCTGTGGAGAAGCAGATCAACCTGATCCGTTTTCTGCTTCACCTCTCCAAAAAACCGTTCGATCTCCTCGTCGGACGAAACATCGCAGGGAAAAACCGGCGTATCGGCTCCGAAAGAGGCGGCGAGTTCCTCAACGTTCTCCTTCAGCCGCTCGCCCTGGTAATTGAAAATCAGTGTGGCCCCCGCCTGATACCAGGCCTGCGCGATGGCCCAGGCGATACTCCGCTTGTTCGCAACACCGAAAACGACTCCGGTTTTACCTGCCAAAGGAAGATGACTCATGCCTTACGATCATGCCAAGCCCGGATATCGAGGAAAGCGGAAAGATCAGGCTTCCCCGAACTCCCTCAGAATGCATAACCGAAGGAAAGCCTCGGTCCCAGCTCGTCAATCGGGTGATTGGCCGCCGCCGGCTCGGAAAGCCCCGCATTCGAAACGTGCTGGTACTGAACTTCCAGGCGGCCGAAGAAGCAGTCCGTGAACTGGTACTTCGCACCCGCAGAAGCCTCAAAGGTGAAATTGAAGTCCTGGCCGAGGCCGCCCGCGGCGGGATTGGCATCCGCGAACAGGAACCCGACTCCGCCTTCCACAAAGGGAATCAGCTTCCAGCCCGGCTGCACAAAGTTGTAACGGGGACCGACCATGAGGCCCGCGAGATAATTTTCAGGACCATGCACAATCGGATCGTAATTGCCGCGGAAAAAGAATTCCGTGTTGCCCCGGAGCCAGCCGCCCAGGAAATTATCGAGGCTGACATCATCGACCGCCAGGCTGGCCGTAAGATTGATCGGCACAATGGTGTAAGGTCGGTTCGGCTCGCCACTGCGGACGTTGGACCAACCCACGCCGGAGCCGAGTTCAATCGTCCAGTCGTTGGTCGAACAGGACGCGACGTTGGGGGTGATTTCCTTCATGTCACTACCGGCCTTGACCGGCGACAGGGCCAGAATCGACAATGCCGCCAGGCAGACGGCAACTGGGCAGATTACATTCATTTTCCTCATATGGCTAAAAAATATGTAAGAGACTCGTTTTGGCAACTGTTTTCGTCTGAAAGGATTCCTGGCCGGGGTGCTTCTTATTTCCTTGTCGCGGCCATGCAAATCCATTGTCTTTTCCCGCCCCCGACCTAAGCTGAAGAAACGATCCTGTCTATTCCTCTTCATGAAACAGTTTTTCATCACATTTTTTGCTAATCTGGCCGCCCTCCTTTTTGTTTTTGGCGGTCCCGTGCTTCTCCTTTTCATTCTGATCCTGGCCTCCTTCTCCAATTCCAATCGGCCCAAGCATTTGGTGAGCATTGAAAGGAATTCCATTCTCGTCATGGATCTTTCCATGAACGTGACCGACTCACCCGAACATGCGACCGACAACAATCCGTTCAGCAGCGCCTTCAATCAGGACAACACCCGCAGCGTGACCCTGCGCAGCCTGGTCAAGGCCCTGAAAAAAGCCGCCAAGGATGACCGGATCACGGCTCTTTTCATCCAGGGCTCGTTTGAACCGGCCGATTTTGGCACCGGCTACGCTTGCCTGAAGGAACTGCGAGAGGCCATCCTCGATTTTGAAAAGGGCGACGGCAAGACCCCCAAGAAAGTCTATGCCTACCTCGAGTCGCCGACCACGCGCGACTATTACGTCGCCTCTGCCGCGTCCTACATCTACATGAATCCGTACGGCGAGATGGAAACACCCGGCCTGGCCGTGGTGAAGACCTATTACGCCGGCGCGTTGCAAAAATATGGCATCGGCGTGCAGGTCACCCGCGTGGGCAAATACAAGTCGGCGGTTGAGCCGTTCATCCTGAACAAGATGAGCGACGCCGACCGCGAGGAGACCCAGAAGCTGATCGATAATCTCTGGGGCGATTTTGTCAGCGCCGTCTCTGAAAGCCGCCATGTCGATCCGAATACCTTCCAGCAACTCGTCAACACCGAGGGCTATATTCTGCCCGACTCGGCCCGCGACGCGCACCTGATCGACAAGGAAGCCTACTTCGGCGATGTCCTGAACGATCTCGGCAAAATTGCGCCGTCCAGCGATTACGCCCGCATTCCCCTTCCCTTCAAGCAGGTCGCCATCGGCGATTACATCAATTCCAGCCGCACGCCGCGGCTGATTGGCGACCGTGGCAGCGATAACGTCGTGGCCATTCTTTATCTCGAAGGTGAAATCGTCGATGGCGACGGTGATCTCACCAACATCGGCGGCGACCGTTTCGCGGCGGAACTGCGCCAGCTCCGGAAAGATAGCGAAGTAAAGGCGGTCGTGCTTCGCGTCAACAGCCCGGGCGGTAGCGCTTATGCCTCCGAAGTGATCCAGCGCGAAATCATCGCGCTCAAAGCCAAGAAGCCGGTCATTATCTCGATGGGCAATTACGCCGCCTCGGGCGGATACTGGATCTCCACCTACGGCAACCGGATCTTCGCCGAGCCGAATACCCTGACCGGTTCCATCGGCGTTTTCGGCATGTTCACCGACATCCAGAAAATCGGCAATGGCTTCGGTATTACCTGGGACACGGCCAAAACCAGCAACTTCGCCGATTTTGAGACCATTTCACGGCCCAAGACCGACCAGGAACTGGCCTTGGCCCAGGGACGCGTGGACGATCTTTACGATAAATTCCTGACCAAGGTTTCCGACAGCCGCGGCATTCCGAAAGATGCGTTGGAGCTGATCGCCCAAGGTCGCGTCTGGACGGGCGACGATGCGCTTCACCTAAAACTGGTCGATGAAATCGGCGGTTTGGAAAAGGCCGTCAGCTATGCCGCCGAACAGACCAAACTCGGCGAGCGCTATCGCGTCAAGGAATACCCAGAGAAAGCGACCTTTGCCGACGCCCTGGCCCTCCTCTTCAATAATCAGGAGGAGCCTGTCAGCCATATCAAACTCGATCCGCTGACCCAGCAGTTCCTGAAAATCAAAAGCGATCTGAAATCGCTGCAGGAATTCAACGATCCGATTGGCGTCTATGCCCGCATGCCCCTCGGCTGGGAAATCAAGTAGCCGCATCCCGCACCGCCGGCTCGGGATACGCTTCCTTCTCCCGTACGGAACGGGAAACATACTTCTCGATCCGGCCCTGAAGGGACCCACCCGCCCCAACGGCGATGCTGGCCGCACGAATGATCGGCGACGTGAGGATTCCTCCCTCGGAAACGGTGATCCTCTCGGCCGATAGCGAATCAGCCAGTTTCACCTGGCCCTCCACCGCGATCTCACTGCACGTGATGGAATCGAACTGGGCGCTGACTCCCGCCTCCACTTTTAGCTTGGCTTCTGGAATCTGCAGCCGCCCGGAAAAAGTCGCGCCGTCACTCAAGATAATTTCGGAAGCCGTGAGGGTGCCGCTGATTTCGACCTCGCCGCTGACCAGCAGCCGAGCGCATTCGAGCGTCTGCACGGTGACCTTCGCCCCACGCTCGATCTGCACCACCAGCGCGTGAAGCTCCCCGGAAATCTGCGCGCCGGCGACGGCGACAATCTCCGCCGTGGCCCGCAACCGGCTGAAGACTTTGCCCCGCACTTCCAGCCTCCGTCCCGTCGCCTCCATTCCCTTGAAAAAACAGCCTTCGGCGAAAAGCACGTCATCGTAAGCGTACAGTTTCCCGGTATGGACGCCCTTCACCACCTTGTCGCCGAGCTCCAGGTAATGGGAACATTTGATGCATTGGGTTGAAAGCGCGGCGCTGGCCACGAGATTCGGCGCGCCGCATTTGACGCAAAAGACTTCGCGATTGGCCTTCGGCGCGCGGGGCGCGCGCGTCCCGCGCGCCGTGCCCAGCTTGAAATACTTCCCGCAGGCGCGGCAATTCGTCGAAATCGCGCCCTCGGGCTCGTTCTGCGTTGCCTGGCAGTGGGGACAGGTGACTTCCACCTGGACGGGCTTTTTCATGTCGGTCTTCTACTTCCGTCCCAGGGCCAGCTCCTTCAGCTTCTGGAGACTGGCCGGCCATTTTTTGCCCGCCGGTTTTCTTGTTCGAACCGGTGCTTCCACCTTTGGTCGCGACAGCGCTCCAACATGAATCCTGGCTTCAACCTGATGCCCCGCTTCGAGCACCAGGGCCCCGGCCTCAATCGATCCGGTCATGACCCCACCCGCCGCGACGGTCAGCCGCCCCAGGGTTTTCAGGTCCCCCTCGAATTTTCCGGTAATCAGCACGTCCTTGGCCATGCTCAACTGTCCCTTCAGCCTGATGCCGGGATGAATCTCAAAAACAGGATGATTAAGTAGAGTCATAGCGGCGGCGGAACAACATCATAACCATAGGCGCGGCAGGAACAAGCATCTGTCGCAAATCCCCTCGATATTTGGCCGTTCGACGACGAATCGTCACCTCATTTTTGGACGTTCTCTTTATTAGAAATTCTTTCTCTTAAAAGCGTTTGTTAAATTCTTATTAATTTTTATAAAATGATTCGCTTTTAGAGCCCTAAATAGGTGGGATAATACCGTGCCTGTGCTCACGGTAGGCAATGCTGACATCTGCAAAAAGACCTACTCAAAACGAGCATGGTTCTACCTGCTTTTTTTGCTGGTAGCAACAAACTCCCTACTTGTTGTCCCAAGTCATGCTGCCCCGACGACAAGACAGATGCTTCGCGCACATGTGCCCGCTGCAGTGGCCCGTCTGACGCCCCAGGGACACCTCTCCGCCTTGCAAAACCTGCAACTGGCCATCAGTCTGCCACTTCGAAACCAGCAGCCGTTGACGGACTTGTTGCGACAGATTTCCGATCCCGCCAGTCCTCAATACCGGCAATATCTGACCCCGGCACAATTTACGGAACGGTTCGGCCCGACGGAGCAGGATTATCAGGGACTGATCGACTTCGCAAAATCACACGGACTGCGAGTGACTGGGACACATCCCAATCGCGTAATCCTTGATGTCGAAGGATCGGTCTCAACGGTCGAAAACACATTTCATGTCAAGATGTGGAGCTATCAGCACCCTTCCGAAAACCGCAAATTCTATGCTCCTGATATGGAACCCTCCATTGATCTCAGCATCCCGATCCTGGGCATCAGCGGACTCAGCAATTATTCCCTGCCGCATCCCCGCTACAAATTCAACACAGCCCTCGCCTCGCCCAATAGCGGATCGGCTTCCAATGGAGGCTACATGGGGAATGATTTCCGCAATGCCTATGTTCCCGGGGTTTCACTGACGGGCAGTGGGCAGACGGTCGGGCTTCTCCAATTCGATGGCTATACTACCAGCGATATCACCTATTACGAAAACCTGACCGGGCGTTCGAACGTCCCCATCACCAATGTGCTGCTCGACGGATTCAGCGGTACACCCACAGGCAGCGGTGGCGAAGTCGAGGTTTCCCTCGACATCGAAATGGTCCTCTCCATGGCGCCGGGAGTATCCGACATCATGGTCTATGAGGCAGGGCCCGGCGGCAACTGGCACGACATCCTCAACCGCATTGCCAATGATAACCTGGCCAAGCAGGTCAGTTGTTCCTGGTACATTCCCGGAGGCGCCGCCGATCCCACCGCCGATGAAATTTTCCAGCAAATGGCCGCCCAGGGACAGTCCTTCTTTACCGCCTCAGGCGACTACGATGCCTTCACCGGCCTGATTCCTTTCCCCGGCGATACGCCTTATGCCACCGAGGTCGGTGGAACCATTCTAAACACGACTTCTTCCGGCGGATCCTATGCCTCGGAAACCGCCTGGAACCGGAATAACGGCATCGGAACCGGCGGAGGAGTCAGCACCCAATACAGCATTCCAAGTTGGCAGCAGGGAATCAGCATGACCGCCAATCTGGGCTCCACTACGATGCGTAATGTCCCCGATGTGGCCCTCACCGCGGAGAATGTTTATGTGCGGGCAGATGGTGTTGACTACAGCGTCGGAGGCACCAGCTGCGCGGCGCCCTTATGGGCCGGCTTTACCGCCCTAGGAAGTGTTAGCGATTTAGCTTGATCTGGATGAGGGTTGAGCAGATAAAGTGGGGATGCGACAACGAGAGGAGCAACCCCGAAGACTAATCAACGACGAGATGTGGCGGATGCTGGAAAAGCATCTGGAAGAAATCC
>JAJSLK010000014.1 GCA_021272165.1 Methylacidiphilales bacterium
GATGGTGTAGGTGCCCGCAGGGAAGGTGACAGCCTGGGCCATTGATCCCAGGGTGCCGGAAGCGCCCTGAATCAAGCCGGTCTGGACTCCATCCGGCGGAGTGGGCGCGCCATAGGCCCCGCCGATTCCCGTGATGCCGGCATTATTGACGAAGGTCCAGCTCGCCCCGCTGGAACTGTAGGTGAAACTGCCACCCACCGAGGGCGTTTCGAAGCTGTTGTTGGCAAACGTTACGCTGCCGCTGCCGGTGGGGGTGGGCGTTGGGGTCGGAGTAGGCGTCGGCGTTGGGGTATGAGTTGGGGTAGCGGTTGGTGTCGGTGTCGGAGTTGGCGTGGGAGTTGGCGTTGGGGTGGGAGTAGACGTCGGCGTCGGAGTTGGCGTGGGCGTCGGAGTCCCGGAGGGAAGTGAATAGACGCGAACCCAATCGACCTGGAAATCGGAATCGTTGACCATGCCGCTCAGGGACCATCCACCGCCGAGGGCATAATCGAGCTCAACGAGAAAGGGTGTATTGAGATAGCTGGTCGGCGTTGAAATTTGGTTGGTCTGGACGCCGTCAATGTACCAAGTCACATGCACCGGATCGACCTGACAACCGTAGATGTGATACCCCAGCCAGGGATAGGCGCCGCCCGGCATTGGGGTTCCAGGTGAATAGAGATAGGGGGCCGTCTGGTTCTGGCTGCCGTCGGCATTCCAGTTGTGCGAAGCTTCCTGTATCAGCGCCTGGTCGTTGCCCGGGGTATTGCAGACGCCATACCATTCGAAGATATCGATTTCCTCATTCGCGTTGTAGGAGATGCCGCTGGTAGTGTCGAGCCAGAAGGCGGGCCACGCGCCACTACCCGAATTGGGCATTTGGCAACGGATTTCAAAATAACCGTAAGTTTGAGTAAAACCAGCCCCGGTGGGGTCGACGGAAAGGAGTTCGCCCGAATGCCAATTGTTGGAGGCATCGAGATAAGCCAGATCGTTCAGGACGCCGCCGCTGACGCTCATAGCGCTGATGTCCCAAGTCGACGCTGAATAATAACCTGCGCTATTGAGCGGTTGGGCGTACCAGGTGGCGGATCCCTTCGGGGAGGTAGTGGTCGCACTAAGGCTATTGAATTCCTCATCAAAGGTCATAGTATAGCCTGAGAGATTGATGTCTTGGGCTTGGACCGAGCAAGCCAGAGCCAGAGTAAGACCAAGGGTGAGGAGGAAGGTTTTCATACCGATTACAACTATTTCATCTTTAGGAGATAGTGAAGCAAAATAATTCCTTACGTCAGGTTAAAGTCTCGTACCTAGGCAACATTATAGCGAGTGATGCGTGAGAAACGGAGTCATGTTACCACGCCTACCAGAGAGCAGATGGCGGACGCTCTTTTTAGGCTATCGCTTTCATCGCTCCCTTGGGCGATCTTGCGCTGTGACGATTTATGCGGTGATTTCAGGGTTGGCGAAAGAAGCTCGTTATTACGCAACCTGAATTTGCATACTCAGTTCAAACAGCCGGATCACCTGCGTCATCAGTTTTGCTCTCGCGCCGGACAGATGCTTCTCATCGCGAGGGTGGTTTGGCCAGAAGTGATCTGGAGTCGTGACCAAGATGTTTCCGGGCTTATCGTTAAAAATGATTGCAGGGCTGACTACATCGACAAGAGGTCCATCCAGGTGTCTATGTGGTTGAGCCATCACAACGTAGAGGTCCAAGCGGTGGGCTGCGTAAAGTGCATCGAGGCTGCGAATCGTTTGATCGAACAGTCTTATATCCAGCGTTGGCGGGTGAAGAGCCGGGCGGCCGAGGACATGAGGAGAGACCTCGGTTAAGAGTTGGTGAAAATCGACCCTCCCTCTATTTATTACGTCAACGGCTGCAAATCGCTGACATAAACCGACGAAAGTTTCCACAGGTTTTGAAGTCCAGAACGACATTGCGGCAAAGAGGGGGAAAACCGTGAAGGCCGTGTTTTCTCCCAAGATGCTAACGGCGACATCATAGGCCAGCGTGTATTCGACGCACTCTCCTGCTCGCTCATCTTGATACTGCGCTGGGGTGAGATTTCGCAGGTGGTACCGCTTTTGCATATAAAAGGCTGCGGCTTCTAGTATGTGCAGTGGCGTCAATCCTTCAGGGCCAGCGATATTAAGGATGCTTGTGTGGAACTGGAATTCTTCACGCAACGATGTCATCTGCCAACTCGCCAGATTTTCATATGTTAGTATGGGATGTTGGATGAGGTGTTTGGATAACGCATCGTGAAGTCTTCGAACCAAATTATAAAGATAAGCCGAAGTACATATCTGAAGATAATGAAAGGACTCATGCGTGACAGTCTCCAGCAAGAGCGCCTCGTCTTGTTTGAGAGTTATGTTATCCGATTTCAGAGTTTTTTCTCGGAGTGAGAAATAGTCTGAAGACGAGCGATTAATCCGCACGACGCCCGTGATCCAGTCCAAGAATGCCCAGCCATTGGGTTGCAGAATTTTCGGTTGAAAATTCTTTGTCATTACCGATGGAATAGGTCGAGGAAATCGGCGGGCGGAGTATCCGGTAACTCGCGTGGATCGAGCACCACCTTGGTTTCGTTAATGATTATCACAATCGTTTTTGGAATTTTGTCGGGAGGTGTCTTCTGGAAGAACTTTTTCAGCCGATCCCAAAGCAGCTTACCGATACCAGCTCCTATGGCTTCTGCGGCGGCTTCACCAAGCTTAGAAAGGATAATAATCGCTTCGGATGGTAAAACCAAAGCAAGGCCGCCACGCGCTTTAGCTGTCGGCTGGAAAATCGCAACGGGAGCCGTTACCCCGGCAGCTTTCATCTCGGCATTCCAGTATGCGCAAAATTCCTGTTCGATTAAGCCCCCCATTCGGAGGCGAGGGTTGTTTTTATCATCCATAGAGGCCCCTATAGCCGCTTTTTCTGCTTGTTAAGCGTAACAAGTTAAACTGCGAATTAAAGAAATTGTTCAGCCGTCGCGGGATCATTCATACCGACATAATTCGGTCTCTCGTGCGGGGGGCCTTGCGACTGCCTATATTTGTCGTGAGAGGTAAATCGGGCTGCAGGGATTTGAACCCTGGACCTCTCCGACCCGAACGGAGCGCTCTACCAAGCTGAGCCACAGCCCGTGTAACGACTAAACTGCGTCCCTTTCGGGAAGGAAGGGACGAGAGGCCACTTTGCCACGTCCAGCGTGGCTGGCAAGCTTGGTATGATGAAGGGGAATGGGGGGGCAACGGAGTTGCCATGACGATGGCGTTCCCAAATGGAGTTTGGGAACGAGGGAAGGCAGGCTGAACTGATCCCTCAACTTCGCTCGGGATGACGGATGGGGAAGGCAAGAAAGCCATGGCCGGCGGGTTGATGGCTACCGCAATAGCAACGCGGTCTTGTCGCGGTTCGGGGGGAAGGGGTAGGATGGGTCATGGGACGTCAATGGTTACTCGCCAAGCGCGAAGTCAATTCGCTGCGCAAATCGCAGGCCACCGGAAAATATCTTAAGGAAATCATGGTGGCCGCCAAGCATGGCGGAGCCGATCCGAGCGGTAACGCGCGGCTGGCGGCGGCGGTCGAAAAGGCGCGCAAGGAGAGCGTGCCCCGTGACAATATCGAGCGCGCGATCAAGAAGGGCGCGGGTATCGGCGGCGAGAAGATGACGCTTGAGCACATGGCCTTTGAGGGTTACGCGCCGCACAAGGTGCCGGTGATCGTGGAGGTGCTGACGGACAATCACAACCGGACCGCGCCGGAAATCCGGGTGCTATTCAAGAAGGGGCAGTTGGGAGCGGCGGGGAGCAACAAGTTTCTTTTCGATCACGTGGGCCTGGTCGAAGCGCATCATCCCGATGCCTCTGCGGATATCGAAGCGGCGGCGATCGAGGCGGGGGCGAATGAAGTCGAGCCGTTGCCTCCGGGTCAGAATGACGACATTCCGGAGGGTGCCACGGGCGCGCGGTTCATTACGGACCGGACGGCGGTACATACCGTGTCGCAATGGCTTTCCAAGAACGGCTGGACGGTGGTGACGAGCGAGATGGGCTATGTGCCCAAGAGCGTTCCTTCACTGACTGCAGACCAGCGGGCCGAGGTCGGCGAGTTTTTACAACAACTTGACGACCACGATGATGTGCATCGCGTCTGGGCGGCGCTGAAATAACGCCACCCTCGGCGAAGTTGGCTTACCGCTTGCCGTCGAGAAGCTCGTAGAGACGTTCAGTGGAGCGGGGAATCTGGACGCTGCCTTCGAGGATGTCGCGAACATGGATGTGTTCGCCGTAAGCCTGCTGGTTGATTTCATCCTTCACCTCGATGGAGCTGCCGCCAAAGGTGGCACCGCCGAAAAGGCCGCCAGAATCGCGGTAAACGAGCACGGCGCGTTGTTCCAGGTTGCGGGTTGATTCGCTTTCCACTCCGGTATCGCCACCGGCGGTTCCGGTGGCTGTGGCGTCCCACTTGATTTTTCCGGTGCCGACGAACTGGCCAATGGCCGGTTCGGTGTTGAGAATGATGATGTAGCGGATGGTGGAGAAGCCGAGTTGCGCCCCCAGACTGGCTCCGCTGATGTTAAAAGCGGAGGGAGCGCGCCAGACCTGGTTGCCGCTCGGGTCGATGTGGCGGACCATGACGATGCCTTCGCCACCCTGACCTCCGATGCCGATGCCGCCCTTGGTAATGGTGCAGATGGCAATGCCCTTGGCGTGCTGAAGAATTTCAGCGGGAATGGGGTCGACTGAACCTTGCCGTTTTTCGAGAATCCGGGTCGCGTCGTGGATGCGTTCATCCATGTCGGCGGCACGGATAAAAAGGGTGGAGGAAACGAGAAGAACCAGGACGGTTGAGAGGATGAGTTTCATGGTTAGATGCTCTTAAGCCTTGCGTCCGAAAAGCGTCCCGTCAATAGCGGGAAAAGTCCCCCGTCGGAACCATTTTACCCCCAGGGGGTTTAATGATGAAGTGGAAGTCTACGTAGAAATTAGCATCAGGAATGATGCCCCATTAAGCTATGCAGAAGGAACCAAGGAAAATGCAACGTTATGATTATGGGAAACGGAACCGCGGGTTTACCCTGGTTGAGCTGCTGGTGGTGATAGGTATTATCTCGATTTTGGCCGCGCTGGCTTTTCCGGCTTATAATTCCGCCATCGCCCATGCGAAAATAGCCAAATGCGCCTCCAATCTTCGCTCGATTGGTACGGCCATGCTGAGCTTTGCCGGGGACAATAACGGGGAGCTGCCGCAGTCGGGAGGAGTGATTTATTACAACACCAGCGGGGCCGGTACGATGGGTTGGACGCAGCAGTTGGAGGGATACATCGGAACGGACCGCTCGGTGTTCCAATGTCCCGACGCAAGCAAGACGATCGGGGCTGATGCGAATTACAGTTATTTCAACGGCGCGCATGCGGCCATGTCCCAATCGGGCGGATTTGCCGCGGTGTCTCTTCCGAAAATGCAGGCACCGAGCAAGCATATCATCGCCGGGGATATTGCATTTACCAAAGGGTTGGAAGATCCGAACGACGCGGACAAGGATGACTACAGTCAGGATCCGGCCTTTGGCGGCGGAACGATCACCACCCCGACGAATATTCCGATTCACCTCGGCTCGGTAAATCTCCTTTACGCTGACGGTCATGTGCAGAACGCCAAGGGATTCGATCCGAACAATATGACCACGGTCTACGGTGATAATAATACGACTTATCTGAATCCCTGACGACGGAGCCGCATTTTAACCGCCGAGGACAAGGTGGCGCAGGTCGGAGAGCTTGCGGGCCTCCCGCTCGCGGAAGTCGGGCGCGGAGACGAGATGGGCGATGAGCCGGGCCGATTCCTCCAGCGAGACGCGGTCCGTGTTGAAGAGAAGGTCGTAGTGGGAAGGGTCGTCAATGTCGGAGTGGAAATAGGTTGCGACGAACTGCCGGCGGCGCTCATCCGCGGCACGGACTTCGGCGGCGGCCTCGTGCAATGAGCATTGCTTGCCTTCGGCGACCCGCTCCACGCGGCGCTTGAACGATCCGAAGATGCGGATGTGCGCGGCCCGGGGGAAGTTGAGGGTGATCAAATGAGAGGCACGCCCGACGAGAATCACATGGCCGATGCGGGCCAGGTGGACCATGGTTCGGGTCATCTTTTCGATCATGGTGCTGCCTGACGTGGAAACGCCGAGGATTCCTTCAACGTGCTGTTCGATAGAGAGTTTCTGTTCCTCGGAGAAAAAGCTTCGGATACGCTGAGGAAGATGGTGGTCTTCAATGACTCGTTCCGCGATGTTCTTGTCGACGACAACCCATGGGTATTTGCCATGGCTCATGTCAGTAAGAATTTCCGCGGTGCGGAAAGCGATGGCCTCGCCCAGGGCGCCGCGTTGGCGCGAGATGGTGACAATGGGATTGGTGCCGTCCGCCGCCCATTTTTCCTGTTCCTTGGCCTTGATGAAGGCCGCCACAATGTAAGGATCGTTTTTCATATCAACCATCCTTTCGATTGAACTCAATTTTTTGTGCTAATGACCCACATGCAACTTAAGCCCAAAAAAGGCCCTCGCTTGCTTTATTTTGCCGACTATTGAGCACTTCTTGGCGGTAGTTTGCGGGAGGGGGGAGGTTGAGCGATAGTGCAAGTACCATGTCGGAAGGCAATTTGCTGGCGGCACACCTGGATCACCGCCGGGTCTACGACGACTTTAGTTACGTCTATCCAGTGATTTCGCGGCGGTCACAGGGCGTTTCCATCGGGGTCAATTTGAATCCTGATAAAACGTGCAACTTCAACTGCGTCTATTGCGAGGTCGATCGGGAAAGTCCGCCGCGGCGAAGGAGCGTTGAGGTGGACATGCTGCTGGAGGAATTGCGCGCGATGTTGCGGATTCATTCGGACGGCACCTTGTTCGAGCGGGAGCCGTTTTCCGCGATGCCGCTGACGTGGCGGACGCTGCGGGACATCGCCTTTAGCGGTGAGGGCGAGCCGACGACGTGCCGTTTTTTTGAACAGGCGGTGGAGGCGGCGTGGCGGGTGCGCGAGGAAATGGAGCTGCCGGAGCTGAAGCTGGTGTTGATTACGGATGCGGCCTGCCTGGACCGGCCCGGAGTGGTGCGGGGCCTGCGGCGAATGCAGAAGGGGGCGCACGAGATCTGGGCGAAGCTGGATGCGGGAACGCCCGATTATTATCACAAGATCAACCGGAGCCATGTGCCGTTCGTCTGGATTTTACGGAATATTTTCAAGACGGCGAGTTGGTGCCCGCTTTACCTCCAGTCGATGTTTCTGCGCATTTCGGGCGAGCCGCCGGATGAGGCCGAGGTTTTCGCCTATTGCGACCGGCTGAATGAGATGAAGGAGAGCGGCGGAAAAATCCTGGGCCTGCAGCTTTACACCATCGCGCGGCCGCCGGTCATGCCGTGGGCCACGGCACTTTCGGATGAGGAGCTGAACCGGATTGGCCAGCAGATCCACGAGGAAACCGGACTTCCCTACCGAGTCTTTTACGGGAAGCAGTGGAATTGAAGTTACGTCTTATTTTCCGGCGATGAGGACGCTTTTGGCGTTCATGAATTCGCGGATGCCGACGGCGCCGAGTTCGCGACCGTAGCCGGAATGCTTGATGCCGCCGAAAGGCAGTGCAGGTTGCGACGCGACCATGCTGTTGACGAAAACCTGGCCGGACTGGAGATATCGGATGGCGCATTCCTGCTCGGCGGAATCCTGAGTCCAGATGCAGGCGCCGAGGCCGTAGGGCGTGCCATTGGCGATCTTGATCGCTTCGTCGAGATCGCGGACGCGAAAAAGAAGGGCGACAGGGCCGAAAAGTTCCTCTTCCACGAACGGGCCGTCAATGGGAGCGTCGGCGAGGATCGTGGGCTCGAAATAGAAACCCGGGCCGGGAATGCGATGGCCGCCGGTGAGCACGCGGGCCCCGGATCGGCAGGCGAAATCGATTTGCTTTTCGAGGGTCTCAACCGATTGGGCCTGGGCGAGGGGACCCATGTCGGTTTCGGGCAGCATGGGATCGCCGACGCGCAATTTCTGGAAGGCGGCGATGAAAAGCTTTTCGAATTCGTCGTAGACGGAGGCGTGGACGAGAAAGCGTTTGGCCGCGATGCACGATTGACCGTTGTTTTGGGTGCGGGCCTTGACCGCCGTTTCCACCGTTTTGGTCAGCGGCGCGCTGGGCATGACAATGAAGGGGTCGCTGCCGCCGAGTTCGAGGACGGTGCGTTTGATTTCCCGGCCCGCAATGGAGGCGACCGCCGCGCCCGCCGCAACACTGCCCGTAAGCGTCACGGCGGCAATGCGCCGGTCCTCGATGACCCGTTGCACCGTTTTGCTCTCGATGGCCAGATATTGAAACGAGCCTTCGGGAAAACCGGCGCGGAGGAAAACGTCCTCGAGCGCCAGGCCGCATTGGGGAACATTGGCCGCGTGTTTGAGGAGCCCGATGTTTCCGGCCATGAGCGCGGGCGCGGCGAAACGGACGGCCTGCCAGAAGGGAAAATTCCAGGGCATGATGGCGAGCACGATGCCGAGTGGATCGTAACGGATAAAGCCGCGGCCATCTGCGATCTTCGCCGGTTCATCGGCAAGGAAGGATTCGGCGTGCTCCGCATAAAAGCGGCAGGCGGTGGCACACTTGGCGGCCTCGGCGCGGGCCTGCCGGATCGGCTTGCCCATTTCGAGGGTCATCAAGGAGCCGAGGCGGTCCTGTTCGTTTTCGAAAATTTCCGCGGCGGCCAGCATCCCTTTTTTGCGAAGGGAAAAACCGTCGAAGCGATGCCGGTGGAAGGTCGCTTCGGCCAGGGCGAGTTTCGCTTCCAGCCGGGCGGAGCTCAGGGGCTCGAAGGTCCGGACCGTTTTGCCGGTGGCGGGATTGATGGTGGCGAGGGCCATGGCGCAATATCGGCCGCGGGGACGAAATGGTCAATGTGGTGCGAAGTGGTCAGATTTGGCCTTTCTGGCCAGGCCATCGCAATCATACATGAGCCTGGCGGTTGTTGTATCTATTGACGGAAGGCCCAAGGTTTGGCATGAAGCCAGCTCTCGCAGTTCCACCATAAACTTTTTCTCTTCCGACGATGGCGCTTGAATCCACTATTTCCAGCACCGCCGAGGGCTACTACGAACTGACTCTTTCCGGGCGGCTTCACCGGCCGCACTGGGTGGCACAGCTTTTCGCGGCCCTCTCGCAACTTCATGTTTCGATCATTTCGGGAGAGGCCACCCAATACAAGGGAGGCGAGTGGAAATCGAAATTTCTGCTCAATTTCGCGGGGAGCTCGGCTGATCCCAAGAGTCTGGATTACAATGCATTGGCAGAGAAAAGCCTGCCCAATGAGCGCACCGCCACGCCGAAGCTGAGCCGGTTTGAGCTTTCACGCCGGCCCGACCAGTTGATCGAGGTCAAGCTGGAGGGCCCGGACCAGATGGGGTTCCTGGCAGCGGTCCTGGCCAAGGTTTCGGGTCTGGCGCTTTTCCCATCGGCATTGGTTATCGACACGATTGCAGGGAGGATCAGCGACAGCGTCGTCTTGCGGGGTATTGCCGACCGGGGCCCGAGCGAAGCGGCGTATCAATCGCTGGATCGGATGCTCAAGAGTTTCGTTACATAAATACAAGCGGTCGTCTCTGAACAGTCGAAATAGAAGCTTTTTGTTACTTAAAAGGCCTAGTTCCAACGTATTGGCATAACCAGTGCTTCACCCTCGGGACATGAATCCGACGAGGCTCCCGGGAGCGGACGCATGGGAGCGCCGCCGGCTCGGTGAATCACGGGTGGATTCAGGATCAACCGCATGAACCCGTACGGAGTCACGCTCGATAAGATCATTCCGCTTTCTCTCGACCGGCTGGAAGCGGGAGCGTCCACCCTGGATGAAATCGACAAGGAACTGTTCCCGTTTTTTGAGGAGGAGGCGAAGACAGAACTGAAATCGATCGAGACGCTGTTGCATGGATGGGACAAGCCGCCGCCGCCGATCAACGACCTGGTGCGGCAGTTTCACACCCTGAAAGGCGCGGCCAACAGCATCGGTCATGTGCGGATTGGCGCGCTTGCGGGCGGAATCAAGGATTTGCTCGAGCAGATGCCGCCGGACCATGCGACGGCACTGCAGCCACAGATCATCAAGACCAACATCCAGGTGATTGGCGCGATCCAGGCGCTTTTACAAGAAGCTCGTGATCCTGAACACAATGCCGTAAAGAAGGAGCAAATAGTGCTGGCGATCCAGGCGATTTTGCGGTTACAGGAGATGGAAATAAGTCTGCGCGACGAACAAACATGAACAAAACCTTCCCGATCCTTATCGTCGAGGACGACCTGCGCCTGAGCGAAACGATCCGAGCTTACCTGGATCATTCGCTGCCGCAGGTGAGTCCGATGATCGCGCGTTCGGTCGCGGAGGCGCATGTGTTCATCTATCAGTACGAATTTTCGGCGTTCCTGATCGACCTGACGCTTCCCGATGGCGACGGTCTCGAATTCATCGTTGATCTGCAGACGGTGCTGCCCGATGCGAAGGTGGTGCTGATGACGGGCCGAGCCTATGAGGATGTGGAGGAACAATTGCAGCAACTCGGCTCGGTCCGGTTCCTGCAAAAGCCGTTCGACATCCTGGCGCTGGATCGCGAATTGCGGGCGATGCTTCCGGAGACGGAGGAAGCCAAACCGACGTTCCAGGGCTCGCTGCGGCAACTGCGGCTGGTCGACCTGATCCAGGTGAAATGCCTCGGCCACGACAGCTGCAAACTCCATATCACGGGCGAAAACGGAATGCATGGGGTGATTGCGATCAGCGGCGGTGCGATCCTGCATGCGGAGACCGACCGGCATACGGGCATCGCCGCGTTCAACGAGATTCTGTCATGGAAAGGCGGCGTGTTTTACGAGGAGGATTTCCGGGGCGGCGTGGAGGTCAACATCGAGGGAAGATGGGAGATGGTGCTGATGGAAGCGGTACGTCTGTCCGACGAATGTCATGCGATGAGGGCGGCTTAATGCTGCGGAGCCATGAGCCATGAAAAAAGTCCTCCCCAAGAACGTCCTGGCCATCGACGACAGCCTGACGTTGCGGAAATTTATTGAGAAGTCGCTGGCGCATGAGGACTGCGTCAACCGGCTTCTTCTCGCCTCCGACGGTGCGAGCGGCCTGGAACTGGCGCGGACGTCGCTGCCCGACCTGATTCTTTGCGATTATACGCTGCCCGATATGTGGGGCGACGAACTATGCCGCCGGCTGGCCGCGCAGCCGGAAACGGCGCACATCCCGATCATCCTGATGAGCAGCAACGGCAGGGAGATCGCCTCGCTGGCCGCGCGCCAGAGCAATATCGTCCGGCTGCTGGTGAAACCGTTCAGCCGCGAACTGTTGGTCGCAACACTTTCCTATGTGCTGAGCCACTGGGAACAGAAACAGACGGTCACGCAGGCGGCGACGGATGTCGGGACAATCCTCATGCGGGGCACCACCGATATTTCACCGATGTGCAGCGCCCTGCGGTTCATCGCGCGGCAGAAGATGACCGGCGTGCTGCGGGTGGTGGTACGGAAGGAGACGCTGCATGCCTTTTGCCGGGAGGGCGCGGTGCGGGTCGTCTCGACGCGGAATGTTGAAACCTACCTTGATGGAACGCCCTACCTGACCAACGGCCGCAAAAGCGCGATCTGGAGAAAGTGCGAGGAGCTGCAGCGCCAGACGCTTTCGCCCTTCCTGTTGAATCTAAGCAAGGAGGGGGTGCTGCCGGCGCAGACCGCTCGGACGTTGACCGATCTTTACGGCCATCGTCTTTTCGCGCGGGTCTGGACCGAGCCGGGTGGCGTGAATTATGAATTCGAGGAGACCATGCTGCCTGCCTTCATCCATGAATGCCTTCCGCCGCGGCCGCGGATGAACGATTGGATTTTGGAAAACTTGCGCAACGTCGATTCGGCGGACGACATCCGTTCGATTGTCGATGATCCGATGGGCGTGCCGGCGTTTACACCGGTCGGCTACCGGCAGCTTCAGGAAGTGGAGCCGAAGCAGGACGAGTGGGATATCCTCTCGCAGATCACCGGCGTGATTTCACTGAACGAGATTTCGCAGCGGCTGCGGGTCCAGCCCGATTCGGTGGCGCGGAAGATTTTCTGTTTCCAGCGGCTCGGGTTCCTCGACTACTGGCCCTCGCAAATTCTTCAAGCCCAAAACTGACATGGCCGCCAACGATAACAACGATATCATCCAGGAGTTCCTCGCCGAGACGCGGGAGAACATGGACCAGATGGAACGCGACCTGATGGTCTGGGAAAAGCAGCCCGGCGACCGGGAGACGCTCGACCGGATTTTTCGCGCGGTCCATACGCTGAAAGGAACGTGCGGCTTTCTCAGTTTCAGCAAGCTGGAGGGAATCGCGCACCAGGCGGAAAATCTCCTGAGCCATGTGCGCGAGCAGAAGCGGGCGGTCGATCCCAAGGTGGTCACGGTGCTGCTGCAGGTCCTCGACGCGGTGCGGCGCAATTTGAGCAAGATCGAGCGGACGGGGAGCGAAGACCCTCAGATTTTCGGTTCCGTACTGGCGGAATTGCAGACGTTGCAAAGTGAAACGACCGAGACTCCTGCTAATGCCGTTCTGGAACTGGAGGAGGAATCTCCGCGCGCGACCGCAACGGAAAACAGCCTGCGGGTGGAAGTCGGTCTGCTCGACCGTCTGATGAACCTGGTCGGCGAGCTGGTGCTGACGCGCAACCAGATTTCCCAGATCGGGATTTCGGAAGAAAATCCGAGCCTGACCAGCGCTTCGCAGAAGCTGAGCCACATCACGTCCGAATTGCAGGCGAGCATCATGAAGACGCGCTTGCAGCCGATCGGCAACGTCTGGTCGAAATTCCCGCGACTGGTGCGCGACGCAGCCATGGCGGGCGGAAAGAAAATCCGGATCGAAATGACCGGCCAGCAGACGGAGCTAGACAAAAGCATCATCGAGGCAATCAAGGACCCGCTCACGCACCTGATCCGCAACTGCATCGATCACGGCATCGAAATTCCCGAGCGCCGCATGGCGGCGGGCAAGCCCGAGGAGGGCGTGATTCGGCTGAAGGCGTTTCATGAGGGTGGACTGGTGCTGGTGGAGATTTCGGATGACGGCGCGGGGATTCGTCCCGAGCTGATCCGCGAGGCGGCGTTGCGGCGCGGTCTCATCACCACGGCCAAGGCCGACGTGATGACCGATCACGACCTGATCCAGTTGATTTTTGTGCCGGGATTTTCCACCGCGCGCGAGGTGACGATGCTCTCGGGCCGCGGTGTGGGCATGGACGTGGTGAAGACGAATCTGGAGCGGATCAGCGGCACCATCGACGTGATCAGCACGCTCGGCGAGGGGACCCAGTTCAAGATCAAGCTGCCGCTGACGCTGGCGATCATTCCGGCGCTGCTGGTGAAGAGTGGCGGCGAGCGGTTCGCAATTCCGCAACTGAGCCTGCTCGAGCTGATCCGGCTCGACGGCGCGAAGGCGGAGCAGAAGATCGAATGGATCGACGATGTGCCGGTTTATCGCCTGCGTGGACGCCTGTTGCCGCTGGTTTACCTCAATGAGGAGCTGAAGCTGGCCAAACGGCACGAGCCGGGGCCGGAGGAATCGGTGAATATCATCGTGCTCGAATCGCATAACGGCCCGTTTGGTTTGATCGTCGACGAGGTGCGCGACACGGAAGAAATCGTCGTCAAACCGCTGGGACGGCAGTTGAAGTCGCTCTCGGTTTTTGCGGGTGCGACCATCATGGGCGACGGCGGCGTGGTTTTGATTCTCGACGTGATGGGGTTGGCGCAAAAAGTCCGGCCCGGCGAGACCGTCGAACAGCGTCAGGCCCAAAAGCGGGCCCGGGCCGAGGAAGCGGCAACGCCGGTGGATACAGGCGAAAATCTGCTCCTTTTCCAGTTGGGCGATTCGAGCCGCTGGGCGGTCGAGTTATCAGATGTAACACGGCTGGAGGAATTTTATGCGCATGAAATTGAACGGGCTGGAACGGTTCCGGTAGTTCAATATCGAGGCCAAATCATGCTACTAATGCCTTTGCAGCAATTGCTTATGCCTACTGGAGAGCGTTGGCAGCCTGAATTCTCCGCGGACAAACTTCAGGTCATCGTCCACTCTAGGAACGGAGTTTGCTATGGCTTATTGGTTGACAGGATTATCGATATTGCCCGGGAACCGCTGGTACTGCAACGACAGAAGAGCAGCGTTGGAGTTCTCGGTTCTATAGTAATTCAGCGACAAGTTACACAGATCATTGATATCGAAACTCTTGTAAAACTTGGTACAGTGGCGGAAGAAATAGACGGTATTAGGAAAAATTAACGTGAACAAGCAAGTCTGCACTTTCAATCTTGGTGATACGCTTTTTGGCGTGGATGTTCCTGTCATCCAGGAAGTGCTCCG
Source organism: Methylacidiphilales bacterium (assembly GCA_021272165.1). Taxonomy (GTDB): domain Bacteria; phylum Verrucomicrobiota; class Verrucomicrobiia; order Methylacidiphilales; family UBA1321; genus JABDGH01. The sequence continues at coordinate 14,405 of JAJSLK010000014.1, forward strand.
TCCGCAGGCGATGACCCGGGTTCCTCTGGCGCCGTCGGTGGTGCGTGGCCTGATTAATCTTCGCGGGCAGATTCTCACGGCAATCGATTTGCGCGAACGGCTCAGCATGCCTCCGGCTCCCGCGGGCGTCGAAGGGATGAACCTCGTCGTGCGACTGTCCGAGGACACGGTGAGCTTTCTCGTCGATGACGTCGGCGAGGTGCTGGATTTGGAAGCCGAACAATTTGAAGAAACGCCGCCGACGTTGTCGAAGGCGTTGAGCGAAGTCACCTCGGGTGTTTACAAACTTAGCGACAAGCTCCTGCTGCTTTTAAACGTGAACGCCGCGGCGGTGCCGCGAGAAGAAGAACCCAACTTTATTCCCCAACCCCTCAACTCATCGTTATGAAGACAACATCCGCCAAAAACTCACGAAAAACCGTGGTCCTGAACTCGCGCCAAAATGGTCACGCGGTGCCGGCTCCGCTGCTCAATGGCAACGGCTCCGTCCGTCTCCGTGCGCCGAAAACCACGGAAAAGAAACCAGCTTGGGGCAACGGCCTGCAGTCGATGCTCGATCTCTGCCCGCTGAACATTATCTACGCGGATCTCGACCTGAATATCCGCTACCTGAATGAGTCGTCGAAGCTGGTGCTCCAATCGCTGGCGTCGCACCTGACCGTTCCGGTGGCCGAGATGATTGGCCAGCCGCTGAGCCTGTTCCATACCGATGCCGAGGCACTGCGGCGCGCGTTGGCCACCCCGGCGAACATGCCCATCCGGGATTCGATCCAGATCGGGCCCGAAACGGTCGAGACGCTTTACACGGCGATCCACGATGCCAGGGGCACGTGCATGGGAACGATGCTGACGTGGCGGATCGTGACGCAAAAGCGGCATACCGAAAAGAAGATGCGGGACACAGCCCATATGCTGGCCTCCTCGTCCGAGGAAATGAAGGCGATCAGCCAGGCAATGAGCTCGAACGCCACGGAGACGGCGGCCCAGGCCAACGCGGTTTCCGCGGCGGCGGAGCAGGTGAGCCTGAACATCCAGACGGTGGCCACCGGGGCGCAGGAAATGACCGCGGGCAATCGCGAAATTTCGAAGAACGCGAGCGAAGCGGCGCGGGTCGCGACGGCGGCGGTGAAAGCGGCCGAGGCGACGAACTCGACGATTACGACGCTTGGCGAAAGCGGCGCGGAGATCGGCAAGGTGATCAAGGTCATCACATCGATCGCGCAGCAAACGAACCTGCTGGCACTCAACGCCACCATCGAGGCGGCGCGGGCGGGCGAAGCGGGCAAGGGTTTCGCGGTCGTGGCGAACGAGGTCAAGGAACTGGCCAAGGAAACCGCGAAGGCGACCGAGGAAATCAGCCGCAAGATCGAGGCGATCCAGGGCGACACACAGAGCGCCGTCCGGGCCATCGCGGAGATCAGCGCGATTATCAACCAGATCAACGATATTCAAAACACCATCGCGAGCAGCGTCGAGGAACAGACCGCGACGGCGAACGAAATCAGCCGCAACGTGGCCGATGCGGCCCGCGGCAGCACGGAGATCGCCCGGAACATCACCGGCGTGGCCCAGGCGGCCGCGAGCACAAACAAGGGAGCGCTCGATTGCGAAAAGGCGGCGAGTGATCTCCTGAAGGTGGCGGAAGAACTCCAGTCCCTGGTGGGGCAGGGAGCTGCCATTACCGCGAAAGCATAAAGCTATGGAACCAAACAGGCGCACACTAGTTGTCGACGATTCGCGGGTCATCCGCACCATCGTCAGCCGGGCGTTAACGGAACTGGGTTTTCAACCTGAAGAGGCGGGCAATGGCCGCGAGGCCCTCGAACGGCTGAAACAGGGCCTGTTGCCTGTGGTGGTGATGATCGACTGGAACATGCCTGAGCTGAATGGGCTGGAGATGGTCCAGGCCGTCCGGGCCAATCCGGACTGGGAAGACGTGCGCCTGGTCATGATTACCAGCGAAAACGAGCTTGACCGTGTGCAGACGGCCCTGATGGCCGGCGCGGATGAATACATCATGAAGCCGTTCACCAAAGAAATGATCCAGGAAAAGCTGAATCTCCTGGGTGTTCCCATTCCTGCGGCGGCCGCACCCGCGGCCTAGAGCTCAGCTCGTCATGAGGCGTTTGCGCGTATTGATTGTCGATGATTCGGTAGTCATGCGCCGTATGATTTCGGACATGCTTCAGAGCGATCCGGCCCTCGAAGTCGCCGGCATTGCCCATCATGGCCACATTGCGTTGGCCAAGATTCCGCAGGTTTCGCCCGATATCGTCACGCTCGACCTCGACATGCCGGAGATGGATGGGCTGGAGACGCTGACCCGGATTCGCGAGGACTATCCGCATCTCCCGGTGCTGATCGTTAGCGCTCTGACCGAGCACGGCACCCGGCTGACGCTCGACGCGCTGGCCATGGGCGCCAGCGATTACGTGACGAAGCCGTCGAGCATCGGGCCTCATTCATCCAACGTCGACGAAGTGCGCAAGGAACTGCTGGCCAAGATCAAATCCCTCGGCGCGGCGCATCTGAGCCGGTACGCGGGGCGGCCCAAAACGGCTTCTGAGGAGGATTCCTCCCGCAGCCGCATCGACATTGTGGCGATCGGAATTTCGACCGGCGGCCCCAACGCGCTGATGAAGCTGCTGCCGGAAATTCCCGCCGATTTTCCCATTCCGATTGTCGTGGTGCAGCACATGCCGCCGCTTTTCACCCAGTTTTTGGCCGAGCGCCTGGGCAAGGTCTGCGCGCTCAAGGTGAAGGAGGCCGTTCACGGCGATCTGCTGGAAGGGGGAACGATCTGGATTGCGCCCGGGGATCATCACCTCGAAATGGAACGGACGGAGAAGGGCGTCGCGGTGCGGCTGCATCAGGGGCCGCTGGAGAATTCGTGCCGTCCGGCGGTCGATCCGACGTTCCGTTCGGCGGTCGAGTGTTATGGTTCGCGCGTTTTGGGGGTCATCATGACCGGCATGGGGCAGGATGGCCTGCAGGGAACGCGCTGCATTTATGACAGCGGCGGACAAATCCTGGCCCAGGACGAGAAGACTTCGGTGATTTGGGGCATGCCCCGTTTTGTGGTGGAGGAGGGGCTGCCGGACGAGGTTCTGCCGCTTGACAAACTGGCGGGCGCCATCGTGGCCCGGACCATGGGCGGTCACTTGCCGGCGACCGATCATCACGCGGAGGTCAAACGATGATTGCCCCCGTCGCGACTCTGGAGCGGGAGGAGTTTCATTTCATCCGCGACTTTGTCTACAAGACGGCGGCGATTGTGATCGATGAGGACAAGCATTACCTGGTGGAGTACCGGCTGGGGCCGCTGATTGAGCGGGAGGGAATTCGTTCTTTCCGGCATCTGGTGTCGGAGCTGAGGCAGCCGACCTCGGGGCCGTTGCGGAGCCGCGTGGTCGACGCGATGACGACCAATGAGACCTCCTTTTTCCGCGATGCCCGCCCCTTCGATCATCTGCGCCGGGCGGTTTTGCCGCAACTAATCGAGCGGCGCCGCTCGGAGAAGTGCCTCACGTTCTTTTTTGGCGGTTGCTCGAGCGGGCAGGAGCCCTACAGCATCGCGATGATCCTGCGGCAATTTTTCCCCGAGCTGGACACCTGGAACCTGCGCCTGACCGGGGCCGATATTTCGAGCGAAATGATCCGGCGCGCGCGCGAAGGCGTTTACACGCAGTTTGAGATCAACCGCGGCCTGCCGGCGCGGCTGTTGGTGCAGTTTTTTGAGAAGGCAGGGATCCATTGGCGCCTTTCGGAGTCGATCCGTTCCATGGTGCAGTTCGAGGAGAGGAACCTGACGCATCCGCTGGGACTCACTGGGAACGTCGACATCTTTTTCCTCCGCAATGTTCTCATTTACTTCGATCAGGAGGAACGGCGGCGGCTGTTGCAGCAGGTTCGGGATGGATTGCGTTCCGACGGATTCCTGATGCTGGGCGCGGCTGAGACGACCGTGTTCTGTAACGATCTCTTTGTTCCGGTGCCGATGGAATTTTCCAACCTGTTTCACCTGAAGGGAACGCCGAATCCGATCAACCTGAATCCATGCCAAGCCTGAAGCCATGAGCACACTCTCGCCCGACCAGAACCTGAAGTTCTTCATCGATGACGCCGCCATCACGGTTTTTGATACGATGCTGGCGATTGATCTCCAGCCGTCCGATAGGGGCGCCCGTTTCAAGCCGGGTGTTTCGCAGGTGGTCGGCACGGTGGGAATCGCAGGGAGCGTCACGGCGGTGCTTTGCCTGCGGGTGACGGAATCCTTTGCCTGCCATGCGGCCACGGGGATGCTGGGCATCGAGCCCGGCGAAGCCGTCTTGGAAAGCGACGTGAACGACGCCATCGGCGAGCTGGCCAACATCATGGCGGGCAAACTGAAGTCGTGCCTGCGTACGCCGGGTCGGCCCTGCAGCCTCTCCCTGCCGGCCATCATGCGCGGCTATTCGATCGACCTCGAATCGATGTCGGGCACGGAACGCCACAGCTTTACCTTTTACCACGGCGGCGAGCCGGTGGTGGTTGAATTTTACTCGCTTAATCAGAAAGAGAACATGCTATGAAAACACCCCGGATATTGCTCGTAGACGATAGCAAGGCCACACGTGCCATCGTTGCCAAAATGTTGCGCAGCTATGACTGCGAAATCCTTGAGGCCGCCAACGGCGCGCTGGGGGTGGAATCAGCCCGGCAGCACCAGCCGGATCTGATCGTCCTCGACATGACGATGCCGGTGATGAACGGCGTGGAGACACTGCAAACGCTGCAAGCGGATGAGACGCTGAAATCGATCCCGGTGATCATGCTCACGGCCAATTCCAACCCGGAGGAAATCGAGCAGATGAAGGCGCTCGGGGCCGCCGAGTACATTACCAAGACGCAGAAACCGCGGCTGATTTTGGAGAAGGTGATTGCGCTTATCGGCCTTCAGGCCAAGCCGGGTGAGGTTCCGAGCGAAGTTTCGACCTGAAAAGTTGAAATCTTCTGTTTCCGCTGACTTTTCCCTCGGTAGAGACCGGGATTGGTCTTAAAGCTGCTTCGAGGCAGCTAAGCCTTTTACGCGAATTAATATGCCTATCGTGGGAAATCTCTCCGAGTTTCCATTGCCCGAAGTTTTGCTGCTGATCGGGTCGCGGACGGGGCGGCTTCGTCTCCTCGATGTGCCTGAATTCGGCGTGCTGGAGATCGAGATTTCCAATGGCTCGGTGCAGACGATGCGGATCGGGGCCAGCGCCATCAACGAGACGCCGCAGATGCTGGAGAAGCTGGGCACGATTATCCAAAGCCAGAGCGGGATGTTTGATTTTCAGATCGTGCCGGTTTCCTTCTCAAAAAATCCGCAACCGCTGAAGATTCACGATCTCGCGATGCAACTTGTTTGTCATGTAGACGAGCAGGCGACGCGGCAGTCGCTGGCGGTGCTGGCCCGAAAACGGCATCGCCTGGTTGATCCGCTGCCCGACAGATGGATGGATCCGGACCTGGATCGATTTTTCTGCCACGCCTACCCGCTTTTGAAAGAGGATGTGCCGATGGGCGAGCTGGCGCGGAGCCTGGAGATGGATATCCGGTTGGTCGATGAAAACGTGAACAAGCTGATGTTGCTGGGAGTGGTGGAAGCCGTTGAGGCGAAGACCACCGTGATTCCGATGGAGCCGAAGGAGGAATTAAATGCCGAGTCCGAGCAGGATACGGCGCAGATTTCCCAGGGCATCGTCGAAAAGAGCAATGCCTATTTCCGCGTGGCGCGCATGTCGGACAGCATTCGGAAGCTTTCATCGCGGCTGCCGGCGATTTGATCCTCTTTCGGAAAATCAGGGCGTGCGCCCATCGAGATTTGAACTCGAAACCCCTTCCTTCGTAGGGAAATAGGCGGTTTTTTAGGAGCGCTCGGTCAACTCAGGGGCCATGTCCTTTATTTCTCGTGTAAGCTATTCGATTCGAACCTGATGGGAAGCTGTAGGTTCAGACGAGTGCTTTTTAAATGCTTCCGCAAGCTCAAACCTGGCGTAGGCAGCTGCAATTTCCCGATGAAAATAATCGTTGGGCTTGCTTCGTCCTTTTTCAATCAGCGCCTGCTTTTCGCGGTAAAGACGAACCGGATCAAGCGTGGCAAAGTTTGTCCCCGCATGAGTTTTGAAGATGCGCGATTTCTCAAACGCTTCTTCGGGATCAAAAGTCACACCTACCTGGGCGAAACCGATTCTGATGCCCGCGACTTCCAAATAGGGTTTCCCCGTCGAAGGCCGTACGACGAAATCGGGATAAGCATCGAAAAAGTCCTCGCTCCAAACGTGAGTGAAATCGAGGTCTTTTGAAACTAATCTCGCCGCACTATCCGGTGTCGGGGCTGGGAACAACGAATCATTTTTGAGTGCCAGCAACCGATGGTAAAGCAGGGCCGCCCATCCTCCAATTAGAAGGCTTCTGGAAAACAACGCCGGATTTTTATGGTTGAGCGTGTCGAGAGCAATCTCGACGTTGCTCCATGAGATCATGGAATAGTCTCGGCTTCCGATTCAATGAGTTCGAACCGGGGGCCTTTCCCGACGGCGAGGATTTCCGTCGCCTCCTGAGGCGAGCACCAGCCCTCCTGTTCGCGCCAAGCTGCTTTTTCGGCTCGGTCGAGCGCGTCTTGGTTTGCAGGAATGACAACGTCACGATTCATTGAGAAAAACTACCACAGAGGGGAGGAGAAAGAAAGTTTTTATGATTTTAGGTTAAGCGATGAGCGCCATGTTAACGTGTGCACCCGTCGAGATTTGAACTCGAAACCTCTTCCTTCGGAGGGAAGCGCTCTATCCAGTTGAGCTACGGGTGCTCGGCTTTTTGGCGACGATCAGGAAACTTTCAGGAAAGACTTCCAGCTTCGCCGAAGCATTCGGATAGAAGGGAATATTACATCAAAGGGGGTGCGGGAAGTCACCAACAAACAGGAATCGGCGGCCCGATTTGGAAACATCGCGGGGATCAAGCGGAATCCGATTTTTTGGGCGCAGCCTCATCCGGCTCCTCGGCGTGATGGAGATCGATGCCGTAAAGTTTGGAGTTGAGGGTCAGGTCCTTGACGAGCGTAAAGAGGTAGACTTTGCCGGAGTGAAGGTCACGGTACTTGGTGACCTCGCGCTGGTCGACGAGGCGGAAGCCGTACCGCTCGAACATGCGGTTGCCGCGGCGCGATTCGTAGACGACGACTTGACCGTAGACCGATTTTTCGCCGCATTTCACGAGGTAGTTCAGAAAGATGTCGACGAGCTCGCGGGTGGCGCTGACGCTGCGGGCCTCGGGCCGGATGTTGAAATGAAAATGGGGCATATCGGGCGGGGTGAAGGGGACTTCCTTGCGCGCCTGGGTGAGGATCCAGCGGACGTAACGGCGACTGGCGGCGTTGTAGGGCCGGGTGATGTAACGCCAGAGGCCGCGCAGGACGAGGCCGGGGAGCACGCGGGTTTCGTAAGCGGCTTTTTTCTTCGGAAAGCGCGAGCCCATGATGTAGCCCTTCACCTCGCCATCGAGTTCGCAGACGAAGGTCGATTCGGGTTCGGCGTCGGTATAGTAGGAGGTGAGGTAGTCGGCGAAAAGCTCGCGGTCCTCGAAAACGGGATCGATGGGCCGGCCGAGGAACCCGGTGTCGGCGCAGATGGCGCGGATGGCGGGACGGTCGTCCGGGCGATAGGGGCGGATGATTCGATGAGATGGGGAGGTCGAAGAAGCAGCATCCATGATTTCTCGTAGCGAAAGGATAGTAGCCTGCTTCGGGACGCCTCTGGAATAAATAGTTAGAGATCCTTCGACGAGCTCAGGATGACGGCTTTATCAAGTCGCTGGCGCGACTCTCGCACGACGGGCGCGCAAGTCAGGCGGGTGCGTAAACGCCGTCGGGCAGGGGACGCTTGGCGACTTCGTTGACGGCCTTGGCGATGGCTTCCTGGAGCGCCTCGCTGCGGATGAGGCTGTTGTCGTTGAGCAGGTGAACGGAGGCGATGTCCTCCGCCTGGAGCAGCTCGGGCGGAACGCGGAGAAAGACGCGGTAGACGAGGAGATGGCCCAGCGAGGTATTGCCGGAGAGCGATGTGATATAGTCAACGACGCTGCTCAGGCGCATCGGGCCGCGCGAGACCTTGGGTGACGGAGAAGGTATTCCGGAAGTGGAAGAGGGCGCGGGTTGAGCAGGCGTAATGGGCAAGGTGGGAGGCGCCGGGGAAGGGGAGGAGCCCTCCGGTCTGGGTTCATGCAGGACGACGACGGGAGGCACGACGGCGCCCGAGGCCAGTGTCGGCGTGCCGGTACGCTTGAGATATTGATCGAGCGTGATCGGCTGCTCCTCGATCCAGCCCTGGGAAAGAAATTTTTCGGTGAGGGGAATGGCATCGGCGAAGGTGGTGTCGGAACTCAGGGCCACCTCGGAGAGCGAGCGCTGGCCATCGAAGGTGAGGAGAAATTTCCACTGCGGCGCATGGAGGCGGATCGAGGGAGCGTCGCTCTCGTAAGCGGGGGTGCGTTTGTAAATTTCTGTGCCGGTCATAGAGGCGAAAGGTCAGGTCGATTCGGGTGCAACGAGGCCGAGGACGAGATAGGCGTTTTCCTTGCGCCAGAGCATGGGCTGGACGAAGACGGCGGGCGGCATCTCGATGGGATCGTCGGGAACGGTGCTGAAGACGCGCGGCTCGGAAACGTGCAGGCCAGGGCCGAAGCGCTTGTGGACGTTGTGCGCAATGGTGCCGGTGATGTCGGTCATGACGTCACGGCAATTTTCCTCGGTGAAGCGGCCGCGGCTGTGGCGCGAGGTGTAGAGATGCTGAAGAAAGGGCTGGGAGGAGGTGAGATAAACAAAGCCCTCGGCATCGCCCTTGAGATGAATCAGCCCGGTGTAGGCCGAGAAAACGAGCGATTGAAATTCGATCGACGGATCACGCAGCGAGATTTCGTTACCCGTGATCTTGTTGAGATAGGTCAGGGTGACATCGATGAAGTAGTAGATGTCTCGTTCGTGCATCGGCATAAGCCTCTTAAAGAATATGCCAAATCAATGAGTGATGGAAAGTGTCTTGTCGGCATGGGTCAGATCGATATTAAAAGAGCCGTAGCGGAACTCGAGCTCGGCATGGATGGGCAGGTGCCGGGCATCGTCGGTCATCCAGAGCAACAAATGGCCCCGATGATGGGTTCCCTTGCCGGGCAGGGCGGAGAGGCGCAGGAGAGGCTGGACCGGCCATGTGCCGAAGGCGCGGGTTTCGCGGGTCTGGCATTCGACCATGCCCTCTTTTTCCGAATTGTCCTCGTAAACGAAGAGCGTGCGCTTGTCTCCCGGCGACCAGGAGGCGGCGCGGATGTGGTAAAGCATGGAGCCGATGTCATCGACCGCATCCTCAGCAATGGGAAACGTCCTGGTTTTGCCTTCTGACCAGACTTCGCGGGTGCCCTGGTGGGCGGTGTAATCGATGCGGGTCCGCTCGCGGATGACGCGGTGGGGCTCGAAACGGTATTCACCATATTCGACCGATTTCCACTGGGAGGGGGCAAGGATCGACCAGAACGTGCCGGTGAAGGGATAAAAGCTGTCGACGAGTCCACGGGAAGCAAGGGCCAGCTTGAACTCCCAGTGATCGTCCTTTTGCCGGGCGGTGAAAGTTCCTTCAGCGGCCTCGAAGACGCCCCAGGAGACGAGGTAGGTGACGCTTTCTCCATCTTTCCAGGGAAGGTGATGAAAATCGACCGGAGCGATGGGTGGTGGCGGCGGCGTCGGGGTGGGCGATGGCGCGGCGGCATAAGTTGGGGCCGGAAAAAGGCACCAAAGGAGAACGAAAAGAAAGGCGTGCCTCATGCAAAGACCGGACGGAAAAGAAAATGCTAATGCTTGTCGCGCTTGATGAGATCGGCTCGGGTCCGTTCCAGCACGGCGCGTTCACTGGCGTTGAGGCTGCCAACGCCATGCTTGGAAATCTTTTCAAGAACGGCGTCGACCGATTCCTCGACTTTCCGGTCCTCGAGCACCCTGAGGTTGCGCTGGCGGATGAGCTTTTGGGCCCGGCGCTCTTCCAGCCAGTCGGTGAACCAGGTCGCGCCACGGCCTGCGCCGATCACTCTCATGCCGAGATAGCCTACGGCGGCGCAGATCCAGAGGACCAGCAAAGAGGACCACTGGTGATAGGCGACATCGATGAGCGAGTAGATGCCGAGGAGCCCCCAAGCCCAGCCCTTGGCAGTGAGGTTGGTGAACCAGATGTTGAGCGTCATGCCGGGGTAGAGCGTGGCGAAGGCGATGAACACGCCAAAGACGCTTTCAGTTCCGCCGAGGTGTTCCTGCGGGCTGATGAGGCCGGCTAGAGAGAGGAGGATCGACGGAATAAAGATCAGGGCGAGGTAGAGCTTAAGATAGGTGCGGCGGCCGATGTATTGCTCCACTTCGCGACCGACGAAAAAGAGAAAGCCCATGGCGAAGATGAACCAGATCGAGGGCGGAAAGACGACGTAGGAGAAGAGCCGCCAGACCTGTCCGTAATAAAGGACATCGGTCGAACTCAGGTCGATGAATTCCAGGACGCCGGGGCCGAGAAAAGACATGGCGATGGCCACGCCGATGAATGCGAGCACGTGCAGGATGATTAGCAGCGTGTTGACATAGATCGGCTGGCCATTCATCCAGAAAAGCGGACGGTAGTCTTCCGATTGTTCGTGGTAGAGCATGACCGGTTATCCCCGACAAGGGTAAGCCTGCCGGGCGGCGCTGTCCAGAGCCGGACAGCCTCTAGGTTGTAATCCGGTTACGGAACCGTGACCGACTTGGCGAGGTTGCGGGGCTTGTCGACGTCCCGGCCCAGGATGACCGCCATGTGATAGGCGAAAAGCTGAAGCGGGATGACGCTGAGGATCGGCGTGACGTATTCCGGGGCCGCGGGGATGCAGATGATATCGTCGGCATGCTGGTGGATTTCCTCGTCGCCTTCGGTCGCGACCGCGATGACGGGGCCCTTGCGCGCCCGGACCTGCTGCATGTTGTTGCTGTTTTTGTCGTAGGCGCCGTCACGGGGACAGAGGAACACGCTGGGTGTGTCCTCATCGACCAGGGCGATGATGCCGTGTTTCAGCTCGGCGGTGGGATGGCCTTCGGCATGGATGTAGGTGATTTCCTTCATCTTCAGCGCGCCTTCCAATGCGATGCCGTATTGCATCTGGCGGCCGAAAAAGAGCATGGAGTCGGCCTTCCGGTATTTTTCCGCAATGCTTCGGATGTGGGCGCTCTGTTTCAGGATCTGCGTAATCTGGTCGGGAAGCGCCTCGATGGCCTGAATGATTTCCTTGCCCTGCGTGCCGGAAAGGAAACGCATCCGGCCGAGGAGCAGGGCCAGAAGCAGGAAGATGACGGCCTGTGAGGTGAATGATTTGGTCGCGGCGACGCTGACCTCGGGCCCGGCGTACATATAGACACCGCCGTCGGTCTCGCGGGCGAGGGTGCTGGCGACATTGTTGCAGATGCCGAGGACACGGTGGCCCTTGCGACGGGCCTCGCGCAGCGCCCCTAGGGTATCTTCGGTTTCCCCGCTCTGGCTGACGGCGATGACGAGCGTGCGGCGATCGAGGGGGGAATTGCGGAGGCGGAACTCGCTGGCCCATTCGACCTCGACGGGGACATGGGCGAGCGATTCGATGATGTATTCTCCGACCATGCCGGAATGCATGGCGGTGCCGCAGCCGGTGATGACGATGCGGTCGATCTCGCGGATTTCCTGCGGCGTGAGGTTCAAGCCGCCGAGCTGGGCGGTGCTTTCCTCGATATTGAGGCGGCCGCGAACGGCGTTCTGGATGGAGATGGTCTGCTCGAAGATTTCCTTGAGCATGAAGTGGGGAAAATCGCCCAGTTCAGTGTCAGCAGCCTGGTAATCGATGCGGCTGATTTCAAGCCCGGCCTTGTTGTGGGTAAGCGATTTGAGCCGGTAGCCATTGCGGTCGATGGTGACCACGTCAAAATCGCGCAGGTGGGCAACGGTCTGGGTATGGGCGGCCACGGCGGAGACGTCGCTGGCGAGAAAATGTTCGTGCGGGCCAATGCCGAGAACGAGCGGGCTGCCGCGGCGGGCGCCGACCATGATCCCGGGCTGGTCCTGGTGGATGGCGACCAGGCCATAGGTTCCGGTGATTTCGCGCAGGGCCTCCATGACTGCCATTTCGAGGCGATTTTCGGTTTCAGTATCGAGGGTATCGAAATGGAAGCCGATGAGGACGGCCAGGACCTCGGTATCGGTTTCGGTCCGGAAGGAATAGCCCTTTTCGGCCAGCTTTTTCTTCAAAACGCCATAATTCTCAATGACGCCATTATGAACAATGGCCAGCTTGCCGGAAGCGTCGGTATGGGGGTGGGCGTTGATATCGGTGGCCTTGCCGTGGGTGGCCCAGCGGGTATGGCTGATGCCGAGGCTGCCGTGGAGGGGATGGGAAGCCAGGGCGCGTTCCAACTGCTGAATCCGGCCGACTTTTTTGACCAGTTCGAGGCCCCCGCCATTGAGGACGGCGATGCCGCTTGAGTCATAACCACGATATTCGAGACGGCGGAGCCCTTCGAGCAGAAGGGGCTCGGCTTCCTTATCTCCCAGATAGGCAACGATTCCACACATAAGACAATCCCCTAGTTTCCACGATAGGCAGGCAGCGTCAAGGGCGGTAACGGACACGATCAATTTGTTTGCATGAACTTGAATTAACCTAATTTCTCAAAAAGTTGGCAAAGCGGATTTGTCCGCTTAAGGTAGGCTCAATGGAACTGCCCAACCGCTATTCTTTGGTTCATGCCCGCGATGTTATTTCGGTCATTCTTGGTGGAGGGGCCGGCACCCGACTTTTTCCCCTGACCAAGGACCGGTCGAAACCCGCCGTGCCGCTGGCCGGAAAATACCGGATCGTCGACATCCCGATCAGCAACTGTCTCAATTCCGGCCTGAAGCGAATTTTCCTGCTGACCCAGTTCAACAGTTCCTCGCTGCATCGGCATATCCAGCAGAGCTACCGTTTCGACGATTTTTCCGCCGGATTCGTGGAAATCATGGCCGCCCAGCAGACGCTGGACAGCACGGCCTGGTATCAGGGGACGGCCGACGCGGTGCGCCAGAACCTTTGCCACTTCGCCAATTCTTCCCACAAATATGTCCTGATCCTTTCCGGCGATCAGCTTTACCAGATGAATTTCCGCCAGGTGCTGGAACAACACATTACGAGCGGAGCAGAAGTGACGGTGGCGACGATTCCGGTGAACCGGGCCAATGCCGGTTCCTTCGGCATCATGCAGATCGATCAGGAAGAGCGGATTGTCCGTTTTGTTGAGAAGCCGAAGGACCCGGCGTTGCTCGACAGTCTGAACATCAGTGGAGGCCTGCTGTCCCGATTGGATATCCATTCCCAGGAGGATCTTTATCTTGCCTCGATGGGTATCTATGTCTTTAACCGTGAGGTCTTGCAGAAGGCCTTGAGCGGCAAGGATGTCGACTTCGGCAAACATGTGATTCCGAAGCTGATCGATACGGGCCGGCTCTATTCCTACGTTTATCAGGGCTATTGGGAGGATATTGGGACGATCAAGGCGTTTTATGATGCCAACCTCGATCTGGCAAGCGAGGTGCCACAGTTTAATTTCTTCGATACTCAGGCGCCGGTTTACACGCATGCGCGTTATCTCCCGGCCAGCAAGATCGTCCGGGGCCGGTTTGACAAGGCGGTGGTGGCCGATGGTTGTGTGATCGTCGATGCTCATATCGAGCACTCGATCATCGGAATCCGGAGCCGGATCGAGCCGGGGGCGATCATCCGGAACTCGATCCTGATGGGACTTGATGATTATGAAACAGCCGGCGAGTTGCAGGCCGGTTTGGCACGTGGATTGCCACCACTCGGGGTGGGGTGCAATACCCACATCGAGCGCGCGATCATCGACAAGAACGCGCGGATCGGGGAGAACGTTCGCATCTCTCCCTTTGGCAAGCCGGAAAACTTTGACGGCGATAACTACTACATCCGAGACGGGATTGTGATTGTGCCGAAGGGCGGCGTGATTCGCAATGGCACAGTGCTTTGATCTTTCCTCCGGATAGAAACTTTCGCTAATCTGGGCTGGAGATGGAATTTGAGTGGAACCTTTATAAGGGTACGAAGCTGGCACCGGTGGAGATTTCCGAGAGCTTCGAGGATCCATTCAGCCTGCGGCTCCTGCCCGATTCTCTCCGGTTTTCGTCCCAAAACCGCTTTTTCAGCCTCGGCTGCAGCAATGGGGGAAAGGGTATCTTTGCCGTCTATACCTCCACGGGCAAGATCGTCCGCGTGCTGGTGGCCCGTCTGATGACCGAGGAGGAGACCTTCTTTTACGAACGCAAAAGCCAGGAGCACCTCTAAATGAGCCTTCCCGTTGTGACCGATTGGGACTCGGTCCCCCTCTTTACCAACCTGATTGAGGAGGCCCAATTCTGGGAAGAGCACCAGATCAGCCAGCGGTTGATGCAGACGGCGCTGGTCGGTACCGATACCAACGAATCGACGACGATTACGCTCCGGATGGATCCCCGGATGCTTTCGCGGCTGAAACGGCTGGCCCGGCAGCGTTACCTTAATTATCAGAGTATGCTTAAGCAATGGGTGGCGGAGCGCCTGGAAAAGGAGCTCGACTGAGCTATTCTGGATTGACTTGAGAGTGGAAGCGCTCCTTTTTCAAAAACCCCTCGCTTAAAAGTCACTAGTGAGCTATTTTACGCTTAAGCTGTGATACCTCTTTTCCCCATTCCTTCCATGAAAAAATCTCTCTTTCGTTCCCACCTCGGCAAACCTTCCAGCTTCACTCTGGTGGAGTTGCTGGTGGTAATCGGCATCATTGCGATTCTGGCGTCGGTGGCTATGTATGGAGCCAGTTCCGCCATTAAGGCGGCCAAGCGGGCCAAGGCGCAGGCTCTGGCCAATTCCATTCAAACGGCATCCCTGGCCTATTATACGGAGTATGGAGTTTATCCGGTTCCAGGCGATGCCGTAACAGGGCAGGATTATTCGATCGCGGACAACCAGAGTGCTGATTGGAAGGCGTTACTTTATGGTTTGTGCGGCAACATCAATCCCTATGATTCAAGCACAACTGCGCCGGCAAACGCAGTTGCCAACACCCATGGCGTGGCTTTTCTGAGTCTAAAGAACAGCGATGTCGATGTTAACGGAGGACCTCTTAATCCATTGCCTTCAGATACAACTCACATCTACTTCAATATCGCCATTGATAATGATTATGACGGGATTTTGGGTGTACCTCCGAGCCATGTTCTGAACATGCCCAAATTTGGGAGTACGTTTAGCGCCACCGGTGGCGGCAGCAGCACAGCGGGCATTGCGCTTTGGGCCAACTGCAACGGCAGCACGACCAGCACGAACCAGAATTTTTACGTCAAGACCTACTAAGTCAGACATCCATGCCACGTTTTCTTTCCTTTCGTCTGCAGCAGGCCAGGCAGCGCCCGAATTCATTCACCCTTGTCGAGCTCCTGACGGTCATAGCCATCATCGCGATTCTCGCTGCCCTTACCCTGGCGGCTTCCTCAGGCGTTTGGCAGAGGGTCGCGCGGAGCCGCGCTTCGGGCGAGATTCAAGCCATGTCGAGTGCGCTCGATAGCTACAAGACAGATAATGGCACTTATCCGACCGCGGACACATTGACGACCAATCAATACACGACTTATGACGGCAGCGGCGGAACGACGAATTACGTTTATTCCGCGCAGGTTCTCTATTTGAGTTTGTCCGGGAAGACCAATTACGCGGACAATCCAACGACGGGGGTCAAGTCCTACATGCAATTCAAGACTTCCCAGCTAGGTAACTACAAGGCCAATGCCGGAACGACTTTAGGATCAGGATCGACTTACGTCCAGGATCCCTGGAGTTATGCTTATGGTTACTACACGGGCGACGGCGTGAGTAACTTCCCTTATAACGGGAACGGATTTTTTGACCTCTGGTCGACGGGCGGTCTGGTTTTGCCCAAGGCAACAAACATGAATGCCTGGGTGGCAAACTGGCATTGAGGGAAGGGGCTCGCGTCGGAGTTGTCCCGGGCCTAGGATGATGCGATTCGCATGCCCCGAATTGCCCGCGTCGTCCCCGAAGTTTCCCTTGACCGCGCCTTTGACTACGAGATTCCCGCGGAACTGGAGAGCAAGGTCACGCTGGGCGCCAAAGTGCGGGTCCCTTTTCGTTCGCGGGAAATTGTCGGCTACGTCATCGAATTTCCAGAACAAAGCGAGGTTTCAAAGTTCAAAGCGATCACGGAAGTCTTCGGCGCGGGCGCGTTTTTGCCGCCGATCCTGATCGAACTGGCCCAGTGGATGGCGGGTTATTATTGTGCGCCGTTGACCGTGGCGTTGATGAGCGTTTTGCCCAAGGCGGTTCGCCGGGCGGACGCGGCGTTCAAGCAGAGGCTCTGGATCGCCTCGCTGACGGACACTCTGCCCGAGGAAGCGGCCCAGGCGATGAAGAACGCGCGCGCGCAGATGAAGGCCTGGGAGTATCTCCAGCAAAACGGGCCGGGCTGGCTGGCCGACCTGACGGAAATTGCCGGGGCGGCGGCATGGCGCGGACTGGCCGAGCGCAACCTGATATCGATTGAGGCGCGCACACAGGAGCGCGATCCCTTTTCTCATGCTTCCGCCGCGGAATCGACGCCGCACATCCTGAACGATGAGCAAAAGGCGGCAATGAGCGCGATCCGAACCGAGCTGGATGAGGAGCGGCCGCGCGTGGTGCTGGTGCGTGGCGTGACCGGCAGCGGCAAGACAGAGATTTATCTCCAAGCCATCGCCGAGGTGCTTTCGCGCGGCAAAAGCGCGTTGGTCCTGGTACCCGAGATCGCGCTGACTCCGCAGACGGTGGAGCATTTTCGCTCGCGATTCATCGGGCGAAAGGTTGGTGTGGCGGTTCTGCACAGTCATCTCTCTGCGGGCGAGCGTCACGATCAATGGCAGCAGATTCGGGCGGGGCGGGCGCGGATCGTCATTGGCGCGCGGTCGGCGGTGTTCGCGCCGTTGGAGAATCTGGGCATCATTGTGGTCGACGAGGAGCAGGAGCATTCCTACAAGCAGGAGGAATCTCCCCACTATCACGCCCGCGACGTGGCCGTCATGCGCGGACACCTGGAGCGGGTGGTCGTGGTCCTCGGTTCGGCGACGCCTTCACTCGAATCGTACCATCATGCGCGGGAGGGGAAGTACCGGCTGGTCGAGCTGCATCAGCGGGTCGAGGAGGGTGAAATGCCGGTAACGCATGTTCTCGACATTCGGAGCATCAAGAAGGGCGACGCACCGGTGCTGCTGGCACCGCGACTGGTCGAGGCGATCCAGGCCCGGCTGGACCGGCATGAACAGGCGATTATTTTTCTGAACCGGCGCGGCTATTCGTCATCGCTCCAGTGCCCGCAGTGTGGCCAGGTGGAGATGTGTCCGAATTGCAGCGTGGCACTGACGTATCATCGCCGGGCGGCCAAATTGCGCTGTCATCTTTGCGATTTTTCCAGCGCCGTGCCCCATGCCTGTCCCCAATGCGGTTTCGCACCTTATAAATATGCGGGCAGCGGCACGGAAAAGGTCGAGCAGGCACTGGTCGATGCCTTTCCCACGGCGCAGATCGCGCGCATGGATTCCGACAATATGCGGGGCAAGGACGCCTATGCGAAGACGCTGGGGGATTTTGCCGATGGGAAGATCGATCTGCTGGTTGGCACGCAGATGATCGCGAAGGGGCTCCATTTTCCTCGGGTCACCTGTGTCGGCGTGATTAATGCCGACCTGGCGCTGCAGATTCCCGATTTCCGGGCCAGTGAACGGGTGTTTCAACTGCTGATGCAGGTCTCGGGTCGCAGCGGACGGGGCGAAGTGCGGGGGGAAGTCTTCGTACAGACGCGAGTTCCCTTTCATCCCGCGATCCAGTTTGCGCGGCATCACGATTATGTCGGTTTTGCCGAGCAGGAGCTCGGGTTTCGGCGCAGCCTGCATTATCCGCCTTATGAGCGCTTTATTTTAATCACGGCGCGAGGCCGGAATGAGGAGAAGACGCAATTTGTCATCGAACAATTGGCCAAGGAAATAGAGAAACTTCATTTGCCGGAGACCGAAATCACCGGGCCGTCACTGGCGCCGATCGCGCGGATCGAGGAGCGCTACCGTTTCCAGATTTTCCTGCGGACCAAGCGGATCACCGCTGTTACTCCGCGCCTGCGGCCGTTGCTGATGGACCGCGCGTGGCCCGACGACACTCGCATCACCATCGATGTTGATCCCGTCGATTTGCTTTGAGAGGATCGATCAGGCCATGTTCGCGAAATTCATCAAGTTCCTCATCGCACTGGCCCTGATTCCGCTCGTCTCGGGTGAAATCTGGACGTTGATTGATTTGTCCCAGGCCGCCATTCCTGCGGGCCAATGGCGTTCGGCCTGGTTTGCCAGCCTGGGCGCCGGTTTTGTCACCTGGCTGCTGGTTTTTTTTATCATGCCGAGGACACTTTGGCTGTATGTGCTGGGTCACGAATTCACTCACGCCTTGGCGGCGATGCTCGCGGGCGGCAAGGTGAGCGCGTTCAAGGTCTCGGCGAAGGGAGGCCACGTGATGACCGACCGGGTCAACTGGTGGATCACCCTGTCGCCTTATTTTGTGCCGATCTACGCGCTGATCTGGCTGGGACTCTGGGTGACAGTTGATTTTTATTATCCACTGAAGGAATGGCAGCCGATTCTTTACTTCGGGCTCGGGCTTTTCTGGGCCTTTCATCTCACGTTTACGGTCAGCATGTTCAACCTGCAACAGACCGATCTTTTCCGGGAAGGTTATATTTTTTCGACCATTGTCATCCTGCTGATCAATCTGCTGACCATGCTGCTGCTGCTGGGCCTGCTCACGCATGATCTCCCGGCGGCGGGAAAACTTTTCGTGCATCGAGTGGGACAATGCTATCTCTTTACTGGAAGCGAACTCATGCGCGCGGCAACCTGGGCGCGAGGGGAATTGCATCAGCCTCCAAGATAGAGTCTAATTTTCTTTCCGATGAATACGCCCCGCCAGGAACTGGAAGCACGTGTTGCGCAGGCTGTGCAGAAGCTTTTTCCGCCCGCGCCGCCGGCGCCTTATGTCCGGCCTTGTCCCGATCCGCGTCACGGCGATTTTCAAACCAATGTCGCGCTGGTGCAGGCCAAGGAGGCGAAGGCAAATCCGCGCGATCTAGCGGCAAAGCTGGCCGAGGCGCTGGAGATTGATGATGTGTCCGAAAAACCGGAAATCGCCGGCCCTGGCTTTTTGAACTTTCGGCTAAAGCCCATTTATCTGGCCGAACAAGTCGCCCGGCGCGGAAAGGACGACCGGCTGGGTGTTCCCGTGGCGGCCAAGCCGGAGGCTATTGTCATCGATTATAGCAGTCCGAACATCGCGAAGGAAATGCACGTCGGTCATTTGCGCAGCACGGTGCTGGGAGATGCGCTGGCGCGGATCCATTGTTTCCTCGGGCACAAGGTCATCGCGGACAATCATATTGGCGACTGGGGCACGGGCTTCGGCATGATCCTGTTCGGCTTCAAGCGGGAAGGGGATGCGGAGAAACTGCGGCACGATCCTTTCGGCCATCTGGAGGCAATCTACCGGAAAATCCAGGCCGAAGCAAAAACGGATGAGGCGATAAACGAAGCGGCGAAGCGCGAGTTGGTCCTGCTTCAGCAGGGTGATGCGGAGAATCGCAAACTTTGGGAGCAGTTTCTCAAGTATTCCCTCGATGCGCTGGAGGTGATTTACCAGAAGCTCGGCGTCCAGTTTGATTATACACTCGGTGAGAGCTTTTATAACAACGCCTTGCCGGAAGTTGTGGCGGAGCTGGTGCAGCGGGGTCTGGCGCGGGAAAGTGAAGGCGCCATTGCCATTTTTTCCGATGGGACGCTGCCGCCCAAGGAAGACCCTTTTCTGGTCTCGGAAAAAGGCGAATTCCGGAACAATCCACTGCTGATCCGTAAGTCGGACGGCGGTTACAACTATGCCACGACCGATCTGGCCACGATTCGCTACCGGCATGAGCATTTTCATGCACAGCGGGTGATTTATGTTGTCGATGGCCGGCAGCAGATGCATTTCCGGCAGCTTTTTGATGCCGCGCGGCGCTGGGGCTACGGCGACATGAAGCTGGAGCACGTCTGGTTTGGTACGATTCTCGGGCCCGACAAAAAACCGATCAAGACGCGCGAAGGCGGTGACGTGAAGCTGAAGGCTCTCGTGGCCGAAGCCGAGGACAGGGCGGAAAAAATCATCGAGGAAAAGCGGCCGGAGCTTTCGGAAACGGAGCGTTTGCGGTTGGCGCGCGTGGTTGGTCTGGGGGCGCTGAAATATGCCGATCTGGCCCAGAACCGGAATCTTGATTACGTCTTCAATTGGGAGAAGCTGCTTGCCTTCGACGGCAATACGGCGCCTTACGTGCAAAACGCCTATGTGCGCATCCGGGCCATTTTTCGCAAGGCCGGCCTGGAGGAAGCACCTGAAGCATCGGTCATTTTGGCCGAACCGACCGAACTCGCGCTGGGCCGCAAGCTGCTCGATTTCGGCGATTCGGTGCAGTTAGCCGCGGACGAATACCGGCCTCATTACCTGTGCCTCTATCTTTTTGATCTGGCGACGCTGTTCCACAAATTCTACGAGGCATGTCCCGTCCTGACCGCGGAGGCTGCGGTGCGTGATTCACGGCTCGTGCTAGGTGACGTTACGGCCCGGACTTTGCGCCAGGGGCTTCACCTGCTCGGAATCGACGTGGTCGAGCAGATGTAGCTAGAGAGAGTTGACCTGTTCCTTGCTGGACTCGGAAAGGTCCATGCCCTTGGCAATTTGGGCCAGGGTCGCCGGTGACTTGGAAATGGTCATCGGTGTTTCGGACCCGGCAAAATAGATTTCAATCGTCGAGCTGCTGACCGCGATGTTGGCGACATGGTCGAAGTTAATGCAAACCGTCTTGCCTTCGTTCAAGGGCAGAATGTAAAAACGCATGATCGAAGGATGCGCGCAAAGAGGGCTTCTGGCAACCGTCTTGCGCAGGTTGCGGCAGGCTGCTTACCTGTGGTCATGGAAACGGGAATGTCACCCGGGATGAGTTGGCTGGCCACTTCCTGGCGGGAAGTTCTTTCCCTCTTGCAATTCCGTTTTATGCCGGAAAAGAAACGCGAGGCCCTGGCCTTCGCCATCCGGGGTTGGGTTGCGAGCATGCTGGCGATGTACCTGGCCTTTTACCTGGAGCTCGATGAACCGTATTGGGCGCCGCTTACGGTCTGGATTGTCCTGCAACCGACGCCGGGCATGTCGATCTCAAAGGCGTTCTATCGAATCGTCGGCACCATCATCGGCTCGTTTATGGGCGTGGTTTTGATCTGCTTTTTTGTCCAGACGCCGGAGCTGTTCATTGCGGCGCTCGCCCTGTGGGTCGGGGCCTGCACGATGGTTTCCAACCTGCTTCGGAATTTTCGCGCCTATGGCGCGGTCATGGCTGGTTTTACCGCCGCCATTGTGGCCAGCGGAGCAATTGAGAGACCGAACGAGATTATCCAGATCGCGCTGGCTCGTTGCGCGGCGACACTAATCGGTATTGCCTGTGCCACGATAATTACCGCGATCTTCGCCAAGCATGAGGCGCGAACAAGGGTCCGAATGCTTTTGGCCAAGGCCATTGGCGATACGATCCGGCGGTCGGCCCTTCCCGTGACTGCCACGACCGCTGAACGCCTGGCACTGGGCAAGCCTCTCATCGACGAACTCATTGCGCTCGATGCCGAGATCGATTATGCGGCGGCGGAATCGGCGGGCGTGCGAATTCACGAGGATTGCGCACGAAGTCTGGTGGCGCATTTGTTTCAGGCGATAGCGGCGCGACGGTCGCTGGAGGAAGAATTGCCGCGGGGTGGGACCTCCGCTGATCCGGAAGTGGCGCAGTTGCTCGATTCGACCCTGCAATTTTTTCGGAATGCTCCGGAACTGATGGCGGCGGACCAGTGGCTGACGCTCCAGCAGCAGATGGAGGAATTGCGCCGGAAGATCGAAAAGGCGATGCCGGAGGAACGAGTCAGCGACTTCAGGCCGGCTGCCTCGTCCCGCATGGTGTTGGATCGCCTGGATGAATTGTTGGAGCACCTGGCCCGGGCCATCAGCGACTGGCAGCTTTTGCTCGGTGGATGGAAATGGAGTCCAAGCCTGAGTCTCAATTTTCATCGGGACCGCCGTCGCGCGGTAATCAATGGGCTGCGGGCGGCGATTGCGGTGGGCGTGGCGGGCGCCTTCTGGATTGCCAGCGCCTGGTCGATGGGGCCTTCGTTGCTGATTTGGGTGTCGGTTGGCGCCAGTTTCTTTGCTTCGGCCCCGCAACCGGATCGCCTGGGAAATCTGTTTCTGAATCTCGTCATGGTGGCCTGTGTTGCCGCCTTTATCGTCAATTATTTCGTGCTGCCGGGCACGAGCGCCTTTCCCATTCTGGCCTTCGCCTACGGCTTGGTTCTCGTTCCCGCGACGGTCCTTCTTTACAATGCACGAAATCCCATACCCATAATGGCTTTCTGCGCCAATTTTATCGCCCTTTCCCAGCCGGTCAACGCGATGACATACGATACGGCGGCGTTTCTGAACAACGCAATGGCTCTCTACCTCGGATGCGGCGCCGGGGTGCTTTCCTATAGTTTATTTATGCCTGCCGACCCGCGCGTGGCACGGCGTTACGTGGTTTACCGGATCCGGCTTGGGCTGGAACGCATTTCCCGGCTCGAACCGATTCCTTCCTTTGATGTCTGGCAAACCCGGATGTTTGATCGCATCAACCGGCTGCACGATCCGGCCAATCCTTCCGGCTGGCCGACGGACGAATGGTTCAACGGCGGCCTGGCGGCTCTCGGCCTCGGGACCGAGGTGCTTCGGCTTCGTCATCTTTTGACGGAGGCGCGCCTGGCATCGAGAACCGCAGGCTTGATTCGGACCGTCCTGCAATCTTTCCGGGAAATTACGGCGAGACCGGATGTGGCCCGGAAATCAGTCCGGCATGCGCTGACGGAATTGGAGCGGAATGTTCCCGAGGGACGGGAAGAAAAACTCTCGTGGTTTCGCGTTCGCGGAATCCTTGAAAAAATGGAATCCTTTTTTGCGGATCATCCCACTTTTCTTACCGGCCGAACGGAGATGATATGAAGGAGATCAATCTCTTTGGCGTTTATTTTTCGCCGTTTGTTGCCGTTCTGGCTCTGGCTCTTATCATTTTTTTCGCGTTGCGGGTCTGGCTTGACCGCATCGAAGTCCAGAAATGGTTCTGGCACCGCTCCTTGTTCGATGCGGCGGTCTTTGTCATTATTCTATCCGTCATCGGACTGATGTTTTAACGAGGCCTGAAATGGACAAGGATTATTGGAAACGCGTGGCAAGGACGGCTGTGATCGTGGCTCTGGCCCTGATTCTTGGCTGGGTGCTCTGGTGGCACTACATGCGATCGCCATGGACGCGCGATGGCCGGGTGCGCGCGGAGGTAGTCGACATCGCGGCGCAAATCGCCGGGCAGGTGGTCAATCTCCGCGTGGTCGACAATCAATTCGTGCACCGGGGCGATGTCCTTTTCATCGTCGATCCCGATAACTACCGGCTGGCACTGGAGGAAGCCGAGGCAACGGTGCAAAGCCGTCAAGCCGACCTGGCTATTCGAAAACAGGAACTCAAGCGTCGGCAGGACTTGGGCGCGCAGGCGATTTCCACGGAGGACATCCAACTGGCCCAAAATGCCGTCACGGTAGCGGAGGCATCCGCTAACGATGCCCTGGCCGTCCGCGACCTGGCCAAGCTGAACATGGACCGGACAACGGTGACCTCGCCGGTGAATGGTTACGTGACGAACCTGCATTTGCGGGTAGGGGATTATTCGACGCCGGGCCAGACCAAGCTGAGCATCATTGACAGCGACTCATTCTGGGTGGCCGGTTATTTTGAGGAGACCAAGCTGCCGCGGATTCATATCGGCGACTACGCCCACGTGAAGCTGATGGGCGTAGGGCCGGAGATCGCCGGGCACGTCGAAAGCTTCAGCCGCGGCATTGCCGACGCGAACGGCGGCGCCAGCGGTCAGGGGCTTGCCAGCGTCGACCCGATTTTCACCTGGGTGCGGCTGGCGCAGCGGATTCCGGTGCGGATCCACATCGATCACGTTCCCGACGGCGTGAAAATCGCCGCCGGGCAGACGTGCACCATCGTCCTCGGTCCACCGAGGAAGCAGGAGCAGGTCCGTTAGGAACTTGCTGAAAAAGGTCGTCATCCTGAGCCTGTCGAAGGATCTCTAACCATTTCGCTCATTGAGCTTCTCTGAGAAAAATAGCGAGAGATCCCTCGACAAGCTCGGGATGACTGCGTTTTTTAATAAAGGCTTTTTCAGCAAGCTCTTAGAGCAGGCTCTTGGCCACTTCGAGAACGTGGTCCACCGTCAGGCCGTATTCCTTGAGGATGCGCTCGTAGGGAGCCGACGCGCCGAATTTCTCGACGCCGACAAACTTGCCCGCGCTGGTGGTGTACCGTTCCCAGCCGAGACGGACGCCCGCTTCAACCGCGACGCGCTTGGTCACCGACGGAGGCAGAACGCTGTCGCGATAGCTTTGCGGCTGGGCCTCGAAAAGTTCCCAACTCGGCAGCGAGACGACGCGCGCGGCCTTGCCTTCGGCGCCAAGCTTCTGCGCCGCTTCGTAGGCCAGCGAAACTTCCGACCCGGTGCCGATGAGGATGATGTCCGGCGTGGAGCCGGGTTTCGATTCCCAGAGCGTATAGCCCCCCTTGAGCACGCCCGAGGCGGGAGCGGTCTTGGTCCGGTCGAAGACCGGAACATTCTGGCGAGTAAGCATGATGGTGCTCGTCTGTGTGGTGGCCTGCAGGGCGGCCAGCCAGGCGTACCCGGCCTCGTTGGCATCGGCGGGGCGCAGCACCAAAACGCGCGGAATGGCGCGCAGCGTGGCGAGATGCTCAACCGGCTCATGCGTCGGGCCGTCCTCGCCCACGCAGATGGAATCGTGCGTGAAGATATAGATCGTCTGAAGACCGCTGAGTGAAGCCAGCCGGATGGGCGGGCGCATGTAATCGGTGAAGACGAAGAAGGTCGAGCCGAACGGGATGAGTCCGCCGTAATAGGCGAGCCCGGCGCAAATAGCGCCCATGCCGTGTTCGCGGATGCCGAAGTGAAGATTTCGTCCGCCGTAATTGCCTTTCTCGAAAGAGCCGAATTCCTTGATCCAGGTTTTGGTCGAGGGGGCGAGATCGGCCGAGCCGCCGATGAGGCTGGGCACCGCGCCGAACAGCACTTTCAGGATTTCGCCGCCGGCATTGCGCGTGGCAATGGCTTTTTCCGGCCCGTATTTGGGCAGCAGCGATTCAAGATTAGCGGGAAGCTTTTTGGCCAGGACATCTTTCCACGTTTGTGCCTTCTCGGGATTCTTTGCGGTGTAATCGGCGAAAAGCTTGTTCCAGTCGGCCTCTTCCTTCGCCCAGCCCTTGCGCTTTTCAGCAAAGAAATCCTTCACGCGCTGCGGGACGAGGAACTGCGCATCTTCCGGCCATCCGATGTTCCGTTTCGTCGCGGCGACTTCCTCAGGACCAAATGCATCCGAGTGGGCCTTTGGCGTGCCCTGCAGCTTGGGCGATCCCTTGCCGATGACCGTTTTCCCGATGATGATCGTGGGCTGGCCCTTGGTCGCAAGCGCCTCGCGCAGCGCCGCGTCGATCTGCGTCTGGTCGTTGCCGTTGATGGAAATGACATGCCAGTGATAACCCTTAAAGCGGGAAGGAACATCGTCGCTGTAGGAGAGGCTGGTCATGCCTTCGATGGAGACGCTGTTGTCATCGTAGAACCAGACGAGATTGTCGAGGCCGAGATGCCCGGCCAGCGAGGCGGCCTCATGCGAGATGCCTTCCTGCAAATCGCCGTCGGAGACGATGGTGTAAACGCGATGATCGGAGACCGCGAATTCGGGCGTATTGAATGTTGCGGCAAAATGCTTTTGAGCGATGGCCAGCCCGACCGAATTGCCGGTGCCCTGACCGAGAGGCCCGGTCGTGACTTCGACGCCTTCGGTCTCGTGGCTCTCGGGATGGCCGGGGGTCAGGCTGCCCCACTGGCGGAAATTCTTGAGCTGGTCGAGCGTCATTTTCTCGAACCCGGTCAGATGCAGCAGCGAATAAATGAGCATCGAGCCATGGCCGGCGGAGAGGACGAAGCGGTCGCGATTGGCCCAGTGGGGATTGGCCGGGTTGAATTTCAGGTACTTGGTCCAGAGAACGAAGGCGAAGTCGGCGCAGCCCATGGGCAGGCCGCAATGACCGCTGTTCGCCTTTTGCACCGCATCGACGGTAAGGGTGCGGATGGTGTTGGGAACGAGGGTTTCGAGTGGCTCGGTGGCGAATTGGGCGGGTTCCTGGCTCATAAGTCCGGTCAAGCTAACGCGGCACACGCTGCATGTCTAGAGGCTATCGGGAAATAGGCATGTGACAAAAAGGAGTCATTCTTACCACGGAATCTCGCCGTGCTCCTCAAGATAATGGTTCGTCAGGGAATGGGGGACCTCAGTAATAAGGCGGATGATGTTGTGCGCGCCTTTTTCCACCGGCAGGGGCGCATTTTCCGTCCCCATTTCCGTCCGCACCCAGCCGGGCGAGGCGGCGTTGACGCTGATGCCGCGCGGCTGAAGCGCCTCGGCCAGCTTGCGCGTAGCGGCGTTCAGGGCGGCCTTGGAGATGCCATAGCCGGCCCAACCATCGCCCATGTTGGCCATGGAACCGAGCTGGCTGCTGACATTGATGACGCGCGACGGCTTGCCCGCCTCTAGCAGCGGCAGCAGCGCCTGGGTCAGCAGGACGGGGCCGAGGGTATTGGTGACGAAGCAGTCGCGCAGATCGGCGGCGGTCGCCTTCAAAATCGTGCCCTGCCAGGTATCGAGAATCGCCGCATTGTTGATCAGGACATTGAGGGCCTTGAGCCGCTGTTTGAGTTCGCGCGCCGCGTTCTGGATACTCGTTTCGTCCGAGGTATCGAGCAGGAGGAAGTCGACTTTCAGGCCATCTCCGGCCAATTCCTTGACCGCAGCCTCGCCCCGCTGGGCTGAGCGGGCGCTGAGAATGACGTGATGGCCGAACCGGGCCAACTGGCGGCAGATTTCGAGTCCGATGCCTTTATTGGCGCCGGTGACGAGAATGGTCTGGGGCGATTTGCTCATAATGGGAAAAGCTAACACGATTCGCCCGGAGGGAAAGGGACGACGATGACAGACATTTAATCTGGCCCGAGCCAGCCCGGCTCGACATGACCCCGGGGCCCGATAGGCTCATTTTCAGTCTTATTCTTATGATTGATGAAACGGTATCGACCGTCGACCAGATGATCCATCCGCCTTCCGCACCCGAGCTTCTGGTCGAGGAAGCCGGGCAGGCCGCGCAAAATCTCTGGTGGGACGACCGTGACGAATCACTCTGGTGGACCGACGTAGCGGGCGGCGCCGTTTACCGGCTCAATTGGAAAACCCGCATCCAGAGCGCGGTGTATGAAGGGCCGACGGTTGGCGCTTTTGTGCCGCAGGAGGACCACAGTTGGCTCCTATTCCGGGACAAGGATATCGCGTTGCTGGATTTTGAAAGCCATTCCCAGATCATGCCGCTGATTGAGAATGTCCGTTTCGACGGCGATCGCTTTAGCGAGGCCGTGGCTGATGTCGAAGGCCGAGTTTTAGCCGGTACCGTCCGCAATGAACGTCCGAACGGCGCCGGGATTTATCTTCTGGAAAAAAACGGCACGCTGGGCAAGGAACTGGGCGGCACCGGCCAATCCAATGGCATGGCCTGGAATGCCAAGGGCGACGCGCTCTACTGGTGTTGCGGCACCACCAAGACGATCTGGCGCTGCCGTTACGATGCGAAACGGGGCGCAATCTCAAACCGGCAGGTTTTTCACGAATGTCTGCCGGAGGAAGGGACGCCGACCGGTCTGGCGCTCGATTCGGAGGGCACGCTCTGGTCGGGCCGCCGCGACACCGGGGTGATTCTCAAGATTGGCGAGAATCGCCAGTTGCTCGGACAGGTGACTTTTCCCGCCAAGCACCTGACCTCGGTCGCCTTTGGCGGTCCGGATCACCGCACCGTCTTCGTGACCGGAATAACGGATGAGGGCCGCTCGAAAATCTTCACGCTGCAATCGCCCGTTCCGGGGATGACCTTGAGGCGTTCCAGGATCGAGCGGGTGAAGGCTTAATTGCCTGGCACCACCTGCGCAGCTTCTTCCTCGACGGGCTGATTCATCAGCGTCTCGACAATGGTTTCAGCGGCGCGGGGGCGGCCATAGGCAAGCGCCTTGGTCCGCATGGCTTCGAGCTGCGCCGGTTGGTCGAGCAGGCCGTCGATTTTGTAGGCCAGAGTGGTGAATTCGTTGCACTTCATCGCGATGCCCTTTTCAAGCAGGTGATCGCTATTGCGGTCTTCCTGTCCGGGAATTGGCGCGACAATCACCATGGGCAATCCGGAGGCAAGTGACTCGGCGGTAGTCAGTCCACCCGGCTTGCCGATGAACAGGTCGGACATTTGCATCCAGCGATGCATTTCGTTGGTGTAGCCAAGGACCTTGAAACTGAGCGCCGGATTGACCGCTTCGATGGCCCGAACCTGTTTTTCCAGGTCAGCCTGAAGGTCGGGATTTTTTCCGCAGATCACCACCGCCTGGGCCGGATGGCGCAGGCGGGAGAGGCCCTCGAGGACCCCCGCAGCCGGGCTGACGCCCAGTGCCCCGCCGGAGATCAGGAAGAGGGGCCGCTCGGAATCGAAACCGGCCTGGGCCCGGAGCAGGGAGCGGTCTTCTTTTTGACTGAAAGCGGGATCGATCGGAATGCCGCTGACGGTGATGTTTTGTTCTGGCAATCCAAGGACCTGGAGATGGACTTTGCTTTCCTCCAGGGCGACGAAATAGCGGTGGAACGTGCGGCAGAGCCACATGGCATGGACGTCGAAATCGGTGACGACAATGGATAGCCGCGCGTTGAGTTTTCCCTTGCTGATGAGATACGAAATAATTTCCGCGGGGAGGAAGTGGGTGCAGACGGTGATGTCGGGCTTGTACCGGGCGATGAACCGTTCCAGGGGGCCGGTGTTGAGCCGGTCGAGCATGAGC
Organism: Methylacidiphilales bacterium; assembly: GCA_021272165.1. Classification (GTDB taxonomy): domain Bacteria; phylum Verrucomicrobiota; class Verrucomicrobiia; order Methylacidiphilales; family UBA1321; genus JABDGH01. The sequence continues at coordinate 43,593 of JAJSLK010000014.1, forward strand.
CGCATCCGGTCGGTTTTCCACGGCTCGTCCGTGCTGTTGTAGACCCAACCAAGCACCGTGGGTGCTTTTTGCACGAGCTGGATGTAGAGCTTGGAATAGAAATCGCGGAAGAGTTTGTTCGTGAACCGGAGGGCGTCGACGTTGCGCACTTCGCCAACGCCGGGTTGGAGACGGAAGACTTTTTCCAGTGCCTCGGCCGCGCGGACATGGCCGGTGCCGGCGCTGGTGGAAAGAATCAGGACCCGGCGTCCGTCGGAGCTGGCTGTGTTCGGCACTTTCAAGGGGCCGAATTTGCGGCGAAGAAAATTAATGCCGAAGACGGAACGCCGAAGCGTGCCGAACGTGCGCTGCGGGCCCTCGCTTTCTGAGGCAACCGTGTCCACTTAGTGGAGCGCCTTTTTCAGGCCGCCGATAAAGAGGCAGTGAACGCCGCCAAACTGAAGGCTGTCCTGCACGCCGAGCCAGCGTTCCTTGACCGATTGCCCCGCGACGTAGGTCCCGTTGGTCGAGCCGAGGTCCTTAAGAAAAACACCATTGCGGGAGTACTCGATGCTCGCGTGGCGCTGCGAGATCGTCGGGTCATTGATCACGATGTCATTGACGGTGGAACGCCCGATGTAGGCGAGTCCGGGGCGGATCGGAAACGTTTTAATCTCGGTGCCCAGCGTGATGCGGAGGTAGGGATTCGTGGGCGCAATCCGGATCGGCTCGGTGGGTCGGCTGTCCGGATCCTTCGAGAGCTCGTCGCGGACCCGGGCGGCCTCGCACAGGACTTCCATGTAGGGAATCTCGATGGTGCGGCGTTGCGCTTTTTCACCGACGATGAATTCCGTCTGCGGATCGGTCAGGTTGATCAGGGCCACGGCCGCTTCCAATCCCGAGCGAAGCCCAAATTGTGCATCGACGATTTCGCCGTCGACCAGATTGATGCGCGCGGGAGGAGCTACGTTCGTGATGTAGATTTCCCCGGTTTTGCGGCCCAAGCCGAAGGCCTGAATTTGTTCGGCAATGCTAAGGAGGTTGCCCAACTTGACCGTGTCCCTGCGCATGTCGGGAAGCATACGGGTTTATCTTAATCACGTTTGGACAAAGGTCGAGTAATTCTCGAGAGGAAGCTCTTGAGTCTTGCCCCTGACGCGGCGTTGTTACATAAAGACGGCTGTAATGTCGGGCAAGCTTTACGTTGTCGCCACCCCCATCGGTAATCTGGAGGACATGCCTCCCCGCGCCTTGCGGGTGCTGCGCGAAGCCGACCTGATTGCGGCGGAGGACACCCGCCATACTGGTCTGTTACTAAGCCGATTCGAAATTCGTAAACCGCTAATCAGTTATCATCAGTTCAGTGAAGCAAAACGCACTGCTGAGTTCCTGGAGAAATTTGCGCAGGGACAATCAATTGCCCTGGTTTCAGACGCCGGCCTGCCGGGCGTGAGCGATCCCGGAGAACGGCTAATCCACGCGACCATTGACGCGGGGGTACCGGTGGAGATCGTGCCCGGTCCCTCCGCGCCCTTGCTGGCCCTGGCCGGATCGGGCTTTCCCATGGTGCCTTTTTATTTTGGCGGTTTTCTGCCGGTCAAAGGCGGCCAGCGCCGCAAGGAACTCCAGGCTGCGGCGGCCCGGACTTGTACCAGCATCTATTTCGAGTCGCCCTACCGGATTGTGAGAATGCTGGAGGACGCCGTGGCCGAGATTCCCCAGTGCCGGTTGTGTCTGGCCCGGGAATTGACGAAAAAATTCGAGGAATACCGTCGCGGAACGCCCGCCGAATTACTGGCCCATTTTCAGGCCCATGAACCTCGGGGCGAATTCTGCGTGGTCGTGGCGGCGACTGATTAGACCAGCGCCAGCAGAATACCGGTCAGGAGAATATTGCCGAGCGAAATGGGCAGGATGTATTTCCAGCCGAGGCTCATGAGCTGGTCATAGCGGAAGCGCGGCAGCGTCCAGCGCACCCAGATGAAGAGCACAATGAACATGCACATCTTGATCAGGAAGACGATCGGATAAATGAGCAGGCTCCAGCAGCTTGTCTGGAGGTCGAGATATCCCTTGAAAGGAAGGCTCCAGCCGCCGAAGAAGAGCGTCACCATTAGACAGGAGGCGACCATCATCGCGGCATATTCGCCGAGGAAGAAGAGGGCAAACTTCATCGCGGCGTATTCGGTGTGATAGCCGCCGACGAGTTCGGTTTCACTTTCCGGCAGATCGAAGGGCAATCGGTTGGTTTCCGCAAAGGCCGAGATAAGGAAAATAAGGAAGGAAAGGAGCATCGGAATCCAGAGCAGATAGCTCGCGAAAGTCTGGTGTGTGGAAAGAATGGGGAATGCCGTCCAGCCGTAATCGATTTGGTACTGGACCACGTCGGCCAGCCGGAGATTGCCCATGACCAGGAAGACGGGGATGACGGAGAGGCCCATCGAAACTTCGTAGGAGATCATCTGGGCGCTGGAACGGATACCGCCGAGGAACGGATATTTGGAATTCGAGGCCCAGCCGGCGAGCACGATGCCGTAGACGCTGAGCGAGGCGATGGCAAAGACGAGCAGCACGCCGATGCCGACATCGGCGATCACGCCGGGCGAATGCATCGTGTAACCCCAAGGCCAGGTGACCGGTGTCGAGCTGGCAAAGGGAATGACGCAGATGGTCAGCAGGGCCGGAACCATGGCCATGGTGGGAGCCAGCCAGAAATAGAATTTGTTCACGTGCGCGGGAGTGAATTCCTCCTTGAGCATGAACTTGAGCGCATCGGGCAGCGGCTGGCCCAGGCCCCAGAGGCTCCACTTCGGCATGGTGAACAGGCCGAGGATATTGACTCCACCCAGCGGCACGCCGACGCGATTTGGGCCGATGCGATCCTGAATGGCGGCGCTGATCTTCCGCTCCGCCATGACTGCGTAGGAGACGAGACCGAGGACCGCATTAACGACGATGAAAATCTTGATGACCGAAGCCAGGGCGTCCCATACCCACAAAGGAATGTCGGCGGGAGCATCGGCGAAGGGGAGGGGAGAGAGAATCATGTAGTCGATGAGGGTGACAAATTATTTGGCCGCGGTTGCGGGCAGATTTTTCAGGTCGACGCCCAGGTCGCCGATCCGGCTCAAGGAGAGGCCGGAAAGCGCGGGGGTTGCCTCGGTCATCGCCTTGAAGACTTCCTCAATGGTGTGAAGGCCGTTGCCACCGCCGAGCGCCGCTTTGAGCTGGAGCAGAATCTGCCAGTCGTCCAGGGCCTGACCTGGAATTGAGATCGCCTTGTTCAGGCGCTGTAAACGGCCGTTGCCATTGATCATCGAGCCCCGCTTTTCAGCGAAGCTGGCGCCGGGGAGAATATAATCGGCCAGCTCGGAGGTCGGGCAGGCGAGGATCGATTGAACCACGAGCAATTTCACGTTTTGCACCGTGCTGAGCGGCCAACCCGCATCGCCGAGAAGATTTTCATGCAGGACGATCAGGGCCTCGATGCGACCGGTATCAATGCCGTGGCGAATTTGGCCCAGCGTTTGGCCGCCGTTGGAAAGACCGAAGAGTTCGAGGCCGCGCGCGTTGGGATTCAGATCGGCGCTACGCAGGATGCCGTCGGCTTCGCCCTTGCGCGGGACGATGTCGGAAAGGACCGCGTCGCCGCCGAGAATCTTGCGAATCTGGCTGAGCAGGAAAGCTTCCTCGTTAGTCATCCGGCCCGAAGCGACGATGGCAATCTTGCCGGCCGGAAGTTCGCGCAGTTGCGCGGCCAGCCGGGGAATCAGTTCGGTCCAAGGCGTCGGAAGCTTGCCATGGCCGACCTTGGATACTGGCTCCAACAGCCGTTCCGGCGCGTGGATATAATGGAAGCCGAGCCGGCCCTGGTCGCACATCCAATGGGAATTGACCGCCTCATTCTCGCGCGGCGTCTGGCGATAAACGAGGTTTTCGCGGCTGCCGATGAGCGTGTTGCAGCCCGTGGCGCAGCCGGTGCAGACGCTCTTGGTTTCCTTGAGGAACCAGACGCGCATCTGGAAGCGGAAATCCTTGCTCGTGAGCGCGCCGACGGGGCAGATGTCGACCGTGTTGAGCGAGTAATTATTATCGAGCCGCTTGCCGGGATGGACGGCGAGGGTGGTATGGCTGCCGCGGTCGATGAAGCCAAGCACGTCGTCCTTGACCATTTCCTTGGAAAAACGGATGCAGCGCGAGCACATGATGCAACGTTCGTCATCGAGAACGATCCGCTCGCCGATGTCGACCCGCTTCGGTTTCTTCACCTTGTCGTCGGTGAAGCGGCTTCCCTCGCTGCCGTACTGGACCGAGTATTCCTGCAGCTTGCATTCGCCGGCCTGATCGCAGATCGGGCAGTCGAGCGGGTGATTGATGAGAAGAAATTCCATCACGCCCTTGCGGCATTCCTCGACCAATGGCGACTGGGTGCGGATGCCCATGCCCTCGGAAATCTGGGTCGCGCAGCCGATTTGCGGGCGCGGCATCCAGGCAATTTCAGGCTTGTTGCCGGCGTCGAGCACCGGCTTGCGGTTGGCGTCGAGCTTGGGCGTGCCGAGTTCGATCAGGCACATGCGGCAATTGCCGGGAATGGAAAGCTTGGGGTGGTAGCAATAATGGGGAACGAATTTCCCGACACGTCGGGCCACCTCGATGACGTTAAGACCTTTGGGAAATTGCATCCATTCGCCGTCGACCTGCACGTTGAGCAGGGGCGCGTCGGGGGCGGTAACGTCGTGGTTGAAGGGATTCACGGGGTAAAATTGAAGCGCCGGGCCATGAATGACCCGGCGCAGCTTCAGATCAGCTTAGGAATTCGGATGAACCGGTTCCGGAGCGGGGGGCGGCGGCTGGGGAGGGGGATTCGAATCGCAGGCCGACAGCATGGCGGCCGCCAGCGACACCGCGCAGATCATGGCAAAGAGTTTGAGATATGATTTCATAATTTGATGTATTGATTGTTGAACTGACGGTTTGAGTCTAGCGAGAAGTACCGTGAGAGCAAGAAGAGGTCGCGATTTTTAGACGGCCTCCAGTTTTTGTTCGGTCGATTTTTTGGCCGTGCCGAGGGCATGGGCCTCGAACTCGTTCTTGAACTTTTCGACAAAGCTTTGCACCGGCCAGGCGCAGGCCTCACCGAAGGCGCAGATGGTTCGCCCGGCAATATTGTCGGCCACGTTTTTGAGCAGCCCGACATCGTCGGGATGACCCTTGCCGTTCGCGATGCGGCTGGTGATCTTCTTCATCCAGAGCGAGCCCTCGCGGCAAGGTGTGCACTGGCCGCACGACTCGTGCGCGTAGAAAGTGGAGATGTTCGCCAGGCACTCGGCCATGTCGCGTGTCTCGTCCATGACAATGACGCCGCCGCTGCCCGCCATTGACCCGGCCGCGGCGAGGGTATCGAAATCGAGAGGGATGTCCTCCAGGCCCATTTCTTTTTCCTCCATGGTCCCGTCCGGCTTCTTGGTCTTGATCTTATAGCGGTCGCCCGCCTTCATCACCTTGGCCGAGGAGCCGCCAGGGATGAGGGCCTTGAGTTTCCGGCCGTCTTTGATTCCGCCGCAGACGTCGTTGAGGAGCTGGCCGATGGTCAGCGCACCCACTTCAAATTCATAGTAGCCCGGCTTTTCGACATCGCCGCTGACACAGAGAAGGCGCGTGCCGGTATTGTTCGGCTTGCCGATCTTGGCATAGGCCGCACCGCCCATGGCGACGATGTGCTTGATGTTGCAGAGCGTCTCGACGTTGTTGACGATGGTCGGGCACATGTAGAGTCCGAGCACCGCCGGGAAATAGGGCGGCTTGATGCGCGGGTAGGCACGCTTGCCTTCCAGCGACTCGATCAGGCCGGTCTCCTCGCCGCAGATGTAGGCGCCCGCGCCGCGATGGACGTAGATTTCGAGGTCGTAGCCGGTGCCGCAGATGTTTTTCCCGAGGTAATTCTTCGCCTTGGCCTCGGCGATGGCCTTTTCGAGGATCTTCGCGCCCAGGGTGAACTCGCCGCGGATGTAGATGTAGGCGAGATGGACGTTGTTCGCGTAGCAGGCAATGATCATCCCCTCCAGCATCTGGTGCGGATCCTTGTAGATGATCTGGCGGTCCTTGAACGTGCCCGGCTCCGACTCGTCGGCGTTGCAGATCAGGTAGACCGGCTTGGTGTTCTTGGTTGGGTCGATAAAGCCCCACTTCACGCCGCAGGGGAATCCGGCGCCGCCGCGTCCGCGCAGCCCGGAGGTTTTGACCTCGGCCACGATGTCGGGGCCCTTCATCGTCAGGGCCTTCTTCAGATCCTTGTAGCCATCATGGCGCAGGTAACAATCGATGTCGATGGCATATCCCGGCTGATCGATATTCTTGAAAATGAGGCGTCGTTCGGTGATCGGCATGGGGGGTGGGCAGAGTTACGGAATTACCAAATGGGCCAAATTAACGGAATGAGGAATGGAGGTTGGGTGGCTCCTGCTGAGCGGGATAGGTTCTGGTTTTGGTCTTAAATTCCAGGCTCGAAGCCCCAAAGTTCAGAAGCAAGCCATCCTCAATGCCAGTGGCAGCGGGATAGTTAACCAATTGAGCCGAATGGGCCGTGTTAAGTGCGTCGACAGCTTTTAGTTCGATAATCAGACGCTTTTCCACAATAAGATCGGCTTGAAAAAGTCCCACTTCAACATCCTCGTACATAACGGGGAGGGCAACGTGGCAGTCGAAAGCGATGGGAGTATTGCGAAATTCCACCATCAAAGCGTTGCGGTATACCGTCTCCGCAAAGCCGTGACCAAGGGTGCGATGCACCTTCATCGCCAAACCGATGATCCGCCGGGCAAGCGGATTTTGCGATTTTTGCATGGGAAACACCCGGTTTTTCATTTCGTCAATTTGGTCCATTTGGAAATTCCGTGATTCAGTTCGAAATCGAGTCACCCCTGGTACTTTAGCAGTAATTCGTCCGCCTTGACGTTGCTGACGTCCTCGTAGAAATCGTCGTTAATCATGATGACTGGCGCGGTGCCGCAGGCGGCGAGGCATTCGACGAACTCGACCGAATATTTGCCATCGGGGCTGGTGGCGAGGCCATGGGCGTCCGGCTCGCCGACGTTGCACTTCTTGCGGAAGTAATCGCAGAGGGCATAACCGCCGCCGAGGGCGCAGGAAAGCGTCCGACAGACCTTGATCTGGATTTTGCCCGCCGGATGCTGGCGGAACATTGGGTAGAAGGTCACCAGTTCGAGAATATTGATTGGCTGCAGTTCCAGCTTCGCCGCAATCCATTCGATGCCTTCCGGTGAAACATAGCCGAATTTCTCCTGCCAGAGATGGAGCAGCGGCAGTGACGCGCTCCGCTTCGATACCGGGTAGTGGGTGATGACTGTATCAACCTCGGCTTCGAAATCCTTCGGGATGACCGGCGCGGGATGATGGGAATCGTGCGCGCCGGGATAGACCGCTTCCGGCGGAATATTTTGCGTGGCAGGGACAGTGACGCGATTGATGCTCATGACTTGGCTCCGGGGACAAACTCCGCCTTAAAGACGGCATGGTTGAGGAAAGTAACGCGGCCTTCGCCCTGGGAGGCCGGATAATGATCAACTTCACCGGTCAGAAGTTGATCGGCAGTCTCCGACTGGTCGATATGCGCCGGACGACCCAGAATTGCCTCGACCTGGTCGGAAGTCATGCCGGTCTTGATCTGGGCCATCTTGTCCGGCGTGACGGCGGAGGAACAGGCGGTCAAGGCCAGGGCGGTTCCGATAAAAGGCAGGCGCGAGATCATTTAAACTGGCCCTCCGTCGCAATGACCTTGTCGTTGAGAAAGGTGATTTTAACGTCCGAACTGCCGCTATGGTAGCTGTAGGTCGTGCCGGTGATGCCCAGCGCGCCCGATGATTCCGTTTCGGACGGAGGTCCCAGGATCGCCTTCACTTCATCGGTCGTCATGCCGTTGTGGATTTTCTCCAAGTTGGCCTCGGTCAGTCGGGAACAGCCGGCCAGCAGCACAACCGCCGCGGTGATGAGAGCGAGGCGGCAGGCGGTCATCGGTCGCATTCTCCCATGACGAAATCGAGGCTGCCCAGAATGGCGACCACGTCGCTCATCATGTGGCCGGGCAGGAGTTTCGAAAGAATGCTCAGATTGACGAAGGAAGGGGCGCGGATTTTCAGGCGGTAGGGAACGCCGCCGCCCTTGCTCATGATATAGAAGCCAAGTTCGCCCTTCGGATTTTCCGCGCCGAAATAAACTTCACCTTCCGGAGCCTGAATGCCTTCCGTGACGAGGATGAACTGATGAATCAGCTCTTCCATCTTGGTGAGGACTTTCTCCTTCTTGGGCAGGAAACCTTTGCCGTCGCCGACATTGATCGGCCCGCTCGGGATGTTCCGCAATGCCTGTTCAAGGATGTGCGTGCTTTGGCGCAGTTCCTCCAGCCGGCAGAGGAAGCGGTCGTAGGCGTCGCCGACCGAGCCGGTCGGAATGGAGAAGCTGTACTCGGAGTAATTGAGGTAGGGCTTGTCCTTGCGCACGTCGTAGGAAACGCCCGAGCCGCGCAGATTGGGACCGGTCAGGCCGAAATCGATCGCATCCTCCTTCGTGATATAACCGATGCCCTTGTTACGATCGACGAATATCTTGTTGCGGGTCAGCAGGCGGTCGAGCTCGTCGATCTTGCCCTTGAACTGCTCGACGAAGGCCTTCGCCTGGTCGACGAATCCGGGCGGCAGATCGCGAATCTGGCCGCCGATGCGCGTGTAGCTCGTGGTGAAGCGGGCGCCCGTCAGCAGCTCGATCAGGTTATAAATCTTTTCGCGCTCGGTGAAGATGTAGAGGAAGACGGTCATGGCGCCACAATCCATGGCCAGCGCGCCCATGCCAAGCAGGTGCGCCGAGATGCGGGCCAACTCGCAGCAGATCACGCGAATGACCTGGCCGCGGGGAGGAACCGTCCAGCCCATGAGCTTTTCCACCGCGAGCGAATAGGCGACGTTGTTGGCCAGTGGCGCCAGGTAATCGAGCCGGTCCGTGTAGGGCACGAACTGGTTGTAAGTCATGTTCTCGGCGATTTTTTCGTCGCCGCGGTGGAGGTAACCGATATCCGGAATCGCGCGGATGACGATTTCGCCATCGAGTTCAAGCACCACGCGCAACACGCCATGCGTGCTGGGATGGGACGGGCCCAGGTTCAGGATGAGCTTTTCACCCATCTCGCCGATCTTCGTCTGGGCGTGCTCGAACTGCTGCGCCGCGCGCGTCACGCTGTCGGGTGTTTCAATGATCGTCTCAGGCATACAAATTTGGACAGAATTAACAAGATTAACAGGATTGGGAGCCAATTAGCTCGGAGATTTCGCGGTCACGGGGAAGATCAAGTGTCCGACTCTTTCTTTTGAACTCCAAACTTTTTGTTCCGAAATTTAAGAGCAGTCCGGTTTCAATTTTAGTGGCGGTAAGATAGTTCACCAACTGGACCTCATGAGCTGAGTTAAGTGCCGAGACAGCCTTGAGCTTCAAAATAAGCCTTTCTTCGACAATAAGATCGGTCGCAAAATCTCCAATGATTTCACCTTCAAAATAAACAGAAAGCGGTTTTTGGCTTTCAACCTTCAGCCCGAGCTTTCTTAGACGAATGAGCAAGGCATGATGATAAATCGACTCCAAAAAACCTGAGCCCAGAGTACGGTGAACATACATGGCTTCGCCAATGACCTTTTGGGTTAATGGATCAACCTGAGTTGAAGATTTAGCCAAGGTTGGAAGCATAATCCTGTAAATCTTGTTAATCCTGTCAAAAGTTCAGATGCTGGCGGGGTTGGCGCGGGGTTCGCGGGTGGTCGTGGGCGCTTCGCCGATTTTCGGCGGCTTTTCCGCTGGCGCGGCGACGAAGGGACCACCTTCCAGCGGGGCGGGACGGCTGAAGGCCTCGCCCGGCATATCACTGGGAAGGCCTTCCAGCGGGAAATCCTTGCGGAGCGGATAATAGGGATAACCCTCCCACATCAGGATGCGGCGCAGGTCGGGATGGCCGGCGAAACGGACTCCCATCATGTCGTAGACTTCGCGTTCATGCCAGTCGGCGCCCTGAAATACCGATATGATGGAATCGACCGAGGCGTCATCCTCGCTCACCTTGACCTTGAGGCGAACATGCTCCTGATCCCGCGGGCCACCGAGCGCGCAAAATTCGTAAACAACTTCATACCGCGGTTCGTTGCCGAAATGGTCCACCGCGGAAATATCGAGGAGCAGGTTGTAGCCGAGGTCGTTCTTGAGATAAGCCGAGGCGGCGCGGATGATCTCGCGGTCGACCTCAACGCTCGATTCGCCGCGAAATTCCTTCGCCTGACCGACCTTGCCGGGAAATTGTTTTTGCAGAAGTGCGATAGCGTCTGTGGCGGACATAGAAAAGAATCTTACACTGCCGCCATGCTCGGGCCCATCCGGCCGACAGGCAACTTGGGCAACTGCTTTTGTTCCGTGATCGACGGCTCGGCCATGATCTTGTTCTGGAGCCGCATCAGGCCCTCCAGCAGCGCCTCGGGGCGGGGAGGACAACCGGAAATATAAACGTCCACGGGAATCATCTGGTCGACACCCTGCAGCACCGCGTAGCTCCGATACATGCCGCCGGTCGACGCGCAGGCGCCCATGGCGATGACCCATTTCGGATCGGGCATCTGGTCATAAATCCGCTTTGTGGACAGCGCCATTTTGTAGGTCACCGTGCCCGCGACGATCAGGAGGTCGCTCTGGCGCGGAGAAAAGCGCATCACTTCCGCGCCGAACCGGGCGATGTCGAACCGTGCGCAGGAAGCCGCCATCAGCTCAATGGCGCAACAGGCCAGGCCCATCGGCATCGGCCAAAGCGAGTTCTTCCGCATCCAGTTGATCGAGGCGTCCAGGGTCGTCATGACGACGTTTCCCTCTACTTTGGAATTATAGGTAAGATCGCGGCCATGAACCATAGGGGCCAACATAGGCGGAGCGATGAAGGCGGCAAGGCGAATTGTCAAAAAATTACATGCTTTTTACAACCGCCGCCTACCCCGAGACTTGCCGGCTGTCCGGCCTGAGGTAGACTCCGGGAAATCCATGGAAAGAAAGGGCTTCGTTGCTGTTTTTGAGACCGTACTCGACCGCAAACTGGTTTCCGAGTGCGTCGGCTCGTGGCTGGAGCGGTTCGAAAAAGTCGAGCAGGTGATTCCCAGCATGGCCGGCACCCTGGAGGTCAAAAAGTCCGACGAGATCATGTGGGAACCTCATCTCCAGTTCCGCGTCCTCAACGGCGAGCAGTTTTCCTGGGTTTACGTTTCCCTCGACAGCCGCGCCATGGAAACCACCGGCTTTCAGGACGCCGAAATCTCCTTCTGCCTCGAAGTCCTGCTTGAGCTGCCCGATGTCGCCGAGGTCATCGACGAAAAGAACCAGCGCCGCCTGGGCGAACTCGAAAAGGCGGGGATTATTTGACCTCGTTCAGATCGATCCAGTCGAGTTTCTTGAATCGGCTGAATCCTTGATCGAAGCTTACCAACCGAGCTTGGGCAAGTTGCGCAAAGGCGGCCAAGTAGGCATCCATCCAAAGATGCGTCGACGGTTTCTCTGCCGAGGCCAACTCAAACCAGAGAGGCTCGAGATTTGCAGGTTCTTCCTGCCATGAGATTCGTTCGTGGCGCATGAACTCGCAAAATACCCGTGTGGCACGGGAATTCGTCATCGCCACGTCTCTGAAGATGGCCGTATTGGTGCTGAGACGGAGAAAACCTTGCTGTGTTACCCGGCAAAAAAGCGCAATATCCGATCCGTGAAGGCGGTCGAACCATGAACGTGCCTTGCCATGATGCTCGTGATTAATTAAGGAAAGCGCCAGCCAGACGTTAATGTCGCAAAGAAGCTTCATAACGCTCGCGATCTTCGCTTTCGTCCATGCGATGAACAATATCGTTAGGAACTTTGATCGTGCCCGCCTTTTTGTCACCCCAAAGCGGCAGTTTGACTACCTTTTTTCGGCTGGTGCCCTTTTGCCGTAGAGACTGGCGAATGGCACTTTCCACCAAATCTCGGAAACGGATGCCTTTTAGCGCCGCCTGCGCTTTGGCCTGGCGAAAAAGCTCATCATCCAAATCAACCGTGGTTCGCATAAAAGCATATTAGCATCAATATGCTTTTATGCAAAAGCTTAATCGATGGTGACGGCCCGCTGTCTCAGCCAATGATCGACCAATACCAGCCGCGTCATCGCCTCGACCATCGGGACGGCCCGGGGAAGGACGCACGGATCGTGCCGGCCGCGGGCCTTGAGTTCAGCCGCTTCGCCCGTCACGGAAACCGTCTGTTGCGCCTGGGCAATCGTCGCGGTGGGCTTGAAAGCCACGCGGAAAACGATGTCCTCGCCGTTGGAAATCCCGCCCTGCACGCCGCCGCTCCGGTTCGTCGCGGTGCGGACCCGGTCGCCTTCCTTGATGAAGGCGTCGTTGTGCTCGGAGCCTTTCAGCTTTGTCCCGGCAAATCCTGACCCGATCTCGAAGCCCTTGGTTGCGGGCAGGCTCATCATCGCCCCGGCCAGGTCGGCCTCCAGCTTGTCGAAGACCGGCTCGCCTAGCCCCACCGGCGCGTTGCGCACCACGCAGGTCACCACGCCGCCGACTGAATCGCCGTTGGCGCGGACTTTCTCGATCAGGGCGATAACCCGTTCCGCATCGGCGCTATCGGGCCAGCGGACGATGTTGCTTTCCACTTCCGTGAAGGAAATCTTTTCGAGAGGTACGACCGCCGTCAGGTCATGGACCTGCGAAACGAACGCAACAATCTCGAGCTTCGGCAGAAATTTCCTCAGCACCTGATGAGCGACAGCGCCGCCTGCCACGCGCCCGATCGTCTCACGCGCCGAGGCCCGTCCGCCGCCCTGCCAGTTTCGGATGCCATATTTCGCCTGATAAGTGTAATCGGCGTGGGACGGCCGATAAAGCGTCTCCATTTCCTTGTAGGCTTCGGGCCGCTGGTCCTCGTTTTTTACGCAAATGGAAATCGGCGTGCCCAGGGTCTGGCCCTCGAACGTCCCGGAAAGAATCTGGCACGTATCGGCCTCCTTGCGCGGCGTCACGATCTTGCTTTGACCAGGCCGTCGCCGGTCGAGATCGACCTGGATGTCGGCCTCGGTCAGCGGAATGCGCGAAGGGCAGCCGTCGACGACCACACCGACCCCGCCCCCGTGGGATTCGCCCCACGTGGTGATCCGGAAAAGATGGCCAAAGGTGTTCGGCATGAAGACGGAAGGATAGCAGATGGATGGAATTACGGAATGACAGAATTGCGGGTTGCTATTAGTTTGCCGTCGTGAAGTCCCTGTTCTCCGGCATCACGTTGGCAGTCCTGGCGGCGGGGCTCGTCTCCTGCGCGCCGCTTAGCCAGAGAGCGTTGCTGGATAATCCGCCTCTGCCGCTGGTTTTTCAGGATTCGGCGAGACAAACGCTGTTCTATGTCGAATCGGACCGTAACCACGTCTCGGCCATTCGAAACGGGAAACTTCTCTGGATCCGCGACATGAGCGCCGAATTGGAGAAGCTGCGGCATGTGCGGCCCAGTATCATTGGCATCGGTGGAGATGGCCACTGGCAGAATCAGGATTGGGGATTCGTCAGCTTCGATACCGGTGACTTTGGTCGGTTCAAGATGAGCAATGGTGACTTTATGTGGGGTGGGGAGGATTAGACCCGATCTCCTCCCATTGTCAAAAGCGGCCAAAAAGCGCATCTTAAGGCCATGGCCAAGCACCTAACCCTCATCGGCATGCCGGGCGCCGGGAAAAGCAGCGTCGCCCCGCTCATCGCCGAACTTCTCAAGCGCAAGGTCATCGAGGTCGATGCCCTGATCGAGCAACAGGAAGGTATGCCCATCAACGAAATCTTCCTGGCCAAGGGTGAAGCCTACTTTCGCCGCGTGGAAAGGGAGCTCATTACCCGTCTGGCCGGGGAACCACCCGCCGTTCTTTCCCTCGGCGGCGGCGCTTTCCTGTGGGAGGCCACGCGCGAGCTGCTTCTGGCCAAAACGGTCGTCTTCTATTTGTCCGCCACCCTCGACGTCCTTTGCGCCCGAGTCCAGTCCGGGGCCGCGTCTCGTCCGCTCCTCAATCTTCCCGGCGTCTCGCTCCAGGATGCCATGCGCGATCTCCTCGAACGCCGTGGTAATTATTATGGCATGGCCCATTACCGGGTGGAGACTGATTTCCACAGTCCTGAAGACGTGGCCAAGGCGATCTATCTCATGCGCGAGGCCTATGAATGAACGCCCTCGTCGCCGCTCCTGATTCTGTTGCGATCAAGGCCCGGGCCCGCGAGCTCGGCTTCGATGTCTGCGGTATCACGAGCGCCGATCCGGCCCGCCACGCCGATTTCTTTCGGCAATGGAGTGCCGATGGCAAAGCCGGTGAGATGCAATGGCTCGCCCGCAATCCCGACCGCCGGACCGATCCGCAGGCCGTCCTGCCAGGCGCCCGCAGCATCATCGTTGCCGGTCTTAATTACTGGCAGCCGCAGCCGGAGGGCAGGGGACGAGTCGCCCGCTATGCTCTCGGCGACGATTATCATCACATCCTGCTTGAAAAGCTCGCGGCACTCGCCGCCGCCATTACCGAAGCCGGGGAACAGTCCAAGGTCTACGTGGACACCGGCCCTATTCTGGAAAAGCCGCTCGCCGAGCGGGCCGGAATCGGTTGGCAGGGCAAAAGCACCATGCTCATTCATCCGAAACTCGGCCCGTGGCTGCTCATCGGCGAAATTCTCACCACACTTGAACTGGAGGCCGATCCGCCCGCGCGCGACCACTGCGGCTCCTGCTCCCGCTGCATCTCGGCCTGCCCCACCGGCGCCATCACGGCGCCCTACCAGCTCGATGCCCGCCGCTGCATCGCCTACCTCACAATTGAACTGAAGGGCTCCATTCCCGAGGAGCTGCGGCCCCTCATCGGCGACCGTGTTTACGGCTGCGACGAATGTCTTGATGTTTGTCCCTGGAACCGGTTCGCCCAAACCACCCGCGAAGCCCGCTTTCTTGCTCCGCCGGAAGAATCAGGCCGTGACCGCCTCCGCGATTTGCTCGAAATCACACCCGCCGAATTCAAGCGCCGTTTTGCCAACAGTCCGATTCTCCGCGTCAAACGCCGTGGCCTGCTTCGCAACGTCTGCGTCGTTCTCGGCAATATCGGCACTGCCGAGGATTTGCCTGCCCTGGAAAAGGCTGCCCGGGAAGAGGAACCCCTCGTCCGCGAGCACGCCGAATGGGCAATCAGACGAATTAAAGGTTGATAAACACCCGAACGCCGTCGTTGCGGCGATACCAGTAACCGTCATGGTCATGGTACCGTGCCCAGTGATGATAGCCGTGATGTTCATCCCAATAGCCATTATGGCCATACGCATAGGGATGATACGGTCCGTAATAGTCCGCCTTGGCTGATCCGGAGAAAGCAAACAGTGCAATCGCAGTCAGTAGGCCTAGTCCCGACAAATGAAGAGTCTTCATGCGGATGAAGTGGCATTGTCTATGCCATGAAAATACTGATTACTATAAGTTGTTTGATATCAGTATCTTCAGATAAGTATAATAAATACTCATCGGCCCATTTCCGCCGCAAATCGCTTGGAGCCCACCCTTCGAGTTGCACTCCGCAAGGCCTTATCGGCCGTCCAGCTTGTCCGGGGTCGCCAGCGGTTTGCCCTGATCTGAAACCGAAGCCGGATAGGAGGGATCACCACCGACATGCGAATTTTGATCGGCAACGGGACTATTTAAAGTCGATTCGGTGTAGCTCCCATTCGGTTCGGTCTCGTACCGGGAACCGACCTGATAGGAAGTGCATCCGGCAAGAAAAAGAAGTGAAATGACAAGCGCTGTTGCGGTGATTTGTGTCCTGGCCATTAGGTAAAGTTAGAACTCTTTTCCCGCCGGGTAAACAAGACTTCTAATCACATTTTCTTTTGCGAACCCTCTTGATCTAATCGCCTCTCACAGGCATATTTCCGCGATATGCCCGCCGCCGATCCTGCCGTTAAAAACGCCAAGAATAACGCCTCGTCCCGACTTCCCGATTTAAAACCCGTTGAGAAAATAGCGCTTTTCCGTCAGATGCTCATCATCCGCCGGTTTGAGGAAAAAGCGAAGCAGGCTTTCACCCAGGGCAAGATCAAGGGTTTTTGCCATCTCTACAACGGTCAGGAGGCGGTCGCTGTCGGAACGATTTCGGTCCTCAACGAGGACGATGCGGTCATCACGGCCTATCGCGACCATGCGCACGCCCTCACGCGCGGTTCGGATCCGAACGCCTGCATGGCCGAGCTCTTCGGCAGGATCACCGGCTGCTCCCGGGGCAAAGGCGGCTCGATGCATTTCTTCGATGCCAAGCGCCATTTCTACGGCGGACACGGCATTGTCGGCGGCCAGATTCCCCTCGGCACCGGCCTCGCCTTCGCCCAGAAATATCTCGGTACTAGTCGAGTTACGCTCGCCTACATGGGTGATGGCGCCATCAACCAGGGCTCCGTCCATGAGGCGATGAATCTTGCCGCTCTCTGGAAGCTCCCCGTTGTTTACATCATCGAGAACAACGAGTACTCGATGGGCACCAGCCAGGCCCGTTCCTCCGCCGGCGATCCTCTCACCAAACGCGCGGGGGCCTTTGATATGGCCGCCATTCAGGCCAACGGCATGGACATCGATGACGTCCGCGCCAAGACCTTCGAGGCTGTCTCGCTCGCCCGCACCGAGAGCCTGCCGACGCTGATGGAAATCCGCACCTACCGTTACTTTGGCCATTCGATGTCCGATCCCGGCAAATACCGCTCGAAGGAGGAGATCGAAGCCCGCCGCCGCAACGACCCGATCGAACTTTACAAGGCCCGCCTCATCGAGCAGAAGGTCGCCACCGAAGAAAGTCTCAACGCCATTGACGAAGAGGCCCTCGCTATCGCCCAGGCCTCCTACGATTTTGCCGATCAGAGCGCCGATCCTGAAATCGAGACCGTTTTCGAGGATATTTTCGCGCCCGAAGACCAGATCGCCGAATTTCGTCCCAGCCCGCACGGCTGATTTGCCGCCCCCCGCGGCCAACCGTTTCCCAACCAACCGAATCCTTTTCCCATGCCCACCCTGACCTATCGCGAAGCCCTGAACCAAGCCCTCTCCGAAGAGATGGAGCGCGACGAGCGCGTCATGCTCATGGGCGAGGAAGTCGCCGAGTATGACGGCGCCTACAAGGTCAGCGAAGGCCTCCTCAAAAAATTCGGTCCGAAACGGATCATCGACACCCCCATCAGCGAGACCGGCTTCAGCGGTCTGGCCGTCGGTGCGGCGATGTACGGCCTGCGCCCCATCGTCGAGTTCATGACCTGGAGCTTCTCGCTCGTCGCCTACGACCAGATCGTCAACAACGCGGCCCAGGTCCGCTATATGTCCGGTGGCCAGTTTTCCGTCCCCATCGTCTTCCGCGGTTCCTCTGGCGGCGGCCTCCAGGTCGGCGCGACCCATTCGCACACGCCGGAAAACTGGTATGCCAACGTCCCCGCACTGACCGTCATCACGCCCGCTTTTCCTGATGACGCCAAGGGCCTGCTCAAGAGCGCCATCCGCAGTAACAACCCGGTTTGCTTCCTCGAAAACGAAAAGCTTTACGGCTATAAGGATGACGTTCCCGAAGGGGAATATCTCACCGAGATCGGCAAGGCCCGCGTTCGCCGCGAAGGCAGCGATTTTACCATCGTCAGTAACAGCGGTTCGACCCATCGCGCGCTCAATGCCGCCGCGAAACTCGCCGAGGAGGGGATCAACGCCGAAGTCATCGATCTCCGCACGATCAAGCCGCTCGATTTCGACACCATTGCCGCCTCGGTCTCCCGCACGAATCGCCTCCTCATCGTCGAGGAGAACAAGCCTTTCGCCGGCTGGGGCGCGCAGGTCGCCTACCAGGTGCAGCGCGAACTCTTCGATGACCTCGACGCGCCCGTCCACCGCGTCACCTCACTCGACGTTCCGCAGCCCTACAACGGCCGCCTCGAACAGGCCGTCCTCCCCAACGAGGATCGGATCATCGCGGCCGTCCGGGAACTTTTGGCCTGATCTCCTTGCCATGAGCAAACTCCCGAACGGCATCCGCGTTCGCTGGCTCGGTCACGCCACTTTCGATATTACCGGGCCCGACGGCCGGAAATATCTCATCGATCCCTATATCAAAGGAAATCCGAAGTTCCCCAGGGAACTCACCCATGAGGTTTTCGCCAAGGGCGCTTACGCCTATCTCCTCATCACCCATCCTCACACGGACCATTTCGAGGACGCGCTGCCGCTCCTCAAAAACGACCCCAATCTCAAGTCGATCTCCCAGTTTGAAATTGGCCGCTGGCTGACCAGCCAGGGCGTCAAGGATGACCAGGTCACCGGCATGAACACCGGCGGCACGCTCAAGCTCCCCGGCCTCCGCGTCACCATGGTCAATGCCGTCCATACCAGCTCCATTACCGAGAACGGTATTCAGCGCGCGCTCGGTTTCCCCATCGGCTACGTCCTTCGCTTTGATGCCGGCTTTTCCCTCTACGTTGCCGGGGACACCGCCGTCACCATGGACATGCAGATCGTCCACGACCTCTACCATCCCGATCTCGTCATTCTCCCGATCGGCGATTTTTACACCATGGGCGCCGAGCAGGCCGCCTATGCCCTCAAGCTCCTTCAGCCCAAGTTCGCCATCGGCTGTCATTGGGGCACCTATAACGGCATGCCGCCCGGCACGCCCGACGAACTTGAAAAAGAACTGGCGCGTTACCAGCTCTCCACGCAAGTTATCAAGCTGCAACCCGGCGAATCGCTCACCTAGACATTTATGGCCAAAGACATCCTCATGCCCCTCCTCAGCCCCTCCATGACCGAGGGCACCCTGGTCAAATGGCTCAAAAAGGAGGGCGATACCGTCAAGTCGGGCGACATCCTCGCCGAAGTCGAAACCGACAAGGCGACCATGGACCTCGAATCATTCGATTCAGGTGTCCTGCGCAAGATTCTCGTGACCGAAGGCAACAAGGTTCCCGTCCAGTCCCGCATCGGCATCATCGGCACCAAGGACGAAAAGATCGACGAATCAGCTCCCTCCGCTCCGGCCAAGTCGGCGGCCCCGGCGGAAGCGTCGGCCAAGAAAGAAGAAGCCAAAGCCCCCGCAGCGGTTCCGGCCAGTTCCGCTCCCGCGCCTGCTCCGAGCGGTGGCCGGGTCAAGGCCTCGCCCCTGGCCAAAAAACTCGCCAAGGCCGCCGGCATCAATCTCGCCACCCTCACCGGCTCCGGTCCCGGCGGGCGCGTCGTCAAGAAGGACCTCCTCAACGCCCCCGCCAACGGCCATGCGCCCGGCGGCGGCTCATCCATCTTCGCCCGCGGCCCCGTGGCTAAGGAAGGTAGCACCAAGCTTACGACGATGCGCTCGGTCATCGCCAAGCGCTTGATTGAAAGCAAGACCACCATTCCCCATTTTTATCTCGAGATCGAGGTCGATGCCGGCCCGCTGCTCACCCTGCGGGCCCAGCTCAACGACTCGCTCGGCAAGCTCAACCCTCCGGTCAAACTCAGCCTGAACGACTTTGTCCTCAAGGCCGCCGCCGAAGCCGTCCGCCGCGTTCCCGCCGTCAATGCCTCCTTCGAGGGCGATTCGATCCGGCAGTTTGCCGACGTCCAGCTCTCCTTTGCCGTCGCCATCGCCGAGGGCCTCATCACGCCGATCATCAGGGAAGCCCAGAACAAAACGCTCATCCAGATCAGCGCCGAGGCCAAGGCCCTTGCCGCCAAGGCCAAGGACGGCAAGCTCAAGCCCGAGGAATTCCAAGGCGGCACCTTCACCGTCTCCAATCTCGGTATGCTCGGCATCGACCGCTTCAGCGCCATCATCAATCCGCCCCAGGCCGGCATTCTTGCGGTCGGCAATATCGTCAAGAAGCCCGTCGTCGGGCCGAACGATGCCATCGTGGTTGGCCATCGCCAGAGCATCACCCTTTCCTGCGATCATCGTGTCATCGATGGCGCGATCGGCGCCGCCTACCTCAAGGAACTCCGCGAGCTCCTCGAGAAACCAGCGCTGCTGTTGCTTTAAAAATCAGTCCGGTGGTGACGTTGGAGCTGCCGCAGGGGCAACGTAGACGGGCGGAACCGGCGCGGCGGCAGGAGCCGGCGAGAAATGGGCGGAAGCCTCTGGCGCAGGCGACGGTTTGACGTGGGCGATTCGATGCGGCACGGGCGGCATATCCTTCCGGTCCACGGTCTTCAGCACCTCGATGTGCATGTTCTCCATCATCTGCAGAATCGGCGCGTTCAAATCGACCAGCGGATTGATCTCGGACAGGGCCGTTTTCACCACGGCGATGTGCCCCACATCAAATCCGTCGAGCGCGGCATCCATCGGCACCCATTCATCCGGCCACACCCACGCCTCGGCCCACATATGAAAGCCGAATGCGCCCGTGTCACTGCCGGCCCCGCTGCCTACCGCCGGATTATCCTCGCCCGGCGGGAGGTAGCCGAATCCGACCACGCATCGGGTCGGCAATCCTGCAGCGCGACCCAGCGCCGCGCAAAGCACCGCGTGCTCCGTACAGTCGCCCTCGCGCGATTTAGCCGTCTCATCGGCCGAGGCAAAGGCGACCTTCAGATCCTTTTTCGTGATAAAGGCGCGCACAAAATCCTCGATCTTGTGCGCGGCGCGAACGGGATTCTGCTCCTGTCCCACCGCCAGCCGGGCCAGGGCCTGGATGCGAATCGAGTTCACTTCCAGGTAGGTCGATGACTGAAGATAAGGATGCAGTTCCGGTGTATCCTCGTGCGGCAACTGCCAGTCGACATCATCGGGGGAAATCGGTTGCGAGGTCACCTGGACTTCACAGGAACCTGGCTCGGTCGAAAGAATTTGCTGCTCGCCCTGATTCCAGACATCGATCTTCTTGTCGAGGTCGACCGTGCTGAGCCGGTAGACCGCCTGGCCCAGATCATGCGGCGAAGGGAGCGCCTGCTGCGGCCGGATTAGGTCGTTCGTGAAGATCTCCGCTCCCTTCGGTGGTCTTAACGCTTCCGCCCGGTCGGTTACATATTCGTGCAGGTCGCCGATCCCGGGAATCACCGTCAGGTTCTCGACATCGTTGCTTTGATCATCGACCCATGAGGTCGAAAGCATTCCCGGTGTCATGCTTGTCTCACTGACAATCTTCCATAATTTCCGTACGTTACCCCGCACGGCCCGAATCTCCTCCTTTACCACTGTCCCGTCTTCCACCACGGACGCCTGTGGGTACTCGCTGGAAAACGTGTTAAAGGAGTAGGTCTGGCCGGGCTTCAGTGGCACGGCGTTGCAAAGCCGCCGCACTTTCTCGGGGCCCAGCGCATCGAGTCTCGGCACATGAAAACGTGCCGTCTGGCCGCGACTGGTCACGACCAGGTCATCACCCTCCCGAGTTCCCTTCATCTCGACATTCGATCCTTTGCCGGAAGTCGTCTCGACGAAATCGAGCACTCCGCCGTCGGAATCCTCGGTAATTGTCGACGATTCGTTGATCTCGAACTGCTCGTTGTCCCGCTTCGCCACGAATTCCTCCTCGTGCACGGTGCGAAAACCCGGCCCGGAGGGCGTATCGACCGCGGTGGTAATCGTGCTGCCGTGCCCGCAGGGCGATCCGTCAAGCACCACGACCACCCATTCCTCAAAAACCGGCTTTTGCGACCCGCCTGAATCGGTCGCCGACGAGTCCGCTGGCGCCAGGTGGACCGGCGCTGTCAGCAGCCCGGCCCATGCCGCAACGATCAAAATTCCCTTATGTCCCGGTTGGAGTTGGAGTCGGGGTAGGTGCAGATGCATCAGGAATGGTTGGTGTCGGGGCCATTAGGGTGGGCGTGGTGACAGCACTCGGTTCCGGCGTCGGCGTTACTGCGGCGGATGGTCCGGCCGTTGGTGAGGGAACTGGGCTTACCTCTGGGGTCGGTGCCGCCGTGGGAACGAGGCCGGCCGGGGGGGTGTTCGGTGGCACGGAAACCGCCGGTGTCGGCGCGATAGCTGAGGTGGGAAAAGGGGAGATTATTGGCGGAGCGGGAGGAGGAGTCGGTTTGGGGAAGAGCCCCATCGATTCTCCCACGCCGGCGGCCACACCCAGGCCCAGACAGAGCGCAATGCCCTGATTGCCAACGCCGGAGACGGAATAACCCTGCACGCCATCATCATCCGGTGTGCTTACCGCCGACCAGGTGCCAATCGGCGCCAGCCAGGTCAGGTCCTGCGGCCACTGCTTTCCGTTCAACACCGCGGCCAGGTTCTTGTTGAACATCGAAGCCATCGAAAGATAGGGCATGCCGGCGCGATAAGCGCGGTCCAGCAGCGCCGGCGTATCCAAAAAGACGATGGCCGACGCGCCGTTGCGTTTGTCTCCGATCTGTCTCTGGAAGTCGGCATTGTGCGTCAATCCCGTGGAGCCGTCCCGCAGGAAGGAGCGCACCGCCTGGTTGGGCGTCAGGAAAAGTCCCAAATAAGGGCCGTCCTTGGTGATCGTCGGGCTGATCGGCGAAACCTGGACAAATTGCAGGCTCGCGAAGTTGTGTCCGCCCGAGCTGACTTCCTTGATGACGGCGGAATTGATGTAGGCCTTGCGCGCCGCCTCGATGATGAAGTCAATCGTCGGCTTGAAATCATCCGGCTTGTCGAGCTTGATGAACAGCCCGGCTTCGGGGATCATCGAATCGGCGCTCCATTCCACCTGAATGGAGGTCTCGTTGCCCAGCGCGTCGATAATGTTTTTGTCGAGATCAAGTCCGGCTGCTTTTATCGAGCTCTGGATGATGCCAGTGATCATGGGACCCATTGGATTGGTATTGGTCTGGTCCTGGAAGTTTTTCCACATTTGTTTCCAGTCAACGCTGGAAGCCATGTAAAACCGGGTGTCGCCGCCCGTAAACTGCAATGTCTCAAATGGGCATGGAGGGCCACACATGCCGCCCTCAAGCTGTGCTTGGCGTGGAATGAGGAACGAATAACGGTCAACGATCTCGCCGTTCTCGAATCGGCTTCCAATCGCCAGGCCACCCACCTGACCGAATTTCTTGCTTAAATAGTCCGCCTGGGCCGCATTGGTCTTGGACATCTCCTTCTGCAGGAGGTCGATAAAGATGTGATAGTTAACGTACAGGAGCGTCATCGGATCCTTGCCAACCCGCCCCAGCGATTTCTGGAAATCGGTGCTTTGGGCAAGGCTCGGCGTCGTTGATTTTTTCTCCAGCCGTTCGATGAAATCCTGCAGGGACGCTTCGCCCCATGTCGTAACGATCCATCCCTGAACCTTCGCCACGCATACCTTATCCGGCGCTCCTGGCCCTTGGATCCACTGGTAATCGACGCCCGCGACGTTCCCCGTACCGGTCGTGCCCGCCTTCAACTCATCCGGCCAGGTGGCCTTCACCTTTTCCACAAAGGCATCGAAATCGGCCGTTCCCGCCTTGGGTTTCATCGCCGCGATAAAATGAAGATTCGCCGGATGATCGACATCAATATGCCCCACCGCGACGAACGACTGGCCGCTCAGGCAGGGCAAAAAGGCATTGATGACGTCGAGATTCTTTTGCCCGATGGTTTTGGTGATCTCATCAATCAGCGGTTGAGTGTTCGGAGAATCGACGATTTGCTTGAGCTGCGATGTTTGATAACCGGCCACGATTTTCATCGCGTTTGGAATGCTGGCAAATGCCACGGTATCGCCCGGGGCCAGGTCCTCGCATTGGACGGCGTTTGCGCCGAAGAGATACCACCAGACTCCCCCCGCTCCACCCAGGATCAACACCAGAAAAACCACCCCAAGGATCAAAAACAAGCGCGCCCGTGTCATAAGTCCCGCCATGCTGGCCTCTTCACCGCCGTTTGGCAATTATTGCCGGAAGGAATCCCGCCCTCCCGGGATTAAGGCAAAGCACATTTTAAAAATTGGCTCTCCCGCCATCTCTTGGCAGCTTGAGGCGTGTTTGATCGTTGGTTCGATGCAACCCGCTGGTCTTGGTGCGCCCTCTCGGGGCTGCTTCTGATCGCCAGCTTTGCGCCATTTTCCTCTCCAACCTGCGGCTGGATTGCCCTGGTTCCCGTCTGGTGGGTATTGACCCGCAGCGAGCGCGTTCGCCAACGTCCTTTCCGCCATGGCTACTTCATCGGCCTCATTTTCTTTGGCGGCGTTTTTTGGTGGATCTGCAACGTCACCACCATCGGCATGGTCTTCCTCGTTCTTTATCTGGCACTCTTTCCGGCCGTTTGGTGCTTTCTCGTCGTCCGCTTCATTCCACGCCAAGTCGAATCAACTCACCTCGGCATCCTTTTCCGGGCTCTTGCCGCCGCCGCCCTTTGGGTCACACTCGAATGGTGGCGAAGCTGGTACCTTACCGGCTTCAACTGGAACGAGCTCGGCATTTCGCAAGCTCCCAGCATCATTTTCCGCCAACTCGCCGCTTATGGCGGTATCCACCTGATTTCGTTCATTCTCGTCACCGTCAACATCCTCTGGGCCGAGGGCCTTCTCACCATGGCCCAGACTCTTCGCGAAAGAAAAGTCGTCCGCGCCTCGTTTCCATTCGCCGCGGCGCTTTTCATCATCGCATTCGCCTTCGCACTCGGCTGGCATCACCTCCAGCGTCATCGGGGAGGGGAGCCGACCCGGCCTTCGCTCACCTTCGCCTGCGTCCAGCCCAACATTCCCCAGATTGTCTTCACCGGTTCCGACAAGGATTTCTGGCAGATGGAGGACGACGCCCTCGACAAGACAGAAAAGCTCACCCTCCAGGCGATTGCCACCAAGCCTGACCTTCTTGTCTGGCCTGAGGCCATGATCGACGAGGGCGTCTTCCAGGACCGCCAGCTCAACGAAGCTGTCCACGGCATCTGCGAGACCTTCGGCGGCTACTTTCTCCTCGGTTCGCAGGACTTCGATATCGGTGCCGGCCGCAAGCTTTACAACTGCGCCTACCTCTTCACCCCTCGTGGCGAACAATACCAGGAGTACCGCAAGACCCATCTCGTCGTCCTCGGCGAATTCCTTCCCCTCGGCAACCAGTTCCCCTGGCTCCGCCGCGTGATCGGCATTGGCATGGATTTCACGCCGGGCCCGCGCCCGGAACGATTCGTCATGCAAAAACCGCCGTTGACCTTCGCGCCGTTGATCTGCTTTGAGGACACCCTTCCCGATGTCACCGATCGCGCCGCCCGTCTTGGTCCTGACTTCTTCGTCACCATCACCAACGACGGTTGGTACCAGGGCTGGTGCGCCCGCTGGGGCATCCGTCAGCACCTCAGCCATGCCGTCTTTCGCTGTATCGAGCACGACCACCCCATGCTCCGCTGCGCCAATACCGGCATCTCGTGCGTCATCGACCAGGACGGCGCCGTCACGAATCGCTTTCGCGATGCTTCCGGGGCCGAAACCGATGTGGGCGGAATCTTCACCGGAACCCTCGAATTTTACCCCCACCACTCCACGCTTTACGAGGCGTGGGGCGATTGGATCGTCTTGATCTCTTGCCTGTTAACCGTCATGCTGGGAATTCGGTTTTTTTGCCAGTCTCCTCGAAATAAATGAATTCCGTCCCCACCTTTTCCGTGGTCGTCCCGTTTTATAACGAAGCGGAAAATCTGCCCCGGCTCATCCGGGAAATCGACGCGATGCTCCGCGTCCTCGAACAACCCGCTGAAATCATCCTCGTCAACGACGGCAGCACTGACACCTTTGCCCAGCCTCCGGCCAGCCCTGCCTTTGCCATCCGCTGGCTGCAACTAAACCAGAACAGCGGCCAGAGCGCGGCGATGTATTACGGTATCCAGTCCGCCCAGGGCGAATTCATCATCCTCATGGACGCCGATCTCCAGAACGATCCCATGGACGCGCCCAGGATGTGGAACAAGCTCGTCGATGACGGCCTCGACCTGGTCACCGGCATCCGGACCAGGCGCCACGACACCTTCGTCCGCCGTCTCTCCTCTTCCATCGCCAATTCCGTCCGCGCCACGCTGCTGCAGGACCACACCAGCGACACCGGCTGTACGCTCAAGGTCGTCCGGGCCGAGGCCGCCAAACGCCTCCCCGGCTGGAACGGCATGCACCGTTTCATCCCCGCGCTTCTCCTCTCCGCCGGCTACAAGATCGGCGAAATGCCCGTCGAACATCGCGCCCGCAACGCCGGCGTCAGCAAGGTCGCCGGCGGCAAACGCGCCATCCGCGCCACCGTCGACCTCCTGGGCATGCTCTGGTTCTCCCGCCGTCAGTTCAAAGGGCGCCTGCTGGATGAGGATCGCTGATTTGCCGCGAAAGAACCCAAAGATCACAAAGAACCATGGTGAAAAACATCCAGGATCTGTGTGATCGGGTGCGGGAAACGGGTTATCAAATCCATCTCTTTCTTGATCACGGCCACTTGGAGAAGGTGTACGAAAATGCCTTGGCCAATCGTCTCCGAAAACAGGGTCTGGAGATCAAGCAACAACATCCGATTCAGGTTCGGGATGAAGACGGCACCATCATTGGCGACTATTATGCTGACTTGTTGATTGAAGATCAGTTGCTGGTCGAGCTAAAAACCGCAAACGCATTGGCTGATGGGCACCTGGCACAAATTCTCGGCTACCTGAAGTCCACGCGGATCGAACACGGACTGCTCATCAATTTTGGTTCCTATAAATTTCAAATCAAAAAACTCATCAAGAGTGAGCATCCGCAGAAAATGGCGCGGAGGGCCATTTTTGCTCTTCTTTTGAATCTCTTTGTGCCCTTTGCGTTCTTTTGTGGCTAAATTTATGGCTTCTTCCCATTTGGATTCGCTCGGCATCATTGCCGGCAACGGCCGCTATCCGGTCCTGCTGGCAGAAGCGGCGCGGGCCCGCGGCGTCAAACGCCTCGCCATTGTCGGCTTTTCCGGCGAAACATCTCCCGAAGTCGAAAAGCTTGCCGACAACTACACCAGGCTCCGCGTCGGCCAGCTTGGCGGACTTTGCAATTATTTCCGCGACCAGAAAATCACCCGCGCCATCATGGCGGGCCAGATCGCGCCGGGAAACCTCTTCGACCTCCGTCCCGACCTCAAGGCCCTCCTCCTTCTTGCCCGGCTCAAGGAACGCAATGCCGAATCGATCTTCTCCGCCATCGCCGATGAGCTCAAGAAAGCCGGCGTCGAGCTTCTGCCCGCCACGACTTTTCTCGAAGACGCCCTGCCTGAACCGGGCCACGTTGCCGGGCCAAAACTCACCCGCCGCCAGCTTAACGACGTCGCCTTCGGTTACCGCGTCGCCAAGGAAACCAGCCGCCTCGACATCGGCCAAAGCATCGTCGTCAAAAAAGGCACGGTTGTCGCCGTCGAGGCCTTCGAGGGCACCGATGCCGCCATGGAACGCGGAGGACGGCTCGGGAAGGGGGATGTCGTCCTCGTCAAGGTCAGCAAGCCGAACCAGGATTTCCGCTTCGACGTCCCCGTCATCGGCACCCGGACCTTGGAACACGCCCGCGATTGCGGCGTCCGCGTCATTGCCTGCGAGGCCCGCCGCACTTTGCTTCTCGACCGGAAACTGGTATGGGAACAGGCTGAACGCTGGAAGATCAGCCTCTTTGCGGCGGATGAATCGCTTTTGAATTTATGAATAACGTACGAGTTGGTGTGGTTGGTGTTGGACATATTGGACGGGAACATGCCCGGGTTTACTCGCAACTGCCGGGGACCGAACTGGTCGGCGTTTATGACCTCGACAGCCAGGTCGCCGAAAAAGTCGCACAACGCCACGGCGTCAAGGCCTTCTCCTCGGCCCAGGCCCTCGCCGAGGTGATCGATGCCGCCACCATCGCCACGCCCACCAGCAGCCATCACGAAATTGCTACCCAGCTCCTCGACCTCGGCAAGCACGTCCTCGTCGAAAAGCCGATCACCGACAATACCGAGCAGGCCAAAGCCCTTGTTGATCTCGCCCAGACCAAAAATCTCGTCCTCCAGGTCGGCCACATCGAGCGCTTCAATCCCGCCCTCAACGCCCTCGAGGAAAAACTCACCCGTCCCCGTTTCATCGAGGCGCACCGCCTCTCCACCTATCCAGGCCGCAGCACCGACATCGGCGTCGTGCTCGACCTCATGATCCACGATCTTGAGGTCGTCCTGCATCTCGTCCGATCTCCCATTGTCTCGGTCGACTCGGTCGGCACCGCCGTTCTCAGCAAGGGCGAGGACATCGCCAACGCCCGCATCCGTTTCGAGAACGGCTGCGTCGCCAACATCACCACCAGCCGCATCAGTTTCGAGAAAGTCCGCAAGATCCGCGTCTTCCAGAACGACGCCTATCTCTCGCTCGATTATTTCGACCAGAGCGGCGAAATCTATCGCAAGATTGATTCCCGCATCGTCAAGGAAACCATCAAGGTCGAGAAGGACGAGCCGCTCAAGCTCGAGCTCGCCGCCTTCGTCGATTGCGCCCGCCACGGCCGCGCCCCCCGTATCGGCGGCGCCCAGGCCGCGGTCGCCCTCGAGCTCGCCATGCGCATCACGGAGCAAATTGCCCGCCAGAACGCGACGGCATGAGCCTCTCCCCGCCATGCGCGCGCCCGAGCCTTCTTTTGCCGAACGCCCGCTAACCCTCCTGCTTGTCGCTGGTGAACCCAGCGGTGATGCTCGCGGCGCGGAACTTATCCAAGCTCTCAAGGCCCAGCATCCCCGCGTCCGCATCATCGGCGTCGGGGGCCCGCGCATGGCCGGGGCCGGGCAGGAACAGCTCTTCGACCTCGCCGCGCACGCCGTCCTCGGCCTTACCGAGGTCCTCAAGCACTACTTCAAGTTCCGCCGCTTTCGGAACGTGATCCTCGATCTGGCGCGCAAGGAACGTCCCGACGCCGTCGTCCTCATCGACTGCTCCGGCTTCAATCTCCGCCTTGCCCCCCGGCTCCGCCGCGAATTGCCCGGCTCGCGCATCATCTATTACATCAGCCCGCAGGTCTGGGCCTCCCGTTCGAGCCGCGTTCGGAACATGGAACGCGATCTCGATCTCCTCATCTCCATCCTGCCCTTCGAAAAAGCATGGTTTGCCAAAGAAGCTCCGAAATTCAACGTCCACTGGGTCGGCCATCCGCTCCTCGACCGCATTCGCCCGGCCGACCATCTCGAGCCCAACGCGGACTGCATCGCCCTGCTGCCCGGCAGCCGCCGCACGGAAATCGAATCCCACTTGCCTCTTCTCTGGGAAGCCGCCCGCATCATGGGCCGCGAACGCCCCGGCCTCCGCTTCATCCTGCTCTCGCCCAACGAGGAGATGCAGAAATTCGCCCTCGATCTCATCTCCTCCCAGGCCGCCGCCAATTTCGATTTTGAATCCAACATCGGCTACGCCATCTCCCATCTCTCCCGCTGCACCCTGGCGTTGGTCGCCTCCGGCACCGCCTCGCTCGAATGCGCCCTCCTGGGCATTCCCCAGATCGTCGTCTACCGCGTCCATCCGTTCACTTATTTCATCGGTCGCCGCGTCGTGAAAGTTAATTACCTCACCCTCATCAACGTCATGGCCAATGACGCCGTCGTTCCCGAATTCATCCAGGACAACTTCGAGCCCAGCGCCGTCGCCCGCGAGGCCCTCGAGCTCCTCAACCATCCCGAACGCCGCGAAGCCATGAAACGCCGCGTCGCGCAGATCGTCGCCACCCTTGGCGAGCCCGGCGCCGCCCAGCGCGCCGCCCAGGCCATCCTCCTCGAAGCCTCTTTTGCCCAGCCGAAATAGGCGCTCTTTCTCATTTCCATTCCGGCTCAACCTGCTAAGCCGTCACGGTGGACTTTTTCGATCATTATCTGCAAGTAATCATTCTTGGCATTGTCGAGGGGGTAACGGAGTTTCTCCCTATCTCTTCCACCGGTCATCTTTTAATCGCCGAACACTGGCTTGGCGTTAACGAACCCGACATTTTCAACATCGTCATCCAGGCGGGCGCGATCCTCGCCGTTGTCTTTATCTACTGGCATAAAATCGTCGGTCTCTTCAGTAATATCGACCGTCCCGATGCCCGCAATTATCTACTCAAGGTCCTGACCGCCTTTCTGGTCACCAGTGCCCTGATCCTTCTCCTGACCGTTAAACTGAAACTCAAGCTGCCCGAATCTCTTGCCCCCGTCGCCTGGGCCACTCTTATCGGTGGTTTGATCATTTTTGCCATCGAGTACTTCGCCAAGAATCTCTACCCGCACGAGGATGTCTCCTGGTTCGAGGCCTGCCTGGTCGGAGTGGGCCAGGTCATCGCGGCCATTTTCCCCGGCGCCTCCCGCTCTGGATCGACCATCATGCTCGGCCTCGCCGTCGGCATGAAACGGCCTTCCGTCACCGAATTTTCCTTCCTCGTCGGTATTCCGACCATGTTTGCTGCCAGCGCCTACGCCACTCTTAAGGCCCACAAGGAACATCAGCTCAGCGGCCTCGGGCATCAGGTCATTCTCGACACCGCACTCGGCTTTTTCGTTTCCCTTGTTGTCGCCTTTTTTGTCGTCAAATGGCTCCTCCGCTTCGTCCAGTCCCATACGTTCAACGGTTTTGCCATCTACCGCGTCATCCTCGGCGGCGGCCTTCTCATCGGTCTCTACACCCACGCCATTCCTGACGTTAGCAATGAGGAGATCAAGCCGACCGCCATTATGGCCGCCCCCACCGCAACGGACACGACCAACGTCGCGCCCACGCCGATGCCGACAGAGGCGCCCGCCGTCCTTCCTGCCGCGGAAATTACCCCAACCCCGGCAACCACTAACGATGCTTCCAGTGTCGTTCCGACTCCAACCGAAGTCCCGCCGCCCCGCGCCCTGCCGGTCGATCCCTCCGAATTGAACAATACCGCGCCGGCGACCACTATCGTGACTCCCGCACCGGCTATCCCTGCCTCCACCCCCGCGACCAATTCCTCGCCCTGATTCGGCGAATATGGCCGTCGGCGGTCCCTCGTGCTATCCTTCGTTCCCATTGGCGGCTCCCATGTTTCAGCTACTTAAAACCGATCCGGGCAGCCAGGCGCGGCGAGGGGTACTGACCACCGCCCACGGAACGATCCAGACGCCGCAATACATGCCGGTCGGCACCCAGGCCACAGTCAAGGCGGTCCCGCCCCGTGACCTCGACACGATGGGCACCGAGATCATCCTCGGTAATACCTACCATCTCTTTCTCCGGCCCGGCCTCGAGGTCTTCAAGCAATTCGGCGGTCTGCACAAGTTCATGAACTGGTCCAAGCCGATTCTTACCGACAGCGGCGGGTTCCAGGTCTTCAGCCTCGCCAAGCTGCGGCAAATCACCGACGAGGGCGTCGAGTTCCGTTCCCATCTCGACGGCAGCAAGTTCTTTCTGGGCCCGAAGGAGTCGATCGAAATCCAGCATGCGCTCGGTTCCGACATCATCATGGCCTTCGACGAATGCCCGCCCTGGCCGGCCGAGGAACCGGCTGTCGCGGCCGCGGTCAAGCGGACCCTTACCTGGGGCCGCCGGTCGTTGGACCATCACCGCCATCTGATCGCCACCCACGAATCGCGTCCCACGGCCGAGCAGGCGCTCTTTGGCATCGTTCAGGGCAGCGATTTTCCCCACCTTCGCCGCGACTGCGCCTGCGCCTTGGTCGACATGGACTTCGATGGATATGCCATTGGCGGAGTCAGTGTAGGCGAGCCCGAGGAACAGATGTATCAGGCGGTTGAATCAACCGTCCCTCATCTCCCGACCGGGAAAGTCCGCTATGCAATGGGGTTGGGACAGCCCCATCAAATGGTCGAACTTGTCGCCCGGGGCGTTGATATCTTCGACTGTGTCCTGCCGACCCGCGTGGCCCGCCACGCCACCGTCTATACCCGCGGCGGAACCCTCAATCTGCGCGGCGCCCAGTACCGGCTCGATGGTTCTCCCCTCGAGCCCGGCTGCGGCTGTTATGCTTGTCAAAACTTTACCCGCGCCTATATTCGCCATCTATTCAAAGCGGGTGAAATTCTCGCATTGGTCCTGGTCAGCCTGCATAATCTGCATTTCTACCTGGAGCTGATGCGGGACATCCGAGACGCGCTCGATCGCGATTCGTTCGGCCCGTTTCGCGAAAATTTCCTCCGCACCTACAAAACCCTGAAAGAAACGTGATATTCGACTCCACCGCCGTCTTTTTTGCCCAGGCCACCAATGCCGCCAACGCTGCCGCTGCGGACAACTCCAACGCTCAAGCGGGCCCTCCCGGCTGGACTAATTTTATTTTCTTCGCCCTTGTCTTCATCATTGTTTACTTCGCGCTGATCCGCCCCCAGGTCCAGGCGCGAAAAAAGCAGGAGGAGACGATCAAGACCGCCAAGACCGGCGACCGGATTGTGACCACCAGCGGCATCCACGGCGTGATCAGCAACGTCAAGGATTCGACGGTTATCGTCAAGGTGGCCGACAACGTGAAGCTAGAGATTGAAAAGACCCATATCGAAAAGATTACCCGCGCCGATTCATCCGGTTCCGAATCGGACAAGACCCCCATTGCCAAAGCCTCCTAAACCCCGGTTCCCATGTATTTCCCCATCCTCCTCGCCTCCCTCGGCTTCGTTTGTTTCTTCATCTGGTACCTCGCGGCGGAAAATGCCGCCACCCGCCGCGTGGCCGGGCTTGGCGCCATCCTCTCCAGCATTCTGACCTGCGGCCTGGCTCTCATTCCGGTCAACGGCCAGAGCCCGATCACCCTCGGTCTCGACCTCCAGGGCGGCACTGAATTCCTCCTCGAAGTCCAGGGCGATCCCAGCGCCCAGGCGCTCGACCAGGCCTCTGCTGTCATCCGCAAGCGGCTCGACGTCCTCGGCACGCGCGAAATCAGCATCCAGCCCGAAGGCTCCAACCGCCTGAAGATCCAGATCCCTGGCCTGCAGGGCAGCCAGGTCCGCGACGCTGAAACACAGATCACCCAGGCCGCCAAGCTCGAATTCCGCCTCGTTCCCGACAATGAGGCCGAAATCCGTGGCAAGGCCCTGGCCAACGGCGGCAAGCTTCCCTACGAATACGCGCTCGATTATGAGCTCCTCCCCATGATCGAAAAGGACGCCTCGGGCAAGGACGTGACCAGTCAGATCGTCGTCAACCGCCAGGCCTCCATGTCGGGCAACCACGTCGCCCGCGCCTATCGCAGCATCCGACAGATGGGCGAGTCGGTCGTCATCATGGACTTCGATTCAGAGGGCACGAAGCAGTTCGGTGACATCACCCAAGCCAATGTCCATCACCGCTTCGCCATTGTCCTCGACCGCGTTGTCCGCAGCGCTCCGGTGATCAATGAGGCGATCATGGATGGCAGCGCCTCGATCTCCGGCGGCAGCATGACCGCCCTCGAATGCGAGGAGCTCGCCAGTGTTCTCCAAAATCCCCTCGAAAACCCCGTCAAGATCCAGTCGGAACGCTCCGTCGACGCCTCGCTTGGCGCCGACTCGATTCACAGCGGCCTCCAGGCGGGCATCATCGCCCTGGCCCTGGTCGTCTGCTTCATGTCGGCCTACTACCTCGTCTCCGGCCTCATCGCCGTCCTGGCCCTCTCGGTCAACCTGATCCTTCTCTTCGGCCTGCTCGCCCAGTTCCATTTCACCCTCACCCTGCCCGGCATCGCGGGCATTGTCCTCACCATTGGTATGGCGGTCGACGCCAACGTGCTCATCTATGAGCGCATCCGCGACGAGCTTGCCACGGGCAAAACAGCCCGCTCGGCCATCGATATCGGCTTCGAGAAGGCCTTCAGTGCCATCTTCGACTCCAACGTCACCACGTTGATCCCGGCCATGGTCCTCGCCTATCTCGGCACCGGGCCGTTACGCGGATTCGCCGTCACTCTCGTTCTCGGCATTGTGGCCAATCTCTTTGCCGCGCTCGTGGTCAGTCGCAACTCCTTCGACTGGATTCTGGCCCGCACCGAAACGCCGAACCTGAAGATGATGCAGTTCATCAAGTCGCCCCGCTTCGACTTCCTCAAATATCGCGGTCTCGGCCTCGGCCTCTCCGCCGCCTTGCTGCTGGCCGGTGCCGTCGCGGTCGGAATGCGTGGCGAATCGCTCCTCGGCGTTGACTTCAAGGGCGGCGATGCCGTAACCCTGACCTATCAGGAAAAGACCGACATCGGCGATCTTCGCGCCGCCCTGAAAAACGCGGGCGTGAAGGATGTGACACTCCAATATGCGTCCGGATCCTCGGCGCTCCTCATCGAGACCCAGGAAGGCCAGGGCCAGCGCGCCATCGATGTTCTCGAGCAGAACTTCCCCAAGGCTGGATTTGTTTCCGGTTCCGTCGACAAGATCGGTGCGCAGGTTGGCGGCGAAATGAAGCAGAAGGCCGTCACGGCGCTTCTCCTTGGCCTCTTCGGCATTCTCATTTACGCCGCTCTCCGTTTCGAATGGTCCTACGCGCTCGCCGCTGCCGTTGGCCAGCTCCACGACGTTCTCGTCGCGCTGAGCATCATGGCCATTCTCGATCGCGAACTCACGCTGCCGCTGGTTGGCGCGTTCCTCACCATCGCCGGTTACTCGATCAACGATAAGATCGTCGTCTTTGACCGTATTCGCGAAGGCGCCCGGCTCCGGGAAAAAGGCAGCTTCTACGAGGTCATCAATCGCAGCCTCAATCTCACCCTGGCCCGCACCATCCTGACCGGCAGCACGTGTCTTCTGGCCACCCTGGCGCTCATCATCTTCGGCGGCCCGGTCATCCACGACTTCTCGCTGGCGATGTTCATCGGCATCATGTCGGGTATCTATTCGTCCCACTTCATTTCGCCGGGCCTGGCCTGGTGGCTGGGACGGATGGGCAGCGCTTCGCCCGCGCCCGCCTCGACCGCTAAGGTCTCCTCGAAGAAATCCCCGGTCGCCGCCTGAGCGAGGTCATGACAGCGCTGAGTGCTCTCGGCCGGCGGTGGATTGAAAATTCCCCGGCGCCAGGGGCGCTTGAGCTTGCCCGGCTTCTCGACCTCCATCCGCAGGTCGCTTCGCTTCTTTGGCAGCGGGGTTACCAGGATGCCGACCATGTCCGATCTTTTCTTGATCCGCGCCTCCAGTCACTCGGCGACCCGTTCCGCCTGACCGATCTCCGCCGCGCCGCGGAAAGAATTCTTCAGGCCGTCAGCGCACACGAAAAAATTGTCATCTTCGGCGATTACGACGTCGATGGCATCACCTCCAGCGCCCTTCTCTGGCGTGTTCTGCGCCGGCTCGGCGCCAATGTCGAAAGCTTCCTGCCTCTGCGCATGGAGGAGGGTTACGGCCTCAGCCAGGAAGGCGTCGAGCGTTGCGTGGAGGAACATAAGCCCGCCGTCCTAGTCGCCGTTGATTGCGGCACGACCGCGGTTCAGCAGATCGCCTGGCTCCGCGCACGCGGCATCGATCCACTGGTGATCGATCACCATGCCCTGCCGCCCGAACTGCCCGCGGCCTACGCCCTGGTTAATCCTCAGCGCGACCCGGCGGAAAAACTCGATTATCTCGCCAGCGTCGGGCTCGTCTTCAAGCTCTGCCACGGCCTGCTCAAGCTCGCCGGGAAGGGGAGCATCGACCTCCGTGATTACCTTGATCTCGTCGCGCTCGGCACTGTGGCGGATATCGTGCCTCTGGTGAGCGAAAACCGCATCATGGTCCGGCGTGGCCTCGCTCAGCTTGAACGCTCCCAATGGCCCGGTGTGACCGCTCTCATCGAAGTGAGCCAGGTCGCTTTCCCCGTCACCGCACAGGATGTCGGCTTCCGGCTTGGGCCGCGCCTCAATGCCAGCGGCCGGCTTGGCGACGCGATGCTCTCCCTGCGCCTGCTTCAGACCGACGACCGCGCCGAGGCCGTCCGCATCGCCTCCGAACTCAACCGCAACAACCGCGAGCGGCAGAATGTCGAAATGGAAACGCTCCATCAGGCCGAGGTCCAGCTTCAGGAAAATTATGATCCTGCGCGCGATTGGGGCATCGTCCTCTCCGGTCCGAACTGGCACTGGGGCGTAATCGGCATTGTCGCCTCGCGGCTCCAGAAACGTTATCACCGCCCCACCATCGTCATTGGCCTCAATGGCGAGGGCATGGGAAAGGGGAGTGGACGCAGCATCGACGGTATTTCCATCGTGAAGGCGCTCCACGATTGCTCCGAGCACCTCGAGCTCTTCGGCGGTCACGACATGGCGGCGGGCCTCAACATCCGCGCCGAACGCGTCGACGCCTTCCGCACCGCCTTCGCCCGTCATGTCAGAGGCCAGGCCGGAGATGATACGTTCCAGGCCCTGCTCGCGCTGTCTGGCGCCATCTCCGTGCCCGAGGTCAACGATCAGCTTTACCATGCCGTCGAGGAGCTCGCCCCCTTCGGCCGGATGAATCCCGAACCGATCTTTCTTTTCAACGCCCTGAATTGCACGCGGCCCGCGCACCACTTCGGCAAAAACCATGTGAAACTTTTCCTCCGCGGCGAGCAGGGTGAGATTGAAGCCGTCGGCTTCGGCCTCGGCGACCACGATTGGTCCAAACCGCCCGCGCGTCTCGCCGGCACGCTCGACTGGGACGACTACCACGGACGCGTCCAGATCCGCATTGCGGATTGGCAGGCCGGGTAGCGCGGCTATTTTGATTATCGTGCCCGATCGAACTGCTTCCGTTCCTCTCGCCTCCATCCCCGGCATCGGCCCGCAACGCGCTGAACTTCTCACCAAACTCGGCCTGCACACCCACGACGATTTGCTCCATTTCGTCCCGCGCCGGTACGAGGACCGACGGCATCTGAAGCCCGTCAGCGAGGCGCAGGACGGCCAGGCCATCACGGTGAGGGGGAAAGTTCACGCCGCCAAGCCGGGGCGCTGGGGTGCGTGCAAGCTCGACGTCACTATCGGTCCCGCCAGCCTGACGAGCAGCCAGCACCTCGTCCACGCGCGCTGGTTCGGATTCCGTCCCTGGGGCATCAAGGAAGGCTGCGACATTTTCGTCTATGGCCGGATTAGTCGCGACAAAAAAGGGCGCTGGACCATGAGCAATCCCGAATACGAAATCGCTCATGACGACGCCGAGTCGTTCATCCACATCGACCGTATTGCGCCGATTTACAACCTCACCGATGGCCTGACCCAGCGCGTCCTGCGCCGATTGATGTTCGAGGCCACCCAGAAAACGCCGTTCACCGCCCCCGAGTTTTATCCCGCGCCGGAAAAGATGATCTCGCGGCAGGAAGCCTTTCGCGTCATCCATTTTCCCGACTCGTTCTCCGACGAGAACCGCGCGCGCCAGCGTCTCGCCTACGACGAATTTTTCGTCCTTCAATGCGTCGTTGCCCTCCGGCGGCTTTCGCGGGCCACGGCGCATCGCCGCCGCGCCGATCGCGCGGACGATCTCCACCAGCGCTGGCTTGCCTCGCTTCCGTTCCCGTTGACCAACGCCCAGCGCCGTGTCATGGCCGAAATAGATGCCGATCTCAGCCACGGCCCGCCCATGAACCGCCTCCTGCAGGGCGATGTCGGCGCGGGCAAAACCTTCGTCGCTGTCCATGCCATGCTTCGTGCCGTCGAGGCCGGCGAGCAGGCCGCGCTCATGGCGCCGACGCAAATTCTGGCCGAGCAGCACGCCCTGAATCTTCGCCGCTGGCTCGAACCGCTCGACATTCGCGTCGACGTCTTCACCGGCCATACGCGCGGTAAGAAGGCCGATCGCCTTCAGGGCGGCGAGCTTGATCTCTTCAACACCCGCCCCAAGGCGAAGTCTCTCGGCTCGGTCGTCATCGGCACTCATGCGCTGCTTTACGACCGTTACGCCGCCAACCAGCTCGGCCTCATCGTCATCGATGAGCAGCACAAGTTCGGCGTCCTCCAGCGTCTCGCTCTCAGCCGCAAGGGCCAGAATCCCGACATTCTGGTCATGACGGCCACCCCAATTCCCCGCACGCTCGGCATGACCCTCTACGGTGATCTCGACGTCTCCGTCCTCGATGAAATGCCGCCGGGACGCCAGCCCATCGTGACGAAATGCCGCTCCGTCAAGGAACTCGACAAATTCTGGGCTTTTTTGCTCAAGCAGATCGGTGAGGGGAGGCAGGCCTATGTCATCTATCCGCTGGTCGAGGAATCAGAAAAAGTTGACGCAAAATCGGTCAAAGTTGAATTCGAGCGGCTGAAAAAACTCCTGCCCCAGGTTCGGCTTGGCCTCCTCCACGGCCAGCTCGATCCCGCCGAAAAGGACCGCGTCATGACCGCTCTCCGCGCCCGTGAAATCGACGTGCTTCTTGCCACCTCGGTCATTGAAGTCGGCGTCGATGTGCCCAAT
This sequence comes from Methylacidiphilales bacterium, assembly GCA_021272165.1. GTDB lineage: Bacteria > Verrucomicrobiota > Verrucomicrobiia > Methylacidiphilales > UBA1321 > JABDGH01. Next base: position 81,852 of record JAJSLK010000014.1, read on the forward strand.
GCCACCGTCATGCTCATCGAAAACGCCGAGCGTTTCGGCCTCGCCCAACTCCACCAGCTTCGCGGCCGCATCGGGCGAGGGGAACATCCCTCTTATTGCGTCTTGGTCGGCGAGCCCCGCAGCCTCGAAGGTTGGCGGCGGCTCAAGATCATGGAGGAAACCACCGACGGCTTCCGCATCGCCGAGGAGGACTTCAAGATTCGCGGCCCCGGCAACATTTTCGGCACGGAGCAAAGCGGTCTGCCGCCCCTGCACTTTGCCAGTCTCGAAAGCGACTATGACCTCCTCGCCCAGGCCCGCAACCACGCCGCGCAAATCATCCGTCAGGATCCCACCCTCGCCCCCTGGCCGGGACTGCGCGAGAAAATGCAGTCCGGCGGCAATGCCGTCTCCCTCGTCGCCGTCAGTTAACGTTGTTCTTCATTCCGCTCAGTCGCCCTTCCCCAATCCTGTTAATCGTGTTAATTCTGTCCCAAAACCCGCCCATTATGAGCACGATTTTCTCCAAGATCATTGCCCGCGAGATTCCCGCCCGCATCGTTTACGAGGACGACCTCTGTTTGGCTTTTCACGACGTCAATCCCCAGGCTCCGACCCATATCCTCATCATCCCGAAAAAGGAAATTCCCCGGGTTGCCGCCACCACAGCGGAGGACAAGGCATTACTTGGGCACTTGATCCATACCGCCCAGACCCTTGCGAAGAATCAGGGGCTTCATGACTCCGGTTTCCGCCTCGTCATCAATAACGGCCCTGATGGTGGCGAAAGCGTGCCCCATCTCCACGTCCACCTCCTCGGTGGCCGGGCTCTTCAATGGCCTCCAGGTTGACTTCCGGACTTCATAATAATTTCGCACAATATTTGTTATATAAAATAGAAGTCTGTCGAGAAGAAAAAGCCTCGATCTTAACCTCTTTTGACCGCTTCCCGATTTACCGTGAGCGGATAGGGCCCGAGCTCCAGTTTGTCCCCATGGCTCAAGTACCCATCCGTCACCAAAATGCCATTTACGTAGGTGCCGTTCATCGAATTCAGGTCGAGCATGAACAGTCCCCGCGCCTGGATATCGAGCAGACAGTGCCTCCGTGACACATCGCGATCATCAACGACCAGATCGGATGACTGGTTCCGGCCCAGTACAGTAGCGATTTTGGTGAGATAGAGCTTTACCGTGGGTTGGGTGTCCGGGACCAGGAAATACTTGTATTTCGGCTCTACCTCTTCCCGTACCAGAACGCTCCCCAATCCTAATCGTCCCGTTTGCGCAATCCGATCCCGGTGAATACTTCCAAATTTGTGGATAAACTCCCGGATATTCAGATCCAGATCGCCGCTCGGCGGCTGAACTCCCCTCTCCCATGTGTAGGTGGCATGGGCTATGTGTAAGGCCTTCTCGGCCGCGTCCTTACCGTGCCTCCCTGCCCCCGATGCTTCCAGGATGATTCCGTCCCGGACATAGATATCAATTTTCTCGCTTCCGGCGCGTATGAGAAGATGCCCCTGTAAGTGATTTTCCCCAATCCGGATGAGCGCCTCCTCCACGGTAAAGAGCTGATTCTCAAGAGACATGATAAAGCGGTAAAATTACTTCTAGTCGATAGGTATGTCGAACATCAATAATTGATGAAATCAATTTTTCTTTAAACTCATATTAATTTATATTGAGCAGTTTTATGAAAAATCTGTAACGATTTCTTTTGACACCCATTTAGTAAATCCCTTAACAAGAAACCTAATGAAACTGATTAAGAACCTTGCTCATCGCGTTCGTAACACGTTTAAGCGTCACAAAAGCAAAAAAGGCCAAACCTTGGTCGAATATGCGTTGATTTTGGCGTTCATTTCGGTGGTGGCCATTTCCGTGCTGATTAATTTGGGTAGTCAGGTGAAAAAGATCTTCACCACGATTACCAGCCAGCTTTCCTACGCCAGCAGCAGCCATTGATTCGGACGGAACAATGCATAGTTTCGCTCGAAATGCCCGGCCTTGATGTCATCATTTGGCGGTGAATCGTTCCGGTTTATGGACTCTGGCCGTCCTGGTTTTGGCCGGGGTGGGGTGCATGGCATTGGGTGGCTGGCTCCGCGCCATTTATTTTCCCCAATGGTTCGAAAATCAACCGCCCTCGGAATTCCGTCCCTGGGCGGCCGAGGCTGATTGCTACTCCCAGCTGGCCCGGGTCCAGCGCATCCTCGACGGACAGGGACTGATCCAGAACCATTTCACGGTCGAGAACTGGCCCGAAGGCCTGGTTCCGAGCACCACCGCTCCCTTTGACTATGCTATTCTTCTTCTCTACGCGCCGCTCAAACTCTTCGTCAAATACCCGCTCGATTGGGCTGGCGCCTTAATCTCCCCTTTCCTTTGGGCCTGTTTGATCGTTTTCTGGATCTTCTTCCGCTCCCGGGAATTCAACTTCACCGGAAAACTGGTTCTGTTGTTTGGCTCAACCGTCCTGCCCACGATCATCTGGGCTACGGCTTTCGGACGACCCCGGCACCAGTCGCTTATCCTTGTACTTCTGGCCATCGCTTTCACCGCCGAATACGAGCGCTGGCATCTGGAACTTTCCCCCAAACGCGCCTGGAACATCTTTGCCGGCATTATCTGGGGGCTGGCCTGCTGGACCTCGCTCTTTGAGCCTCAGATCATCGTCACGCTGCTCATCGTCTACAACTTGATCGTCCGACGGCGCGAAAGCCCGGCCTTTCTCATCAGCTACGGCAGCGTCATGCTCATCGCCCTTCTGGCGGAAGGCGTGCATGTCTTCGTCCCTCCCCCGGAATATCACGATGCCCTCCTGCGCTGGTTTACGACCATCGACGAACTGCACGGCTACGATTTCGCCACCTTCATGGTGCAGATGACCTTCATCACCTTTGTCCTTCCGTTTCTCGCCTGGGGCCTTCTGCGCCGGGGCGGCGATTATCGCACCGATCTTTTCCTCGTTCTGCTTACCATCCTGCTGACTTTTGTGATCACCTTTGAAAGCCGCTGGTCCTATTACGCCAGCCTCGGTGGTCTCTTCATCCTCGCGCGTTACTGCCAGGTCGAGCCCCTCCGCTGGTCGCGCATCGTGGTCTATGTTCTTTTCCTCATTGGCGTGATCGACGCCGATACCAAGCTCATTGACGCGCACGCCAAGGCGCTCCCGTTTCAACCTGCGCTCGAAGTGCTCCAGATATCCCACTCAATCGATCAACCCGGTGGAATCATGGCTCCCTGGTGGCTTTCGCCCGGACTCCTCTATTTTTCGGGCCAGCCCATCGTCAGTGGCAGCTCCCATTGCGGTATTTCCGGCATCGTCTCCAGTGCCCAGTTCTACGCGGCCACTGACTGGAACACTGCCGAGAAAATCCTCCGCGACCGCCGCGTTCACTGGGTCGTCGTCTTCGACAACCCGGTCTACGTCTATCCCGTTCTCAATACCGCCCGGGGCGTCCTCGGCCTCCCCGATTACACCGACGACAACAAGGGCGATGCCGAGACGACCGTCGCGCAACAGCTCATTAATTTTCAGGGCGTGCCGACCGAATTACGCCTCCGCTCGGTCACCCAGCAGCTCAAGCTTTACGAATTCGAGCCGGAAGCGCGCTAGCAGTCAAAGATCCAGCCATTCGCCATTGGAGGTGAGATAGAGGCCCCCCCTCACCTCGGCCGACATCATCCCGCGCAACGCCCGCACATAGGCGCGGATCTGCTCCCGGTAAATCTCGGCAATGGCTGCGCCGCCCTCCGGCCCGATCCGGTTGGTCTTCCAGTCGATTACCCGCCACGACGATTCGCTCTCGGAATAAACCGCCAAGTCGATCACGCCCTCCAAACACGATCCAGCGGACTCGCTCCACAAAAACGGAATTTCCGTCCGGATCAACCTCCCCGGCGCGGCGAGCCATTGCGCCAGGTCGGATCCCAAAAAAACCTCCCACTCCCGTTGCGACCGATCCGGCTCGGGTGAACGCGCCTGCGCTGCCTCAAATTTTTGCTGCCAGGCCTCGACCGGCTCACCCCATGGAATCGTCCGCACAAATTCATGCCACCACGTTCCGTAACGAATTCCCGGATTCGACCGGACATCTCCATCCTGGCCGTCCTCCTTCTCTATCGCCTTTTCCAGCTCGGCTTCTTCGCGCGAATGGACCGCAAGCGCATGAGGCGTAATCCTCTTCGTAAAGAGCTGCGCCCGCTCGATGGCTTTTTGTCGATCCTCCAGCGTCACACTCCGGAAAAAATCGAATCTCTCTCCTTCAACGGTCACAACCGGAACCGGTTCCTCGCCCGAGAGTGTTTCAGGCAATTCCTTCCAGGCCTCGCGATTCGCTCCGTCTGTCAGTTTCAGCAAAACACCGGCCGGCCAGCCCGGCCTCCTTTGCCCGGCGAAAAGGATTTCATCATCGACCAGGACCAAAGCCCGCTTCGCCCGCGTGCACATGACATAGAGAAGCCGCTGCAACTGCTGCTTTTCCCGCGTGGTCACAAAATTCTGCGCCTGGGCGGAAAAATCAGCCGCATCACGGCAAATGATCTCGCGCCCCTCCTCACCCTGGATCAACCGCGGATAGGGTATGTTCTTCGATTCAATCGAGCGGAAAACATAAGGTATAATTACCGTCTCCCATTCGAGACCCTTGGCCTTGTGCGAGGTAAGCAATTGGATCGCGTTCCGGATTTCCTCCTCGCCCGGCCGCGCCTGCGTCAGGGCACGCTTCATATCCCTCGCCAGGTCCGTCAGGGTCACTCCTTGGGCGCATCTCTCCCAAATAGCCGCTAAAAAATCATCGAGCACTTTTCCGGCGTCCTCCAGTTTCAGCTCGGGAATTGAATCGATCCGCTCCCGTAAATTCGTCCGCGTGACCACCTGCCCGACAAAGGAAGAGAGCGGCATTTTCTCCGCATCAGCGAAAGCTCCCCTGAGAAGTTTCAGGGCGATTTCGACGGTGCCGGTCCCTTCCGGCTCCGGTTGATCGAGCCGCAGCCGGTCACCCTTACTGTCGGTGAAAAGGGCCATGTCGTCGTCGGGCACGCCGAAAATTTCCCGCAGAACGCCCGCAATCTCAAAACTGTCCTCGGGATGAGCCGCGATCCAGAGCAGCGATGTCAACCAGGCCACCGGCGTCCGCTCGCGATGCTCCTCGTTGGAAGAATGAAGCTGCACCGGCAAATCAAGCGCCAGCAACTCCCGTTCGAGATCGAGCAGCCAGTTCCTACGCGGGCAAAGCACGGCCACCTGCGACCAGTCACGCGCTCCCAGCCCGCCCGGGCTCAGTTCCGCGATGCGCTTTGCCAGCCATTTCGCTTCATGCCGCACCCGTTTCTCCGCGTTGATTTTCTCTCCCGCTGCCTGCGCCGGTTCATCGGGGCAAGTCCAGTGCACGACCTGTCCCGGCCCGGCCTCGGCCCGAGGTTTGAGCGTAACGAAGGCGCACTGCCCCGCCGCATTGTCCAGCATCGATGGAAAAATCCGGTTGACCCAATCGATGATGGCCCGGTCGCATCGGAAGGTAACAGCCAGCCGGCTGGTCGTGCCGCGCGACCCGGTTGAGATCTCGTCGTGCACGCGGCGGTAGACGTTAAGGTCAGAGCGCGGCGCATAGATCGCCTGCTGAAAATCGCCGACCACGCTGAAGCTCTGGCTTTCCGCCTGATCCGGATTACTTCCCAGCCCGGCGACCCGCAAAAGCACCTCAAATTGCCGTGGGTCGGTATCCTGCGCCTCGTCGAGCAGGACGCTTAGTTGCTCCGCCGCGAGTTCCCGCCGCACCGCCGGCAAATCAAGCGCCCGCAGCGCCAGCCGAACCTGGTCATCGTACGTCATCCCTCCTTCGTTGAGCCGGAACCTCTCATAGGCGTTGGCCACGGAGCGTCCAAAGGCCAGTGCCGATTGTCGCAGCCATTCCTCCAGTGGCACAAAAGTCATGCTCCAAACCGCCGCAAACGCCGCGGCATGTTCCGAAGCCGGGCATTTCGGCAGCGGCCGATGCCGCTCTCCCCTCGCCCAGGAATCCCGCCATTGCCGCGCCGCATCCTGCGCCCGCTCGATGCTCTTCTTCGTCGGCCCGGACAGTTGATTATCGCGGAAATCGAACAATCGTTTCCAGTCGAGTTCCGGCATCGGCTCAATTCTTGCCTCCTTACCCGGCGCAATCTCCCGGCCCAACGCGTAGAGTTTTTCCGCCGAAAAGAAATGAAAAAGCTCCCGCGCCCGTGCGTCGGAAAAGCGCTCTGTCGCGAGTCCTCGCACCAGAAACCGGTTCCATAGCTCATCGTCGCTCTCCAACAACGCCATGGGCGCCGGCAGCCCGAGGTAATGCCCGAAACGGTCCAGCAGCTTGACGCAATAACTATGAATTGTCCCAAAGAAGGTCTGCTGAAACGCCCGTTGCACGCGGCTGGAGACCGACGCTTTCCGGATCGCGGTGCGCGCCCGCTGCTGCATTTCCTGCGCCGCGCGCACGGAATAGGTCACCACGATCAGCCGCGGCAGGATTTCCTCAGCCCGCGTGCTCTTCGCCATGCTGACGATGCGCTCTACCAGCGATGTCGTCTTCCCCACGCCGGCCGGGGCAATTACAGAAATATTCCTGTCCCATGCGGTCACGAAACGGTCGCGCTCCACCTGATCGGCTAAAACGCTCATGAACCCTCCCCGTCAGTCGGGTTTGCCTCGTGGGCCCGCGCCCATTTCGCCTGAAGTATGTCTGCCGGCACGGGCCGCGTTGCCATTGGATACAACGGCGAATAACCGTATTCGTTTTCCGCATCGGCCCGCATTCCAAAAATTCCTTTACGGTGAAATTGATCGAGCGACCGGAAAAAGGATTCCGCCCCCGTCATCTCATCCAGATCGGCCTGCCGCTTCAAGGCCGCGTCAAAAGTGTGGAGCGAAATCGAAACCGATTCGGCGCCCAGCGCCCGCATCGCCAGCGCATAAAGCACAGCCTGGAGTCCCGCTCCCTTTTCCAGCCTCTTCACGCTGAGGCTTTGCGCTGAGCCGGTCTTAAAATCGATGACCCAGCAATCGCGGCCCGGAAATTTGTCGCCTGGTTCGCTCAACAGCAGGTCGATCCGACCCCGGAGCAAAAAATCGGCTAGGTTCGTTCCAGGCAACGCAATCATCAATTCGGGCGGCAAACGAAATTCGGCGAGAATTTCCTTTCCGGTCAGGTGCGGCGCCAGTGCCTCGCCCAGTCCGACGGCAATCGACCAGGCCTGGCTCCAGACCTGTTCCCACCACGGATACAATTCAATGCCGGAGGTCCGCGCTCGCTCCTGGGCCCAATGGCGTTCTTGTTCCGTCGCGGATTGCAGCCGGGACAAAAAATCTCCCTTATCGCTCTCGCGCAGCGCCTGCGCCAGCCAGCGATGGACCCACGTTCCAATGGCCCGCGGCCAGCTCAGGGTGCCGTCCGGCCATGGCGCAACCCCGACGATTTTTTCCAGCCAGACCTGGGCCGGATGGTTCCATGCTTCCTCCCATTCCTTGCACGAAAGCTGGATCGGCCGCGGCGGAGCCTGTCCATACGCAAACTCGTACCGACCAAATGGCTTGGTGAAATCCCGCCGCGCATTGAAAGCGATACGGGTGTCGGCAACATCGGCGGGAGCTGCCTTGTCTTCCTCCTGAAACAACTTGTCATGCTGCTCGCACCATTCGGCCGTCGAAGCGGCCAGATGCCGAAAGGCCGCATCATCGAGCTGCCTTCCGGTTTTATACTGGTAAGCCTGATTTAAAAAGTCGGATGGTAACAGGCTCCGTCCCGAATCGGTCGAAAGAGCCGCCAGGCAGACCGCCTCGCTTGTCCCCTCCAGCGCCGCGCAAAGATCGCGCAGGAACAACTCCTGCCGTTCCAGCGGCAACAGACAATGGCCATGCTCCGGCGCGACCGTCTCATGCCCCTCGCCCTGACCACCCTGCGCTGTTCCTCGCCGGTTCAGCTCGCGTCCTTTGCGATTCAGTTCCGCCAGTTCATGGCGCGATCCAAAAGCGCCGGCATCAAAAAATCGCGGCCATACTCCCTCGTTCATCCCGGTTAGGATCAAATGACTCCAGGTCTGCCCGGCCATCTGCGCATGGATGAGCAGGTGCACCTTCCCGTAAAAATGATTTCCTTCCGAAGTCCATTCCCGCGAATCGGTCACTTCCTTTAGCCACTTGAGGAAAGTCCGGCGCAAAATCTTTTCGCGGCCTGCCATCAGCCACTCCGGTGGATCGATCTGCAACCGGGACCGGAATTCATCCCAACCTCGCAATGTCATCGCTTCCCGGGTCCGGGCCAGAAAATCAGCGAAGCGCGCTTCTTCCGGCAGCGCCACGCGGTGACGCAAAAAATCGGCCAGCAACGTGGCCGCGCGATCTTCTTTCCTTCCCTCCAAATAACCGGCCAGAAAATCGAGATCATCAACCAGGGTTTCCCCGAGCGCGCCATCGAGGACATCGGCTGCCTTCCGCACCGAAAGTTCCTTCAATCCGGTGGCCACGTCATGGGTCTCGCACGCCCGCAGCCATTCCGTCAGCCGGGCCACCGAGACCTCCTCCTGCAAGGCAACCCAGCTTTGCCAGGGCCGCCGCTCGAAAATTCCCGGTGCATCCGCCCCGACTCCGTCGTCCAGCGGAATGCCCAACCGACCCAGTTCCCAGGCTACCCCCAGCGCCAGCCCGTTCGCCTCAGGAAAAATGATGCCGAGCCGCGAGCACGAATCGCGCTTGAGATAATCGAGTGCCTGCAGCACCACGGCCCGCGTTAGCAATATCGTTCCGGGTGCGGCCAGGAAAGTCAGGTCGACTCCGTTTGCGCCGTTCCCCGGCGTCCCTTTCTCGTAGGAGGAACTCAAATCCGCCCATGGACCGTCCTCGGTCTCGTTTTCGCCTTCCGGAATCTCCACAGCAGTTCCCAGCAACTCTTCCCACGACCCCTGCCAAAGCTGATCGACCTCCTGCCCGAAAACCCGGGGCGCCTGCAATGTTACTACCGCCGTTTCCGCCGATAAAACTGCTGCCTTCAGCAAATCCCACAACGGCCAATGCATCGCGCTGAATCCCGTTACCAGCAGGTTTCCGATCAGGGGCTTATTTCGTGAATCCACTTCCTGCCGCAATCGCCGGTGGATTCCGGCCTGGGTATCAATTTTCTGTTTCCTCAGCGCGGAAAGGAATTCCTTCGCCAAAGCACGCCCGTAGGCCGCCCCTTCCCGTACCGGATCCCATCCTGCTCCGGTCAAAAGATCATAGGCCCGCAAAAACGGCTCGGGTTCCTGAACCACGCTGGCCAGTGTCGCATCCGCGTCCGATTTCTTCCGCAGCAACTTTTCCGCGCTGCTTCGGGCCAGCAACCGCAGTTCGGCCTGGGTCGCCGGTAAGGTTCCGGTCTTTTCGGCCAATTCCGCCAGCAGGAATTTTCGCGTATCGCTCGGTGTCCAGAAATGAATGCCCAGGAAACCGCTCCCCTCCCCGAGCAGGCGGCTGCGCAGATAGAAGCTTTCCGCCCGGCCCGGGGTCAGTACGACTGCGGGCCGGGAATTGCGCCAGGCTGTCACCGCCTGTTCCCTCAGCCATGGGGCGACGACCGTGCGCCATTGTTCCTCGACCGAAGCCGTGGAGAACAAGTGCGTCATACCCATGCCTCTTTATTTCTACGGCGCTTCCGGGCCGATGCAACCACGGCTTCCGATGATTATTGAAGTGCGAGGCTCACAGCCCGCCGCTACAGTCCCCGCATGGCTTTCCCTTCCATGCGCGAATTCGCGGATAAGCTGGCGGCATCCGGCGAACTCATCCGGATCACCGATCCCGTCCGCACCGAACTCGAGATCACGGCGCTGGCCGACCGCGAGATGAAATCCTCCGGCGGTGGGAAGGCCCTCCTGATCGAAAAGCCGCTCCTCCCTTCGGGAAAAATCTCCGCCTTCCCGGTCCTCATCAACGCCTTTGGCTCCCAAAAACGCATGGCCCTGGCGCTCGAAGTCGCGCATGTCGACGAAGTTGCGGAGCAGATCGGATTCATTCTCAAGGCCAAGCCGCCCAAATCGCTGTCCGAGGCCTGGACGCTGTTGCGCGAAGGTTTCGACCTCATTCACACGCGTCCTTCCCGCGTCCGCACCGGCCCGTGCAAGGATGTCATCGTCCGGCTTGAACCCGGGGACAACACCGACTTCGACCTCCATTCGCTTCCGATCCTGAAATGCTGGCCGCAGGACGGCGGGCCCTTCGTCACGCTTCCGACCGTCTACACTCAGGACCCCGATACCGGCGACCGCAACATCGGCATGTACCGGATGCAGGTCTTTGACGGACGCACCACCGGAATGCACTGGCAGCTCCACAAGGTCGCGGCACGACATGGCAAGCGTTACTATGAAACCGGCCAGCGCATGCCGGTAGCCGTCTGTCTCGGCGGCGACCCGGTCATGCCCTTTTGTGCGACGGCGCCGCTGCCCGACGGACTCGATGAAATCCTGCTGGCCGGCTTTCTCCGGAAAAAATCGGTGCCGCTGATCAAATGCGAAACCATCGACCTCGAAGTCCCCGCCCATTCCGATTTCGTCATCGAGGGCTACATTGACCCCCGCGAGCAATTGCGGCAGGAAGGCCCCTTTGGCGATCACACCGGCTTTTACACGCCCATCGACAACTATCCTGCGTTTCACGTCACCTGCATCACGCATCGCCGAGACGCCATCTATCCCGCGACCATCGTCGGCAAGCCACCCATGGAAGACCTCTACCTGGGCCAGGCCAGCGTCCGGCTTTTCTTGCCGGTGTTCAAAATGAATTTCCCCGAAATTGTCGACATGGCCCTGCCCGCGGAAGGCGTCTTTCACAACCTCGTCTTCGTCAGCATCAAAAAACAATATCCCTATCAGGCCTACAAGATCATGCACGGACTCTGGGGCATGGGGCAGATGATGTTCACCAAGATCATCGTTGTTGTCGATGCGACGGTGAATGTACATGACACCAGCGACGTCCTTTTCCATCTCTGCGCCAACATCGATCCTCAGCGCGACAGCCTCATGACGAAGGGCCCGTGCGACAGTCTCGACCACGCGCCGACCCTGCCAAACATCGGGTCGCACATCGGTTTCGACGCGACCCGGAAACTTCCCGGCGAAGGTTACCTGCGCGGCTGGCCCGAGGAAGTGCGGTTGCCACAGGAGATTCTCGACGGCATCGCCCAGCGCTTTCCGCGCCAGTGGTGACGTACCGGTAAAACAAAAAGGGAGAGATCCTCACGGACCTCTCCCTTTTCAAAACACGTCGAAGAATTATTTCTTCTTCTTGACGGCCTTCTTGGCGGCTTTCTTGGCCGGGGCCTTCTTCTTAGTTGCCATGGAGAATCACCCCCTCTTCAAATCGCGTTTGTGGCGCGAAATCGTGTAAAAATAAATTTATCACTCGCTTAAGAATTAAATTTTTCGGATGAAGGCGTCAAATGGAATTTCAACAAATCGGAAAATTTTTTGTGACTGCATTTTGCGGAAATTTTTCGGCGCGAAAAAATCCGCGCGCTTTTTTCACCGTTTTAAGCGCGAAAAAATTTCGCGCGCGATTTCCGGAACAGGCCACAAGCGTCCAATGCCTTCGTATCCGCATGCGAGCAATCCTGCTTCGGGCCCGATGAAATTCACGCCCCGCTTCCGGAGGAGATTCACGTTATCCTGTGTCGCGGGATGATTCCACATCTTGCCGTTCATTGCGGGGGCGATCAGCACCGGCGCGGGCGTGGCGAGAAGCAGCGACGTGAGCAGGTCGGGGGCGAGACCGTGCGCAACTTGCGCGATGAGATGGGCCGTCGCCGGCGCCACGACGACCAGATCGGCGCGGTCGCCGATCGCGATATGCGTCGGCTGGCCCTTGAACATGCCGTCGTTCTCGCGCGTGAAAACCTCGCGGCGGGTCAGAGCGGCGAAAGTCAGCGGCGTGATAAAGCGCAGAGCTTCGTCGGTCAGGACCGCATCGACAGCCACGCCTTCCTTGGTCAGCGTGCTGGCCAGTTCGGCCGCGCGATAAGCCGCGATGGAGCCGGTAACGCCAAGAACGATGCGGGAGGAGTCGCCCATCCCGCCATTGTAGCGGCGGCTACCGCTTCCGCCAGATGTAAATCCGGCGTCCGGTCCAGGCGAGCACCAGCAGCATCACCACCCAGGGCGCGAGGAACGCCGCGATCACGCCGATGATGCGGACGCTGGCGAAGAGCGCGTTTGCGCCGTCGCCGAATGTTTGCCGTAGCGTGGCCCAGAGCCCGTTGTCTTCGGCCACGATATCCCGCTCGTTGTGCAGGAGCAGGCTGATCTCGGCGGGCGCGGTATCGTCGGTGCGGGTCTGGTCGGGGCGGTCCTCGCGGCGGACGGTCAGCGACTCGACCTTGCCGAGCTTCTTCAGCATATCGACAAAGGCGGGATACTTCGCCATCGGCAGGCGGAAGGTCATCTCCGCGGCTTCCGTTCCGTCCGGTTGATGGGCGAAACTCGACGCCTTGATCTCGACCCCCGCGGCCACGGCATCCTTCTTCAGTTGCTGCGCCTCGTCATTCACATCATCGGCGCGGACTGACAGCTCCGTCTGCTGGAGCGGCGCGTCGTCGTCGGTAAGAGAGAGTGAAAGAATCACCGGTTCATCATCGCCGTTTGCGCCGGGACCCGAATCGTCGTTCCGCTGGAGGCTGAATGACGAAGTGCGGCCCAGTGCGCGAAAGGCGGCCAGCAACGTTGAATAAGCCTGGCCAGGCACGCGGACACTGAGCTGCCCGGTGCTCTGGCCCTCGGGTGTTTTGTTGAGCGAGGAACTCAGGATGGCGGCGCCGGCCTGCGCCAGCGCGGCCGACTTGGCTTGGTCGAGCGCGTCATCGACCGCGGACGTGACGACCGTCAGCGTGACCTGCTTGCGCGATTCGTCATCGGAACGAATGATCAGATGCACCTGCACCTTGTCCTTTTCCGTCAGCGTCTCATCAGCGGGCTGATCGGAATCGCCGCCGTCCTTCGCCACGCGCTGGGTCTGCCGCGTGAAGTTGGCGACACGGCCCAGCCCGCGCACGTCGGAAAGGAACGATTCGATCTGGTCCGGCACAACCATGACGGTCAGCTCGGCGGTAACATCGCTGCCGGAATTATGATCCAGGTTGGCCGCGAGCACCTGCGCCTTGAAACTGTCGGCGGCCTGCCGGATTTTCTGGAACGTCCCCTCGACGTCGGTCGCGAAGAGCGAGAAGTCGTCCTGCTCGCGCAGCAGATAGGCCGCGGCCTTGTTGAGGTCTTTTTCCCGCATCTGGATCGTGATCGTCGCGTACTGAACCTGGAAGTCGTAGAGCTTGAGCTGACCCTGCATCTCTTCGATGCTGCCCCTGACGCGGCCCAACTCGCGCTCAACCTGCAGCAGGTCGGAGACCTTGCCGTTCTCGCGCTTCAGCAGTTCCTGCAATTGCGTTTCCATCCGGCGCGAGTTTTCCAGCCGTGCCTGCGTATCAAAGTAATCCCTGGTCACATCGTCGGTGCTGACCGACTGGTTCTGCACCAGGCCGAGATCGCGCAGCTTGAGCAGGAAATTGTCGAGGCTTTCCGGCAGGATCTTGAGCACCACGCTGCCCTGGAGCTTGCCGTTGCCGCCCTTTTGCGAGCTGCTCGTATCGACATAACCGCCAGCATTGCGAGTCATCGCCGTGATCTGGTCCATCGCCGACTGGTAGCTTTTGACTTCGAGATCGAGCTGGGCATTGCGGATCAGCTTGCGCGAGGCATCGGGGGACGCCGCCGTCGAGGAGGCCGCGCTATCCGACTTCATCCCCCCTGCTGCCGGCGCCGCACCCGAATCCCCCGAATAAGCCCGGGCAGCTTCCAACTCCTGTCGCGCCTGGCTTTTCGCGACAATCATGGGAGCGGTCGCGGCTGTCGGTGCGTTGACCGGCATGGACACAGACGCCGGCGGCATAAGAGCCACGCTGGCTGGTTTGGCCGCGGGAGCCGGCCCGTCCGCCGCGCTGCCATCCGTTGCGTAACCTTGGTTCTGAGCCTGCGCCAGTTGTTGTGGGGCGGCCTCTTGGCGCAACTCGTCCCGAGCCGCGAACGCGCGGCCTGTATTTCCGGCGGCTTGGACCGCAAGCTGGGCATCCGGAGCCACCGCCATTTGTTTATCCTCTGACTCCTTTTTCAGGGCGGTTAACGCATCCACGTCTTTGGCGGCGTCCAGCCGGGCCAGCTTTTGTTTTTCCTCATTTGCGGAAAGTGGCGCTTTTAAATCTTCCAGGACCTTGGCTGGGATACGCTTCGCATTTGCGTCGGCCAAATTCTCGCCGTCGATTGCATCCGCATAAGCCAACTGCCTCGAGATCGTCGTAAACACGCCCTTTACCCGGTTGCCGGTATAAATCAGGGACGTCGTGGCCACGGTGAAGATCAGCACGCAGGCCATGCCATATTCCAAAAGCTGCCGCCGGCGCAGAAACCGCGCGATCGAGCGCCAGAGAACCAGTGCGCTTTCCCACGCGGTCTCACCCTTTTGCTGGTATTCAATCTTGCGGCGAACGCCCGAAATCATCCGTTGTTCAAAGTTGGGATCGGGCTGGGCATTGGCGTGGGTCTTGTCGAGCAGATCATGCATGGCCTGGGCCTCCTGGTAGGCCGCGCGGGCGGCCGGGTCGGTGTTGAGTTGATTTTCGAATTGGACCCGCTCGGCCGGCGTCAGCTCGCCATGCAAGGCGGCGGCGATCAGATCATCGAACGGATCGTGGGGAGAAGGTGGTTTCATGACGGTTGCCTTTCCATGGGATTGAGGCCGGGCATGCGGCGCAGGGTTCCGAGGGCGCGGCCCAGAATGCCGCGCAACGCGCCGTTGGTGAGCCCCATGGAATCCTCGATGGCGCGGTAATCGAGGCCCTCCAGGTAGCGGAGAGTAAGCGCCGTCCGGTGCTCCTCCGGCAGCGACGCCAACGCGCGGCGAAGCCGGGCCTGGTGCTCCTCCCGTTCCAAAGCCGAGCCGGGCGTCACGGCGTGGTCATCAATCAGCGTGTCAAATGTTTCGGCATCGGCCTGGGGACGACGCCGGCGCAGGCGGTCGCGCGCGGCATTGCGAGTCACCGTCAGTAGCCAGGCCGGAAATTTCTCGGGCTGGCGCAGGCGGCTCCGCTGCTGATGCGCCTTGAGGAACGTCTCCTGGGTGATGTCCTCAGCCTCGGCCGGGTCCTGGATGATCGAATAGGCCACGACATAAACCCGGCGGCTGTACGTCCGTATCACCGTATCGAAGGCCTCGTCATCCCCGGCCAGCGCGGCCGCAATCATGGCCTGCTCCGCCGAATCCATGGAGGCGGTTTCGAGGCTCGCGGGCCTGGAGTTAAGCTCGGGTGAGGTCACGGGCGTCGGGCGGAATCGGGGGATTGCAGCCAGAAAGGCATTCATCAGCGTAGACGCGGCAGGTTGGGAAACCGCGCGAATTTTTTTGGAAAAATTTGATTTTCGACGGAATTAGCTTATCCCGTGGGAAATAGAGGCTGATCATTTGGGCAATTCAGGTAAAATGAAGCTGTGCTTGTTGAAATCGAAATCCAATGTCCTCATTGTGGGGAGACTATCGTGACGACCGCCGATACCTCGCAAGGCGACTACCAGACCATCGAGGATTGCGAGGTTTGCTGCGCACCCATGACGATCCAAGTAAAATGCCATCCCGGGGAAGTTGAAGATATCCGGGTCACCCCGGCCTGAAATCATGGATAAACCTCCACAATATCTGCTGGTTGACATCGGCAATACCCGCCTGAAATGGGTCTCGGCCAGTCCGACAGGGCCCATCCAACCCGCCGGCGAAATGGCCACGGCGGAAGCAACGTCGGAACGCGTCGAAGCACTCGCCCGGGAATTTTCCCATCATTATGTCATCGTCGCCTCTGTCGTGCCGCGACTGGTTGGCCTTTTTGCCCGCTTCTTTCCGGATCGGCTCCATCTCGTCTCCTCTCATTCCTCCGGACTCGGCTTTCGGTTTGACTATCCCAAGCCGCCTGAAATCGGCGCCGACCGCCTCGCCGCCGCCGTGGCCGTTTACACCGACGGCCAATGGCCCGCGATCATTGTCCAGTGTGGCACCGCGACCGCCATTTCCGTTCTGAATTCCGAGGGCAAATTCTGTGGCGGAGCCATTGCGCCCGGCCTCGAAGCCCAGCTCGATTCACTCATTGGCGTCACGGCTCAGTTGCCCCGAACCGACCTGCATTTGCCCGCCACCGTTCCCGCCCGGTCGACGGAAGAGGCGGTCCGCGCCGGAGTGCTTCTGAACTTCCGGGGCGGCGTGAAGGAAATCCTTCAGACGCTTATCGACACTCTGCCGCCGTCGTCCCCACCGGTGATCGTGCTTACCGGCGGCAATGCCGGTCACCTTGAAGGAAAGCTGGGGCGCCCTTGCGCTCTCCGCCCTTTACTCGTCTTTGAAGGGCTGCGCATCATGGGTACGACTGTTTTCAAGCCACCGTTGCCTTATTCCGAGAAATGAATCCTGCCGCTGAAAATCGAATTGACCGGAAATTCCGTGAACTCAAGGCCCGCGGCCAAAAAGCCTTCGTCGCCTATATTACTGCAGGCGATCCGTCTCCGGAACGGACGCCGGAACTGGTCTGGGCGCTGGAACGGGCCGGGGCCGACATTGTGGAGCTCGGCGTTCCCTTCTCCGATCCCCTCGCCGACGGCGTGGTGAACCAGCTTTCGGCCCAGCGGGCGCTCGAAGCTGGAACCACTCCCTCCCGTATCATGGAGATCCTCCAGTCCATCCGGGCCCAGTCGCAAATCCCCATCGTCCTCTATACCTACTTCAATCTCGTATACGCCTATGGTATCGAGCGCTTCTGCCAGAATGCCCATCAAGCCGGCGCTGACGGCTTGCTCGTGTTGGACCTTCCACCAGAGGAATCGCAGGGCGCCGCCGCCGTCGGTGCGCGGCTCGGCGATGGCAGCTTGCGTCGCATTTGCCTCGTCGCGCCAACCAGTCCGCCCGAGCGGATCGCCAAAATCGTCGAGAAGGCGACCGGCTTTGTCTATTACGTCTCCCGCGAAGGCGTTACCGGCATGCAGGAGCATGTGGCCGGCAGCATCGGAAGCAAGATCGAGCTGCTCCGGAAGCAGACCACTCTTCCCATCTGCGTCGGCTTCGGCATTTCGACCCCCGATCAGGCGCACACCGTGGCCCGCCAGGCGGATGGCGCCGTCGTCGGCAGCGCGCTCGTTAACCGGATCGCCGAATGGGGCCGGGAAAAAGAGCTGCCGGGCAAGCTGGAAGAATTCGCGCGCCCTCTCGCCCAGGCGATTCATTCCTAGAGGCAGCCCGAAAATTTCTAAATCAACTTCGGGATTACAGATCCATCATCCGCCCGCATTGAACTTGTTTCTGGCATGGAAGGCGCTAGAAACGGGTATGCTTTTCCTGCGGGCGATTTCCTCGGCGCCGGCTCTTCTCTTGGCGTTAACGCTCACTTACACTCCGGCTTTTGCCGCCGTGTCATCCGCCCCGACAGCCCAGGAAGAACGCGACGCCCGGGCTTACAATAATTCCGGTTCCGAAAAGTATGCCAAGAACGATCTCGACGGCGCCATCGCCGATTACGATCAGGCGATCAAGCTGAATCCAGGTTTGGTCAAGGCCTATTATAATCGCGGCCTGGCCAAGTACGACAAGGGCGACCTCGATGCCGCCATCGCCGACTATGACAAGGCCATCGCGCTCAGTCCGCTGTACGAGGACGCTTTCATCAACCGCGCCCTGGCCCGGGACGACAAAAACGATCTCGCGGGCGCAATCGCCGACGATACCGAAGCCCTCCGCCTCGCCCCTGACGATTCCTACGCCTATAATAATAGGGGCTGGAGCCATTACCGGCAGGGCGATTGCGATGCGGCCATCAAAGACTTCAACGAGGCAATCCGGCTTAATCCCGGGCTTTCCCAGCCTTATAACGACCGCGGCGTCGCGGAGCGGGAAAAGGGCCAGGTTACCGAGTCCATTGCCGATTACACCAAGGCGATCGAGCTCGATCCGCAGGACGACCAGGCCTACTACAACCGGGCCATTGCGCGCGATGACCAGGGTGACACCGATGGCGCCATCGCCGACGATTGCGCGGCGATCAAGATCAATCCCCAGTATGCCGACGCTTATGTGAACCGCGGAGGTGTCAAAGCCGAAAAGGAGGATTGGGACGGGGCCATTGCCGATTACGGTCAGGCCCTCCAGCTCGATCCCAAGAATTCCGGCGCTTATAACGAACGTGGCCTTGCCCATTATCACCAGGGCGAAGCCGATTCAGCCCTGGCCGATTACAACCAGGCCCTTGAGCTTAATCCACGCGACACCTGCGCTCTGAATAATCGTGGCAACGTCCAACATGCGCTGGGCCATCTCGACGCCGCCCTGGCTGATTATAACCATGCGCTCGAAATCGATCCCAAAAGTTCCAGCGCCCATAACGACCGGGGAATCATTCGGCAGGCCAAAGGCGAGCTCGCCGGGGCCGAAGCCGATTACAATGAGGCCTTGCAGCTCGATCCCAAGAATGCCGAGGCTTACGGAAACCTCTCTTCGCTGGCCGACGCCCGGAACGATTGGGACGCTGCAATCCTCAATGCCAATCGCGCCATCATCCTTGCGCCGAGTTTTGCCCAGGCTTACAACAACCGCGCCGTGGCTGAATACCACAAGCATGATTATGACAAGGCGATGGCCGATGAGGACCAGGCGCTGCAAATCGATCCCAATGATGAAATCGCCTATAACAACCGCGGACTGACTGAACAGGCCCGAGGCGATCTGGAAGGCGCATTGGTCGACTACGATCAGGCCATCGAGATCAATCCCAAGTTCCCCGAGGCCCAGCATAATCGCGCGTGGGCCAAGTGGTACCAGGGGGATGTGGTCGGCGCCATCGCCGACCTGTTTTAAGCACCGCGGCCCGCTGCCATTCAGGCCGCCTGTTTGCTGCGAAAATGATGGTAAGCGCGCGGAACCCGCGCCCCGATATTGGTCAGGATTTCCCAGGGAATGGTCTTTGCCTCCACGGCCAGCTCACCGGCGGTGATCTCCCCTCCCCGCTGCTGTCCTATCGCCACCACCTCGTCGCCTACGCGACAACCGGGCACGTGCGTTACATCGAGGATCACCTGATCCATCGTGACCCGTCCGCGAATCGGGCAGCGGTGGCCGCGAACCAGCATGTGGCCGATGTTGGAGTGGAGACGGAAATAGCCGTCGCCGTAACCAATCGCCACCACCGCGTGCCGCTCCGCTTTCCGCAGGCGATACGTCGCCCCATAGCTGACCGTCCGGCCCGCGTCGACCTCGTGAATAAAACTGACCCGGCTCTTCCAGGTCAGCGCCGGACGAAGTCCCAGCGCGCCGTCCCTGCGATCAATCGGGACGCCGTAGAGCGCCAGTCCCAAGCGAACGAGATTGGCGTGAAAACCATAACGCCGCGTGACGGCGGGACTGTTCGCAGCATGACAAAGAAGATCGCTGTTTTCCGCGAAAAGTGGCGACACGGCCTTCCATTGCGTTCGCGTGAAGCCGGGATCGTCATCCGCGGACGCAAAATGGGTATAGAGCCCTTTCACCGCCAGTCCCGGCAACTGGCGCAGCCGCGAGAGCTCCTCCCGGGCCCGGGGATGCCAGCAGCCAAGCCGTCCCATGCCCGTGTCGATCTTGAAATGGACCTCCGCTTTTTTCCGCAACAAACGCGCGATCCGATCCAGCGCTTTCCCTTCGTTCCAGGACGAAACCGTCAGTGTCAGCGTTTCGTGCACCACCTCCTCCATCTCCTCGGGCAGCGTCGCGCTCAAAAGAAGAATCGGCAGGCGGACTCCCGCCTCGCGCAGCGCCGCGCCTTCGGCCACGTTGGCCACGCCCAGCCAGTTCGCGCCGATGGCCTGCAATTCACGGCCAACGGCAACAAGACCGTGACCATATCCGTTCGCCTTCACGATGGCCATGACCTGGGTGGACCGCGGCACAAGACGGTGCAGGAGATTGAAATTGTGACGTAGGGCGCGGCCATCGACCTCAACCCAGCAACGACGGTAAAATAGGGAATTCATCTTTCAGTTAATCGCTAAAAAGCGGTCTGGCCTTACTTGGCCGAGACCGGTTCGCGCAGATAAATCGGTTCAAGCGGTTGCTCGCGCACCCAGCCGGAAAGGGTATCGGGCAGCGCCAGGAGGTCCTGCGCCCGGGGATAGACCCGCTTGGTCACTCCCGGCAGCGGCTCGGCGCTGACCGCCTGGGTGAATTGCCCCGCGTGGGCCTCAATCTCCGCCATCGGAATCAGGTACGCCGCGCGTTCAAGCTCGCCCGAACGAAAGGCCGTACAAAACGCCTCGCGCCGTTTGGCGTCGGCGAAGACACCCAGGCGCTCGATGTCGCGGCATTGCCACGCCACCGAATAGGCGCTCGAAATCCCCACCACCGGCACATTTTGCACCAACGCGATTCCCTGTGCAGCCGCCAGACTGACACGAATGCCTGAAAACGAGCCCGGCCCCAGGCCCACGATGATCCGGCGCAGCTTCAGCCGCGGAATGCCCAGGCGGGCCAGCGCCGGGAAAAGGGCCGCCGAGTGGCGTTGCGGTCCCTTGAAGTCGATCGATTGCACCACGACCTTGTCGTTGCCCAGGGCGATGCTGCCGAGGGAGGAGGATGTTTCGAGAGCAAGATCAAGCATGTCGGGATAAAGAAAAGTGAAGGTTCAATCCGCCCGTTCCCTCGGCCGGATAAGCCGCTCAGTCAGGCTCACAACTTCCAGCTCCCAGTGGCGCGCATCGGGCGGCAGGAGTGAAGGAATGCGGTCAGGCCATTCGACCACCGTTACGCCCTGGCTGGGCAGATATTCCTCGATGTCAATGTTGATCGCATCCTGCTCGCTTTGCATCCGGTAGAGGTCGAGATGATAAAGCGGCAGACGGCCGCCCAAATACTCGTGAATGATGGTGAACGTCGGACTGGTCACGTCCCCGCGATAGCCAAGACCCCGCGCCAGCCCCTTCACCAGCTGCGTCTTCCCGGAACCGAGCACGCCGTGCAGCGCAAAAATCTCCCCGCCCGCCAGATCGGCAGCCCAGTTCTCACCGAAGGCCTGCGTGGCCTCGACGCTGTTGAAAATGGTCAAACCCATATGCGAAAAGCGGTCTCGCGGAATCTTTTCCGCGTGGCCGGACTACACCCATACAATGCAATGGAACCGCGAATGGCCACTTCTTTTTTAAGGTTTTTACGTGAGAAAGTGGAACGGTAAAAAGGAGTTCATAATCTTCCCCATCGTTCACAGCGGCATCGAGACTGGCGCCCCGGGCCCGCGGAATCGCCTTGGAATCGATTTCAAACCCGACACCGGACGCCCGCGCCAGCCGCGGCAGGTCCGCACCGAGGCCATCGCTCAGGTCCATCATGGCCGAGGCAAACTTATGCCGCGCCAGCCATTCGCCCTCCGTCAAACGTGGTTCAAAAACAAGATGATGCCGCGCCCGGGTTGCTCCCAGCCGTCCCGTAACAAAAAGGAAATCCCCTCCCCGTGCTCCTGAGCGCAGCACCGGCCGGTAATCCCGGCACTCACCGAGCAATGCCACATTAAGAAAAAGTTGCCGCGCCCGCGTGGTTTCGCCTCCGACCAGATTGACGCCATATTTTTCCGCGACGGTTTGCAGCCCGGTATAAATCGCGCGAAGACGCGAAACCGATTCATCCGGAGGAACTCCAATGGTGATCACCGCGGCAACGGGACGGCCTCCCATCGCGGCAATATCGCTCAGCGCCCGGGCCAGGGCTTTGCGGCCAATCAGGGCAGGCGTCGTTTTTCGCGTAAAATGGACGTCTTCCACCACGGCGTCAGTCTTGAAGAGGAGGAAATGATTCTTTCCGTCCCCGCGCAGGACGGCGCAGTCGTCGCCCACACCGGTCAGAATGCGGCTACGATCCGTTTTCCACCGGCCCGTCAGCAAATCGAGCAGGCCGTTTTCGCCCAGGGCAGCCAGCGAGGCGGCTTTCACGAAACTCCTTTATCAAGAAGGAGGCTGACCGCCGTCATCAGGTTGAAGCAGGCATGGATGCCGATCGGCAGTAGCAGGCAGCCCGTGTGTTCGTAGGCGATGCCCAGAACAATGCCCAAAAACCAGAGCGGCAGTGCCGAACCGAGATTAACGTGCGCGAAGGCGAAGACACCGGCGCTGAGCAGCAGCGCCAGCCACGGCGAGGTGTAATTCTTAAGAAAGGTGAGCAGGAATCCGCGAAAGAACAGCTCTTCAATCATCGGTGAAATCACGACCGCCTGGAGCAGGAAATCGAAAATCTGAGCCGGGCGGTTAAATTGCCGAAAAAGCATGACCGATTCCTGTTCGGGATGGGGAATATGCAGCGCCGTCATGATCTTCTCCGACCCCCAAATCAGCGGCAATTCAATGAGAATGACCGCCCCACAAACGTAGAGGCTCCACTTGAAGAGCGAAATCGGGCTCATCCGCTCCAGTCCGAACTGATCCCACACGGATCGCCGGTTTTCGATCAGTAGGAACGCCGTTCCCAGGACAATCAACACCATGTAAAGGAATGATTGGAGAAAAAGGAGATTGAGAATGCAGAGAACGAAAAACCAGCCCGTCACGGGCGAAATCATCCAGGGCGGCGGATTATTGGCATTGCGGAGCAGCCGTCCCGCCCGCGCCTGCGTCACACTGTAGGCCACCACGCCGATGAAACTGAGCAGCACGTAAAGCTCGGCAATCCATTGAATCACGAACGAAAGTTCAAGCCGGACGGCGCGTGAAAGCGTGACGGCGAGAAGGTTCATGGCGCTGGACTTGATCCCGAATCGACCTTCTCAATGGGCGGGAAAAGGACTTCCGGCTTACCGATGGTGTGGCCGTGAAGCGAATTGCCGTAAAGCGCCTCCTCCAGCCGCACCGGTCCCGTCGACAAATTTAACTGCACTCGAATTTTTTCCGCCGTGAACGGAAGCGCCGCTTGGATCAGCACCGACAGCCGCCGCACCGTTTCGGCCAGCAGCCCCAGCACCACATCGAGCCGTTTCGCCTGCTCCGGTTCCTTGGCCAGCTTCCACGGTGCGTTTTCCTCCACATACTCGTTAGCCCGGGCGACCAGGTCCCAGACGGCTTGCAGCGCCAGGTGCGGCGCGAATTGCTCCACCGCCCGGCGATATTCCTCCACGATCACGTCGGAACGCAGGCCCTCGTCCGCAGCCGTGAGATGAAAGCCGTCGTAATTCGGAACGACCCCGTTGCGATAACGTCCGATCATGGAAAGACTGCGCTGGACGAGGTTGCCCAGCTTTTTGCCCAGGTCGCCGGTGTACCGCGTTTCAAAGCGTTCGTCGGAAAAATCGGCGTCCTGGCCCAGCACCATCTCGCGCAGGACGAAATAGCGGAGCGCGTCGGGCCCGTAGGTCTCGACATACGGCGCCGGATCGATGAGCGATTTCGCGTCCGACTTGCTGATCTTCGCGCCGCGGTTCGTCCACCATCCGTGCACGAGTAGGTGCTTGGGAAGTTCCAGCTCCAGGGCAAAGAGCATGATCGGCCAGTAAACGCCGTGCGCCGGAATCAGGATGTCCTTGCCGATGATTTGCAGGTCCGGCGGCCAGACCAGTTGGCCTTTGATCGACGCGAAGGAATAATAATTGGTCAGCGCATCGAACCAGACATAGGTGACATAATCCTCATTGAACGGAAGCGGAATACCCCAGGCCAGTCGCGATTTCGGGCGGGAAATGCAAAGGTCCGCCAGCGGCTCCGCCAGCGCGCTTTGCAGCTCCTTGCGGCGAAAGCCGGGCACGATCCACTCTGGATGATCCTCCAGGTGCTTCAGTAACTTCTGGCGATAAGGCTCTAACCGGAAATAGTAATTCGGTTCGCGCGTATGGATCACCTCGCCGAAAATCTCCGGCCACTGTCCGTCGACGCGATCTTTCTCCGTCACGAACTGCTCCTGCCGCACGCTGTAATAACCCTCGTGCTCCTGGAAAAAGATTTCGCCCTTGTCGTGGAGTTTTTGCAGCCAGTCGCGCACGATTTTTTTGTGCTGGTCATCCGTGGTGCGAACAAAATGGGACGAGGCGACGCCGAGGCTCCGGTGCTGCTCGCGGAAGCGGGCGCTCATCCGGTCGGCGAAGGCCTGGGGCTCGACGCCTTCGCGCTGGGCCGACTGCTGCACCTTCTGGCCGTGCTCATCCACGCCCGTCAGGAAAAGAACATCACGCTCCAGGCTCAGCTCGTGCCGGGAAAAAAAATCGGCCAGAACTTTTTCGTAGGCATGACCCAGATGCGGCGCGCTGTTGACGTAATCAATTGCCGTGGTGAGAAAATAAGAACCGACCATGGTTTCAATTTAACCTTCCGTCCATTGCCATGGCGAGAGGGATGTTGAAGCCGCAACTTAAATGATCTCGAGATAATCGCCCCGGGCAGGGCCGGAAGCGCCGCCATGGTAGCCGCCGCTGTCTCAGCCGCGGAAGATCGAAGGAAGTATCAGGAAGCCACTGGCTCAGCCACATCCAGCGGTTCCTTCAGAGTCTTCAGGAAACGCTTCATGGCCGGAGAAAGAACGCGGCCCGATTTGTAGAGAATACCAAGCGGCCGGTAATAGGGATGCCCCTTGAACTCAACCTCGGCCAGCGTGCCGTCGCGAACTTCCTGCTCCACCGTCGCGCTCGGCACAATGGAGACACCCGCGCCGATTTCAACCGCGCGCTTCACCGTCTCGATATTGTCAAATTCCATCACCGGGTTCACTTCCAGTCCGGCTTCGCGAAAAATCTTGTCGACCGCCTTGCGGGTCGGGATGTCGGGCTCGAAGCCGATGAACTTCTCCTTCTTGAGCCGCGCGACCTCGATCTCCCCCTCCTTCGCCAGTTCGTGGGAAGGAACACAAATCACGACGAGGCGGTCCTTGCGAAACGGCTCGATCTTCAGCGTCTTCTTCTGCACCGGAAAGGCGACCAGGCCCAGGTCGCTCGTGCCTTCGCTCACTTCGTCATAAACCTGGTTCGAGCGGCGATACTCGACATGAACGTTCACGCTGGGAAACTCGCGCAGAAATTTTTTCAGATAGGGCGGAAGCTCGTGCAGGCCGATGCTGTAAACGGTGCTCAACCGGATCGTGCCCGAAATCACGTTGCGCATTTCGGAAAGCTGATGCTGGAGCGAATCAAATTCATAAACGATTTGCTTGCTCGTCTCGTAAAGCAACTGCCCCTCGCGCGTCAGGCCGAACCGCTTGTTGCTTCGTTCAATGAGCGGCACCCGGAAGCGTTCCTCCATCGCGCGGATTTGCTGGCTGACCGCCGATTGGGTGATGAAATTAAGGGAAGCCGCTTTGCTGAAACTACATGATTCGACCAGATCGCGAAATACTTTAAAGGATTCAACCTGCATGTAGGTCAATATAAGCATTCCTAATAATTCGTCAAGACTGTTAGGGACTCTTATCCAAAATAAACATAGGCCGCGACCCATGACTATTTTGAATAAGAGTTCCAAGGCACGAATGACAGCTGGGGTTTTTAAGGATAAGTTCCGCTGATGGACGATTTTTCATCACGGTTGGCCCGGGTCACCGATCTGATGGCCACCGCCGCACAACGCTCGGGACGGAACATTTTGCAAATTGAACTTGTGGCCGTCAGCAAGACCCAGCCTGCTGAGGCCGTTCAGGAAGCCATGCGCGCGGGTGTGACCCGTTTCGGCGAAAACAAGGTGCAGGAAGGCCGGGGAAAGATCGAAACCCTGGGACGCGGCATCTGGCATCTGATCGGACATCTCCAGAGTAACAAGGTCCGCGATGCCGTCCGGCTTTTCGATTCCATCGACTCGGTCGACCGGGCCGAACTGGCGGAGGAGATCGACCGGCGCGCGGACCAAACCGGAAAAACTCAAAACGTCCTGCTCCAGATCAACATCGCAGGCGAAAGCACCAAGTTCGGCTGCGCACCCGATGCGGCGCGGGCCCTGGCGGAAAAAATCAACGCCCTGCCGCGACTTTGCCTGCGTGGCCTGATGACCATCGCGCCTTATTCGCCTGATCCGGAGAAATCGCGGCCCCATTTCACCGGGCTGCGCGAACTCCGCGACAAAATTGAAAGCGAAACCGGACTGAAATTGCCCGTCCTCTCCATGGGCATGAGCGGCGATTTCGCGGTGGCCATCGAGGAAGGCAGCACCAGCATCCGCATCGGCACCGCCCTTTTCGGAGAGCGCGTGAAGCTCAAGCAACGCCTTCCCGAAGACCCGAGCTTTACCGAATCGACTTAGAACAAGCTAACAGCAGGTTTGACCGCCCCGGCGGCTCGCCGCTATTCGTTGATTTCCCATGCCCTTCATTTCTCGCTGTTCCTTTCTTTGTTCCATCCTTCTTTTCTTCGGCCTTCAGCTCGCCTTTGCCGCCGACGCCAAACCAGCACCCCTCGCGGCGCCCACCCAGGTCGATTCGGTCACCTTCACCGTCAATGCCGACGGTGAAAAACATAAGGTGGTCGTGTGGACCAGCCCGATTCTGGTCCGGGTCGACATACCGGAAGACGGCTACAGCATCCTCTACGATCCCAAGACCGATTTTTACACCGGTCTGGAACACAGGAATTACACCTACTGGACTTTCTCCTGGCCCGAGGTGCGCAATGCGGTCGAGTCGTCAAAACGCTATGAAACACGGCTGCAGGACCTCGGTAATCAGGGCATGAACAGCAGCTACGCCGAGTATCAGGCGCAGGCTGCCGGAACCAATGTCGTTTCGTCCGGCACGGGTCTTTCGGACGACTCCGGTTATGTCTGGCAGGAGACCAACGACCATCAGCGTGTGGCCGGGATCGATTGCGTCCGCTGGACCGGCCAGACCCAGACGGGCGAAGGCATGGACGTCTGGGCGACAAGCTCTCCCCTGCCCCAAATCCGCGCGGCGCTCGACCGCCTTCGGATCATGAACGAGCCGATGGCCCTGGTTCCCATCCGGACGCTGGTACCCCCCTCCATCTTTCCCGTCTGCGACGCATTGACCAAAGGCGGCATGACGCCGGTGGAGATTCTCTGGGGCAGCGATCAGGACAAGAACAGCTTCGCCTTCGTGAAGGCGGAGACACGCACGCCCCGCGCCGATTTCTTCTCCGTGCCCAAGCTCTACATGAAGACCACCCTCATTACCATGGATGGCATGATCGACCAGAAAACTGACGATAACGTTGATCACCATGGACGACGGCCTCTTGATTCGAATTAGGAGCGACCGGGACTTGCCCTCCGTCCAAACCCCGTTACAATCCGCCGCATGACTTCGACCCCGCTCGACTACGTCCCGGTTTTTCTGCAAATCGTCCTGGGGGTTGGCTTCGCCGTCTTCACCCTCCTGATGTCGGTCGTCCTCGGCAAGCGCGGCCGTGGCAGCAAGGCGAAGGACATTCCCTACGAGTGCGGCAAGGACCCGATCGGTCCCACCCAGCCCCGTTTTTCGATCAAGTTTTACCTCGTCGCGATGCTCTTCATCCTGTTCGACATTGAGGTCGTCTTCATGTTCGTCTGGGCTGTGGTCTATCGCGAAATGCTCCACACTCCCCTCGGCTTCGGCATCTTCCTCTCCATGTTCTCTTTCATCGGTATTCTTTTCGTCGGTTACCTCTACGCGCTGAAGAAAAAGGCGTTCGACTGGACCCACAATCCCGCCCCGCCCGCTTCGCTCGGAGTTGAATCATCCCGCTAAGCCGTGGTTTTCGGCGCCTTCGACCTTCCCTCCGCGCTGCCCAGCGCGGGGATCTCCTGGCCTGACGTTGCGCTCTCCTTTTTCGCCATTGTCCTCGAAGGCGCGCCTTTCCTGCTTCTCGGCGCCATCATTTCCGGGCTGGTCGACGTCTTCCTGCCCGCCGGCCTGATCAAGGACTGGCTGCCGCGCTCAAAAAGCCGGGGCATCTTCGCCGCCCTGGGCGCGGGCGTCATCTTTCCCCTCTGCGAATGCGGCGCGATGCCCATTGTCCAGCGCCTCATCCGCAAAGGTGTTCCGCCCGCCGTCGCGACGACCTACATGCTCGCCGCACCCGCCCTGAATCCTCTCGCCATGTTCGGCACCTGGCTCGCCTTCCGTAATCAGGACCCGTGGCTGATGGTCCTGCTCCGGGTCGGATTCAGCATCGCCATCCTGATTTTCCTCGGGCTCTGGTTTGTCCGGGTCCGGCCGGAACAGATGCTCCGAGCCGAGACCATCATGGGCCGCACCACGCCCGAGATGTCGCCCAATCCCGGTCTGGTCCTGACGCCCCGCCCCGGGCTTTCCCTCGGTGGCCTGCAACAATTCACCGGGGCAGTCATGCGCGACTTCACCGGCGTGCTTCTGTTCCTCATCATCGGCGCGGCGGCGGCGGCGCTTTTCTCGACCGGTTTCAACCGCAATCTCCTCGCTCCCATCGGCCAGAATCTCTTTCTCGGCCCCATTGCCGGTATTCTTCTCGCCCAACTGCTCTGCCTTTGCAGCACCACCGATGCCTTCATCATCGCCGCTTTTGCCCCCTTCTCGGTCCCGGCCAAGATCGCCTTCCTCGTCGCCGGGCCGTTGATCGACCTGAAACTCTACTGGCTTTACCGGAGCGCCTATCAGCCCCGCTTCGTGCACGGCTTGTGGTTGCGCGCGCTAGCGGCTACCTTTGTCCTCACGCTGCTTTACTCGCTTAAGCCATGACCGACCGCCTCGCCCGCCAGATCTCCTATTTCGCGCCCGCCGCCGTGATGAGCGCCTGGGCGACGGTCATGCTCCATACCTTCGCTTCGGGCCATCTCAACCGCCTCCTCACCCCGATGTTCCATTCCTACGTCGTCACGGCGGCCATCGTCCTCTTCATTCTCAGCGCCCTCTATCTTTTCCTTTTCGAACCAAACTCCGCCCCGGTTCCCGCTTCTGGCCATCTGCGGCAATTCGGCCGCTGGCTGATGCTCCTCATCCCCCTTATCGCCGCCTCGGTCCTTTCCCCCGCGGCGCTCTCCAGCACCACGTTGAACAATCGCGCCCTGACCTCCACCGCCGGCGTCACGCCGATGCCGAGCATGAGCGCGGCCACCGACGAAAACGTGAAAGGCGAGCTCGCGGCTGACCCCAATCAGCCCGTGCCGGTCGAGGTCACGGACCTGATCACCATCGCCAAGTCACCCGCGCAGATTCAAGCCTTTGACGGCCACAAGGTGCAATCAGTCGGCCTCTTCGCCAACGCGGGCGGAACGCCCAAGCTCGTCCGCTGGATCATGTGGTGCTGCGCCGCCGACGCCCAGCCCGCCTCCGTCACCCTCTCCGGTAACACTGCCGGGGATTGGAAAGAAGCCCAATGGTACGAGGTCACCGGCACAGCCCGCTTCCCTTCCACGCTCGGCCAGGTCATCCCGCAAATCGAAGTTGATACCATCAAGCCGACCAAGGAGCCCGACGAGCCCTACCTTTCGCCTTAGGTGGCAATTCTCTGCGATAGCCGTCGTACCTTCCGCTGGTAGCCGCCGATGTCCCCATCGGCGGACCTACGCCAAAAAATTCCTCCGTGCACTCAGCGTCCTCCGTACGAAATTTTCCCGCCGGGCGCCCGTCCTAAATCAAGGCTTGACCCTTTTCGCGGCTTGGATAGGCTCGGCCCCCTCACTGGAGTTTACCCATGCGCGAACAAGTTATTCTGGAATGCACCGAGGCAGCAAAAGAAGGCAAGAGCCCTTCCCGTTACTTCACCACGAAGAACAAGAAGCTGCAGCAGGAGCGCATCGAGCGCCTGAAGTACAATCCCGCCCTGCGCCGCCGCACGCTGCACAAGGAAAAGAAATAGTCTTTCTTCGACCGCGGGCTGTCCGGTCACGTGGCCGCCCGCTCTTCATTAAGCCGCAGCGATCTCTTCCAGCAGGTGCCGGTTCAGCTTCGCGCCCAAATCGAGATGCGCGAGCGGAAACGTCTCGTTCGGGCTGTGAGCGTTGCAGTCGGGCAGGCAAAAGCCGAGCAGCAGCGTATCTGCCTTTAGGATGCTCTTGAACTCAGCCACAATCGGGATCGTCCCGCCCTCGCGGATCAGCGCTGGCTTCTGTCCCGGGAAAAGTTTTTTCAGCGCCTTTTGCGCCGCCATGCCGAATCCCGCGTTGGGATCGACCAGGTAAGGCTCGCCGCAATGCCCCGGCTTGAGCTCAAGCCGCACCGACGACGGTGCGTTCTTCCGGAAATAATCCTCCACCATGGCGATGATCTTCGTCGGGTCCTGGTCCGGCACGAGACGGAACGTGAATTTCGCCATCGCCCGGCTCGGCAAAACAGTCTTGGTCCCCTCGCCCTGGTAACCGCCACCGATGCCGTTGACCTCCGCCGTCGGCCGCGCCCACATCCGCTCCAGCGGCGTAAATCCCTTCTCACCGCGCAACGCCGGCGCGCCGGTCATCTTCAATAATTCGGGCTCGCGCAGCGGAAGATGCTTCCACGCCCTCCGTTCCCAGGGCGCCAGCGGACGCACCTCCTCGTAAAAGCCGTCGAGCTTCACCTTGAGATTCTTGTCATGCAGGCCGGCAATGAGCCGCGCCAGCACCGTCGCAGGATTCTCCACCGCGCCGCCGAAGACGCCGGAATGGAGATCATGATCGGGCCCCGTGATCGTGACCTCAACCGCCGCCAGACCGCGCAGGCCGTAGGTGAAAGTCGGGTGCCCCGGCGCGATCATCGACGAATCGGAAATGGCCACGACATCGCAGGCAAGTTCCTCGCGGTGCGCATCGAGGAAAGGTGCGAGATGCGGGCTGCCGATCTCCTCCTCGCCTTCGATCAGCAAAATGAGATTCACCGGCAGGTCGCCCTTTTCCTTTAGCGTCTCCTCGATGCCAAGGATGTGGGCGAAAATCTGGCCCTTGTTATCGCTGGCGCCCCGCGCCGTGACGATGCCGTTCTCGATGCCGGGATTGAACGGAGGCCGGTGCCAGAGATCGAGCGGATCGACCGGCTGCACATCATAATGGCCATAAATCAGAACCGTCGGACGCCCCTCCTTTTTCGGCCCGCGGGCCAGGACAATCGGATGCCCCGGCGTCTGGTGAATCTCGGCCGTCAGCCCGATATTCGTCAGCTTTCCCTTCAGCCACTCCGAACAGGCCTCGATCTGCTCCTGGTATTTCGAGTCGGTCGAAATGCTGCCGAAGCGCAGAAAATCGAGGAATTGGTCGCGGGCGTGATCGGTAGGCATTGGCTGTTTTATTTCGGCAGGGCTTCGGATTCGGGCAACAAATGCGGCGGCGGCACGGCGGCTGTTTGGGCCCCACCGGTGAATCGCTGGCAATTCCAGATATTCCAGGCGCGGTTGAAATCGGGCAGCGGCGGATCATCGATCGGCGTCACGCTGGCGAAATCCTTCATGATGTCGCCGGGCGGCGGCTGGTCCGTGCGGGTGATGAAAAGCGCCGAATCGTTGGGCGAGGCCGAATCGTCGTAGTGCGGCCAGAAATCGAACTGCGTGATCACGCCCGGCGGGCTTTCGACGTAGACAAACGGATTTCGCGGCAGATAAAAGCTCAGCGCGCTCGCCGTCTCAGGTGTGTCAGTGATGATCAACGTCGCGCCCAAATCGCGCTGCATCTGCACCAGCTCATCGGCGAGGTTCCGCCATGAAATCTGCCGCTTGTCGGCATAGAATCCCGTCACGTTTTCCCCGCTCTGCGTCCTCCTGATCTGGTAGCCATGGCCGCCGCCCTTGGCCACGAGATAAAAGGGATTCAGCCCGCAAAGCGATTGGATCGCCGCCAGCGCCAGGATGGCCCAGAACATCGGCTCGACCGCCCGGCTTAGATGCGCCAGCCGCGCCAGGTGACACCCCGCCAGCAGGACCAGCGGCAGGAAAAGAGGCGCGATCAGCTCGAAATGGCCCTCCTGAAAAAATCCGGCGAAGTTTTGCCAGAGCAATCCCGGCAGCGCCAGACAGACCAGCAGCGCATAGCGCGAATCCTCCCACAACTTGCTTCCGATCCCCCGCAGTAGAAAAACCAGCAGGATGAAAAACGGAATGGAAAGATAAAAAATTTCGAGCCAGATGAAGTGGAACCCACGATTGAGCGAGAACCCATGATGCAACGGCCAGAGGCCGGCGAAATGGCCGTGGGCCACGTCGGAAACCTGCGCGCTCATCCACCACCAGAGCACCGGCAACAAAAAGAGCGCCGCGAAAAAGAACATGCCCCACATCGGCCCGTGCCGCAGATGGGGACGGCGTTCCGGGTGGACCGCAAAATAAAGCAGCAGTCCTGCCAGCCACCACGCGTTGGCAATTGCCACCAGTAAAGCCAGCCCACAGGCCAGACCCGCCAGCAGCCACCAACCCGACTTGTTCTCCTCAATCGCCCGGCAAATCGCCACCATGGCCACGCCCATCAGCCCCGTGCTCGCGGCCGCCTCGGTCATAAACGAGAACTTCCAGGCATACATCGGAATGGCGATGAATAGAACCACGGTCCAGAATGCCCCCCGGGCGCTGAACCAGTGCCGGGCCAGGTAGAAAAGAATGAAGCCAGTCGACGCGCAGATCACCGCCGCCGGCCATCGCACGCCCAGTTCCGTGTCGCCGAAGAAAAGCGTCCCGATCCGCACCAGCAGCGGCACAAGCGGCCCCCGCTCCCAATATGCCGGGCTCAAGTTCGACCCATGCCCCTGCATCCACAAATAGGCTTCCTGCCCCGACAACTCGAAGGTCTGGCCAAACCAAAACCGCACCAGCAGCAGGGCCACAAGAATGAAAATAGTCCGTTTGCGGTAACCGGGATGCACCATATAAAACCTAGCGTGTATCAGGCTGTCTGAAAAGGGGCGCGCGGTCACGCCGAAAGGAGAGCTCGACCTTCCACCGGTTGCCTGACCACACATTCTCCATTAAAGATGGAGTGGCTGTTCCTCAAGGCAGCCCAATCATTGCAATCAGTTAACCCACGAAATGCGGGATTGTCTTTCGCGCCGCTTTTCTCCTTAGTATGCACCCTTTATGAAATCCCGCCTCCTTGCCTTAGGCCTTTTGCTCGTCCCTTCCATTCTCAACGCCGGGGCCGCCCTGCCCGATCCCGCCACCAAAGACAAGGTTCCGCCCATCGCCATTGTGCAGGCCATGATCTGGAAGCGCCTCGATCTCGCCGATTTCACCCTCACCGGCTCCGTTCGCTCCGACAAGACCAAGATCAGCTACCCGATCACTCTCCGCACCAAGGGCCACGAACTCGTCTACGAATTCAACAACCAGCCGCTCCAAATTCGCGTCCAGCTTAATCCTGGCTCCGTCGTAGTCGAAAAGCGGGCGTCCCCCAGCGGCTCCTGGGCGCCGATCACCGCCGCCGACCGCGCCAAGGCGATCTTCGGTACCGACGTCACCTACGAGGACCTCGGCATCGATTTCGTCAACTGGGACGACATCCAGCCCCTCGGCACCGATAATATCAAGACGCTCGACGCTTACGTCTTTGAAGCCAAGCCCGGCCCGAACGACCACAGCCGCTTCGCCTCCGTCCGCTTTTGGGTCAGCAAGCAATACTGGACCTTCCTCCGTATCGACGGTGTCAACGCCAAGGGCCAGACCGTCAAGCGCGTTGAAGTCCAGAACGTCATGAAGGTCGCTGACAAATATTACGTTTTCAAGGAAATGAAGGTCGCGACCATGGCGCCCGACAAGGACGATATTGCCAGCTCCACCACTTTCATCGACATCGACGACGGCAAGGAAGGTTCTGGTCTTTGAAGCATTGCGCCCGGAAACTTCTCTTGGCAAGTTTCCGGGGTCGTGGACGAACTTCCTCTCAGCATTCCAGCCCAACCCGCCGCGCCGTCCCGTCCGCCTGAACCGCCCGATCCCAGCCTGAAGCGCCGCGTTTCTCTCGCCGCCGGCCTCGGCGTCCTTTGGGCCACGTTCACGCTCCTCGCTCAATTTTCCGGCACGCTCGACGCTCTCGAGGAACCACTGCTCGACTGGCGTCAGTCGCTCGCATCCCAACCGGCCCGGCCCAGCGACCAGCTTGCCCTTATCGCCATCGACAACATCCCCGAGGACCGCCCGTGGCCCTGGTCGCGTTTTGACTACGCCCTCGTCCTCCGCAGCCTGATCGATTATTCGCCCAACAGCGTCGTCTTCGAAATGAACCTCAACGACCGCGACCCCGAATATTCCTCCTTCGACGAGACCTTCTCCCACATCGTCCAGCGCGCCAACAACGTCATCTTCGCCGCAACCATGCTGAACACCGGCAAGCCGGGTCCGCCCTCCGCCAAACTCGGCGCCATCCCCGCCTTTGGCGACACGCGGCAGGTCACGCGATTCGACTCCGGCATCTGGCCCCTCGAAACCTTCGCGGGCGATTCGCTGGTCGGCGCCACCAACCTCGAACCCGATTCCGGTCAGCGGCTCCGCGATATTCCCCTCGTCTTTCTCTTCGACGGAAAAATGACCTCCTCGCTGGTGTTGCAGGCCACGGCCCAATTTCTTGGCGCCGATCTCACCGCTTCGGAAGTGCAAATGGGCCGCGGGATTTTCCTCCGTCGCGCCGACGGCAGGCTCCTCCGCACCGTCCCGATCGACGAGCAGGGCCACATGCGCATCCGTTACCGTTCCGAACCGGCCGCTTCCTGGGCCGTCAACTTCGACAATGTCCTCGTCTACGACGATCAATTGCAGCACGGCCTCAAACCCGAGCACGACCTCCATGCTGTCGCCAAACGGCAGGTCTGGATCGGGCGCACCGACTCCGCCCAGCGTGAACGTTACAAGACCCCCGTCGGCATCCTGAGCCCCATTGAAGCGCAGCTCCAGGCCGAACGGACCATCCTCGACCAGGACTATGTCCGGCCTCTGCCACCCATGATCCTCGCCGCGCTCTATCTCCTCATCGCCATCGGCGCGGCCGTCGCCGTAGTCCGTTCCGGCCTCATCCATGCCGCCATGCAGCTCGCCATCTTTCTTGTCTTCTGGGTTGAATCGGCCGTGCTCGCCTTCCGGCTCTACAATGTGATTCTGCCGCTTCCGGGATTTGCCATGCTCATGTTTGGCGCCTTCATCGTCGGCCTCCTTGCTTCCTATTGGGATTTGGAACCTGAATCCGATCCGCGCCAGCTGAAGCTAGATATCTAGAGCTTACGCCTGCGGCGGCGGATTTTGCGGCGCTGAATTGGTTTCCCCCGGCGGGGACGGGGGAGGCACCGCTCCACCCTCCGGCGGCGGACGCATCATGTCATCCGGGCCGCCATGCGGAGGCGGTCCCCAGGAACGCATCCGACCCGGAAACATCCGGTCGCGATCCTTCTCCATTTCCTTCTGCAATTTCTGTAGCCGGGCCTGCTGCTCCGGTGTCAGGATTGTTGCGATCTGGGCGTTCGCTTTTTCCAGGATCTGCGAAATCCGGCCCACCTCCTCGCGATGCACCCCCTGCATCTGCCGCGCGGCGTCGGCCAGGATCGGCTTGATCTTCGCCTGTTGATCCGGAGTCAAATCGAGCCGCCGTGTCAGGTAACCGATGAGATGATTTTTTATCTGCGCCTCACCCGGCGGCGGCGGACGCAAAAAGAAGGCCGGGGCGAAGGCCAGGGTCAGCGCGCCACCCGTAATCATCCCCACCACGAAGATGAGGCTAAGCGCGAGCCCCGGTTTCCATTGCTGCGGAATCATGGGGTGTTATCGACCTGAACCGTGGAATCGGCCAGTTGAAAATATTCGGCAAATGGATCGGTGTTGGAAGTCTGGTTAATCACCGGCCACAGACTCACCAGCATCACCAGTCCCGCCAGGATCAACCCGCGAAACAGCAGCGCCCCGGACCAGAACGGCACTCCGGCTCCGGTCAAAACCGATTCACGCCATGCCGCCAGCGCCCGAGTCTCCAGGCCGAACGGGGGCATGGCCAATCCCTCCGGCGTGGCGCGCGCGGCCCGAAACAGCCGGTTCAGTTGGTCATTGATCGTGTTCATGGCTTTTCCTTCATTAGCAAAAGATAGCGCCGACGCAATTGGGCCCTTGCGCGGTAGGCGCGGACCTTGATCATCGTCCGGCTCCATCCGGTCATACTCGAAATCTCTTCGATGGTATTGCCCTCCAGATAAAGCAGCTTCATCAGAATCCGATCCGCGGGACGCAGGCCGTCGAGCAGCTTCGCCACCAGTTCCGCCGCCCCCACCTGGTCTGCCGAGTCGAGTTCATTTGCCGTTGTGGCCAAATGTTCAACCACCATCACCTCATCCTCGCTCAGGTCGGCCAGACGCAATTCGGGCCGGCGCTTCTCATGGCGAATCTGGTTCAGGCACGTATTGACCGCAATCCGAGACACCCAGTGCAGGAACGGCACCTTGCCGGAAAACTGGTGAAGGTTGGCCATCACCTTCATGCAAACCTGCTGCACCAGGTCCTCCGCGCTTTCCCGCGCGGGAAGATTGGCGTGCACCAGACGGGTCACATGCGGATACATATAATGAAAGATATCAAGGATCGCCTTCTCGTCCCCTGCGCGCCCGCGTACCAGGCAGGCTGTCACCTCCGCGTCGGTCATGGCGAGCCCTTCATCTGAAATTGACCCCACATCGTTTCAATTGGTTACAAGGTAATTAACCGCAAAACAACGCAAAGGGCGCAAGAAATCGCCCGGCCTGCTGTCATCCGAGCAAAGTCGAGGGATCTCTCAATATTTTTCCCGTACACGTCTCTTGCCAAATAGTTAGAGATCCCTCGACGGCGCCGGGACAAGCCCGGCTTGCTCAGCATGACTTTTATTGCAAATGGAGACACTACCGTCTCCTTCCTTGCATTGTCCCTCCTCCGTTAATTTGGTAAATTTGGCAATTCCGTCAAAATTCATCATGAAACCCGCCCCTCTTTCCTTCGGCCCCCTGAAGCTGGCCACGCCCCTGCTCCTTTCGCCGCTGGCGGGTTATACCAACCTGCCCTTCCGGCTCGTCATCCGCGAGCTCGGCAGCGTCGGGCTCTGCACCACCGATCTCGTCAACGCCCGGTCGCTCCTCGAAAAAAACCGGAAGGCCCTCAAGCTCATCGAAAGCGCCGCCGTCGACACCCCCCTCGCCGTCCAGCTCTTCGGCGCTGTTCCACATGAAATGGCCGAGGCCGCGCGCTATCTCGAATCGGTCGGCGTCGCCTCCGTCGATATCAACATGGGCTGCCCCGTCCGCAAGGTCTGCCAGGTTGGCGGCGGCTCGGCGATGATGACCGAGCTCGACCGCACCGCCGCCCTCGTCCGCGGCATGGTCGAGGCCGTGCGCATTCCCGTCACCTGCAAGATGCGCCTCGGCTGGGACGACGAAAACCTCACCGCGCCCGAACTCGCCCGCGCCCTGGAGGAAGCCGGTGCGGCGGCAATCATGGTCCACGGCCGCACCCGCCAGCAGGGCTTCGACGGCTCCGTCAATCTTGCCGGCATCCGCCGCGTCGTCGAAGCGGTCCGCACCATCCCCGTCATCGGCAACGGCGACATCACCAGCCCTGAAGCCGCACGGATCATGCTCGAATCAACCGGCTGCGCGGGTGTCAGCATCGGCCGAGGCGCTTTTTACAACCCATGGATTTTCGCCCACACCCAACATTATCTCGAAACCGGCGAGCTTCTGCCCGAACCCGAATTCGCCGAGCGCATCCGCGTCATGACCCGCCACTTCAATCTCATGCTCGAGGTCTTTGGTGAAAATCTCGGCTGCACCATGTTCCGCAAGGTCGGCCCCTGGTACGCCAAGCGGTTTGGCCCCGCCTCCTTCTTCAACAAAGGCATCGTCCGCGTCTCGACCCACGCCGAGCTCTTCGCCCTGCTGGAACAATACGTCAAATGGCGCCACCAATTCCTCGGCGAAGACGGCCTCCTTCTCCCCCGCTATGCCTCCGCGCCGGTATCGCTCAATTTTCGCGACGAAGATACAGCGGAAGCTTCCGTTCCCGCCGCTGCCCGCAGAAAATCGATCCCAGTTCCCGCCGGACCTAATGAGCTCTGGTAAAGCTCCGGATTTTTTGCTCCGGCCTCTCAATCCGCCCTCGACAGAACAGGATCGCTTGCTTTAATCATCTTTCACCAATTTCGACTATTAGGTAGCCTTAAGTCCTTCCACAAAAACTAAAGAATCTTGTACTTGCCTAATTCGACTTTCTCGCAATGATGTCCCCTCCTCAATTCTTTTGACGTAGAAAAATGACCCTCTTTCCGCCTCTCTTTGCTGACGAAGCCACTGGCATGTCACCCAAGCCGGTTGACCTCTTTTCCATCGGTGGTTTTCCGGTTAATAACTCGATGATCGCCGAGACCATCGCTTGCATCGCCGTCATTGTCGTCATCCAGATCGCCATGCGCAAACCTCAGTTGGTTCCCAGCGGCATGCAGAACTTCATCGAATGGCTCGTCGAGCTCCTGAGCAACTTCATCGAAAGCCTCGCCGGCCGCAAAACCATGGAACGCGGCTTCTGGTACTTCGGCAGCCTCTTCGTCTTCATCCTCGCTGAAAACCTCCTCGCCCTCTTCCCCGGCACCGGCACGGTCGGCTACGGTCACGGCACCAACATCTGGAATTTCGAGGTCACCCATCCCTTCCTCCGCGGCGCCAACGCCAACGTCAATGCCACCGCCGCCTACACCGCCATCTTCTTTTTCATGTATTTCTACTGGTGCTGGAGGGAAGCCGGCATCCGCGGATCGCTCTTCCACGTCTTCGGCTCCAAGGCCAAATTCGCCAACAAGGCCGTCGACATCCTCTTTATCATCATCTTCTTCGTCGTCGGCTGGATTGAGGTCTTCTCCATCCTCATCATCCGTCCCATCGCCTTCACCTTCCGTCTCTTCGGCAACATCTATGGCGGTGAATACCTGCTCGACTCCATGTACAAGCTCGCACCCAATTTCGCCTTCATCATCCTCGTTCCCTTTTACTTCTACGAGCTCCTGGTCGCCTTTGTGCAGACCTTCGTCATCTTCGCTTTGACCGCGGCCTTCACCGGAATCATCACCAACGCGGGGGATCACGCCTCTGAGGAAAGCGGCGCCCATTAGGACTTTGGCGCCGAGCCCTGCGTAAGGCGCCGAACAACAACAGACATCAACCACTAAACTCAAATCATATGGATATCTTGGCACAAGCAGCGACAACCCTTTCTGGATCCACCTCGGCCATCGAAGTCGGCCTTGCCGCCGGCGGCGCAGCCATCGGCATCGGCGCGGTCGGCGCGGGCGCCTCTCAGGCGGTCGGGCGCAATCCCGGCGCGATGGGCATCATCCTCGGCGCGGCGCTGATCTTTGTCGGCATCTCGGAAGGAACCTTCATTCTCGTTGCGTTCGTTTTGGCCGGCAAATAAATCCTCACCTCGTGGCCGGTGAAGTTCACCGGCGGAGTTAAAGACATGTTCCTACCTCATCTGCCTCTGGCCGACCTGAGCGACATTGAAAATAATTTTCAACAAGTCGGGCTTCAGACGGGCTTTACCCTCCAGCAATTCATCGCCCAGTGCATCGCCTTCACGGTGCTCTTCGCCGTCGCCTGGAAGTTCGGCTGGAAGCCGGTACGCACCATCCTTGAGCAGCGCCGCAACACCATCGAGGAATCGATGGCCAACGCCGACAAGATCAAGCAGCAGCTCGCCGATGCCGAAGCCAGCCGCCTGAGCATCATCCAGAAGGCCAACGAACAGGCCAGCGCCATCATCGCCGAAGCCGAAAAAGCGGCCGTCGTACGCGGTGAACAACGCACCCAGGAAGCCGTCCGGCAGGCCGAGGACATCATTAAGAAGGCCCGCGAGGCCGCCGTCCTCGAACGCGACCGCCTCCTGGCCGAACTCAAGCGCGAAGTCGGCGCCCTGGTCGTCCAGACTACCGAAAAGATCGCCGGACGCGTCCTCACCGCGGATGATCAGACCCGCCTCAACGACGAGGCCCAGCGTCAGCTCAGCGCCTCCAATAACTAACTCGCTCCGCCATGAAAATCGACCGCCACGCCCGCCAGACCGCGAAACGCTATTTTCGCGCCTGCCTGCGTCCCGATGGCTCATTCGACGAACAAGCCATCCGCGACATCGTGAACCTGGTCGTGACCGAAAGGCCGCGCAACCACCTCGGCATCCTCAACCGGCTCTTCCGCCTCGTGGAAATCGCCATCGAGGAACGGACCGTCCGCGTCGAAAGCGCCACCCCTCTGCCCGACCAGGGCGCCAGTGTCTTTCGCAGCCTTGAGCAGCGTTACGGCCCCGCGGCCCGCACTTCCTACGAACAAAATCCCGCCCTCCTCGGTGGCCTGCGCATCCGGCGCGGCAGCAACATCTGGGACGGCACCCTCAGCAAACGCCTCGAACGGCTTGAACAAGCTTTCTCCTAACCCCCATAATCGATATCGACCATGAGCACCCTCCTCGAAGAAATCAAAGCCCAGATCGTCTCCCTTAAAACGGACGTCGCCCAAACCAACATCGGCACCGTTCGCGAAATCTCCGACGGCGTGGCCAAAATCGAAGGCCTCTCCGGTGCCGCCCTCAACGAAATGCTTGAATTCCCCGGCGGCGTCATGGGCCTCGCCCTCAACCTTGAGGAAACCGAAGTCGGCGCCATCATCATCGGCAATTTCGAGAAGATCAAGGAAGGCGACGAAGTCCGCACCACCGGCAAGCTCCTCCAGGTCCCCGTCGGCAAGGCCCTCCTCGGCCGCGTCGTCGACGCCCTCGGCAAGCCGCTTGACGGCAAGGGCGACATCAAGTCCGACGTCTTCTATCCGGTCGAAAAACTCGCCCCCGGCATCATCGCCCGCAAATCGGTCAACCAG
The DNA here is from genome assembly GCA_021272165.1 of Methylacidiphilales bacterium. Classification (GTDB taxonomy): domain Bacteria; phylum Verrucomicrobiota; class Verrucomicrobiia; order Methylacidiphilales; family UBA1321; genus JABDGH01. Next base: position 122,610 of record JAJSLK010000014.1, read on the forward strand.
CCCGTCCAGACCGGCATCACCGCCATCGACGCGATGATCCCGATCGGCCGCGGCCAGCGCGAGCTCATCATCGGCGACCGCGCCACCGGCAAGACCACCATCGCCATTGACACCATCATCAACCAGGCCCGCATCAACCGCGAAAACGAAGGCAAGCCCGGTTTCCGTCCCCTCTACAGCATCTACGTCGCCGTCGGCCAGAAGAACGCCAACGTCGCGCGCGTCGTCGAGACCCTCAACAGCACCGGCGCACTCCCTTACACCATCGTCGTCTCGGCCACCGCCTCCGATTCCGCCACCAGCCAGTACCTTGCCCCCTTCGCCGGCACCGCCATGGGCGAATGGTTCATGGACAACGGCATGGACGCCCTCATCATCTATGATGATCTTTCCAAGCACGCCGTGGCTTACCGTCAGGTCTCGCTCATCTTGAAGCGCCCCTCCGGTCGCGAAGCCTATCCCGGCGATGTCTTCTATCTCCACTCCCGCCTCCTCGAACGCTCCGCGCGTCTCGGCGAAAAATATGGCAACGGCTCGCTCACCGCGCTGCCGATCATCGAAACCCAGGCAGGCGACGTCTCGGCCTACATCCCGACCAACGTCATCTCCATCACCGACGGCCAGATTTATCTCGAAACCGACCTCTTCTACCAGGGCATCCGCCCCGCCATCTCGGTCGGTCTCTCCGTCTCCCGCGTCGGCAGCGCCGCGCAGATCAAGGCCATGAAGCAGGTTGCCGGCAAGATCAAGGGCGACCTCGCCCAGTATCGCGAGCTCGCCGCCTTCGCCCAGTTCGGCTCCGACCTCGACGCCAAGACCCAGGCCAAGCTCGGCCGCGGCGCCCGCGTTGTTGAAGTCTTTAACCAGAAGAACTATCACCCGCTCCCGATCGAAATCCAGGCCGCCACGCTCTGGGCCGTCCAGAACAACTTCTTCGATAAGGTCCCGGTCGACAAGGTGAAGGATTTCCAGAACAAACTGGTCGACTTCCTCACCACCCGGAACGAAAAGCTTCTCACCCAGCTCCGCGAAAAAGGCGCATTCGACGACGCCCTCACCGCCGAGTTCAAGACCGTCGTCTCCCAGTTCGCCGAATCCTACACCTAAGCCCTCCCATGGCTAACCTCCGCGACATCCGCCGGCGCATCAAGTCGGTCAAGAACACGTCCCAGATCACCAAGGCGATGCAGATGGTGGCTGCGACCAAGATGCGCCGCGCCCAGCAGTCCGCCATCGCCCTGCGCCCCTATGCCGGCCGGCTCGATGACATGGCCGCGCACATCTACGCGCATGTCGGCAAGGATGAGGTCACCCACCCCCTTCTCCAGAAGCGCGATGTCAGCGGCAAGACCGCGGTCGTCGTCCTCACCTCCGAGAAGGGTCTTTGCGGCCCGCTCAATACCAACCTCATGCGCGACGTGCTCAAGAACGACGACCCCAGCAGGGTCTACGTCACCGTCGGACGCAAAGGCCGCCAGGTCTTGATCCGCCTGAAGAAAAACGTCATCGCCGATTTCGAGCTCAACGCCAGCCCCACCTTCACCGACAGCAAGGCCATCAGCCGATTCCTCCTCGAACGCTTCGAGAAGAAGGAATTCGACGCGGTCGAAATCTACTACAACCGCTTCATTAACACCCTCTCGCAGGTGCCAAGCCGCCATCCCCTCGTACCTATCGGCGCAGAAACACTTCAGGTCGCCAAGGCGCTCGGTGCCGCCGAGCATGCCAGCAACGTCGCCCCGAAGTCCGAAGATCGCGCCAAGTCCGACGGCCCTTACAATTTCGAACCCGACACGCTCGAACTTCTCTCCAAACTCCTTCCCTACTACGTCCACTTGGAGCTCTACTCAAAAATTCTCGAATCCCGTGCTTCGGAACACAGCGCGCGCATGGTCGCGATGAAGAGCGCGACCGACAATGCCAAGCAGCTCGTTAAGGATTTAACCCTTGAATACAACAAGGCTCGTCAGGCCAGCATCACGAACGAAATCCTCGAGATTTCGACGGCGGCCATGATGATGGACCAGTAAAAAGTGAAACTCAGGCGCTATTTTAGCGTCTAAAGGTTTATGAAGCCGACCTTTGTCCTTCTTTTTGCCGGGGCTCTCCTTGCCCTTCCCATCGCCGCCTGGGCCGATACCTATCCCGATTTTGACGACGACGCCAAGCCGATCCTCCGGATGCAACCGGGCCTCCTTCACTACGTTGAATCACACTTCGACGTCAAGGACACCGGTCGCGCCAAATATCCGGGCGACGATGACCGTTCTCCCGTGCCCCCCTTCATCTTTGAAGCCCGGCCCTCCGGTTCATCCGGCCCCTACAATCTGCGCCTGCTCATCCAGCCCGGCCCGGTCAATCACATCCTCAACATCGTCGACATTAATCGTGTTCGTTTCAACGGCCAGGCTCCTCAACCGGCTCCGGCTCCCGCTCCCGCCGCTCCCCCGCCTCAGCAGGCAGTGGTCAATCATCTTGCCCCGCAGAACCCGGCTCCTGCTATCTCCTCTGTCGGCAACTCTTCAGCTTCCACCGAACCAACCGCCGACACCCCTTCCGGCCCCATCCTGGGTGATGGCGGCAAGGCCGCTCCGCTGCCTCCGCCACCTTCCTCCACTCCCAGCCTCCAGCCACCCCCCGATCCCGCGCCAAATTCGCAATAAAACTTCGCTGGTTTTGCTGGCAGGGGAACCATCTTTCAGACTAAACTTAACGCTCTTTTCCCATCCTTATCGAAGAACCTCATTAAACACATCATGGTAGCCACTGCCTCACGCCCCACTAACGTTGGTAAAATCGTCCAGGTCATCGGCCCCGTCGTCGATATTGAATTCTCGGACGGCCATCTGCCGGCCCTCTACAATGCCCTGACCGTCTCGTTCACGATCGACGGCAAGCCCCATAATCTGACCCTTGAGGTTCAGCAACACCTCGGCGAAGGCTGGGTGCGCGCCGTCGCCATGTCGGGTGCCGAAGGTCTCAAGCGCGGCTTCGATGTCACCGACACCGGCGCCAGCATCACCGTCCCGGTCGGTGAAGGCGTCCTCGGACGCATCTTCAACGTCCTCGGTGAACCGACCGACGAAAAAGGCCCGGTCAATGCCACCAAACGTTATCCCATTCATCGCCAGGCTCCCCCGCTCCTCGATCAGGACACCCGCGCCGAAGTGCTCGAAACCGGCATCAAGGTCATCGACCTCATCTGCCCCTTTACCAAGGGCGGCAAGGTCGGCGCGTTCGGCGGCGCCGGGGTCGGCAAGACCGTCGTCATCATGGAGCTCATCAACAACATCGCCAAGGGCCACGGCGGTTACTCCGTCTTCGCCGGGGTCGGTGAGCGCACCCGTGAAGGCAACGACCTTTACCATGAAATGTCCGAGTCGGGCGTTATCGACCAGAAAGACATCTCCAAGTCGAAGGTCGCACTCGTTTACGGCCAGATGAACGAGCCCCCCGGCGCCCGTATGCGCGTCGCCCTCAGCGGCCTCGCCATGGCCGAATATTTCCGTGACGAGAAAAACCAGGACGTGCTCCTCTTCATCGACAACATCTTCCGCTTCTCCCAGGCGGGCTCGGAAGTCTCCGCGCTCCTCGGTCGCACGCCAAGCGCCGTCGGCTATCAGCCCACGCTCGCCGCCGAAATGGGCGCGTTGCAGGAACGGATCACCTCCACCAAGAACGGTTCCATCACCTCGTTCCAGGCCGTTTACGTGCCCGCGGACGACTTAACCGACCCCGCCCCGGCCAACACCTTCGCCCACCTCGATTCGACCATTGTACTCGAGCGCTCCATCGCCGAGCTCGGCATCTACCCGGCCGTCGATCCCCTCTCCTCCACCTCCAAGGCCCTCACGCCCGAGATCGTCGGCGAGGAACACTACGAGGTGGCCCGCGGTGTCCAAAAAGTCTTGCAGCGCTACAAGGACCTGCAGGACATCATCAACATCCTCGGCATGGACGAGCTCTCCCCTGACGACAAGGTACTCGTCTATCGTGCGCGTAAAATCCAGCGTTTCCTCAGCCAGCCCTTCACCGTCGCCCAGGTCTTCACCGGCACGCCCGGCGTCTACGTTTCAATCGCGGACACAGTCAAGGGCTTCAAGGAAATCCTCGATGGCAAGCATGACGACGTCGACGAAAGCGACTTCTACATGAAGGGCGGCATCGAGACCATCCGGTCCAAATAATCCCGCCCCTCACCGGCCATGGCCACGCTCAAGCTCGAAATCATCACCCCCGAATCCAAGATCTTCGACGATAATGTCGACGAAGTTCTCCTGCCCGGCTCGGAAGGCGATATGGGAATCCTGCCCAAGCACGAAAACCTCGTCACCGACCTCAAGGCCGGTGAACTCCGTTACAAGCGCAACGGGCAGGTCGAGACCCTCGCCATCGGCGAAGGCTTTGCCGAAATTACCGGCGACAGCGTTGCCGTGCTGACCGATGCCGCCGTTCGCGAGGCCGACATCGACGTTCAGGTTGCGGAGGAAGCCGTTAAACGCGCCGAGGAATTGCTCAAATCGAACACGCTTGAGGGCGAGGAACTCGAGGCCACCCAGGCCGCGCTGGCCCGCTCTCTGGCGCAAATCCACATCAAACGCCGCCACCGTGGCTGATCAAAATCAAAAGGGGAAATCATGGACCATCGCTTCATCACCACCGCCTTCGAACTGCCCGGTTACCGAATCGCCGGTACCCTCGGCCTCGTTCGTGGCATTGTGGTTCGTTCCCGCTCCGTCATCGGTAATTTTGGCGCCTCCATTCAGTCGATTTTCGGCGGCAACATCACCATCTATACCAATCTTTGTGAACAGGCCCGCCTTGAGGCTTACAACCAGATGGCCGAACATGCCGCGGCCCTCGGCGCTAATGGCGTGATCGGTGTCCGCTACGACGCAACCGAGCTCATGCCTGGTATCACCGAAGTCCTCTGCTATGGGACGGCGGTGCTCGTGCAGGCCTAAAGTCCCGTCTATCGGGTACTCTGCCGCAGATGCTCGCGAACCGATTCCTCAAGCCGCAGCTTCTGTGACTTCGTCACAAAGTTGCTCTTGATTTCCTCGGCTTCCACGTGCCGAAGCCGGACCATCACTTCTTCGAGCAGGTCCGTCAATTCGTCACGGCTCATGCCGCGCAGGTCTATTTTTTTCATCTGAACTGGAGGTTGGAGGAGGGAACTCTACGCTGGGTCAGGGGGAGGAATCGACTCGGGTTTACGACGGGTCGCGGGATCGGGGAGCTTCTGGCTGCTTCGGACAAATTCCTGGCAAATTTGCTCCGCCTCACGCTCTCTATGCTCCTTGGAGCTCAAAAGAGGATTGCTCTCCGGCTCGAGTTCTTCCGGGGAAAGTGGCGTGGTCATTGGTTTTCTTCGCTCCCGCTGGCACCCGCTTTACGCATCGGCATGATGGCCCAAGAAAAAATGGGAAACCAGCTTTGTTTTCGGTCCAGGAAGCATTTTATTGACCAACTCCTTTCATAAATTAGCTCTGCCATTTCCCAGGATAGTTAAATCGACTCGCAGAAAAGCCTGATTTTAACCGCGCCTAAAGCACATACCTTTCGGCGTGGGGCGCATGAAAAGCGCCAAAAAATCTTGCCTCTCCACCGCAAAGCCCTCATCTTAGATAACTCGGCATGGCTCGCCATTTACGGCTGTTCATGCACCGTCAAGCGCGGTTAGCTCAGTGGTAGAGCACTACATTGACACTGTAGGGGTCACAGGTTCAAACCCTGTATCGCGCACCACTTGCGTTTTTTTGACTGGTCTTGACCAGGCCAATTTTTTGCTGTTCATCCTCCTGATTATCAGTCACTTCAAAGTAGGCTGAGTTGGTCGTTTTCTTGTCCGTGGCGACACGTCATGACCTGCAGGAACAAATCTTGTGAGTCTATTTGTGAGTCTGTGGGCTTTTTGTGAGTCAGGGAAGGCAGTTTATAAGAACGGCATCGGTCACAGGCAGAAGTCCCTCATCGGTGTAGGTTTTGGAAGTCAGCTTCCAGCTCTAGAAGCGTATGCTTGGACCCTTCAATATCGATCTTGAGCAGGTCATTGAGCGCAGCACGCCAAAAAGCTCCTTCCAAGTCTTTTCGATGCTCAAGGGATAGACCCGCATGGATAGTCAACTGGAAGCAGATAATTGACTCATGTAGCATTTTTGAAAGGCTAAAATGCGTTCTTCTTCCTCGCTTAGAGTAGCGGAATACTGGGCTTGCGGGAGACCAGCCTGAACGGTTTCGCAGATGGCCTTATCTTGTCCGATGACCAAGGGAGCCATGCCGATGGAATAATCGTTAAAGGCGCGCACCAAGGCCGATTCTTCCAACTCTGGAGGAGAGAGGCGCGTGGCGAAAACACGGCTGTGCAATTCAGTTTCACTCAAGCTTAACGGACGGATGACATTGAGGGCAAACGTGGCGCCGCGCATGGTATCAATGGAAAAAGTAGGAAAGAGGGAGTAGAAGACATAGTCGTCCAGGCAAAGAGGGCGGGACGAAAAGGCTTTTTTAATGCGACCCCACTTGGCCGCGACGGTGGCGGAAATCTGCTCTTCGTAGCGGGTGAAGTTAGGTCCCGTGTGAATTTTGAAGCGGTAGGAGCGATCCATGCCAAGTGTTTCTGGATGAACACAGCCCGAATGATAGCTTTCGAGAGAGTTTTCGATAACGAGCTTCCAGTTGGCCGCGATGCGCAGAGTAGTGGCGTGCAACTGGGAGCCCAAAGCTTCACTGAAGCTTTGGAGCGAGCCCCAAACCTCACCGCAGTATTCCCGCAGGCTTGGCCCCTCAGGGGTCAGGCGGATGAAGATTAGTTGTCCACAGCATTCGACACGAAATTGCCGGAGGCGCATTTGCGACATTTTTTTCTGATCAAGATCGGAAAACCGGGGGCGGGCAGGGATGGCGGAGACATTTCCTTCGCAGTCGTACATCCAACCGTGATAAGGACATTGCAGGGGGCCATGGCCTTGGGACTGGGTTCTCATGACGGCGAAACGGTGAGAACAGACGTTATGCAATGCGCGTAGCTCACCTTGGTTATTCTGCACAGTGACTGCCGTGCTGCCGACCCGGACGGCAATCCAGTCTCCGTCGTTGGCTACGTCCCGGCGTAGGCCGGCGAAGATCCAGCACGACGGGAATAGAGTCTCCATCTCGGTCTTGAAAATGGAGGAGTCGAAATAATCTTTCGGAATAAGGAGATTATCCATGAAAACTCAGGCCGCGGTCACTCCGCCATCGACAATGAGATTGGTTCCGGTGATCCAACGGCTAGCTTCCGAGAGAAGGAAAGCGGTGGCTGGGCGACATCATGGGGTTGCCCTAGGCCAAGGGCGTGCCGCTGGCAGAGCTGCTGGTAATTTTCTTCCGGAATCGACTGGCGGACTTGGTCGAGCATGGGGGTTTCGACGCAGGCGGGGGAGAGAGCGTTAACGCGGATGCCAAGCGGGGCCAGTTCCAGCGCCGCCCCTTTGGCGAAGGCGATCAGGGCGCCCTTCGAGGCTGAGTAGAGTGTTTGCCCAGGGCAGCCGAGAATTCCAGCGGTGGAAGAGATCAGGACAATACTCGATTGATTTTTGACATAGCAGTTCGGCTGGACAAAGCCCCGGACAATCATCATGGCGGAGAAAAGATTGAGGCGTATGGTCCGGTCGAAACGCTTAAGATTGAGCGCCTGCACGGGTAAAAGCTGGCAGATTCCCGCGCTGTGAACGAAGCCGTGGAGAGGACCGGTCTCAGCCGCAATGGATTTGATCCAGGAGGGGATTTCATCACCGGCCTCGAGTTCGAAGGGACGGAGCAGGTGATGATGCGATGAAAGTTCTTCGCCCAGCCGTTCCAACTTGCCCTTATCGCGCCCGGTCAGCACGAGCTTTGCTCCAAGGCCGTGCAGTATCCGTGCTATTCCAAGTCCAATTCCGGATGTTGCCCCCGTGATAAGATAGGTCCGGCCAGAGAGCGTGATCATGCGGCAAGGGATGGGCTATAAGACCCGGTGGTGGCGCTCTTTACCTCGATGATTGGCGGCAGGACCAGGGGACCCAGCTCTAGCGCGGCGGAAGCCCAGGAAAGGCCGACGCCAAATCCGATCAGGAGCGAATGCAAGGATCTTTCGCGGAGTTCCGGCAAATGTCGGACAATCGTGATTGGGATGGAGGCGGAAGAAGTGTTGCCGAACTCAGCCAAGCTGATTGGAAGTTTGCCAGGCGGGATCTTGGCTTTTTTGGCCAGATGCTGAAGCATAAATTTATTGGCTTGGTGTAAAACGAAGGTGTCAGTGCTCTCAATATCCCAGCCCGCCATGTCCAGGGTCCGGACGATCAATTTCGGAACTTCCCGGATGGTGAAGCTAAAAACGTCTGCACCGTTCATGGAGATGTCTGTTTCAGCTCGAAAATTTCCATTGTCGCGCTCGGTTCGAGTGGCCAGCTCCGGCGTATAAGAAAAACGCTGGCCTCCAGCTCGGCGAATAATCGTTTCCCAGCCTGTACCGTCGCTGCCCCAGGTAAAATGGATGGGAGAGGAATTTGGGGAAAGCTCCAGGGCTGTCGCGGTACCGGCATCTCCGAAGATCATGGCGGTGCTGCGGTCCAATGGTGAGATATCGCGACTGGCAGTGTCGCCAGCCAGGAACAAGCAGCGCCTGATTCCGCCCGAGGCCATGAGTGAAGCCGCCATCCAAAGTCCGTAGGGATAACCAGAGCATCCAAGATTCACGTCGAAGGCGGCACAACTCTTATCGAGCCCCAGTCGGCCATGCAGGCAACAGGCCGTTGCTGGAAACGGATAGTCGGCCGTTTGGGAAAGAAAGATTAGCAGATCAATGCTCGACCTTTTCCACTTGAGCTCAGCCAGCAAGGATTCCGCTGAGGCAAGGCAGAGATCGGAGGTACACAGCGTCGGATCAGATCGTCGTTCCTTGATCCCCGTACTTTCGATGATCTTGTCGACTTCTTCCCGGCCAAACGTCTGATAGTAGGGCTCAAGTGAGAGCTTTTTTTCCGGAACGGCGGCCGCGATACCCAAAACCTTAACGCCGCCAATGGTGGTTTGGGCCATAAAGGTGTCTGAAACAGAGGAGAAGTTAACCGGTCACGTGAGGATTGAGCAATTCGGCCAGATCATCGACAGTCTTGCAGGACAAAAGCTTCGAGCTGGGCAGTGCCAAGTTGAATTCCTCGTCAGCAAAGGCGATGAACTGCACCACTGTCATCGAGTCCCATTTGGGCAGGTCCTTGAGTGCTTCGCCAGACTTAAGCGTGCCGGGCTCCTGTTCCATGATTTCGTCGAGGTGTGCAAGGAATTCGATTTTACTCATGATGGGTACAAATTATTTATTATTCATGCGCAAGCGATAAAGGTGAATCTTTGCCTACCGGATAGTGGATGGAATGCCAATGGAGAACATATTCAGCCTGTCGTAGTTCGGAATGCAACACCAGATTAAGATTAATGGCTTGCATGAGGCCGATGGATATCCGTCCTGTGGTTTTGCGAATGCCTCTGGGTTGTAGCCATGCGGTGTGCGCCGCCAACAGGGAATGCATGACGATGGTGTGCTTAAATTTGGGGTTTACGCAGGCCAGTTGCCCTTGACAATGGTCGCCATCGATCTTTTGGACCAGAAAGCCGGCAATGGTATCCTCGTGTTCAACAACCAGGACACTGCCTGGCATTCGCCCCGTAAGGGCGTTTCGGACCCAGACAGCATAGCGCTTGTCGGCTAGGGCGCGTGGAAAAAGCGGGTCGAGATGATAGCGCCCGGTCTGGAAGGCCTTGCCTGCAATGGCTTCCAGTTCCTCTAAATCTCGGTTCTCGGCCTCACGTAACGGAAGGGGTACGGGGTCGAGTGGCGTTCGTTGCACATTGCGAAGCCCCAGGCTTACCATGCAGTCCACAACGCGAAAGCCGGCTTTTTGCACTGCCGCCAGCAGCTCTGAGTTGTGGGCGGGTACGCGACACGAAACCAGACGAATTTGGAGTTCATCAGCTCGCGGCAAGAAACGCGACCAAGCCGGAACAACGCGATTTGCTTCCATCGGCAGTGCCCACTCTGCAACCGGGAAGCCGAAAATTTCCGTGTCCATCATAAGGACGGTAAGCTCTCCATCCTTTTCATTATTGATGGCCTGGGGAGGTAGCGTCATATAGAAGTGCCTCCGCGAACGGTCCGGTTGATCGTATAAGGCGGGCGATCCATGAGCCGGGTGTGCATGCGGGCAAGATATTCACCAAAAACGCCTAAGGCGAACATTTGTGCACCGGAGAAAAGAGCGATCATCGATCCCAAAAAGGCAAAGCCCGGCACAGCCCCGCGCGTCCTCACATAATTGATCAGTACATAGCCGAGAATCGCGAAACCCAAAAGCGTGAAGGCAAGCCCCACTAAGCTGATCACGCGGAGTGGACGTGTACTGAACGCTGTGATTATGTTGATAAAATGATTCCAGAGCTTGAAGAGGGTGTAATTTGATTGGCCAACTTTCCGCGGATCATGCCTGACGTCGACCATGCCAAACCGAGATGTCGACCAATGCAGGAGGACATCAATAGCCACGAACGTGCTGTGATAACCGTCAAACGCCTCTCGCAACCTTGTGGGAAAAGCGCGAAAACTTCCTCCTTTGGAATCGACATTGCCTCCCGCCAGCCACGAGACGATGTACTTGGATAACGTCGAGGTCCAGCGGCGATAAAATGAGAATTGGGCTTGCCGGTAAATTCCGTAGACCACATCTGCCTCTTCGTTCAGTGCAGCGACTAAATGCGGAATTTCTTCCGGTAGATGTTGCAGGTCATCATCCATCGTGACGATGACTTCCTTGGTGGCGGCACGAATTCCACAGAGCAGGGCGTTGTGCTGGTCATAATTGCGCAGGAGGTCGATGGCGAGGATTTGTGGATATTGCGGTAGAACGGTGGTAATTGCTTTCCAGCTGTCATCGGGGCTTCCATCGTTAACGAGGACAATTTCAAAATCGTCGGTCATTATGGAAAGCGTCGAGCAAAGTCTACCAACCAATTCGGCGATGGTGGGCGCGCTGCGGTAGACCGGGATAACCACGGAAATGCTAGGCGGCCGATCTGAGAGAAAACGGTTCGGACCGGGCATAATTACATCCAGTTCTTTCCGCCGAAGGGCCTCTCTTCCAAGACAGCTTCCATTGACGCGACGGTGCATAGGGCAGGAGGAAGGACCTCATTCGGAGCCATTGCATAAATCGCCGGCCTTGGTAGAAGGTGGCTTATCATCACTTAAGTTTGTCTGTCGCATCATTAAACCATCAATGATGGCGACGATGAATTGAAGCCTCAACACTTTCCTCCGCCAATCAAAATCATGTACCCAAGTGCCGATAAGAGCTGGTTTTAGGGATGCTCGTCAGGCACGGCTTTCATTACGCTAAAATCGGGAAAAATGGCTGGCCTTCCGTCGGCAAGAATAACCGGCACCATTTTTATCTTCTGATGATAATGCTCCTGCATATAACGGCTAAAACAGGCAGCGCGGTCCCATTGCGAGGTGGGAATCATAAGCCAAAAATTTGGATCTGACGCCAAGCTTTGAAACAGCGAAGTTGACCCGTATCTTTGCAGTTGAAGCTTAAAAGAAGGGCTTTCCCCTGACCACATAAGGTGGATTAGATTGAGTTTTCGCGCAGTGGTTTGCGTGGCGAATGGGTCGAGGCGTTGCAGCTTGATCGAAAGAATTGAACAGGCCAGTGTTTTATCAGAATAAGGGACCAACTGTTTAAGGGAAGTCTCCAGCCTTTTCGCCTCCCGATTATTTCTTTCAACCTCAGTCCAACCGCTTACGAGGGAAAGAACCATCAGCGTGACGAATAGAAGAGGCAGAAAATGCCTTGAAGCAAGACGGCGGCAGGTTTCCCCATCCTCCCGCAGGGCTACCAGCAAAAAAAGCGAAGTAGCATAAAGTACCGGTACAAATACCCGTGCGGGTACTCGAGCAGTTAAGACCAAATAACATAGTACGATGAGAGGGGGGCCAACAACGACGGCAAGCGCTCGTAGTGATTGCCTTGGATTTTCAACCTTATGGAAAAGGATGACCAAAAAAAGAAGTACCGCCGACGGAGCCAGGTAAATTGCGGTAATGATCTTGAATAGAACACTCAAGCTGGTGACATTTGGGGAGAGATGCTGGTTGAGATAGGCCAGTTTGTCAGCGCTGAATGCGGCAGAGTCTTGGAACAGCCAATGGCTACTAAACATATCAAAATCATTCTTGGACCAACTCACGTGGTTGTACGCTTCTTGATTCCCTTCATTAAAGTTGAGCTTGGGTGTCATATGCAGACCCCCGCGTGATATATTGTAGTGCCGGTATGCTTGCCAGTCGGCATGGCGGTCGTAGTAAAAATTGTCAAAGGCTTTTCCTGCCAAAGCCAAAGAGAGAACGGTGACCACAAAAATGGCCTTGTCTTGCCACTTGCGTCGCGATAGGAACCACGCTGCTCCAATGGTTGTAAGGAGCAGCAGAAGGAACGATTCAAAGCGAATCAGGCTTCCCGCTGCAACCAAGATAATGGCCAAAATCAAGGAATTACGCGACATCTGCTGAGAAAAAATGAGCATCCCAAGCAATCCCAAGAGATATGCCGTTGAAGTGAACTGGAGGTGGGTGACAAAGTAAGTTCCAAACACGATTCCAAAGAGGCAGAGCCAGCAAAAGCGATCAAACACATCATCTCGCAAAAGAAGGAATGTGATGCCCGCCAGGCAAAAAAGGACTATCGATAAAAGACACAAAGGATACCAGCATACCTGGGGAGCAAGGAGATAGAGGCTCTTTAAAAGAAGGCCAATGAGGACATTGATGAAAATCAGATATTCGGAGGGGTGACCGGTAACGGTGCCGTCGGCCAGCATTTGCATCGCTGGATCATCATCATTGTCGAACCGGATCGCGCCAGGAATGCCCAGGGATAGCCACACTGTCGTTATGGCAATTAGGGTTAAAAGAACCGCCTTCCCATCGATTTTTCCAAAGCGAAGCTGGCTAGCTGGGATTGCCAAGAGTGATCGCGTATAGATCCTTACTGGCTTTTGTATGATCAGAAAGATAATAATAGCCGAAAGCCAAATCCACATATTTTCTATAAACCATATTACCAGAGAAAAGATATTGGGAGGGGGCAACGACACCTGTCCAGTGAATGGAATGGTCGCGCCTATAAATGATCCCAGGGGAGCGGTTAGCGTTGCGACTTCTTGGTCTCGGTAATTATGAATCGAAAGCATGGATGGCGGACGACTATCATATCTTGCCAAGCTTAAATGATTATATATTCCTGAATATAGATGAAATTTATAAGTAATGTTTCTTTGTGAGGGTTTGGATTCAAGGACCTCAGGCTGGATGGAAAAGGATTTACCTGATTGTTCGTAGAAGAGCTCCGGTAAGCCCTCCTGTGACAGCGGTCCTTCTAAGGAAATAGAATAATTGCTAACTTGCACAAAACCGCAAGCGATGAAGATAAGCCCGATGAGCGTAAACAACGCGAGATATTTCATGAAGCTTGGGGATGAAAATGGTGCTAACGAAAAAGCTGTTCAATGCCGCGGCCCGATCCTATGAAATATCAGATGCATGTTCCATTTAATGCCCCTGCCTTCCTTGGGGCTGAGGTGGACTGTATTCGCCGGGCCATCGGCAAAGGGCATCTGGCAGGCAATGGCTTTTTCACCAAGGAATGCGAAAAGTATCTAAAAGAATTACTTGGAGTAAAGCGTGCCTTTCTTACCACATCTTGCACTCATGCGCTGGAGATGTGTGCTTTGTTGCTTAATTTGCAATCAGGCGATGAATTTATCGTTCCCTCTTTCACTTTTGTCTCCACCGTCAACGCTTTTGCTCTGCGTGGAGCCAAGCCAATTTTTGTCGATGTCCGGCCCGATACACTTAATCTTGATGAAGAGGCTGTTGCTCGGCAAATTAATTCTCGTACCAAAGCCATTATTGCTGTTCATTACGGCGGTATCGGCTGCGAAATGACGCGTCTAACTGAGCTGGCTCAGCGGCATGAGATCGCGCTCATAGAGGATAATGCCCATGGCCTGTTCGGGAGATATCGCGGGAAGCTCCTGGGTACCTTTGGCCGTTTTGCTACCTTGAGTTTTCACGAAACGAAAAATATTTCTTGCGGAGAAGGCGGGGCGCTTCTCTTGAATGACGAGAGGGATATCGAACGGGCGGAAATTCTCCGTGATAAGGGAACCAATCGGGGCGTTTTTTTCCGCGGACAGGCAGACAAATATACCTGGGTGGATTTCGGCTCCAGTTATGTTATGTCCGAGATCCTTGCCGCGTATCTTTGGACGCAACTCAACGCCTACGAGCGCATTCAGAAACAACGGCGCTCGATCTGGAACCTCTATCAGGAACAATTGCAGAAGTGGGCGACAGAGCAAAAGATTCAACTGCCCCACGTGCCCTCTACATGCGATCAGGCGTACCATCTCTTCTACCTTATTCTGCCCACGCTCGAAAATCGTCGGATCCTTATCGAGCACCTCCGTCAATATCAAATCAACGCTGTCTTTCACTATCAGGCGCTCAACTCCTCGCCGATGGGGCAACGATTGGGGGGGCAACCGGGCACTTGCCCGGTAACCGAAAGGTTGAGCGATTGTTTACTGAGATTGCCTTTCTATTTCGATCTAACTAGTCCCATCCAGCAACGCGTCATCGATCGAGTACTCGAATTCCGGGTTCGTTAGGACCGATCCAGTTTTGCCTTTGGTCTTATGTAGCGTTAGCATCTTCATGCACGAACCTTCCGCGAGCAAATCGGTGATCGGTCGGAGGGTTGTGTCTCCTGTGCGATCGCGAGTCGCAAACTGTCCTGGGCACTATAGGCGAGCAGCCGTAGGCCTTGTAAAGATTGCTTTTGTGGGAACCGTTTAACCTGTTCACAACTGTAAGTTTGTCCAGCCGAAACTAGGCTCGCGCATTGAGCGGTAATATTTTAGAAGTAGGCAAATTATCTTTCTCCGTTCTTCGGACAAGGTTGGCTACACCGTGACAAGACGGGCTAAAATCAGATCGGAAATCTTTTATGAGTCTCCTTATGAGTCTGGACCTGCAACTGATTGATGTTCCAAGGTTGAATCAGTGATTCGAACCCTGTATCGCGCACGTTCCCGCGATTTGCCGTCTCGACAACCCGCCCACTTCGGAGTTTGTTGGAGGTGATATGGGCGACGACCTCATCACCAATCGCAAGGCGCATCGCGATTACCAGATTCTGGAGACCTATGAGGCTGGCATCGTCCTGCGCGGGACGGAAGTCAAATCACTTCGGGCCGGTCAAGGCAACCTCACCGACGCCTTCGCCCGTATCGAAAACGGCCAGGTCTGGCTCTACCAGTTCGACATCCAACCCTACAAGCAGGGCAACATCTTCAACCACGAGCCCAAGGCTATGCGCCGACTGCTGCTTCACAAACAGGAAATCCGCAAGCTCTTCGGCCTCGTCTCCGTCAAGGGCCGCGCCCTCGTTGCGCTGAAAATGTACTGGAAGAACCGGCGGCTTAAAGTCCTGCTCGGCGTTGGCGTGGGCAAGAACGTTCGCGATAAACGCGAGGACCTCAAGAAAGCTGTGGCCAAGCGAGAAATGGACCAAGCCTTGAAACAAGCCCGTCGACGCTGATCTTTCCACCGTTCAGGTAGTCTGCGTCATAGCGTAAAGATAAATAGGAGCGGCCAAGAGAGCATCCGGCACGAATTGCTCGGAAATCCCGATACGCCCAATCGCACCCTCCTTTTTTGTCAAATTGTCTCTGCTGCTTTGTCATGGGCAATATATCTTCCTCGAGAATGGCAAGTGGGTGCCCCCCCTGCCCTGCCCTTTCCTGCGGCAGTTCAGCTCGTTGCTGAAGGGATACGAGTTGATCGTCAATATCTACACCTATTCCATCATGCAATGAAGGGCTTTTCGGGATTTCCTTGCCGCGAGCGAAAAGCCTCGGGTACTATCATCGATTCAAGGCGGTGCCTGCATCCGGGCGCCGTTCATTCCCGGACAGGTGGCTGAGTGGTTTAAGGCACTCGACTCGAAATCGAGCGTACCCTTTAAAGGTACCGTGGGTTCGACTCCCACCCTGTCCGCCCTCTGTAGCAGGCTAAGGAATCAGAAATGGTTGCAGAATGGTTACAGTTCCAGCCCAAACATGCCCGCAATGCACTCAGGATGGCTCAGGGGCGGCGTTTGCTGCCCTACCGTCTGTGCCTCAAAGGAGCGTTTCAGGATTGCGCTGATGCCGCTCCATCAATGCGCGGTCAATCTGTTCGCGAGAATAGCGGATTGACCGTCCAATTCGGAAGTACGGGATAAGGCCGCGTTGCCGCCAGTTAATGATGGTGCGGGCCGATGCCTTCAGGTACAGCGCAACCTCACGCTCAGACATGAGCGAGGATTGATTTTCGGATTGCGCCATGCCTTATAAGACACGACGGAAGCGGGTTTCGTCTTATACTACTTAGTAGTTTTTGGTAGTACGGACACTACCAAGAAAAAAGACGGCAAGCCGAGCCCGGCGAGAAGTCGAAGCGAGCGTAGCAGCTCATCACCCCAACCGCGTTTTGTTCCCGGCCCCCGCCTTTTCAGGGCCGGGAACAAGACGCGGCTAACCAACATCAGCCGCAGCCAAGCAGCGGTCGTGACGGCGCACCAGCGCCGGCGCGACGGCTGCGCTCCATGACGATTCTGCTGATCCTGTACGATGACAACGCCGCGTACGGTCGCAGACGGCTGCGGTGCGCGTGGGTAATGATGAAGGATGACGATGACTGACGGCTGACAGCAGCATGACGATGACGGTGCGGCTGCGTGACTGTGCAAGTGCGCAGGGATGATGAAAGCGTGACGCCTGCGCTGCGGTGACGGTACGGAGCAACCGCCGATGAGCGACTAATGATGATGGTTACGGCCCTCCGCAGGAGTGATGACGGCGGGGCGGTGCGCATGGGATAACGATGACGAATGATGGGGGATGACGTAACGACTGCGAGAAGGATCATGTGCGGATGAGCACAGACTGCGTGACGGCAACGGTGCGGCTCAACGAATGCGGTTGTGCGACTGCTCGACTGACCGGCGCATAACCGTCAACGATGGGTAACAACAGGTGATGATGATGAACGATGACGGATGCAGGCCGCCGTCAGGAACCGTCACCCTTGCGCGACCCGGTGTCGGTTCCTACCAATTTTTGGTAGGGGAGGCGTGTCCCTCAAAAAATACCCTGATCCCCTCCCTGTTGCTGGGTTCAATCGGGTCTCGGATTTGGGGGCTCGCAGGATGGGGATTGCGCGGGATTATTCTTCGTTGTTCGTCATCATCACTCGTTGTCTTGGTGCCGATGACGTGGTTAATTTTCGTCATGGCCGTAACCGCTGACAAGTTCTTCCTCCATGTAACCCCCGTGGAGAAGAGCCTCCATGTCGAGCGGGTTTCCTTTTCCCCTGCGGTCCTCGATCAGTTGCCCGTGCTGGTGGGGGATCGTTCCGGTAATTGCACCGTGGAGATCACCCGGCGCTATTTTCGTAACCACCCACTCTTCGTCATCGCCGCTGATGATAACTTCGCCAACAAGGGCTGGCTGGTTTGCGCGGTCATCAATGATCGCTGGTTTCGCGGTGCCCTGGTTGTCCTGGCTGAGCGTAATCGTGATCCTGCCGGTCCACCGTTGCAGGGCGACACGTTCCTTGATGGGTTGACCGTTGAGGAATGCAAGCAAGCCTTGAGGTGGATCGGCGCACCTCCCGGTACTCCGTGGCAATCGCTCCTCCCACGCCGTAATCGTGTCCGCTACTGAGCGGTCAATAGAGCCTCCCGTTAACCAGTAAGGCCCGCTGCAACTGCCTTGGCGTAGCTGTCCTTAATTTTCTTCGGGGTGAACGGAGATGTCTGTAAGCCAGCCTGGATTCTTTCAAGTACCGGGCCAGAAAAGGGCGTGTGGGCGCGGAATGAGCCCGATGCTACGGCTTGATCGAGCAGGCGAGTGTCCACCATGCGAGCATCGGCATACAAGACAACGGATGGCCGTTGGATGAAGGGATGGTCGCCCCGGTTCAAGACCGTCGTGTTATCGGAATGGGGCCTCTGTGTTGTGACGTTCACCATGATCGCCTCGCGGCTTGCGGGATCAGGTCGGGTGATGAGCACCCAAAGATGTTCCGTTTCTTGCCCCGGTTTAGGGAGCATCCAGCTATTGCCTAAATTGGCCATGTTCAGCGGGACGCCAACAGCAGATCGGTTTCAACCAGTTCCGAAAGTTCGCTTTCGATTGCGGCAATTTCAAGGTCGCTTTTGCCCCCGGCTTTCAAGATGTCGCGGTAGCTGATGGGAATGGCGCTCCCCTCGGGATCGACCCATTCGGGCAACTGGTGAGTCAGTTCCACCAAATCCCAGCGGCTCTTACGCCCGTAAATTTTGAAAATCTCATCCAAAAGTGCAATTTCAGCTTCCGAAAGTTCGTCGTTTCCCGGATCGGCTTTCAATGCCACTTCGTAACTGACGGGTTCTCCGATTTGCTCTGACCAAATGGCCGGGCGAGATGGATCGTCGCCATCGGTGGCCAGATCGAGCACCCGGCTCAAGACCGGGCCTTTGTCCATGGAAACGTACCGATCCGTGCTGATGGGCCGTCCCCAACGCAACAGGGCTTCGCGGTCCGCGAGGTACATCAATTTGATGAGCTTCATGTAGCTCATGCGGCCACCACGAAGGCGCAAAAGTTGCGCGGCAACCTGGGTTGCCTTTCTCTCGTTAAATCGTAATTGCGTGCTCACAGCCTATAAGATGACCGTCTTTAGACGGAAAAGCAAGATCGCCGGGCCATGCTCGAATCATGAAACGATCATGGCCGGTCCTGAGCCTACGTGGTTTCGGCCGCAATAATACCCCGTTGCCGAAACGCTTCAATATACGCTTTCAGGTCATCCAATTCTCGCCAATGTTCATCGCACGCCTCCCGGCACTCGTTGGGGTCCCACGTTGGATCAGGCCAGACACGGCATCCCGCGTCCGGTTCTGTGGTTAGCAAAAGTTGCAATCGTTCCAGCTTTTCTGGCGGAAAGTCCTTGGCGGCTACACCCCTGTTGGCGAGGAAGGCCGTTGCCTCACCAAACGGGTCAAATGGCGCGGCATGGGGATTTCCTCCAGAATTTTCAGCCATAATCTTTTCTTTCATACTTAGACTATAGGGCGCAACAACTTTGCGACAGGGTGGCCTTAATAAACAAGAATCAGCACCACTGATTTCTGCACCTTTCCGACGACATCTTCAAATTTTGCGCCGTTGGTGGAACCAAGCGACGGGGGAAGATTTTGGACATCGTCCAATAGAGGAAGAATGTAACTGCTCTTCACCGCGTAATTCACGTTTTGGGGAACCTCGCCTTCAACTTTGGCCATTGCAAGAGGGTTTAGCGTCGCTTCAACCATTCCGATAAGATTGCCGTTTTCGTCGCAGAGCGGGCCACCCGAATTGCCGGGTTGAATCGGCACGCTTATCTGCCATTGCCTTGGATCATCCTGAATCCCGGTTTGGCTGCTAATCTCGCCGCTGGTTAATTTCGGGTCAAAGCCTTGTATCTGAACATTAGGAAAGCCAACGGTGAAAACCGATGTGCCCGCGCGAGCTTCTTTCGAGGGCGCGATAGGCACCGGAGTAAAATTGGTTCCCGTACACTTCAACAGCGCAACATCATTGGTAGTGTCAATTTTCACCACCGTCGCCACAAGCCTACCCGCAACCGTCACAACCTCGATCCGCGATGCGCCCTGTACGACATGAGCTGCCGTCAAAACGAGGCCATCCACTGAAATGAATGCGCCCGTTCCCGATGCCTTGGGCACATCCGCGTTTGGAATTGGCTGAGGGGCAGTGGAAGCGGGACTGCTATTCGTGGATAAAGAAGACACCGCGGCTTCAAGTTTCGCTTCGATGGAGGGGAATTTTGCTTGGAGTTCTGTTGCACGCTGACGCGCTGCCGAAATGGTCGAGTCGTTATAATTTTTTTGGTCATAAGCAATAAAGGCTGTCGCGTGTTCACCGCCATAGGCGCTGGATACATAAATCCAAGCCAGACCTTCTATCTCATCCACTATAACACCTGATCCCCGAATGTAATGTAGTCCCAAATTGAACTGCGCATCAGCATATCCTTGCTCGGCGGCTTTGCGGTACCATTCGACTGCTTCAATTACGTCTTTTTCAATACCATCACCATTGTCATAGCACACCCCAAGATTATATTGCGCAAGATCGTATCCCTGCCCGGCAGCCATGCCGTACCATTTGACTGCTTCGACTCTATCCTTTTTAACGCCCTGGCCAGTATAATAGCACTCGGCAAGTTGCTCTTGAGCGTACTTATATCCCTGATCGGCAGCCTTGCGATACCACTTCGCTGCTTCGACTGCGTCTTTATCAACGTCGGTGCCGTTGGCATGTAAACCTCCAAGATCATACTGCGCTAAAACATATCCGTCATTCGCCGACTTGATAAGCCATTTTAGTGCCTCCTTTGGATCATTAGAAACTCCTACTCCTTCTTTATATGAAGCATATAGCGAATATTCTGATTCCCCGTCGCTCAACTCAGCGCCCCTGCGGTACCACTTGACCGCCTCGGCATCATCCCTTTCAACACCCTGGCCAGTGCGATAGCACATCCCAAGACTTGACAATGCCGGGGCGTATCTTTGATCGGCGGCTTTGCGATACCACTTTATCCCCTCAGACTCATCCTTGAGAAATTCTCCACCATCGGGGCCTATTCCTGAAATATAAAAAAGACCCAGCGATAATTGATCTTTGGAATCACCTGCTTCGGCTCCTTTTTGCAATTTAAGTACATAGATGGCATAAAAATCACCGCTGGCCGCTTTCTGTCGAAGCCAGAAAGCGAAAACTTGTTTCCGCCGCGAAGTCGTCGCGTTCGCATAATCTGGCAACGCCTCCACCTCCTTCCAAGTAGGAAGCGGTGCGGCGGTTGCGGAATGTGTCTTCTGTGGAGTTTCAGATGAAGGAGGCAACGGCGCATTTGTCGTTGCGCTCTGAACAGAAGCAGTCAGTGCAACGCTGGCCGGGGTTACATCGGTAACGGGAATTGTGCCCGGCTGGTTGGTTGATGCGAGAGTTTGGGCATTGGCCGAAATGACCCATGCCGACAGGCCGGCAAGGAACAAAATAGGCCGAAAGCCAAAGATGATCTTGGGCGGGGGCATTCGTTTGCAGTTGTGGCGTCCGTAGCCAACTGACCTTGATTCGCCTAAGTCCTGGCGTTTTGCGGAGGCAATTTATATTTCGCTCGGATGGAATTTTCTAAAAAGGCTGCATCGAAGGTATAGATATTCTCCTGTTCTCCGTGAAAGCAGCGGATGAGCATACCCGTTCGGGGTTTCAGAAAATTATAGGTCACGCCGGGATTATAAAATGACGTAGCCGTGTAATATCCGGTGTTGCTGTTATACGATCCGTAAGTGTCAACTGTCCCTGGCGTCGTGTAGCTTTCCTGCAAGGTTTGATTCGATTCGTTCACGACAGCGAACCGGGTGAAGCCATTCGCCAAGGTCAAATCCGCTGCACGGAGTAGCGCGAAGTCTTGGGCGCGTTCCTGCGAAACATATCCGTTTCCGTTGAACTTGACTCGAAAAACATCGGGAGCCAACTGAGTATCGCTGTACCCGCCTGTAAAATTGGTAGTCGAGTAGCCAGTGGCGCAACCGGCTAAGACTCCCGCAAGCAGAGTGAGAAACAAAAAGGAGAAGATTCGAGGCATGATGGGGGCACCGTAGGCAGACCTTGTCAGACGGGACGCCACAATTCATTGCCTCGCCGCGCATTCAGTGTCAATTACAAAGCGAAACATGCTTCGCTCTCAGTCGCTTTTGATCTTTGCATCCTGAGAGGGTGTCGAAACCCACTGCCGCTAAATTTGGCAAGAACGTCAACCGCCTTAGAAATCTGGCAAATCTCACGCAAGAGCAGCTTTCCGAGCGTGCCGATATCAGCCGTCGCTACCTTCAAATGATCGAGGCCGGGAAATACGTTCCCACGATAGAGGTGGCTTCCCGGTTGCGAATGGCGCTCAAGCTGACTTGGGACGAACTGCTTCGCGGCATATGAAGTTAGGACATTGTCCCAGATGGATGACACCGCCGGGTTCGCAACTAGATTGCTCTACAGACGATTTGCACCTATGGCCGTGCTGCGATATCCTGTCGGATCATGCCATCGACTACGATTCGTTACGACTGGCCTTCCCTTAAACTCCTCTACGTCGGCGGCGCTTCCCACACTGACATTGCCCACGCCCTAACCAAAGATTGCCCAGAGGAGTTTGACCGCGTCCGCGCCGCCATCGCAAAAGCTTCCAGCCGCGATGACTGGCCAGCATTACGCAACGCCTCGCAAACCATCGTTTCCGCTCGCCCCGAAGCCAGTCCGCTCAACGATTCCACCCTGTCACATCTTCCGTCACAGAGCGTCACAAAGGTCGCTGCGGAGTGCTTTTCCGCGAGAAAATCCCGTTACTTGGATGTGACGAGCGGGTTTATTGATCGTGCTGCAACGCAACTCAGGCAACGCGGCATCGACAGCTTGGAGTCCGCTGCGCTCGCCGCGAAGCTCATGCTACCCGTCCACGAGTTAGCGCGGGACATTCACGGGCTGAACGCTAAGGAGTCGGGAAACCAGGTCAACGTGAACATTCTCAGTGAGTGGGCTGGGGGTGATCCCCCTGCTATTGAAGTGGAGGCGGAAAGCGAATGATGACACGAGTCAACTTCAATATACGATGCCATATCAATTACCAATGACTTCCATAGCGTTGTTGACAGAATGTACGCGGACTGAGTCAACACTTCTTACTTGGTCCAGTTCACAGGGTAATCAGGTAGGTTGAATGTCAGTGGGTTGCGTGATTACTTCGCGCAACATCCGGTATGACAAATCGAGTCTATGCGACCCTTTGGAGCTATCCTGCCCATGCCCAGCAATCGACGTCTTTCGTCGCTCTCAATCAATCCTCGTGAGAATAGAGGGAGTCTAGGATGTGGGTTCAGTACGAGGGATGGTTGTCTCACCCGTCCCACCCCTCAGTGGGCTATCCGGGGTCTGACCGGGTGGCCTCTGTCAATATGAGGTCTATAAAAAATTCATGAATTTGGGTCGTGATACGAAGGTACCTTCCTGCGGCATCCTGTCCGGGCGTTCGCTGGCGCATGTCGGTCATCGCTCGGGACAGCTTGTTGTCCCGTCCCGCATCCCTTTAGGGAGTGCGGGACACGGGACAAATAGAGCAAGCGTCCCTTGTTCCGTCCCGTAGATTGTCCCTCGGGACAAAAGCGGGACAATTCAAATGTAAGTGCTTCACTTCGCATGATATATCCCCTTATGAATAGCCACTAAATTTGCCTTTGGTTTGGCCAGCCTTTCGGCGTTCTCATAAGCCTTGGAACGCGACCAAACACCTTTTGCGTCGATTGCCTTCACCCAAGACGCTAAATCCATTGGCTGATCGCGTAGGATTTGAAGCGCGGCGGAGTCCTTGGACTGTCCGCCCGTTTTACTGGCAATGCCCATTTCCTCTTTCCATTCGTCCATGTCGAAACGGGCGTCCACGCGGTAAATGAAGTCCTCGCCAAGATCGGCGGCAAATGGTTTGAACTCCGGGCCGTTGTTGTTTTTCCCGCAGAAGAAAATCAGCTTCCCGTTGTCGTCTTCCTCGGCTGGAACAATATTGATCGCCGCACGGCAAAACGAATGGAGCACTTTGGAATTGCGCCCGAAAGACGCTCTATCCATGCCGCTCGCTTTTGCCGCTCCGCTCTTGCCTGTCAACGCATGGTGAACGATGACCACGGCTCGCTTAGGGTTGAGTTTGCGGGACAATCGGCAAAGCGTGCGAAGCAAATTAGCCATGACCTTATCAGTATTCAGGTCATCCCATGTGGTGTCTTTCAGCGGGTCCCAAACAACGACATCGGGACTCACTTCCGCGATTAGCTTTTCGAGACGGGCAATGGCTTCGAGGTCTTCGATCTGTAGCAGGGAATCTTCCTCTTTTTCTATTGTGTGAATGACAAGATTTGCCTCCACTAACGGCCAGTCTTTGCCGCACCATTGCTGAAGCCTGATAAAATCATCCTGCAAGCGGCGGTTGCTGTTTTCCGTCTGAATGATGAGCCATTTGCGCGGCTTGCCGTGCGTCTGCAAATTAAGAAAAGGCCGTCCCATGATTTGAGCGGCGGCCATCTGTAACGTGATCCGACTTTTGCCAAGTCCGCCCACGCCTAAAACCGATAGCGTCTCACCCTCTGATAAAATTCTCTCACCTAGAATCCGGTCGCCGTCGTCGAATTGCATGGCCAAGATTTCGGCTGGCGTGCGATAGGTGAGCTTTTCAAGCGTAGGCTCTGCTAGCTCGGTTTCGAGATGTTCGAGGTTCATTTATTTTCTTTAAAAATCGATAAGGCTTCACTCGCGTCCGGGTTCAAGTAGACGAGCCGTTGCAACTCCTCGCCACGGGTTGCACCCGGAAGCCTCGACATGCGGCTAGGGTTGCCGGTGGACTGGTCGAATCCCAGCGGACGCAACAATGCGAGCATCCGGCCAACATCCCGGCGATACTCGACAACATCGACCGCATCGACCCGGACAAGCGCATGGTAGGATTTACCGCCAGAGAAAATTATTGCCGCAACGGGCAACGGTAACCGGGCGATTACTGAAAGTTGTAATTCCAGCGGGAGAATATCGGACTCGACCAGCGCGAAGCGGTGCGCGGTTACATCCGAATCACAGATAGCGCCATCCTTCCCGCTTCCCGTTTCAGTTACAGGATTAGGCCGGAACATGCAACCGATGCTCCCGGACGGTGCGCCATGATCGCGGACATGCGTCATCCATTGATCGCGACTCTTGGTAATTCCCGCGCCATGCTCCGGGCAGACATTAACCAGGTCTTCGCCGTGAAACAGACCGGCAAAGAGAGGGAGAGAATCGAAAGCGGGGTCTTCCAGCGGCCTCCAGGGCGAGGCGTGCCACAAGTCCGCCTCGTCGCATCGGAAACCCTTTAAAAATCTCCCCACGGCGGCGGTGGCGCTTTCCTTGGTCACTGGCAAAGTGGGACGGGATGCCGACGCATTGTGGTAGCGGTTGCCGTATCCGCTCGGCTTTGGACTTTTTCCGATTGCCCATTTGATAACGCCAAAGATTTCGGCATCGGTAACCGTGTGATCGTACTGCCCGCGAAGCTCCGCAAAGACGGCCTCCGGCGAAAGCCCATTGCCAATGAGAGGCAAAACAACTTTGACCATCTGGGCATGACGGCTACCGGGTGCGGCGGGGCTGACGAGTTCCGCACGGGTGCGCGGTGGGATGAAAGGCGATTTCATTCCTCGCCCTCTTCATGTTCGCCGTGCCATGCCGTAATCAATTCGCGCAACTCACCGAGGCGGCGGTAAAAAATCCGATTGCTGCATTTCGAGCATTCCGCAATTTCGACAATCGCGCGTTTATCGAAAAATACCGCATGAAGAGCGGCCAAATTTGCGGCATCGCCCTCCGTCCACTTGAACGCTTCGAGCAAGACAAGAATTACAATCTGATGTCGTCGAGGCAGTGGCGGCTCTTCCCACGTCGGCGGCAACGTGACACGGTCTTGCCGGGCCGGTTCATCATTGCCAACATCCGCGAAAGCATATCCGCCGGGTGCTGGCATCTTAATTGCCTCCCTTTTCCATGCGGGCAAGAGCGGCGGCGATAGATTCGGGCCGGTAGCGGATGCTCCTGCCGATTCTGATAAACGGCAGTTTCCCGGCGTTGCGCCAATCAATGACCGTCCGCACGCTGGCGCTGCACAACTCGGCAACGTCTCTGTCCCGCAATAGTCGTGTGATTCTGTCGTTAGATATTCCCGTTTGCATGAGTCCCACGGTGAGACTTCCGCAAAAAGAATGTTTGCCCGACTCGACTGAAAGTCGGACAAGTAATTATCATTTCCTGCCGCTTTGCTTCTTGCGCTCCGGTTTGGGGCCAGGCTTGGCCTTTATGAGTTTCAAGCCATAGCGCTTCACAATGCGCGAAAACGTGGATTCGGTGATTTCGGGATTTTGCTTTGAGGCCAAGTCTAAAAGCTTTTGATGGCTTCTTTCGCCGTATCCATACGCGATAAGCACGGCGTTCTCCACAGTGTAAGTTGGGTCTTTTTTGTCTCGATCTCGATCCGCAATATCGGCTAGCTTACGAAGCGTTTCCGGCTGCCTTCTGACTCTCTCCCAAGAGGCAAAAAGGGAAAGGTGCCGTTCGGCAATTTTCTGCATTATATCTTTTTCAAACTGCTTAATACGATCAGGTGTTGCAAGCAACGGAGTGCATAAGAACAATCTTAACTCGCCGATAGCATCATCATAGTTGTCCAAAAGGGCAAGATGCTTTCCGGCCTCCCCGGCTGCGGCGGAACCATAGATCGTTTCGTAAAAGGTTTTACGCTTTGACGCTCCTTGTCCCTTCTTCACGCTATCGCTCCCATTGGCACAACGTTCGCGGCAACCTTCGGCATAATGGCAAACCAGAGCTTGCCTTCCTGCTCAGTGGCCACGGCGTCGTAATTCGAGCGGATCATCGCGGGCGAATTCCCGGCCTCGTAGGCGACCTTTACGAAGTCCTTTTCCGTCGCCACCCGGTAGGTAATGAAGCTGTGGCGCAACCCGTTTTTCTTCCACTTTACCTCTGTCGTGTCGCACACGTCTTTAACGCGGTGCTCCGGTTGATCTATGGGCAGGACGCGGCCTCGCTCGTCCTTCCAGTCTGCCAGCCATGCGGCGGCGGGTACGGTCAACGGCGCAATGCGGCGGCGGCGGGCCTCGCCACCCTTGGACACGTCCTCGCTTATCACGATGGAAGATTCCGCCCAGCGAATATCTTCCCATGAGAGCCGCAGAATTTCGGCGGTGCGAAGTCCGCAGAACCCGCCAAGCACGAACATGGGCCGGATAACTTTATCATCGGAAGAGAGAAGCTTCGCCATGTCCTGCGGACTGAAAAAGCTGATGGCCTTCCCCTTGGTCTTGGCTAATGCCGTGTGCTCGGCGGCGGTGCTCTTGTCCCTGTTCAAGTATCCGGCGGCCTTGGCGAAATTGAACAGGCTAACAATGACGTTGCGGTGATTGTTGCGGCTACGCGGTGCGAGTTTCAACCGGCGCAACCATGCGTCTAAATCGGAAGTCTGAACATCTGCTATCAGTGCCTTAAAATCGCGGGAGAATGCCCCGAGGCGCGTCTTTAGATCGTGAAGGTAAGCTTCACTCGCCCCGTCTCTCCGCTTCGCGGCAAGCATCTCCTGATAGACCTCCGCAATGGATTTATCCGGCAACTTGGCGTTATGGGATTCGGCGTAAGTCTTCACGGCCTCGACAATCGGCACGTTGAACGCTTTCGCCTTCACATATTCCGCCACGGCGACATTCAACGGCACGTCCAGCGGCCTAAGCTGGCGCATGGCAGAAAGGTAGCTGTCGCGATCCGCGCCAGACAATTCCAGCGCCGCTCCCCTGCCCGCGTTCAATTTATCGGCGGTGTCTTTGGCTTCGCGGTGTGCTTCCGCAAAGTCGGCAAACTGGCGAATCTTTCGCTCTGGGCCATCGTAGTAGGCCAGGGTGTACCGTTCGCGCTCCGGCGTGGACACGTTGTAAATCTTCACTCGAACGGCCCCGGCCTTCACTTCCAGCGGAAACTTCGGCTTTTTCATGGTTACAATGGTTACACTCTATTTGCATGAAAAGCAAACTCTTTGCATGAACCGAGTTGTAGAGAACAAGCTGCTTTTACCTCTGATAAGAGGCGTAACGCGACTTTTACCGCATTATTAAAAAGAGGGTTAGACTCCCACCCTGTCCGCACCTTCGGATGCCGTTTCCATGCAATGACTTGCATTGCTTTAAAAATCTGAAAGTGGCCCATTGTCAGTAAAAAGAGCCAACGATAGAGTGGGTGTCGGTTCCTTCTTGCTGGGGTCTACCAAGAGGATTAATGCATCGATTTCGCATGTTTCGTCGAGGTAATGGCTGGTTTTACTCTGAGGATGTTCTGACCCGGCAACAGGTCAGTTTGCGTACAAAAAACCGAAAAGAGGCGCAAGTATTATTGTCAGTAAAAAACGAAACTTACCGGGCACCAATGATGAATTTGATGCTGGCCAAGACCTATCTTCAGAAAACGCATCCCGAGCATATTTCCCGGACATGGGGAGAGGTACTCGATCGCTTGATTGAAGGATTGGAAGAAGGAGTACCACGACAACAATGGGAAAAAGTTAGAAACAGCCAGCCTTTTGCCCGCCTTCGCTCCAAAGCTTTGTTTTATACGGAGGACATTCACTTCTGGCGGGTTCTTCACCACCCTCGCGCAACCGCCGCCACCCAACAATGGCTTCGTCGACTTCGGAACTATGCGATGGATATGGGTTGGTTGCTTCATCGGGTTCTTTCAAAGAAAGCATGGCCCAAAATTAAACCGAGACTTCGGCGCGCCATTACATCGGAAGAACAT
Source organism: Methylacidiphilales bacterium (assembly GCA_021272165.1). GTDB lineage: Bacteria > Verrucomicrobiota > Verrucomicrobiia > Methylacidiphilales > UBA1321 > JABDGH01. The sequence continues at coordinate 151,197 of JAJSLK010000014.1, forward strand.
CGAAGAATTATGGCCAAGGAACCTGACCTTGAACGCCGACAGTATTATCAAATGCTTTGGTTTTCAGGTGGTGCTCAGACGGATGTGGCCCAGCTTCATTCGGATTGCCTCGATAAAGCAACTCAAACGATCTGCTACCAAAGAAAGAAAATGAGAAATCGTAACAAGGGGCACTGTCGCATTCCCATCGGCCAGGAGATTCAGGCGCTTTTGGATCAACTGCCCGCAGAAGGTTGGTTTTTCCCAACCATTCGCCTGGAAGGTTCCAGTCAAAGGGCAAATAAATTTAGAAAATTATGTTTCCGGTTGAGTATCGAAGACGTGACCTTGCATTCTTATCGTTATGCCCTGGCTGAACGTGCCTTCTGGTCGGGAATGTCCGAAAAGGAAGCCATGATCTATCTAGGTCACAAAAACCGGAACCGGCATTATGCTTATGCCAAGAATGCATCGACCGTAGCGCTTCCGCTTTCCTATTATGAAAAGCGAAAGGCTAAGGCACTTCTGGCTATTCAAGAATAAGAAATCGCAGAAGTCCGACTATCTTGCCCACGGATAATCCCAATCCACCGGTGCTTGAATTGAACGAGTGGCTGCGGACAAAAGAATGACCTCACCGTGTCATCGTCGCCTAACTTTGATCACGGCGCTTCTCGGTAACCTTCATTCGCGCTTCGATTCTGCTGTGTGTTGATCGAAAATGGTTGATGTCGGCCGCGAAGTCATCTGGTTGTGGCGCGGGGGGAGGTGCTTCTTCCGGAACGTCATGGGTGTACATGGAACACTTCGTCATGCCAGCCTCTACGTCCTTGACGTCCTGGTCTTCAACTTCAGCCAGACGCAGCTTTTTGGTTTCGACGCTATTACGGAACCGGCGCACCGTGTCCCCGAACAGGCATTCCTCAATCAAACGTTCCCATGCGTCGCGAAGTTTACGATAACCATCGCGAACGAGCGTCTCATACTTGTCGGGGTCTTTGTCGACCTCCAGCGTCTTTTTCGCTCTGGTGGCGAGCTGATCCAGATCGTTGATTCGGGCGCCGATTTTCCCGCCTTCGTGAGGCAAGCCATCAGCAACGACGCCTTTGTTCGGACCGACCGAGTAAACACGGCAAGCTTTAGATTTGGCACCGGACTTCTTCGCCGCTTCGATCAGATCCCAGGCAAAAGAAAGTTCGTGGGTAAAGACGACGACCTGTCTTTTTCGAGCCTCAGTCGCTAAGCGTTTGGCCACTAGTTCGCGTCGGTAGTTATCCATCGATGACACGGGATCATCGAGCACGATCGAGGTTTTTTGAGAGACCAGATTGGTCTCGGCCAAGAAGCACGCAATGGCGATGGCGCGTTGTTCGCCTTCGCTTAAAATGTCCGAAACCTTGGCCTTCCCCTGGGGCTTGCGCACGTTGAGCTTGATCTGCTGCATTCCTTGCCCCTTTTGCCCGCGCAATCCGATTTCGAGCTTGAGGCTGCCGATCTTGAGGTATTGCAATTCGGCATTCAGCGAGGTGTTCAGTCCACTCGTGATAGCCAACTCGGTAAGTTCTGTGCTCTTCCGCGTAATGACGTTCGTGTTTGTCTGTTTCAAAGCGGCGTCCAGTTTTACCTGAAGGCTCAATGAGTCTATGGCCTGTGTCACCAAAGGCAGCATGTCGGCAAGCTTGGTACGGGCCGAGAGTTCGTTGAATCGCTGGACAAACTGCTTTCGAGCCTCGGCTTGCGCGGCTTTATCGAAATTGAGGGCCTGCTCGTCAAGTTTGCGGCTTAGCTCATGGAAACGCTCGAAAGGACCTGGCGGAAGTCCGATTGGGATCAGGACATCTCGACTTTTGAACTGCTCGATGAGCTTTGTGCGGCGTGATTCTAAAGCATCCACGAAACCGCGAAAGCATTCTTTGAGACCTGAATCGAGATCTTCGGCTTCGTCGAGTATCGTCTGATCGGAAGGCAGCCGGGCGGGAGCGGCGTCCTCGGTGGCCTTGTATAGCGCGGCGACCGTGTTTCTGGTTGTCTCGCGCTTTTTTTGGGCATCCGCCCGGATGAAATCAACAAATCGCTTCAACCGGGTCTTGGCCTCATCGCTCAGCGGCTGCTGGCAGAGAACACAACGGACATCAGCTCTTTCGACCGGGAAATCCTCGCCCGGATAGGCCTGCTGCGCAAAGGCGATGGCGGATGCGAGCAGGTCGCGCCAAGGATCATTCCCGGTGCCAGTGAGAATGGTGCCGTCCTCGCTCAAGTCCTGCGAGGCCAGCCGGGAGGCTTCGTCTGCGGTCTTGTACGCCGCCATGGCGCTCCGAAGGGCTTCGACTTTTTGATCCGAAAGTTTCTCTTTCACTGAATCCAATTCGTCACGGACGACCTTCAGACGTTGCACCAAGCGACGGAGCGCGGCAGACTTTCTGACGGGATCGTTGGCAAGCTGTTCGTCGAGCGTTATAAGTTCTTCCTTTTCCCGGTCCGTGAGAGTCGCTAATTCTTGAGCCGCCTGCCTGTTAGATTTGGCGGAGAGTGACTGAATATAGCCTCCCACGGCGGTCTCCCCGCGCAACGGATCGAGGACGGACAGGTCAAAGCGATTGTCCGTCTGCTTAGTTTCCAGTCTGCGTTTCACCTCCTGGCAAGCGCGGGCCATCTCGCGCAGAACGTCTACTCCATATACGACGATGTTGACCTCCTGTTCGTCATCCACAAAAAGCCGAGCACATCGCCCGTCAAAAATGACGATCTTGGAGAGATCGTCGTGCTTCGATTGCCCATCAATCCATTGTTTTTCAACCATTCCGGACGGCGATTTCCAAGCGAGCTTTGCCTGCGGTACTCCCGTTTGGCCGTCGACAAACATATTCGGAAGAATGGGCTCTTGGTCACGAGAGCGGCAGGCTCTTTTGAGGATGCGAACGAATCCCGATTTTCCGGCACCGTTTTGGCCCCATATCACAGTGAGACCCTCTTCTGCACAGAGGAGTGATGCTTTTTCATCGAGGGCATTAACCTGAACGGGCTCGCGGATCGCCGTTAAGGCGACGGAATCGCCTGGATCGAGCCGCACAGGAATCATCTCCGCATCGAGTCGTATCGGTTCGCGCTTTGAAGGATCGGGAACCCCGACTGAGGCAAGCAAGATGGCCGTCAAGTCTTCATGATCCGAGGCATCGAGCGTTCCCCTGAGAACTGCGCGTCGCGCCATGTCGGAAAGCCAAGGAGCCAAATCCTTTGACCATTCCGCCAATTCGGGGAGAGCATTCATGAAATCGCAATTCGGTTCACACTTCTTGATGGCTTTGAGCCGCCGAGGAAAGACTGGGAGGGCAGCAGGCTATGGAATCGCACGAACCTTGACGATTTCGCCTATGACGATATTGCGCAAAGGATAGAGACAATACAGCGAAAATTTTCAAACGACAAATGTTGTAAGTGTCGATGAATCGGCGAAGGTGAGTGACGGCGGTGAGTTAAGTGGAGTTTTGGAGTGGAAAAGGTATCAGCTTTGCCGATCCGAAGGTGGAGGCTTGTAATTTCACTGAAAATTGATATTTTACTTAGAAGTAAAAAAGTGGATTCACGTGAAAATTCAATCTATCAGCAGTGATCGCGAGCTGCGTCGGGTCCTTCCCGAACGGCTGCGCCATGTCTTTCCCGGCTCGCGGATTCATCTTTCGGAAGGAAACGGGAAGACGGAGAGCCAATCCAACCTGGTGTTTGACGTCAACCTTTCAGGTCGCAAGTACCGCTTCGCGGTCGAGGCCAAAGCTCAGCTCCAGCACGCTGACATCGAACGGGTGGCGCGGGACACGCGGCGCGGGGCGACCGCGCCTCTTTTGGCCACGGTCCGTTTGTCGGATTCGCTCTTGAACGAATGTCGGAAGCGAAAGCTGGCGTGCGTCGATTGCAACGGTCGCGCCTGGATCGAGCGTCCAGGGCTTTCGGTTTTTCGCGATACCAACCAAGTCAGTTTTCGTCTTGCGCAACCGGTCCTGTCGCCATTTTCACCCAAGAGCCAACGGCTGGCCCGACTTCTTCTGAATCGTGGTGATCAGGCGTGGGGACAGGTCAAGCTAGCGAAAGAGACGGGTCTCAGCCTAGGCCTCATTTCCCGTTTATTGCAGCATTACGAGAAGGAGGGATGGGCGAAAGGCCGCCGCAATGATTGGCAGCTTGCGAATCGGGATACTCTACTTGACGCTTGGGCCGCGGCGGATCAGTGGTCAAGGCGGGTCGACTTGCAGGAGTACGATTTTCTGGAACCAGACAAGGCTACGTTCGCTGGTCGCTTTTATCGATACCTTAGCCCTGTATTTTCCATCGCCTATACGCAATGGCTCGCAGCAACGTTGCGCCATGCCTACGGCAACGTTCCGGTGGTATCGGCTTATTGCGGAAGATTCCCGACCACCGACGAAGAAAAGCTGGTGGGATTGCGGCGCGTCACTGGCGGAGGCAAGATTTGGCTCCTCCAGCCCATCGACCCCGGCGTATTCCGCGAAACGCGGGACGTGAACGGCATCCCCCTCGTTTCTGACGCGCAAATCTATCTCGATCTTCTCCAAGTAGGCTTGCGCGGTCCTGACCAGGCGGACGCGCTGAGAAAGTGGGAAGGCTTTTGCCGATGAAACTTCCCCACCATCAAGATTACGACGGGCGAGACACCAATTTATGCGAGCAAGCCTTGCTTACGATCTGGCCTCAGTTGGGCGATTTTCAACCCAATCTGTCGCTCGTGGGTGGGTTAGTGCCACGATACCTTTGCCGCAACCCGGCGATGGAGGCACAGACTCTCGACGTCGATCTCGCCATCAGCATCGCTTCGGGCGAAGGCTGTTCCTACCAGAGCCTGGCGTTCCGGCTGCGCGATGCCGGGTTTCATTGGCGCGACAACCGCTATGTCAAGGAGGTCGAGGGCCACCGGCTCTATCTCGATTTTCTGACGGAGGCGAACAATAACGCGGGTGGGATGATCGAAGTGGAAGACATCCGCGCCAATGCCTTCGCTGGCGTGGAACGTGCGGTGCAGGCCGTTCGCGAGGTAACAATCAAGGGAACCGATCTGTTGGGCGCGACCGTGACCGAAAAAGTTCGCATTTGCGAGGCGGGGCCATTTCTGTGTTTGAAGCTGGCCTCCTACGGCCAGCGGGCGGCGAGCAAGGATTTATTCGATATTGTCCAGGTCGTGCAAAGCTACGATCAAGGATCGGAGACCGCCGCGAGATTGTTTCGGGCGGAGAGCGAGGTCAACCCGGCCTATGCGCCGGCGATACGGGTTTTGAAGGATCGCTTTCCCGAAGTCACGGGCAAGGCTGCGGTCCACTACGCCGACTTTTGTGTGGGCGCGCAAAGCGGGACGATTCCGGCGGAGGACTATCAGTTGATGCGGCAACAGTACGCCAACACGGCGGTCACCGCTGGAATCCTGCTCATTTCGTCCGAAGAGGGGTTGCTCCCACCCTCAAAGGGGTAAGCAACGGCGCCGACAGCGAGCGACAACCGACTCGCCTTTTGGTTCGTGTCGAAATTCAAACTTCGACGTAATCTGTGGTGATGAACACCCTGCGGTTGGACATCACCTATCGCCCGTTTAGGATCGGCTGGGCGATACGAAAGGGGGATATTGAAGCCTTTCGGCAAGCGGTCAGGCTTTCTTATTGCCTGTGGGGTGGACGATTTAATCCGGTCCTGGTCATCGACGATGTTGAGCAAGCAAGCGCCTTGGTGGACGCATTCCGGGTCGATTTTATTCATCCGATCCAAGACGACAGCGAGTCGAAGGAGTTCGTAAAGCAGTTTCCGCATTTGCTCAAGCCTTTCTTGGCGCATGGTATCATCAGCCGCGGATCGGGAGAGGAAGGCCACGCCCAAATTCTTGATGTGGTCAATGCGATGGCCCATTCGATTCATAAGCCGGAATGGGAAGCCCTCAAGAAGGAAGGCGTGCGGGTCTATTCGTGGAGTCCCGACGATCCGTTGGCGGACATGTTTCTCGTCCAATACGGCGCCTACCCAGACCCCGCCGAGATCGGGATCGACTATCGCAAAATGCTGATCCAAGCGGCATCGGCGTCCGAACACGTTCTTGATCCGCGACAGCCGATTCCCGTGGACGCGGTCGCGAAGCCGAGCATCGCCTGGCTGTCTCGCCACGGGTTGGAAAGACACTACCGGCTTTCGTCCCTATCCGGCGCGCCGGGCTTTTTCGTCGGCAGTGCCCGCCAGTTGGATGATTTGATCACGTTTTGGAACCTGCGGGCGGCTGATATTGGCATGTTGTTCATCGACCACGAGCAACTGGACCGTTTCACCCTGATTCTCCCGGAATGGGAGAAGAGAACCCGTGAAACGGTCGCCGTCCGAAATGAATTTGACCGCTATGTGGCGGTCCGATTTCCCGAGAATCTGAGTAAACAAGCGCAGTCGATATTTCCCGGAGCCGACATGCGATTCATGCCAGCTTGGAAAGATATGTGGAGCGAGCCACGAGCGAATGCTCCCTTGATGTACCTGGGGAGCACATCGGTTCTCGGGATCGTGGATCAGGAGAAGGGCCCACCCCGAGTGACTTTTCCCTTGAGCGAGAAGCCGTTCTCCGACGATATCTGGTTCCATACGCAACACTTGGTGGCATCAGTCTTGTTTTTCGGAGGGTTATTCGGGGACGACCGGCACACCTTCAATCCCCCCTACCTTCCCGAGCTAAACGACTTTTGTGCGCGAGAGATGCATTTCGACCCGTCGAGGGCTCGCTTAGAGCCGGAAAGCATCGGTATCGCGATTCATCCGACCGACACCGACTCCTCGTTGTCGGCGCTTTCGGCTGCTTCGTTGACGAAAAAGATTTTTGAGAAAGCAGGATTCGAGACGGAACTAAGTTCTGGCGGGCTGATCGCGCGCCAGCTCGTCTCCCACTTGGGAGGGCTTCAGGGAGCGAGGGTCTTGAAAATTCCCGGCGTAAGAAGCCTGATCGACACTTACGGTCCGAACGATACGTTCAACAAGAGAGGGGCGTTGCAGCTCATTTGCCAACGCGACCCGTCGAACCCAGCGGCCAGCTTCAAAGACTACGAGGGACTCTTTATTGAACCTCGGCCTTTCGACCAGAAATTGAGGCCGCCCACTATTTTTTCCTTTTTGGTCGAAAAGGGATTATTTCGCCAAGGTGTTCGAGTGAATTGCCCGACGTGTAATTTATTCAGTTGGGTGTCGGTCAATAATTTGAAGCAGCAGTTAACCTGCGACCTATGTGGACATGTTCACGATGCGACGCGCCAACTCGTCGATTGTGACTGGCAGTACCGCCGGTCGGGAATCCTGGGGGTTGAACGCAACGTGATGGGAGCGATCCCGGTGGTCCTGACCTTGCAGCAGTTGGAAACAAATATGGGCGCCATTCGGGGCAATCATCTCTATTCGATGTCCCTGAATTTTCGAGCTAAGGAAAAAAAGGACGCGCGTAATTTTGAGTTCGATTTTGTGTTGTTTGTACCACGAATCTATCCCGAAAGGACGGCCGTGCTTCTGGGTGAATGCAAGAGCACCGGTCCGATCAACGCAGAGGATATTGAGAATTTTCAGACGGTGGCGACTGCTCTCCCGGCCAAGTATTTCGAGGTTTTTCTGGTTGCCTCAAAACTCTCCTCTTTCACCCCGGAGGAAATCGATTTGCTCAAGGGCCTTCAACCTCGTGTGATTCTTCTGACCTCACGCGAACTGGAGCCTTACCATATTTACGACCGGGTGCCGGAGGGACTCGGCATCAATGCCTGGGGTGGCAGCGTGGAGGATCTCTGCCAGGCCACCTCGAAGTTATTCTTTGCGGCGGCGCAAGGCGGAAGTGGGAAGTAAATATGCCGAAGGTGTTCATCAGTTGTGGGCAGCGCGTCGGCCTCCAACGCGAAGCCAGCAGAACAGTGAGATCGCCACGGGTACTAATTATCTCTATCCTCAGGCAATTCTAAACTTATGAACGCGGATGCCGAGGCTATCATCGAACAAGCATTGCGATTCGTGCTTGATGAGCAGGCCAAATTGTTAAAGCGGGACGATGCAGCAGAGTTGAAGGAAATCATCCTAACCTTAAACAAACTCGCACTAAAGACTCAGGCCGCGATTGCCAATGGAATTTCCCGCCTGAAAAACGTAGAGCAATTAATCAAGGAAGCGAGGGCGGTGGAACAACTCGCCGATGACCTGTCAGAAAAGATCTGGCGATTCACCCCGGTTCCGGTGTGTTCAGTTTACGAGAAGCTCGACCGGGCGCTTCGCCCTTCGGAAGATAAATATGGAGCTGCGGCCGAGTTGCGGAGTCACTATCAAGGCCTTCGGATACGGTTACTCGAACAAACTCTCGGAGCCCGCCAGTTGGAATCCAACAGCGACCTTGGCCTTGAGATGGAGCGAATTTGGCAGCAGTTCCTGCAAAGGAACCTTGGGCCCAGCGTCCGAGTTCTCACTGGTGGAATAATCTCCGATTACCAGGGCAATACCTCAAAACACCAGATCGACCTCATCGTCGTGCCTGCTGAAGCGCACGTCACATTTCCGGGGGATTCGGACGGGAAAGCGCATGTGCCGATTGACCAGGTAATCTCGGCCATCATGATCAAGTCGACGCTAAAGGGGGCGGACTTGCGAGATGATTGGGAAGCGTTACGGGACATTCCGTCATACCCACAGATGCTCGATGATCACCCGTCTCTGGCACCACCGAAAAAGGGACGCCCGCATGCGTGGCCGCTGCGATACATTATCGGCTCGCAATCCGATCCGATCGAGTCATTAAAGGCGATTTGGGAGAAAGCGGTGGCCGAACAGGCAGGACCTGTACCTGAACTCGTGGTCACACTGGATTCTGGCTTTTTGTACTCTGGCGGCAGTTGCTGGCCACGCCCGCGTTTCCCGGGCAATTATACTGAGCCAGATCAAGTCATGACGCAGACAGGGCCATACAGCGGTCTGGGGCTCGCCTGGCTGATTACGCAGCATCAAGGCCGCTTGGCGGTTATCCAACGACGAGCCGTGGGCCCCATACAGCGCCAGGCTGAATCCTTGGATATGGCCATGCTGACCCAATCAACGCCGTACACTCATTCGATGAAATTTGATTCCATGTTTCGCATGCGTGAAATTGCTGGTAACTTCAAGTGGGGAAGCACATCGACACACGCACATAATCGCCTTCCACTAAATACCATCGAGAAAACAAATGGCCGGCCACTCTGTCTTCCCGAATATAATCCGGAAAAAGCAGTTTATCCTGATCATGCCAAAGGCGTACGCTGGTTTCGATATCCGGCATACGTGATCGCAGGGAACCTTTTGGCTTTGGAAGAATGGTTGGAGCCCAAAGAACTTACGGCGCACAAACGGCGCATCGCTGTCTTTGATACGCGCTTGGATCAAGAACTCATCGGCCCTGAGGTTGATGCGCTCGAGCAAGTTGATCAAGTCTCCCGACTGGCTCAGGCTCCCCCAAGTCCAGTGACCACCTGATTTGCAAACGGGGCACTCTCTCTCGTTAACTCGATGCAGAATTTGCTGCTGGCGGTTCCCCTCCACTTGAGCTTGGGAGGTCCATTATCTCCCGGCTCAACGCTAATTAAGAGGAGGTCGGTCCACGTATAGGTCAAAGGTCCGAATAAAGTCTTCATTCCCAAAAAATCGACTTCCCGGAACTGGCCGGGCATTTGCACTTTATCCACTTCGGTTTGTCCCGGCTCAACTTGGATGGGGATATCCCCAACCATTTCGAAATCCTCATCTGCATACGGCTGCTCGTGCTTGCCTTCCTCAATCATTTGGCCAAGGAATCGCATGTCGTTCGTCTCAAAAGCTGAAAGATGATGGCGTTCAGGATAAACGGGATTGCACCTAACAAAGGCAGCTACTTTACGGCAGGTGGTAAGCCATCCGAGAATCGAACCAATCTGAGGTTGACTAGAAAGATTAAAAGGATCCTGGTGTCCCCTAAAAAGTTGACCACCTCGGATGAGATATCTAAGGGATAATTTTGAACTCCGAGTCAGCCTGATTAGGTCGTCGAAATGCGATAGCGAAAGCAAGGGCTGTCCTTCCCACGCAGCAAAATCAAAGCCAAAAGTAAGATTGGGAGCTCCGATCTTGCCTGGTTGCTCAGTTTCAGCCGAGACGGAGACCTTGAGTGGTGATTCTGGCAGCATGCCCTCGAAATAGATCCGTTGAGGAGCAATGAGCCAGTTTCCGCTGACTTGAATGAGATTCTCAGGGAGATCACCCTCCCACCATGCTTGAACACAACCGCTAAACCGATCTGCGTTGGTTACGATGACTTCTGATTCATCCTTCCCAGACAGCGTGTTCTTTAAGATCGGTACCTCACCCGTGAGTTCCGATGCCTTGACGCTGAAAGACTCTCCCTTCTCAAAAAAGGCGCGTAATTTTTCCGACGAGACATTGGGCAAAAACTTCAACGTCGGCTCATGAATGGGCGCCTTAGAATGCAGTTTAAAGACCATCTTGTTCTCGCTGGCATCGATCTTGATCGTAAACCGATCATCGATCTGTTCCAGTTCCCGTTGTTTAGCCGAGATGGCTGCGGTGGGAGTACCGGGAAACTGGTTCCGCATATAGGCCCAAGAAGACATCAGGTCCTGGTCGAAGAGCTTCGTCGCATCCAAACTCCAACGAGAATCAAAACCGACTTTTAGCGTTGTTTGTTTCAAAAGTTGCTCCTCGGATATGCCGCGACCATGTAAGTACCGTTGAATGAACAACCAGAAACCGGTGCGAGTCTTTGGATCGATGACGAACAAGTAAACCGGGTGAGGACAACTCAAGTAATAGCGGAGATGCTTGGTTTCGAACTGCTCAACAATGTGATTAGGGCGCCTTTTTGAGGAGGCTCGCCCCTTTATCTGGGCGCGGAAAATCAGACCAGTTGGCTCACCGTCTCTGACGACTTCGATAGAATAATCGATGTGAAAATCCGGCTCTTCTGCCCTGGGTATCCAGTCGGTTGGCAGCCAATCTTGAAAGACCAGATTCGCCTTCCTTCCAATTCCGTAAGATGGTCCCACAGTAGGCCATTTTTTAGATTGGTCATTGGATCTTTCACCCATCATTAAAATCTCGCAGTAGAAGACGAAAATCGCTAGCTGGATTACGAGAATATTGCTGAAAAATCTACTGAACGTTGGCCGTTGCCTGTCAACGAAACTGTCAACAAAGCAAGTGAGCGAAAGTGGAAGATAGTGGCGATGTTTTGACCTTGTTACCTCTAAAAAATCCGCTTAAATGGGAGCATACCTCGCGAGGTATTGACCGACTCCCACCCTGTCCGCCCCAGCTTAGGCCTTTAGAAATCAGTGAATAATAGCAAAGCCACGGAGATTTCCCTGGGCAGTCTGCCAGTTCACATCTTTCTTGGCGATGAAGCCTGAGAGCTCGCTTTCGTCAATGCCAACGAGAAAAGCTTCCACTTCTTCGCGAAGCCCTTCCGCGATGACCTCGACCCGCCCGTCGGGGAGATTGCGGACGGTCCCGGTGACGTCATAACCGCGGGCCAGGTACTGAACGGTGACGCGGAAACCGATGCCCTGCACCCGGCCGGAATAAAGAACGGTCACGCGCTGCATGATTATTCGAGATTGTAGCCTTCAGCCTTGAGAAGAGGAATGACCTGGATGAAGAGCCATTCCAGCACTGCATCGTTAACCGGTGAATCGAGATAGGCGAAGAAAAGGCCGGCTTCACTTTCGCGAAAAACCAGCGTCCGGTTGCCGAACGCGGCCACCCCGATGTTGGCCATTCGCTGTTCTGCCCGGTTGGCCGAGAGAATGACCCGGCAGGTTTCTCCGATGAAGGCGAGGTTGTCAGGTGCAATGGCGCTGTTGGCACACCATCCAGCCAGTTTTCCCTCGTCGACAATGAATGCCGCGGCGATCATTCCCGGGATCAGGGAGATTTGCTCAAAGGCTTTGTTCACAGGACCATTTGACGTAAAGGTTTCGCTGCTCCTCAGTAGTCCAAGCCGTGTCAAAGACGGCATGGCGGATACCAAGGTTGTCGGCCACCAGAACCTGCTGAAGATGGGGCCCGTGGAGGGTCATCTGACTGAAATAATCGACCTGCAGGGCCACGGCGATGTCGGCCATCTTACGATAGATAAAATAAGTGATGAAAGCGCAGCGGGAGGGCTCGGCAACCTGCGAGCCCTCGACCAGTTCGCCCATGAGGTTCACTTTCCAGTGGGCGCTGACCTGCGGAAGCTGCGTTTCCCCGACCGGAGCAACCCCCGCTTCAGGAATGGGAAGAACCCCAGTGGCGGTCGCCGCTTCGGCGGACAAGGGTGGCGCTTCGGCTATCACATCGGGCACAACGGCCTCTGGTGGGGTATCGGCGGCAACGAGGAGCTGGCCGGCAGGAGGTTGGAGGTCAGGGCTGAGCGCTCCTGAACTCTCCGCCTTGGCCAGTAATTGGCGGTAAGGGATCTCAATTGTGCGGGGCGGGACATGGGTCAGTTTCATCGACTTGACCCGGACGCGGCCGCTGTCCCAGTGGATCATTTCGTGAAAAGCCCCCTCCCCGCTTTTGCCTGGGTACTGGGCGTGATAGACCTCGCCGCGATAGATGAAGATGTCGCCGCTCATGCTGTTGCTGCGGACCAGCAGAAGGATCGAATCGCCCGAAAGGCAATGGGTCTGGACGCTGTCGGCGAGGATGACCGGCGGATCCTCGACATGCCCCGGAAGTTTTTGCGTGCCATCGGGGCGTTCGAGCAGCTTGCGGATTTCGGTCAGGGCGCGATGCATGTCCTCGGGCCGGATGGGCCGGTCGAGGAACAGATCGGCGCCGTTCTGATAGGCATGAGCGCGGGAAATCTCATCAGGCAGGTCGCTGACGATGACAAACTTGGTCGCGGGTGCCTGCTGCTTCATGAGCAGGAGCAACTGGAGGCCGTCCATCGAATCGAGAATGGCATCGAGCAGGATCAAGTCGTACTGCTGGGGCAGCAGCTGCATGGCGCGCAGGGCGTCAAGTTCCACATCGATGCGGCTGGGGCCGTCGCTGAGCCGGGCCAGCCCTTCGCGCATGACCTGCGCATAATCTCGTAACGTAGTGAGAATCAATCCCTGGCGCAGCATAAGATCAGCTTTTTAGAAAATGAAGAAAATTGGCCGACAAAAAGGCGCGGGTTTCCTTTTCATGGTGCGTGAAAAGAAACAAGGCGACATCCTCCAGCGGCGTTATGTTCTCCCTCAGCCGCATGGTGTAACCGTAAATCGCGGAAGCAGTTACTCAAGTCTATTTCGAAGTGAAGCCCAGTATAGTAACGCGGTCTTGCCATCATCTTAATAGGGGCCCTAACTTCAACTCTTCATGTCGTTGATCCATCGAATCCTCCAGCGGCTTATGGGCGTTGCTGCCCGCCTGGTCTGTGCCTTTCCCGGCCTGATCCTCACTCTGGGGATACTCTTCGCCGCCCTGGGCATCTGGGTGGTGGTGACCCGCTTTAACGTGGTCAACAATACCAGCGACCTGCTCAGCGATAAGTCTCCCCAAAAACAGGAATACAACAACTTGGTGCAGGAGTTCGGCAGCGATTCCCGTTTTATCGTGTTCATCCGGTCTCCTGACCAGGCGAAAAACCGCCAGGCGGCAGACGAAATTGGCGCTTATCTTCAGTCGGACGCGCTCAAACCCCATATCGCGGCGGTGCTGTGCAAGATCGATTACTCCAACCTCAAGCCCCGCCTCCTCTTCACGTGCAGCGTCGATGAGCTGAAGAAAATCGCCGACGACATCGAATCGGAGCTCAACATGCAGCAGAAGAGCGAGAAGGATTCCCAGCAAATCGCGCTCGACCTCAATTCGATCCTCGACGAAGCCAACCAGAAATTCAACGACAAGTACCTGCGGCAATCGAAGAACTGGAAGGACTTCACGCCTTTCGTCGACCGGTTCATTTCGATCCTGAACAAGATTTCCGCCCAGGCGGAGGGAAAGAGTTCCACGCAAAAAACCGATAATTTTTCGAGTGACGCCAGTTCCTTTGACGACTTCGATGCCGACGAGATGCTGGCGCAGCACGAGTATTTCAGCATGCAGGACGGCCAGACAGTTGCTGTTTTCGCCTATCCGGGCGAGGAGGAGAAAGATTCCGATACCCCCTTCAGCAATACGGTCGCCAAAATCCGGACGCAGCTGGAGCAGATGCAGAAAGACCCGAAGTATCAAGGTGTTGAAATGAAGCTGACCGGAGAACCGGCGCTCGATGCCGACCAGATCGCCTCAGCCAATACCGACACCGCCAAGGCCACCGCGATCACCCTCATCTTGATCGCGGGCCTTTTTCTCTTCAGCTACCGGGCTCTCCTTCGCCCCCTCTTCACCTTTTTGGCCCTGATCATGGCGGTACTCTGGTCGCTCGGCTTCGCGCTGATCGAAGTCGGTCATTTTAACATCCTCTCCATTGCGGTCATTCCGATGGTCCTCGGCATCGGCATCGATTTCGGCATCCAGATTCTGGGCCGCTATGAGGAGGAGCTCGGCAAGCACAGCAATATCAACCAGGCCGTGACCGCCGCCCTCCAGCATACCGGTGTAGCCATCATCACCGGCGGCAGCACCACCGCCGCGGCGTTCTTCACCCTTTGCTTCAACGACTTTGTCGGTCTGGCGGAGCTTGGTGTCATTGCGGGAATGAGCATGGTCTTTTGCATCCTGGCCAATCTGCTTGTGCTCCCGGCCATCTTCATCCTGCGCGACCGCCCGCGCACGCCGGAGGAACTTCAGGCGCAATCGAGCAACTCGGCCTGGAATTTTATCCATTCCTGGGACAAGGACATGGTACGGACGCCGTGGCTCTGGATCGTCCTTTCGATCATTATTTCGATCATTTCCATCCTGAGTCTTCCCCGCCTGGCGTTCGACTACAACCTGCTCCACTTGCAAGCTCCCACGGGGCCCGCTGTGCAGGCCCTTTACGAGTTGATGGACGCCTCCAAGAATGACCAGGGCGAAGAGGTCTCGACCATCTATGCCTCCGTGGTGGCGGACAATATCGACGAAGCGCGTCAGCTCAAGGACAAGCTCCTCTCCCTCCCCGTAGTGGCCAAGATCGATTCAATCCTCGATCTCGTTCCGGAGCATCAGGACGAAAAAATGCCGGTTATCCAGCGGATCGTCACGGCGGCAAACAAACTCAAGGTCAAACCATCGACCGGCCAGGCGGTCGACATCCCCCGCGCCCGGCGCGACATCGCGAGCCTCCTCACCCAGGCCCAGGAGGGGCTTAAAGAGGCCCGCGGTTATATGAATGTCTCCAAAGTGGCCAAGCAGGCCGTGACCGATTTCAGCAAGCTCGTTCCGGCTTTGCAGCGGGCCAACAAGGCGTTGAACTCCGCCCCCATTGCCACCATCCAGCAGCGGTTCGACGCCTCCTCCACAGGCGCCTTCAGCCGGATGCAAAACAACATGACACTGCTCAAGACCCAGAAGGCTGACCGGGGACTGTCGCTGGCCGATCTTCCGCCCCAGCTGCAGAAACTCTTTGTCTCTCCCGATGGCAAAATCCTTCTTCAGGTTTACGGCAAAAAAGATTTGTGGGAACGAGCCCCGGACAAGGAGTTCACGAAGGCGGTCCTGGCCGTCGCGCCCAAAGCGACCGGCACGCCGATCCTGAATTTCTATTACATCGACCTGCTGCGGGTAAGCTATCTCTGGGCGTCGGTCTGGGCCTTCGTGGCCATCGTTGTCCTGATCTCTTTCCACTTCCAAAGCATCAAGTATTTGCTCCTTACCCTCACGCCGCTGGTTCTGGCCGTGCTTTGGCGCACCGGCGCGATGGTCTGGCTTAACATCGATTTCAATCCGGCCAATATCGTCACGCTGCCGCTGATTATTGGCATCGACGTCGCCTTCGGCGTTTACATCATCGACCGCTATCGCGAAGACGGCAAACTCAGCATCTTTTCGGGCAGCACCGGCAAGGCGATCATCATGTCGTCCCTCACCTCGCTCTTCGGCTTCAGCTCCCTGCTCGTTTCGCGGTTCCGCGGGATGTATTCGATCGGCCAACTCATGTCGCTGGGTATCGCCATCGGACTGGTCACGGCCATCTTTATTCTGCCTCAGATCCTGGCGCTATTGAAACCCGGCCCGCCCGAGGGGCCTCCGTCGGACGGTCCGAAGCCCAACTCCTGACTTGCCGGAGGTGACATGCTTGGAGAAACTGCCTGCCGTGCATGATGTTGCCTCCGCGGTGCCCATCGCCGCGACCGATTTGCCGCGCCTGCAAGTACGGGCCAAGTTTTTCTTCGAAGGCGAAAAGAAATTCTACTTACAGGGCGTAACCTACGGACCATTCCGGCCCGCAACCGAAGGCGGCCCGAATCTGCCGACGCCGGAAAAAGTCTCGATCGACTTCGGCCTGATGCGCGACCTCGGGATCAATGTGGTCCGCGTTTACCACACGCCGCCGCGCTGGTTCCTTGACCTGGCCCAGAACTACCGCCTGCGGATCATGGTCACCATTCCCTGGCACAAGCGGGTCCTTTTCCTCGACGACCGCGAAGCCCTCGACACGATCCGGCAAAACGTGGCCAAGGCGGCTCAGGCCAACGCCGGCCATCCGGCGATGCTCGGCTTCTTCATCGACAATGAAATCCCGGCCGATCTGGTACGCTGGTACGGCGCCCGGCGGATGGAGGAATTTCTTAATTCGCTGGTGCGGATCGTGAAGAAAAATGACCCCGGCGCCCTGGCCGCCTATGCCAATTTTCCGCCGACCGAATACCTCCTGCCCAGCGAAGTCGATTTCTACAGCTACAACGTCTATCTTCATCGCCAAAAGGACCTGATCAATTATCTCGGCCGCCTGCAAAATCTCGCCGGGGACAAGCCGCTGATCCTGAGCGAATTTGGGATGGATACGATCCGGCATCCGGAGGAAGAGCAGGCGCGGCTGCTGACCGAACATGTCACCGCGGTATTTCAAAGCGGATTGGCCGGGACGTTTATCTTTTCATGGACGGACGAGTGGTTCACCGACGGCGTTGATGTGACCGACTGGGCCTTTGGCATCATCACCAGCGATCGTCGTCCCAAAGCGAGCTACCGCGCCCTCCAGCCGCTGCTGAAAAATCCGGAGCGTCCTCTTTATGAGCGCTTCAAGCCGGAAACGGAATTGCCGATGGTCTCGGTCATCGTCTGTTCCTACAATGGCGCACGTACGCTCCGCGACTGCCTGATTTCGCTCCAGGACCTCAATTATCCCAAGTACGAGGTAATTTTTGTCGACGATGGTTCGAAGGACAACACGCAGAAAATCATGACTGATTTTCCGAAAGTGCGGAACATCGTGCAGAAAAACCGCGGTCTGAGCGTGGCGCGCAATGTCGGCATCGCGGCCGCGGAGGGCGAAGTCGTCGCTTTCACCGACTCCGATTGCATGGCCGATCGCGACTGGCTCTTCTTTCTCGTTCACACCCTGCTTTCGGCCGACTTCGCTGCGGTGGGCGGACCGAACATCTCCCCACCCGCAACCGATTGGATCCAGGCCACGGTGGGCGCCGCGCCGGGCTCGCCAAGCCATGTGCTGCTCACCGACACCATCGCCGAGCATGTGCCAGGCTGCAACATGGCCTATCACAAATGGGCGCTCGACGAAATCGGTGGCTTCGATCCTGAGTACCGCAAGGCAGGCGACGATGTCGACGTCTGCTGGCGGCTGATGCAGCGCGGCTATCAGATCGGTTTCAGCCCCGCCGCCGTGGTCTGGCATTATCGGCGGTTCGAGGTGCGCACTTATTTCAGCCAGCAGCTCGGTTACGGCGAAGCCGAGGCGATGCTCCGTTACAAGCATCTCCAATACTTCGGCCCGACCGGTACGGCCATCTGGCATGGCAACGTCTATACCCAGGCCCGGAACGATTCGCTGTTTTCCCGGCCCGTGATTTATCATGGCATCTTCGGCACGGGACTTTTCCAGTGCATCTATCCGAAGCGCTACTCCCCCTTCGCGGCGCTGCTCAGCAGCCTCGAATGGCTCGCCGTGACGCTCTTTATCTTTTTCCTCTCGATTCCCCTTCCCTCGCTCCGGCTCATCCCGCTGATCATGTTCGCGCTGACCCTTGCGGTCGGGCTCGGCTACATGGCGCAGGCGCGGATTGAAGCGAAATTCGACAGCATTCCAGCGCGATTACTTTTGCTCTATCTCGCCATTATGCAGCCGTGGCGGAGGGCCTGGGCGCGCTACTTTACCTGGTTGCGCGGAAAGCGGACGCCCCCCTCAGTCATCGAGGCGAAGGAAGATGCCCCGCATCTTGCCGTAAGCTGGCACAACGCCGGCAGTCTTGCCTTCTGGAGCGAAACCGGCCTGGAGCGCTCACATCTCCTGATCCGGACCGAGGAGCTGCTCGACGAAGAGGGCTGGAAATTCTCGCTCGATACGGGCTGGACAAATTGGGATCTTCATGTCTTCGCCAGCCGCTGGTGGAACCTGCGCCTGCTGACCATGACCGAAATTTATCCGCACGGAAAGCGGCTGACGCGCGTGGGTAATTTCCTCAACGTCAGCACGTTTTCCTCGCTGGTTGGAGGACTCCTCTTCACCTTTTCGCTCGTGACTATGCTGACTCGCCCAAGCACCTGCCGGTACATCCTCGTGGCCAATTTCCTCCTCGCGATTCCCTGGTTCATCCACGGCCTGCGCCTGCGTCACCGTCTTGCCGAACTGGTGGAAGTCGCTGCCATTCGCGCCGGCCTTCAGCCGTTGGGAAAAGCGAAGAGCGGCGCAAAGCCATGATCGGTCCGGCCATGGCAGCCTCAAGGGGACATTCACTGTGAATCTCTACCGTCGCGTCATCGGCTATTACCGGCCTCATCTGGGCACAATCTGCTTCAGCCTGATCCTGCTCGTCATCGGCGTTAATTTCAGCCTGCTCAAATACTGGCCAATCCAGTGGGTCATCGACCATGTCGTCACCGTCGGGCGGGGCGGTAAGGTTCATTGGGCCACGTTCAATTTTTCGACCTACCAGGCCGACCTCTTCGCCGCCGTCGCGATGCTCGTGATCTATCTTCTGGCGGGACTCCTCGGCTTCTGGCGCAACTACGTTTCGATTGAGGTCGGCTTGAAGGCGCTGCTGCAACTCCGCACCCAACTCTACTCCTATCTTCAATATCTACCCCTCCACTTCCACGACCGGCGCCGCAGCGGCGACTCGACCTTTCGCGTCGCCTACGATTCGCAGGCGATCCAGACCTTTTTCAACCGCGGCTTCGATACCGTGTTCGGTTCGGTCATCACCCTGCTGACGACCTTCGCCTACATGTTCGCCATGGATCCGATCCTGGCCGGCGTGTCGCTACTGATTCTTCCTCTGCTCTGGGCTACGATCTATTTTTTCTCGGCGCGCGTGCGGCGCCAGACCATGACACTCCAGCAGGAGGAAAGCGACGTCCTCGCCCGCGCCAGCGAAGGCCTGACCAGCATCCGCATCGTCCATGCCTTCGGCCAGGAGGAATACGAGGTGCGCGAATTCGAGCGCGAGGCCCGGTCGAGCTACGCGGCCAATCTTAACCTCACCATCACCAACGCGATCTCAAGCCTAGCCGTCTCGGGCGTCATGGCGCTGGGGCTGTCCGCGGTGCTCTACGTCGCGACGCTGCATATCCTGGCTGGACAGCTTACTGTCGGCAAGCTGACCCTCTTCCTCGCTTACGTCAATATGCTTTATCAACCGCTGGAACAGCTCAGCTACACCGCCTGGGCGCTCGAAGGCGCGGCGGCGGGAATGCAGCGCGTTTTCGAGATTCTCGACGCCGAGGATTCCGTGCCGGAAAAACCGGGAGCCAAACCGATGCCCCGCGCGAAGGGCCAAATTGCCTTCGAGAACGTCAGCTTTGCTTACGAACCCGAGCATCCCATCCTGCGCGGAGTCAGCCTGGCCATTAAGCCCGGCCAGACCGTGGCGCTGGTAGGTGGAACCGGCGCGGGCAAGACGACGCTTCTTTCCCTCGTGCCCCGCTTCTATGATCCCAATTCGGGTACCGTGCGAATCGATGGTTCCGACGTCCGTGACGCGACCAAAAAATCGCTCCGGGCCAATATCTCCGTCGTCTTGCAGGATACGCTACTGCTCTCCGGCACTGTGCTGGAGAATATCGCCTATGGCCGCCCCGAAGCAACCCGCGCCGAAATCGAAGCCGCAGCCCAAGCGGCCCAGGCCCATGCCTTCATCGAAAAATTGCCGCTCGGTTACGCAACGCCGGTGGGCGAGCGCGGCGTGCGGCTCAGCGGCGGCCAGAAACAACGCATCGGACTCGCCCGTGCCTTCCTGAAAAATGCCCCGATCCTACTCCTCGACGAGCCGACCAGTGCCCTCGACCTCGAAACCGAGGCCGAAATCATGGAGACGCTTCACGACCTGATGCGGCGGTTCACCACGCTCATCGTCACCCATCGCCTGAGCACAATCCATCACGTCGATTGCATTCATGTGCTCGAGGAAGGCCGGGTGGTCGAATCAGGCACCGGCGCGGAATTGCTGGCCCGCCATGGTGTCTACGCCCGGCTCTGGAACGCCGCCACCCAGGAGCGGCAAACGGCGGCAAAAGCGGTTTAGCAAGGACTCGCTTTTCCAAAAACGCTGTGCTTAGCTTTTCATCTCTATGAAACTACTGTCGACGCTTTCGCACCCCCATTTTGCCATAGCCGGAATACTTGTTTTCGCCCTTTCAGTCGGAGCCGCGAATCAAATGCCGCTCCAGGCGCAAACGAACGCTCCCGCCGCAGCCGACGCCAACGTTGACAAGGAAACAGGCAAGCCGGTCGTCACGACCCCAAGCGGCCTGAAATATGTCGACCTCGCCGTTGGAACCGGCCCGGCAGTCAAAACCGGCGACCACGTCACAGTCAAATATGTCGGTCGGCTGCTCAACGGCACCAAGTTCGACGCCTCCGCCGATCACGGTGGCACCTTCGACTACGTGCAGGGTGTGACTTCCCTGATCGCGGGCTGGACCGAGGGAACCTCGACCATGAAAGTCGGGGGCAAGCGCAAGCTGATCATCCCTCCCCAGCTCGGTTACGGCCTCGCGGGCGCAGGCGATGTCATTCCGCCCAACGCGACGCTGATCTTCGAGATCGAACTGGTCGCCATCAATCCCAGCTAGTCCTCGCAAGGCATTTCAACCATGGGAGTGCAATCACGGCTCTTCGGCACTGACGGCATACGAGGCCGCGCCCATGAAGAACCGCTGACCCCGCCGACCGTCACCGCCTTCGGCCGCGCTGTCGCGGTCAAATTCGGCCGCCCCGGTCACCCGGTCGTCATTGGTCGCGACACCCGCGCTTCGGGCCCCATACTGGAGGACGCCGTGGCGGCGGGCGTCTCTTCCATGGGCGTTGATGTTCTCCTCGTCGGCGTGGTTCCAACCCCGGCCATTGCCTTTCTAACTCGGCATCTGCACGGCTGCGCGGGCATCGTCATCAGCGCCTCGCACAATCCCTTCGAAGACAACGGCCTTAAGATCTTCAACGCCGACGGCCTGAAATGCGACGACGCGCTGGAACTCGAGATCGAAGCGCTGATCCTCGACAAAACGCTGCGGCCCTCGGACCTCGCAGGCGTAAAGCCGGGACGCATCGAATCGTGGCCGAGCGCGGCAACCGAATACGTGGAACTGGCTGTAAAAGCCTATGGCCACGACCTCGATTTGCGCGGTATAAAAGTCGTCGTCGATGCCGGTCATGGCGCCGCCTACCAGACCACGCCGCTGGTTTTGCGGAGGCTGGGCGCCGAGGCACTGGTGCTGAATGACACGCCGGATGGAAAGAACATCAATGCCGGCTGCGGCAGCACTCATCCCGACTTGATGCAGAAAACCGTGCCTGATTTTCAGGCCGACATTGGTCTGGCTCACGACGGGGATGCCGACCGTCTCATCTGCTGTGACGAGACGGGTTCCCTGCTCGATGGCGACGAAATGCTGGCCATCATTGGCCTCGATCTTCTCCAGCGCGGCAAGCTCGCACAAAAAACCATGGTCGCCACGGTCATGAGCAACCTCGGTCTCGACGAATGCTTCGCCGCCGCTGGAGGAAAAATCCTTCGAGCCGCGGTCGGCGACCGTTATGTCCTCGAACAAATGCTCACCCACAACCTGAATCTGGGCGGCGAGCAATCGGGTCACGTGATCCTGCGCGATTGCAACACCACGGGCGACGGTCTCGTCACAGCGCTACAACTCCTGCGCATCATGAAGACCAGCGGCCAGCCGCTAAGCCGGCTGCGCCAGTGCATGAAGAAA
This sequence comes from Methylacidiphilales bacterium, assembly GCA_021272165.1. Lineage (GTDB taxonomy): Bacteria > Verrucomicrobiota > Verrucomicrobiia > Methylacidiphilales > UBA1321 > JABDGH01. Next base: position 173,478 of record JAJSLK010000014.1, read on the forward strand.
TATCCGCAGCTTTTGGTGAACCTGAAAGTCCACGAGCGCATCCCGCTCGATGAATTGCCCGAGGTGATGGACACGGTCAAAGCCGTCGAAAGCGAACTCGGAACATCCGGCCGCGTTCTTTTGCGCTACTCGGGTACCGAACCCAAGATCCGGCTGTTGGTGGAAACAAAGGACCAGGCGCTTCTGCAACCCGTCGCCGACCGGATTCTCGCACCGATCAGGAAGCTTCTGGCGCCTTAGGGTCGGGCGGCAAAACCCGCTCCAGCAGCTTGGCGCTGCTCAATACGCCGGGAATTCCCGCGCCCGGATGCGTACCCGCGCCGACGAGGAAAAAATTCTTCACATCCTCGCTGACATTATGAGGCCGGAACCAGGCGCTCTGGGTTAGGATCGGTTCGAATTGAAAAGCTGAGCCGAGGTGGGAATCGAGCTGCCGCTGAAAATCGAGCGGCGTCCAGATGATCTTGCTGACGATATGCTTTCGCAAATCGGGGCAGAGTTTCTCCAACGACTCCAGGATTGCGTTGGCATATTTCTCCTTCACCCACTCCCAATCGACCTTCCCGGCAAGGTTCGGCACCGGCGAAAGGACGTAAAAGCATTCGCAGCCGGGCGGCGCCAGCGAGGGGTCGGTCCGGGTCGGCGCGTGGAGATAGAGCGAAAAATCATCCGCCAGGATTTTTTTGGTGAAAATGTCCTGAAGCAATTCCTTGTAACGAGGCCCCAGTACAATTGTGTGATGGGCGAGATCGGGATAAGTCCGGTCGGTGCCGAAATAGATGAGAAACAGGCTCATCGAGTAACGCATCTTGTCGAGCCGCCGGTCAGTCCATTTTCTCCTCGTCCTAGCGGGCACGGCCTTCTTGTAAAAGCTGGCCACATCGCCGTTCGAAACCACGATTTTAGCCGGGATTTCCTCGCCCGAAGCAAGCCGCACTCCCCTCGCCGTTCCGTTCTCGATCAACAATTCATCGACCCGAGCGTTAAGCCGCAGCCGCCCGCCCATCTCGGTAAAAAGCTTCACCAGTCCATCGACCAGCGCGCCTGTCCCGCCCATGACAAAATCGACGCCCCATTTGCGCTCCAGGTAATGGATCATCACATAAATGGAAGAAGCCTCGAACGGATTGCCGCCGATCAGCAGCGGGTTAAAGCTGAAGACCTGCCGCAGCAGCGGATGCTTGATGTAGCGGGAAACGAGACGGAAAACCGACTCGTGCGACCGGAGACGGATCAGGTCGGGCGCGACCCGGACCATGTCGCCGAAAGAGGAAAAGGGCTGATCGGCCAGGTCCGTGAAAGCACGATTAAAAATGGCCTGCGACTGGGCGAGGAACTTCCGGTACCCCTCCACATCATCCGGATTGAACTTTCTGATCTGCTCGATGGTATCGTCCTCGTCACCGGTATAGTTGAAGGTCTGGCCATCGGAAAAGACGATGCGGTAGTAGGGCTTGACCGGAACAATCTTGACGTACTGGCTCGTCCGCTTGCCTCCGAGAGCGAAAAGCTCATCGATCAGAAAGCGGGCCGTGACGATGGTCGGGCCGGAGTCATAACTAAAACCCTGATCATGGAAAACATAAGCCCGGCCGCCCGGCTGGTCGCGCATCTCCAGAATGGTCGTGTTATAACCACGAGCCTGCAGCCGAATGGCCGCGGCGAGGCCGCCGAACCCCGAACCGACAACAACGGCAGAATTGGCGCTGGAATCAGAAGCTTTCGACACGGGTCGAAGCTAGAGTCTCTCTCCCGAATAGGCGAGAGCCGTGTTAAGGCGTAGCGGGCTCGGGCAGATTATTCAGATTCGCCGTTTCACTCATCGGCGGATTGATCATGTCTTCCGAACCGGGACGGAGAATACGCCGCTCAACGGCGCGGATAATGTAATGCGGATAATTATCGCGCTGAATCGTCAATTCAACCCCCGAGCCGGGATCACCGTGAAGAGCCAGGCTGATCTGGTCCTGGGTCATGGCCGTGGTGTAGTTCTTGTCGATCTTGATAATCACGTCACCCACGCGAAAACCGAAATCCTCCGCCGGACCGCCGCGAGTCAACGCGGCAATGATAGGATAACCAGTCGCCTTGTCATAGGCGAGCCGCACGCCGATGCGGCCTAGACCACTGTGGTCCCTGGCCAGAATGGGCTCGGCCAAAGCGGGGGCCTTGGGCGCATCAGTGGTTGAGGTCGATTGGGCATGCGCAAAGGCAGGAAGCAAACCAAGGAGGCAGACGGCATGGAACGATTTCATGGACGTGCTTTTGTTTGGGTTAAGAGGTCGGTCAATTGCGGGCTTATATATCTTACTTTCGTAAAAATGAACAGAAAAACTTATAAATATGGTAGTTTTAATGATTACCGCTCGACCACATCGCCAATTTCAATCCCGATATTCCGGGCCAGCCGGATGGCATCCGCCGGTAAAGCTTTCCTCCGTTCCAGGATATCATCCAGGTCGCGCAACTGCATCTTGCCGTTGACGGTGGCAACCATGCAGCCTCTTTCTCCCGAAATCAGCGCCAGCACCGCCATTTCGCCCATGCGACTGGCCAGAAGCCGGTCGTAATGGGTTGGTGTGCCCCCGCGCTGGACGTGACCGAGCACGGTGAGCCGGATTTCCTGCCGGACCTTGCCCAGTTCAATCAGGCGCTGCATGAATTCGGCGCCCTGGCATACCCCCTCCGCCACGATGATCACGCTGGCGTTGTGGTTGTTGGTGAAGCGCCGGTCGAGCACCTCGATGATTTTCTCCAGGTTCATCCGGTATTCGGGAATGACCGCCACCTGCGAGCCGGTCGAAATCGTGGTCATCAGGGCGAGATAACCGCTCCCGCGGCCCATTACTTCGACCACAAAACACCGCCGGTGCGAGGCGGCGGTGGCGCGGATCATGTCGACCAAGCTGATGATCGTGTTTAGCGCCGTGTCGACGCCGATACCCATATCGGTGCCGAAAAGATCGTTATCGATCGTCCCCGGCAGCCCGATGACCGGCAGGCCGTAACGATGGAGGGCTCGGGCCCCGTTGAGCGAGCCGTCGCCGCCAATAACGATAAGCCCGTCGATGCGGTATTTCTCGAGCATTCTCAACGCCTTTTTCTGCCCCTCCTCCTTGGTGAATTCGAGACAGCGGCTCGTCTGCAGGAAAGTGCCCGCATCACGGATCCGGCCCGAAACGGCATGAAAATCGAGCGGGACGATCTCTTCATCCAGCAGCCCCTGGTACCCATTGCGGATGCCGAAAATTTCAAGGCCCATGTTAAGGCCGGTCCGCGTGATGGAGCGGATGGCCGGGTTCATGCCGGGGGAATCCCCGCCCGAGGTCAGTACAGCAATACGTTTCATAAAATCTCTCCCTTCGCCATTTATATCACCTTCCGATACGAATCGTGAAATGGATTTCACCATCCGTCGCAAAAGGTGACTATGACGAGGCTCGCCATTCCCTGCCACCATTGTATGCTGGGTTCCTTATGAGTCTCCTCGCCAAAATTGATGCCGACCTGAAAGCTGCCATGATCGCCCGCCAGGCCGACAAACTCTCGGTCCTCCGTATGTTAAAATCGGCCGTGAAGTACGCCTCCATTGAAAAAGGCGGCGCCGATTTCGTTCCCACCGATGTCGAAGTCCTTGCCGTTGTCCGCAAGGAGGTCAAGAAGCGCGAGGACTCCATCGCCAGCTATATCCAGGCGGCACGCACCGATCTGGCCGACAAGGAAAAGGCCGAACTCGAATTTCTCCGCACCTTCCTCCCCGCGCAGCTCTCCCCGGAAAAAATTGAGGCGCTGGTCAAGGAAGCCATCGCCGAAGTGGGCGCCACCAGCAAGGCCCAGATGGGCGCGGTGATGAAAGCGGCCCAGGCCAAGGCGGCGGGACAGGCTGACGGCAAGACGCTGAGCCAGGTCGTGCAGCGGTTGCTTCCCTGATTGCTGCGCCTATGCCAGCGGCGGATTCGGGACAAATTTCCGGAAAACGCTGCCCGTGGTCCGTGCCGGATCGTGGCAGCACTGCTCCATGGTCGGTAACGTCCGCAAAGCCTCGGCCGCCGTCGGCGGACGCTTCGCCGGATCGCGTTCCAGCAGGCGGGAAATCCACCGCTCCAGACGCGGCGCAATGTCGTGCCGCAACTGCTTCATCGGATAGGGCGTCGACTTAAGATGCGCGTCGATCAAGGCTGAGACGTTTTCGCCATCGAAGGCGGGGTGCCCTGTCACCGCCTCGTAGAAGATGCAGCCAAGCGAGTAAAGATCAGTCCGGTGATCCAGGGGCAGTCGTTGGAATTGTTCCGGCGCCATGTAATGGACGGAACCCATGAGGGAATTGAAATGGTCGATCGATTGCGGCTGGGGACAGTCAAGATATTTGGCCAGGCCGAAATCGAGGATTTTGATCTGGAAAGGAACGCTGGCTGCCGCCCGGGAGATCATGAAATTGCCCGGCTTGAGATCACGGTGGATTAACCCCAGCGCGTGCGCGGCCACGATAGCCTCGAGCGTCTGCCGGGCCAGATAAAGGAAGTCCTCGAACTGGAGCGGACCGCGCACCAGGGCGTCCTCCAGCGTTTCGCCCTCGATCAATTCCATGACAACGTAGGCCCCATCGGAATCGATGCCGTAATCGAAAATGGTGACAATGTTGGGATGCTGCAGGCAGGCGGTGGTCATGGCCTCCCGCCAGGTCTGTTCGACAAGCTTGCGATCATCCTGGTTGACCTGCATTCGGACACGCTTGATGGCCACGGCCCGGTCCAAATGATGGTCCCAAGCGCGATAGACGTCCCCAAGCCCGCCACTACCGATCAGTTCCCCGACCTTGAAGCGGTCAGCGACCCAGGGTTGGGGGTTGGGTGGATCTGAAGGAGAGCTTGTCTCCGGAGGGATCATTCCCATGAGTTAGGCAATTTCGATTTCAAATGAAAGTTTATCTGATTTATACAGGATATTAAACTCAGCAGGGTGTTTTAACCTGCCGCATAAATTGCGAAAATGCATCCCCATTTTTAGCATATATCCCCAAAAAAGTTGGGCACAACTGGCCCACTGCTAATTGCCGTTGGAGACAGGCGGCGCGAGTTTGGCGTTGGATGTTTCGGGCTGATAGGGATCGAAGCGGAGGATGGTTTCGCCCGGCTTGCCCATGTTGAGGCGGTCGCGGGCGATATGCTCGATGTAATCCGGATTGTTCTTCATATACTCGGTTTCGACCTGAAGCTGGTGCTGCTGGTCGAGTTCCTCGTTGATCCGGTCCTGGAGATGCGCTTTTTCTTCCTGCAGGCGATGGGTTTTTTGAATCACCGGCAGGAAGAAGAGCATCAAAACAGAAAGGAGCAGGACGACCGTGATGCCCTGCGTGACATGAACGAGCGTCGCCCAGATGTTCCCTCCGCTCTGCCGCTTGAGCGGGACACTGGAGGGATCAAGGAAGCGGGCGCCGGCCATAGCGGAAGAGCTTACTTCAGCGTACCTCCGAACACGGCGTTGTCACCCAGTTCCTCTTCGATGCGGAGGAGTTGGTTGTACTTGGCCAGGCGGTCGGTGCGCGAGAAGGAGCCGGTCTTGATCTGGCCGACATTGAGCGCGACGGCGATGTCGGCAATGGTCGTGTCCTCGCTTTCGCCGGAGCGATGGCTGAGGACCGAGGTGTAGCCGTGACGCTTGGCCAGCTCGACCGCGTCGAAGGTCTCGGTGAGCGAACCAATCTGGTTCACCTTGACGAGGATCGAGTTGCCGACGGCGAGATCAATGCCTTTCTGGAGGAATTCGACGTTGGTGACGAAGAGATCATCGCCGACGAGCTGGATGGTCTTGCCCATGGCGGCGGTCAGCTTTTTCCAGCCGTCCCAGTCGTTTTCCGCCAAGCCATCCTCGATGGAGACGATCGGATAGCGTTTGGCCAAGTCCTGGTAAATCGCGATCATTTCCTCGGAGGTCTTGATGCTGCCATCCGATTTCTTGAAGACATACTTCCTGGTCTCCTTGTCGTAAAATTCGCTGCTGGCGGGATCGAGCGCGATGAAGATGTCCTTGCCGAAGACATAGCCGGCCTGCTTGACCGCGAGGCCGATGACCTCAAGCGCGTGCTCGTTGGACTTGAGGGCCGGGGCAAATCCGCCCTCGTCGCCACCGCCGGTACCGAGCTTCTGGTCGTGCAGTACCTTCTTGAGCGAATGATAGACTTCCGCGCCATAACGGATGGCTTCCCGGAAGGTGGGCGCGCCCTTGGGCACGATCATGAATTCCTGGAAATCGATGGGGGCGTCGGAATGGGCGCCGCCGTTGAGGACATTGGCCAGCGGAACCGGGAGGGTCTTGGCGTTGGTGCCGCCAAGATACTGGTAGAGCGGCAATCCAACCGAAGCGGCGGCGGCCTGCGCATTGGCGAGCGAGACGCCGAGAATGGCATTGGCGCCCAGGCTCTTCTTGGTCTTGGTGCCGTCGAGCTTGAGCATCTTGGAATCGAGACCGAGCTGGTCGGTACTGTCATGGCCGATGAGGGCCTCGGCAATCTTCTTGTTCACGTTTTCAACCGCCTTGAGGACGCCCTTGCCGCCGAACTTGCCCTTGTCGCCGTCACGGAGTTCAAGAGCTTCGTTTTCGCCGGTGCTGGCGCCGGAGGGGACGATGGCGCGGCCTTTGGTGCCGTCGTGGAGATGGACTTCTGCCTCGAGAGTGGGATTGCCGCGCGAATCGAGGACCTGGCGCGCGATGACTTTGGTGATAGTAGTGCAACTCATAAATAGGTTTTAGTTGGGTACGGAAAGATCGATCTGGTGGGGCGCAATTTTTTCGATGATGACGTGACGAACGCCCCCCTCGTCGGTGGAAAGCTCGATCCGCTCGCCGGGGGTATGGTTCAGCAACGCCCGTGCCACGGCGGTCTGGTAAGAGATAATTCCCTTGGAAAGATCGCTGTCCCAGGCCCCGAGGATGGTATAGACGAGCGTTTCGCTCGAACCGGAGTCCTTGAGCGTTACCTGGGTGCCGAGCGTGACCTTGGAGGTATCGGGATTGGCAAAATCGGTACCCTGGGCGCGGGCGAGCATCTGCTCGAGTTCGGCCTTGCGGCGGGTAAGGATGCCCTGCATTTCACGCGCGGCCTTGAACTCATGGTTTTCCTTGAGGTCGCCATAGCCGCGGGCGATGCCGATGTCCTTGCTGTTTTGCGGAATCTGCTTGGTGACGATGTCCTCGAGCTCGGCCTGGCGGCGCTTGAGGCTCGGCCAGGAGACGATGAGGCCGGCTTCGGGCGCGGCGGACTTGTCGGTGCCGACAACCATGGCCTGGACTTCGGGATAAAGCTTGATGATGGCGGCGAGAAGCGAGCGCTTGTCAAGTTCCTCGAAGACGGGGCTGAGGATGATGGCGCGGGTGATGTCGCGGACGTCGGCGACCGGGGCGTCCTTGAGAATGGCGGCAATGAGCGCCTTATCACCCAGGACGAGTTCGTAGAGCTTGGTGCCCTTCTTGATTTCGGAGAACTGGTCCTTTTCGAGCACTGAAAGAATAGCCATGAAAAGCTGGGGCTCGATTAACTGGCTGTAAATCTCGGGCCGGGTGCGACAAAGCCAAAAGAGGAAGTCGCAGGTGATGTTGCGCTCACGGATGAGTCGGTTGACCGAGGCCTGGACCTCGGACTCGCGGCCCGTGGCCTGGAAGGCCTCCGTGATGACTTCGGCGACACGGCCATTGGCGCGGGGAAGCAGGCCGAGGAAGAGAGCGGGCCACGCGTCGGGCAGGCCAACGCGAAGAGCCTCAAGGAGCTTGGGCTGGCGGGAACCGGCCAGCTGATCGAGAAGCGTGCTGAGAGCGCCCGCAGTCTGGGGCGTCAGCGTGGTGACCGCCCAAGTGCCCGAATCGGCTTCGCGACCAGCCATGGCAAAGAATTCGTCACGGACCAGGGCCATTTCGATCTGACCGGCCAGTTGAGACTTCGGGATCTTGGCCATGGTGGCCTCGAGGATTTCGGCGACTTCGTTCAGCGCGGCATCACCCTTGATCTCGGACCAATACTTGGAGACGTTGGTCAGAGCGGTGAGGACCGCCTTTGGGCCGTTGGCGAGACGGAGATTTTCGAACGCGGAATCGCCCAGTGCAGTGGGAGCCTCGAGCTCGCGCAGGGCTTCGTTTTTCTTGCCGGGGACGTAAAAGAGACCGTTTTTCTTGAGTGCGCGCTTGGCGCCATCCCACCATTTCTTGTATTCGGCGGCGGGAATGACCTCGGGGCTGAGGAGGGTGTGAATGTTATCGGCGGTGGCCTGCGGGCCAAGGCTGCGGATGCAATCCTTGATGACAGCGACAGGATCGGACTTGGCCTTCTCGCGGAAAGCGTCGATCGATTCGGCTTTCTGGACGAGGACATGGTCGGGAGCCAGCGGCGTGAGCGATTCGGCTGCGTAGGCAAATTGCATGGCGTGACCATGCTTGCCCTTGAAATCGATAAGGACGCTTTCGCTGGCGTTATTCCATTCCTTGATGCGGCCAAACCCCCAACTGCGATGCTGGCAGTAGGTTCCGGGTGCGAGTTGTTTGAGCTTTTGGGCTAAAGCAGGTGAGAGGTTTTCAGGTAAAGTGACAGACAAAAGCTCCGATTCCATAGGCTATGAACCATCGTGCTGGAGATGGGGCGGAATTGCAACGGATTTTAGAGCGGTACGTGTGGCATCATCTCTTTCTTCGGAGGTACCGGGGCAAGATCGGAATGGATTTAGGCAAGCATCTGCTTGAACTTGAGCAGCCCCACGGCCCGGCCAAAGCCGGACCATGGAGTTCTTCCGCCAAGCCTTGAAGGTCTGTTCACACTAAGAAGGGCCTGTCCCGGAGCAACTGTGTTTTAAAAAAGGCTCAGGCCGGGCAAGGGGAGAGAGGTTTGAGGATGCGGTTAAGGTGGATAAGGAGTTTGCGCATGACGGCGACGAGGGCGACTTTGTGGG